>CAZWOX010000012.1:0-79711 GCA_964635345.1 uncultured Nitrospira sp.
CAGCTGACTCTTAATCAGCGGGCCGTAGGTTCGACCCCTACACGGCCCACCAAAACTATCCTCCAAACAAATCTGCATCTCCTTCCATACGCCCTTGATCAGGACGAATGCATACCCTATCCGCACAGACACACTTGGCCCCATGGTATCGCTAGAATCGATACTGTCCGCCGATCGACACCTGCGTATCGTGAAAACTGCGCGTCTCGTTCGTGGAGACGCGCTGGGTGCGTTGCGCGCCCAGCGTCAGCATCGCTGCGGAGGTCAGGCGATAGCGGAGTTCGACCGCGCCCTGGTGCGTGTCGTCGTGCCGATTGAGATGGGTGTCCCCGAGTAACTCACTGGTAAAATCCTTCCGGCGGTAGAGATACAGGAGATGCAGCGTGAGCATCTCTGTGAGCCCGGCATCGGCACTCGCCGACACCAGGTGCTGTCGATAGGACACGTCGTCATTGAAACGGATATCCCCGGCGCCATCCGCATAACCGCGTTCGAAGAGATACCCGAGCGCCGCGGTCACTCGATCGGAGAGCACATAGGACACACGGGGGCCGACCGTCCAGAACCTGGTATCCCGCTCGGCATAGGCTTCATTATACAGCCGAAGCCCCCCGCGACCGATCAGACTCACCGCCCAGCGACTCCCGAGTTTCTGCTCCACTTCCACACGCCCGGTGTGCGAGGTGACTCGCTCGTCCTCGATCAATCGGTTGCCCGTTCTGCGCTCGAAGTTCTGTCCCAGAAACATATTGGGCACGTATCGGTAGCGCACGAGGACGGAGGTCTCGGGGGACAGCCTCTGTTTGACTTGAAGCCGATAGTCGGCGTGGTTGAATACTGGATTCGCCGTATAGAAAAATCCGTGCGCTTTGGCGGACAGCTCGGTCGGCCCTAGGGAGGATGTGGATGAATGAACCAGTTCGAGAGAGGGGTCCCAGACGATGTCGGACTTTTTCTCGGTCGGAACGACGGTCGGCTGGCTGGGATCTTCACTGAACTTCTGGCGCCGGGAGGCGGAAAACTGGAAGACATCGTCCGTATACGTCATCCGGCTTTCCGTGATCGCAGACCAGTCGGACTCGGCCCGCGCGGGAAATACCGGAGACGCAAGAGCGGCAAGCGCCGCGACCATTGCCCATCGCTGAGCTGCCCCAGTCATAACGTACTAAACATAGCGACATATATATTGCCGCATCAATGGGGTATACTGATGACCGGTCCACGATGCGGAGGTACGGTCATGAGAAAACTGGAAATTGCGGATGCGGACGTGATGCGACTGGCCATCCAACAAGAAATCGCGCGGTCCGATGAATCGCGATACGACCATCGGTTGCACGGGTTGCTGCTGGTCGCCGGCGGCCACAGTTGCCAGCAGGTCGCCGCATTGTTTGGGGAAGATCGACGCACGGTGCAGCGCTGGGTGACACGCTTTGAAACCCATGGACTGACCGGCCTGCGCGATGGGGCGCGGTCGGGGCGGCCAGCCAGGCTGAGCCCCAAGCAATGGGCGGCGCTGGGGCGTGACTTGCGACACGAGCCGCAGAAGTTCGGGCATGCCGGTCATCTGTGGGACGGCAAGCTGCTCGCGGCGCATCTGCGCCGGCGCTACAAGGTGAGGCTGGGGGTGCGCCAGTGCCAACGCCTCTTCGGCCACATGGGATTCCGGCTGCGCAAGCCCCGACCCCAAGTCGCCCAGTCCGACCCGGTCAAGGTTGCGGCGTTTAAAAAAACTGCACCGCCTGGCACGGCGCCGGGGCGTTGAACTCTGGAGCCTGGACGAATGCCACTTCCAACAACAGGGCACCCGGTGCCGCATGTGGGTGCCGCCCGAGATCAAGGATCCGGTCCTGCTCCATGCGCCCACCCGCAAGTCGGTCGCCTGCTTCGGGGCCGTCAGCGTGCGCACCGGCACGTTCGTCCGTTCCCTGTGCGCCACGTTCAATGCGGCCACGTTCGAGACCTTTCTGAAGACGCTGCTACGGCATCGCTCCCACGGCACGCGCATGGTGATGGTGCTGGACAATGCCCGATACCACCACGCGGTCCTGCTCAAGCCCTTGCTCCGAAAATATCGCGCCGTGCTCACCCTGCTGTTTCTGCCGCCGTACAGTCCGCAGCTGGCCCCCATCGAGCGCGTCTGGAAGCTGGCCCGCCGCATGGCGACACACAACCGGTTCTTCGCCACCTTGGACGACGTGCTGACCGCCGTCTCCACGTGCTTCGACCGCTGGAGAAACCCCAACTCGGTACTGCGCAGATTATGCGGCATAATTTAAGACGCTATGTTTAGCGACCGAATGATCTCACGTAGAGCAGGACATGCCAGGCTTCTTCTTCCGTGAGCACGAGCGGAACGAACGACGCCATATCCGTCCCGGGACTTCCATTCTTCAGAATCCAGAACAGCTCGCCGTCCGTTCTGGCCGCCTGCCAGACCCTATCGGTGAAATTGCGCGGAAGCTTGCCGACCAGACCTGGAATATCGCCTAGCCCCTTTCCCTCTTTCCCGTGACAGGTCACACAAAACGCTTTGCCGTGAAACAGCCCTCTGCCTGTATCGATGTTTTCCGGCGTCGCCTCGAAGGGGTTGGTCCATGTTCGGGCCTCCTCGATCTTATCGGCCGGCACGCGCGACCGGAGGACGGCTTCGTCTGCACCTAAGGCCGACGCACCTCCGTGACCAAGCACCGCCGCTATGAACAACGCAACAAGAACTCGATCTCGATCCCGATTCCGACCCTGTCCCACCGCACTACTCCTTCGTTCGTCGCAAGCCGCTGCGGACCCCGAACGGGCGGGAAGGGCCAACCCGATTTGAACAAAACGAGGCTGGCCCTCCGCCTAGGGACTACTTATCCGAATGCCCCGGGAACTTGTGCCCGAGCGACTGCGGGAAGCTCACGGTCCCATCCGGGAATTCCTGGCCGTGCTGCCACAGGTGATAGATCACACCGTCGGTCCCGGCGGCTACTTCAGCCACCTTTGCAGCTTGGTCGGCCGGCATATCGAGAATCTGGACGCGACCGGTTGCGATCTCAATCTTATGATCATGGAAGTGGCGATGCCACTGGATAGCCGGCAACTTTCTGGTCAGGTCTTTTGACACGAAATACTCGATCGCCACGAGTTTCGCTTTAGGATCTGTGGAATCGAACAGGAGGCATTGCAGAATCTTATCGGAGATTCCCTTGCAGTAGTGATGGAACGGTCCACCAGGCTCTCCGTTCGGCATCAAATGCGGAGCCTGCACGTGAATGTCGAATCCTTCAACCGGCGATTTCGGCTCCCCGCTCATCGCCTTCTGGGGGGCCACACCGGCACAGCCGATGGCTGCTACGGCGATCATGACCAACAATCCATTTTTCTTCACTTGCGACCTCCTGATTTGGGGTTGGAATAGGGCACGACACGGACACGACCGACCGATCCTCCTTGATGGTTCGCCCTACTGAGAGCGACAGGGACAGAAAAGGATTCAAAAATTCCGCTTGGTCGTTCACATCGTTCGGCGTTGACCACGACCAAGAATCTCTCGACTTTTTGTTGCGCTCCGATTCTGACAGACGTGTGACTTATTACACCTGTTCGGCCTCGGCTAGAGCGCAATGCACGGAGCTGTTGGCATAACGTAGAGAACATTCGTCGGATTGTGAAAAGAGCCGCCCCCTAGGAAGTTCGGGAGGGTAATGCCGGTCGTGAGGGAGTAATAAGTTTCTGAGTCTGCTGAGGAAACGCACCTTGCGCATCCATCATTTCAAACATGAGACAACACTTCAATCGTCCGCAGACGCCGAGCAACCGAGGGTCTTCGACCTGCAGCCCCATCGTTCTGGCTTGCTTCACGGTGACCGGCTTGACCTCTGTTAGAAAACTGGTGCAGCAAAGAACCAGGCCGCAGGTATCGAATCCGCCGAGTCGCCGAGCTTCCTCCCGGACACCGACTTGTCGCATTTCGATCCGACCGCCAAAACGTCTGGCGAGATCACGCACCAGCTCACGGAAATCGATACGATCATCCGCGGTATACACAAACGTGAGCTGCCGGCGCTGAAGCGCGCCATACACCTCGACCAGTTTCAGCCTCAACTTCATCTCACCGGCCTTTGTCCGGCAATAGGCCATCGCCTCTCGAGACAAGCTTTCCAGCCTCGAAACCAGCACAGCATCCTCTCCGTTCGCCTTGCGGAGAATCGGTTTCAATACGCGCATGGGCGGAATAAACGGGGTCTGGTAGGGGGCGGTATAGACCACGCCGTAGGTCGCTTCACCGTCGGCTTCGAGCAAGACCCGATCACCGGTCCGCAGAAGTAATTCTCCGGCATCCAGCTTCTTGACCTCCCCACGATCCCGGATCTTTACTTCGGTCAGCCGGACGGATCGGGGGTAGGCCTTTACCATCTCGTCGATTGTCACCTGATTCATGGCCGGCATGATACACGAGTTCCCCCTGAAGGGAAACCGGCTAAGGGGCCGTCTTTCTGAGTTACCACCGCGACGACCAATACAGCCATTAATTCATAAGTGATTGTTTTATATGAAATGTATCGCGGTCAACGCGCTTACTCTTTATGGTAATGTACTGGTGTCCGATCGACTGGAAGAGCAACGCACCATGTTCCGAATACCGTGGCCTAATCAAGGAGCCGTTCCCGTATGATACGAATCCCGACCAGAGTCGTCCTCCCGTTCGGCTATCAGATTTCAGTCCGTCAACTGACAGATACTGAAATGGATAAGCGCGATGCCAACGCCGATGGCATCTGGGACAACGACACCAAGACAATCTATATCCGGAAGCGCCTCCCGATGACGCGGCGACGCTATATTCTTGCCCACGAACTCGGCCATGCCTGGCTGGACTGGCAACATCGGCATCTCGACGAAGGCAAAGCCAGCACCTGAGTCTTGTCTCGATCATCACTTTGCCAATCTCAGTATGTATTCCCACTCCCCTTTCGTCACCGGCTGAACCGACAGACGCGACCCCTTCTGCAACAACGCCATGCCGGTGAGGGCCGTCTCCGTCCTCAGGGAGTCGAGCGAAATCGGAACATCGAAGGTCCGGACATGGCGGATATCGACCATATCCCAGCGGGGTGCCTGGGGATCACTGGCAGAATCGAAATGCGTGTGGTTCCGCTCAAACTGAGTCGGGTCGGGATACGCGGTGGCGGCGACCTCCGCGATGCCCACAATGGCCGGAGGATTGGCGTTGCTGTGGTAGAATAACACCCGATCGCCCAGCTGCATCGCCCGCATGAAATTTCTGGCCTGGTAGTTGCGTACACCATCCCAGCAGGTCATACGCCTCGGCGCGCCCGCCAAGTCGTGAATTGAAAATACCAACGGTTCGGATTTCATCAGCCAATACTGTCTTGCTCGTGACATCCCAGGCATCCTCTCTTGGTCAAACCTCCCACGACTGCTATGCTGCACAGCCTAGCGCCGCGGTTATTTCTAAGGAACGTCGATGGAACTGACCCCATTTTTCTTCGGCCTCTATAAGCTCCTCAAGTATGGCGTCTATCCCCTGACCTGGATCATCGGTCTCTCAGGCATGGTCCTGCTCTTCGCCTGGCTTCCCTTCTTCCCCATACGCCAGCGCTGGCTCCGCGTGAGCTCCATTGCTCTGGTTACCCTGCTACTCATTCTCACATCTCCGCTAGTCGCGCACATTCTCGTGGCCGCACTGGAAGGCGAACACTTTCCGTCAGACCTTCCAAGACCAATCGCGAACGGCACCATCGTAGTATTGGGAGGGGGACTTCGCGACGCCGGCTCGCTGCGCCCCAGCATCGAACTGACGGAAGAATCCATGCGGCAAACGGCTTGCGGCGCAGATCTCTACCGCCAAGGCATCGCCCCCTCGCTCCTGGTGACCGGCGGAGACGCCCGCGTGTTTGGGTCAGGGCCGGCGGAGGCCGCTATCATGAAAGAATGGGCCGCCCGCCTCGGAGTCCCCTCAAAATCCATCATCACAGAAGATCAAGCCCGGACCACCTACGAGAATGCCGTGAGAACCAAACACCTGCTCGGTAACCGCACCACGATTGTCCTGGTCACCTCCGCAACCCACATGCCGAGAGCCTCCGCGTTATTCCGCGCGCAAGGATTCGACGTCATCCCCTCCCCCTGCGGATTTCATGAGAGAAACCGGGTCACGGAAGGCTGGGATACCCTCTCCATTTTCGATGTGCTTCCCGCCACTTGGGCCTTCCGGGAAATTTCGGAAGCCATCGAAGAACTCGCCGGCATCGCCGTTTATCGGCTTGCGGGAAAGCTATGAGCGCGGCGTTCCCTGAGAGGCTCCACATTTCATGGAGAAAGCCGTCAGGCAACCCAACCTGCATACCTTCTGACTCGATGCGGTCGTCGAGAAGGGCCAGCAGATCAGAAATGGCGTGGTCCGGCCGATAGGCGGTGGCGGTAAAACCAAATCGCTCCTGAGCCGACGCCTCCTGCCCGGCTTGCTCCACCAGATCCTGCATATACTCTTTCAACAACCCGATCACATGGCCGGAAAGCATGGCGCCATTATCGGCATTCCGTGGAACAGGGGCAAGAGAGCCTTGCGGTTGACCCTGCGGCAAACGCTTCTCTATGATGCGAACCACTCGACAATAATATAGAGACCCGATGACCGAACGATACGACATCTCTCTGAACACCCCGGCTGGACAACTGACCAGCGCGGTCGAGGTCCCGACCGGCTTCGTGCCGGTCTCGGCAATCGTGCCGTTGATGCGGCGACTGGGCGAGGAGGCCCAGGCTCTGGAAGAACACCGAAGCATTGAGGCAGGGCATGCCATCTCATGCAAAAAAGGCTGTGCCGCCTGTTGCCGTATGCTCGTGCCGGTCTCAGCTCCCGAGGCCTTTGCCCTGCGCGACTATATACTGACCGTACCGGAAACAGAGCAGACCCGCCTGACTCAACGGTTCGCCGTGACACGAACGGCCCTGCTGGCCCGCGGACTCTGGAATAATTTGATCGAGATGGGCGAATCGACCGACCCGCCGGACGACGCCGCGCTGGAACCGATCAATCGCGCCTATTACGCGCTGCGTCTCCCCTGCGCCTTTCTGGATCAGGACGTCTGCACGATCTACGAACACCGGCCGGCAGCCTGTCGTGAATTGCTGGTGACCTCACCGGCCGAATGGTGCCAAGACCCGGCGGAACATCCCATTGCCGCCTTGCCGGTGCCGGTGCGGATCGGGCCGGCCCTGAGTCTCTTGTGGGGCGAACTGACGGAGCAACCGCCGAAGTTGATCCCGCTCCCGACGGCACTGGATTGGGCCGCCCGCCACGAGCGGGAGAATCAGCCGCGCTGGGAGGGAACCCACTTGCTCGATCGCGCACTGGATAAAGTCTGGCGATTTCTCAGCCAGGCGTTTCATAGCAAACCAGAAGGGAACGGCTAGGGGCGAGGGGCCAGAGGCCTCGTACCCCTCGCCTAATGGCAACTCAACACACCGAGAGAAAGAGGAATAGAAATGCAGAAGCCCGTGATTGCCTGTTTGGATTTGGAAGGCGTGCTCGTGCCGGAAATCTGGATCAATGTCGCGATCAAGACCGGCATCGAAGAGCTGAAAATTACGACGCGGGAAATGCCGGACTACGATAAGCTGATGAAACAGCGGCTCGCCATCCTCGACGAACACAAACTGACCATCGCCGATATCCAGAGCGTGATCGACAAGATGGGCCCGCTCGAAGGGGCGCCGGCTTTCGTCACCTGGTTACGCGAGCGATGCCAGGTCATCATTCTCTCGGACACGTTCTATCAATTCGCCCTGCCGCTCATGCGCCAACTGGGCTATCCCACGCTGTTCTGCAACCAGCTCGAAATCAACGGGAGCGGGAAGATTCTCGCGCATCACATGCGGATGCCGAATCAGAAAAAGCATTCCGTCGCCGCCTTCAAGTCGTTGAACTTTTTTACCATGGCCGCCGGCGACGCCTACAACGACACCGCGATGCTCGGCGAAGCCGACGCCGGATTCTTCTTCCGTCCGCCCGATCATCTGCCCAAGGAATTTCCGCAATTTCCGGTGACGCAGACCTATCAGGAACTGCAAGAGCGTTTCGCGAAGGCGGGGAATCTGAAGTAGCTTTCTTACTCGCCGTTCACGATCTCCAACACCCGCCGGCCGTAGCGTTCGACTTTCGCATCGCCGATGCCGGGGATCTCCAGCAAGGCGGCCTGGCTCACGGGCTTGTGGCTGGCAATCGTGCGCAATGTCTTGTCGTGAAAAATAACGAAGGGCGCGACCCCTTCTTCCTCCGCAAGCGCGGTCCGGAGCCGGCGCAACCGTTCATACAGCTCTGGATCACCGGGGGCGGAGAACTCGACAGCGCGAGGCGGTCGCCGTTCAACCGATGCCCTCGTGGCTCGTGCGCCAATACCCGCTGCGCCCCCCTGTTTTACAACAACGGCACGGGTCCCGTTCAACGCCTCACGGCCCAGACGAGTCAGATCGAGCAAGGGATACTCCTGACCGATCACCGTCAGGTGGCCTGAATCAATCAGATCTTTTACCGTGTGGGTCACCGAGGATTTGGAAGAGTCCCGACACAGACCATAGCTCTCGCAACGCTCGGCGCCTTGCGACAGGATCGCCTTCGATTGGCTGCCGCGAAGAATCTCCACCACTCGACTCACCCCAAACCGCCCGTCGCACCAGGCCACCGTCTGCAGCACCGCCTTCGCACGAGTCATGTCATCCTGAGCGGATACGGGGTCTTCCCGCACAGCCGTCACGCAGCGATCGCACAAACCGCAGAGGCCCATGGCCCGCTCTTGAGCATCGCTGAAGTAATCCAGAATCGCCAATTGGCGGCAGGTCCTGACAGACACATAGGCCAGCATGTCCTTGAGCAACGTCCGCATGCGACCCGCGCGTTCCGCGCTCGCCGGATCTTTCGCAGCCTGTTGAATGAAATATTCCTGCGTCGCGAGATCCCGCTCATGAAAGAGCAGCACACAGGCAGCCGGCAAGCCATCACGCCCGGCGCGTCCTGCCTCCTGGTAATAGGCCTCGATGCTTCCCGGAATATCGAGATGGACGACCAACCGTACATCCGCCTTATCGATCCCCATGCCGAAAGCGTTCGTGGCCACGAGAATACGGAGCTGGCCCTGGCGAAAATCCTCATGCGCAAGGCGCCGCTCATCATCGGAAAGGCCGGCATGGTAATAGCCGACGGAAGGATAGGATTGGCCGAGCCAGCTCGCGACTTCCTCGACGGTCCGGCGGGTCGCGCCATAGATCAGAATCGTGCCCGTTTCGCATCGCCGGACCAGGCGATCCAACTCAGCCAGCTTCTCTGGCAGGGAGGCACAGAGCCGGACGGACAAGGCCAGATTTTCCCGCCGGAATCCCGTCACGACCGCGAAGGGATCACGCAGAGCCAGGCGCTCACAGATATCGGCCTGCACCCGCGTCGTTGCCGTGGCCGTCAGCGCCAGGCAGGGTGGATTATTCAGCTCCTGACGGAGTCGTCCGAGTTTCATATAGTCGGGCCTAAAATCGTGGCCCCACTGAGAGATGCAATGCGCTTCATCTACCACCAGCAACGACACCAGACATTTCCTGACCAGGCGTAGAAACCCTTCGTGTTGAATCCGCTCCGGCGCCACATAGAGCAGCTTCAGACTTTGGAGATGCAAGCCCTGGATGACCTTGTCCCGTTGTTGCTCAGTCAGGCCGGAGTGAAAGGCGGCGGCGGAGATCTTGCGCTGTTTCAGACTTTCAACTTGATCCTGCATCAAGGCAATGAGGGGGGAGACCACAAGTGTCAGGCCCGGCAGGAGCGTCGCCGGAAGCTGGTAGCAGAGCGATTTCCCCTGCCCGGTCGGCATCACGACCATGGCATCGCGACGGGCCAGGACGGCCCGCATGACATCTTCCTGTCCGGACCTGAACTGGTCGAGTCCGAACTGCGCTCGGAGCTGCTTCCGTAGATCGTGCAAGGTGTGTGTGAGACTCAATCAACGAGTTGGTTATTCAAAACGATCGAAGTATAGACGAGCGACCAGCCATGAACAAGCAGCGGTTTGGGCGAGGGGCTGTTCGGAGAGGAGCGGTCAGCCATCAGCGGTCAGCTTCGGAATTACAATCCACCTGTCGGGACTCATCTACTCCTCCCCTTTATAAGGGAAGGCGAGGAGGGGTAGAAGTTCGCGGCTGTTGTGCCGCTGGCGATCACTCAAGCCGGTTATGGCAGCTGGTAGTCTCGACCTCCCCTGGCCCCTCCTTACGAAGGAGGGGAACAGGAGAAATGAAAACCGGCTGGCTGAGTACGCGATTTGTCCTCCCATTTATTATGGGGAGGCCAGGATGGGTAGAACATCCGGAGAGATATTATAGATCCTGAAACTGCTCTACAGAGAGCATTGGCACTAAAATGGTCACCCTTTTCTACTCGAACCAGCCACCTGTTTGCAGCGAATGTAGCCACTGAATCAAACTATCAAAATAATGGGCGTTCTAGGCAGAAGAAACGATGGAGATAAGGGCCTCCTCCTGGACGAGCTTCGTAACTTCCATAAACAGGCCATTCAGCTTGCGAGCTGAGGACACATCCAAAGCAGCCGCTTGTTTGCATGAAACCAACCGTTACTTCAAAAGCGATACAGACGTCCTCGCAAAGACGACTCTGCGCTTGACCTGCCCTTTGGGCTCAATCCTGAAAAGCTAGATTTTTTGATGTCGCAAAGTGCGCCATCAAATACCGGTAGGGGCAGAAGGCGACTCTATCAGGCTGCAACCGTTTCAAGCTTACCCGATTTACCCTTTGCCTTGGTCACCCGTATCTGAATATTTCTGTTCAGCCTGAGCAGAAACGAAAATAATCTATCCAGGGTAAAGCCCTTTAACTGGCCACTCTTGAGCTTGGATATATCGGGTTGTGTCGCCCCGATAAGGGCCGCCGCTTCTTTTTGGGTAAGAGCACGGTCTTCTATGATTTTGATGATTTGGAGGGCAAGCTCAGCTTTTGCCTGGTATTCCTCCGGATTATCGAAGCCAAGATCTTCAAAAACATTGCCCGAACCTCTTGTAATTTTTCCACTCATGTCTGCACTCCTTTGCTGTCTTCTATTGCCAGTTTCAAACGTTTCTCTATCAGGTCTATGTCGTTCTGCGGGGTTGCGATTCCGCTCTTTGATTTCTTCTGGAAGCAATGCAGAACATAGATCTTGCCCTTCAGCTTCGCAACATAGACCGCCCTGTAAGCATTCCCTTCGTAGCTTTCCTTCAACTCATAAACACCGCGTAACCGTCCCCTTAACGGCTTTGCAGATGCTGGCAGATCGCCCAATTGGACCTGATACAGATCGAAGCCAACGGCCTGCTGTACCTCGTCAGGAAAAGACTTCAGGTCATCCCGTGATGATCCAACCCAGTCTATCGGCTTTCCTTTCGGCCTCTTGTCCATCAAATCAATATAGCAAATCTACCATATCTAATAAAGAGGGCAATACAGAAAATGATTAATGGTGGCTGGATTGAATGGCAGTATCCACTACAGAGGCGATCACTCAAGCCGGTTATGGCAGCTGGTAGTCTCGACCTCCCCTGGCCCCTCCTTACGAAGGAGGGGAATTTATAAAACATGAATGCCAACATTGCTTTCCCCGGCTCCTCCTGACGGAGGAGGGGCGATACGAGAGCAGTAATACGAGCTCATGTTCGTGCGGCGAGAACAGAGAACTGACGCGAGCGCAGAAGCCGCTCATCGGCGGTCAGAAGGGTCAAGCCGTACACAGCAGCGGTCGCGGCGAGGAATCGATCGGCCGGATCTTGATGGGCGACATCGATTCTCCGGCTCATTAACGCGACGGCATGGGTGAGCGCGGCTTCTCGAAAGGGGATTGTGTCCAGCATCGATTGAATCCATGCGGCGGGATCGGGCATGAGATGAATCCGTTTCTTCTCAGCCAGCAGATGGACCTCCCATAACGTAATGGGAGACAGCCAGAGTTCGTTCTGCTGATCCTCCAGCTTGGCCCTTACATTCACAGACAGTTGATCCGGATCGAGCACACTCCACAGGAGGACATGGGTATCAAGCAGCAACTTCACGCGCGAAGGGTTTCCCATTCCTCCGGAGAAGACACAGGATCAATGATATTTCCGAGGATCTGACCGGAAGCGGAAAGCGAACCCAGCCATGACTGGGGCATAGATGAGGGAGGAGGCGGCACAACCTGCGCAATGGGTTCCCCCTTGCGTAGGACAAGAATCGGTTTTTGTGTGCGCTTGACTCTGGCCAGAACTGCCAAACACGTAGCCTTGAATTGCGAGATCGAGATTTCTTCCATCTCAGAACCTTTTCGCATTTTACTCATGGCAAGACCCTACCATGGTCAATGACTATGGTCAATGAGGATGGCGGGCACCTCACTCATATACAAGCTGGTTCTGGCCGCCGGTAGTCTCGACCTCCCCTGGCCCCTCCTTACGAAGGAGGGGAAGAGAGAGAAGCAGTAAGGAACCACGGAGCCGGAGAAAATTAAAATGGCTGGCATCAACCTCATTGGGAGAACCGGAAGGGTCTCCCACAACCAGGAGATCAGCGGTAGGCCTCCCGTCGGTGTCTCACATGAAGAATACGAACGACCTTTCCCGCATCGTCGATTTCATAGAGCACCCGATAGTCACCAACTCTTACACGCCAGTCTCGTTCGCTGCCCACCAGTTTTCGACTGCCTGATGGTCGAGGGTCCTGCGTCAATTCTTTCATCGCTCTCGTGATCCTGTTGAATTCACGGAGAGGCAACCGTTTCAAATCTCGCTCGACACGCCGTTCAATGAGGACTTCATACACGAGGAGTCGCTTCCTTGAGAAAGGCATTGAGCGAGCGGAATCGCAACGGCTTTTTCCTGAGGCGCTTGAGGATCTTGCCATCTTCCGCGTCCTCAAGTCTGGCAAGCATATCCCTATACTCATCAAGCGGAATAATCACTGCCGAGGGTTTCCCCCGCGTCACAATGATTTCCGGCGAGAATAGATTGGCTTTGGATTTCATCTTACTTTTCATATGGCCCTCATTTTTGGAACTATATCACTGGAAGACTCATAAGCAGAAGCCCCGCGGGGGATCTCCCCGCGGGGCTTCTTATTCGGCAGGGCCTGCGGATCTCGCCTGACCCCTTACCCCTAACTCCTAACCAGTTCTTAGAAGTTCATCCAGAGCTGGACGTAGCCCCACTGTTGATTGGTGCTGGTGCCCAGGTTCTGTTCGATGTACGAACCGGCAAACATGTACCCATAGGTGGCTTGGAAGGACAACTTGCCGTCCATCATCATGTGGGTCCAGGAGAAGTCGAGTTCGTCTCCGACGTGCTTCTTGGTGTTCCCCACTCGTGAGAACACATATGCCGTTTGAGAACCACGATACCAGTTGTCCTGCGCGCTCGCGAGGTTCAGGTTCGTGTACCAGAACTCGACGTGGTCATCCTTGGTCGGACGAGCTTGTAAGTTCAACGAGGGGCTCATCATGTTCTTCCAGGCCTGCACATCCATATAACCCATGTGGATGTGGTTGGTCGGGAAGAAGTTCTCAAACGTGTTGGCCGTTTTGCAGCCCTGACCCACGTTCTGTGAAGCTGCAATACCGCAATTGTTTCGACCATCGCCTGAGGCATAGTCGAAGTTGAAAGCCAACCGCGGCTTCCAGGCACTCTCATACATCGTGTAGCCGATCCAGTTTCTGGTTGCCCAGGCATTGATGCTCAAGCATCGGCCGTTGTTCGCGCATCCACCGGCTCCGCCGGCCAACGCGCTGCCGGCGCCGTTATCGCCCATCGCCCCGAACTGGAAGACCGTCTCGTTGATGGCATCGAAGTTACCCTTGCGCATTTCGATCCGGTTACCGAATGTGTGACGAGTTTGATTGGTGTGCTTCGCCGTCCCCTGCCCTTGACCAGCAAATAGCGCAGAGTTCGTACCGTTCCGATAATAGACATAGTACGGCTCAATCAAGAAGCCCGGCACCGACTTAATCTGGTTGTAGAAAATGATCATGTCGGCGTCGTTGTCGGCATCGCCGGTATTCGTCCCGGCAATGTTGTTGCCCAAGCTGCCCACCGGAGCTGCCTGACCAAGATCAGTCTCCAATGTACGGAACCACCCGAGGTAGCTATCGAAGGCCTTGGTGCTGTATTGCAACATCACACCATCATGGGAATAACCCGTGTTGGCCCAATCGAAGTGGCCGAACATTGAATGGTTACCGAAGATCACGTATTGACGGCCGGCTTTCAGGCTGAGGCCCTGGACCCCGGCGAAGTTCCGGACCAACATGTAGGCAGCCCGGACGCCAAGACGGCCTCCGTTCCCGTTACCGGAAACAGCGCCGTTATGGTTCAGCGCATCGATGCCCGCTGCTCCGTTACCGGGAGCTCCATTACCACCCCACACCGCCGAATCGATGATTTCCATGTAGAAATTCACATCCGGCGAGAGGTCATACCCAATACCAAGGCGGACCCACTGCTGCACAAACATGTCATTGGTCTTGTTTCTATTCTGAGCGCCGGGCTGAGTACCACCGGTAAGGGTGTTACAATTTCCGACTCCTTGAAACGAACTGCCGAAGCAGGCCGCATTGCGGAATTCCGGCCGCACGCGGACATCCGCGCGCATCCAGAAATTCTTGAGATCGAAGTTCTTGCCGATCTTCGGGTCGTAGAGCTCGTACGCTTCCTTCTGTGGAATCGCACGGGGGATGGCGGGAACATTCGTGATCTTCTCGCCTTCCGGCAGTTCAAATGCCGCCTGGACCGGGGCTGCCGTCACCGACATGCCCGCCGCCATTACGGCCGCGCTGAAGAAGGTGGCCATCCCGGCCAACCTTGTCCGTCCTTGGATGCTTCTCATAGCGTTCCTCCTGTGAATTGGATAACAGCCCCTGTTGGCTCCACTCCCGCAGACAGGCTGCCGACTTGAGATCCAACTACTTCCACTACGACGACGTCCTTGTCCCGACTCCCGCCGGATCGCGAAAACGAAACCCGGTTCGCTTCCGTCCTTACTCTACGTATGTAGTTACCACAGCGTCAGAATTTCGCCTTGCAATTTTTCACTTTCAGTCCGGTGCAGCGCTTCCCGCCGGCTCCTTCCCTGAAAGACCGTGATCGGTGATGCGTGATGCGCGACGGGAGATATGCGGGAATCGCGCGACGGGCGGGACTCGCGAGACTCGGTAAGACTCGATGCGCTTGGGAAATCATAATATCCATGCGTCCTGCTTTTCTCGCTTTTCCAGCCAGTCTCGCTCATCTCGCCTGCCTGCTCACCCATCACCCCTCACAGGTTTCCTACGCCTGCCCGGATTGGCTGATGGACTTGGTCCCGTCCTCCGCCTGCTTGCCGGCCGCGTTGATTTCCTCTTCCGCTTCTTTCATCGACGCCTGGAAATCCTGCTCGACCATCTTCACTTCCTGCTGAATCATGTTGATCTCGGGCTCCACCGACTTCCGCAGATCTTCCGCCGTCTCTTTGAACCCTTTGACGGCCTTCCCGACCTGCCGCCCGACTTCAGGCAGCTGCTTGGGCCCGAACAACAGAAACGCGATCACCAGAATAATTAAGACTTCGCCGGCGCCTAATCCAAACATGGTTCAACCCAGTGATGCGTGATCGGTGATCCGTGATGCGCGAAAAGAGCGCGAGGGGCGAGACTGGCACGATTCGATACACCGCGACATCGGCTGTCCCGCATGTCCTGCCTTTCTCGCTCGTCCCGCCATTCTCCCAACTCATCACACATCACACATCACGGTTCACTGCTTTCCTACCCCTGCTTCGTCTGTCCCGGCTGCGCGACCGGCGCGGCTTGTGGCGGCGGCACGGCTTCCGGCTGGCCCATCACTTGTGCCTGCACTTGCGGCGGCGCGACCGGCGGCTGATCGCCCGGCGTCACATCGATGGCATCGGCCTCATGCACCGACTTTTTGAATCCCTTAATGGCTTTGCCCAGCCCCTCGCCCAGTTGCGGCAACTTGCCGGCGCCGAAAATGATCAACACGATGATCAAGATCAGCATCAATTCCATCCAGCCGAAGGAGCCAAACATGTTCTTACCTCGTGATGCGCGAGACGTGACGCGCGGCGCGCGCACTGTCTACGATAATGAGCAATGAGATCTGTGTGTCCATATGTGCCACTGTCATCCTGGACTACCACGAAAGATGGGGGACGTACCTAAGTCGCGGGGAAGGCTATAGAAAACTCAATGACAAGTCAAGGGAAAACATTGGGAAAGGGCCTGGGACAAGAAGCAAAAGGGATGGGGCCAGGGCAACTACGTAGCAACCGGGACGGGCCGGCGGTTCGGAATCTCTACCCCATCTCCCCCCTCCTTGATCAAAGGAGAGACCGGACGGAATACGGGGGCTAGCGGCAGAAAAAATGATGGTATTCGATCGGGCTGGGGGGCGCGGTGAGCGCGACATTCAGCGTATCGGGATCGTAGCCGACCCCTTCCAGATCTCGCGCCGTTGCGGACAATTCTTCTTCCGTCAGATAGGCCACTGTGTCCGGCACACCGGTGCGCTTGAGCGAGAGGAGCATGCCGTTCAGCGCTTCCCGCTCTTCCATCGGCATGTTCTTTTGCAACGGAAACTCCAACATACGACTGTAGGGGCTCTCGTAGGCCTCGTTCAGCGCCTTGATGGTTTTCAGCACCAGGCGATCCTGCTCCCACGGCTGCAACTTCGGTCCTGCGGACGGATGAGTCGCCAACAGATCCATGAGCGTAATGACATTCGTGTTCAACGACCGGCCGATAAATTCCCGCTGCGACTCGATAGTGATCCCGCCCAGCCCCAGATGTTTGGCGACCGCCTCGACCAACGCAAAATTAATCATGAAGCTGTACTGTCCACCGAACTGGCCATAGCACGGCTTGTCCGGATCATTCAGCACCTGCATATCCGCCGTGCCGGCATCGAAGGTGCTGAAGCCGATCGCGCCGGGAGCCAACAATCGCTTGGCTTCCTTCAATGTCGCAAACGCCCCCAGGTTGATCGGGACCAGCACCTGTTCATCGATCGTCTTCAGAAATTCGGTAATGGTCTTGCGATAGGGCACATCTTTCCACTCCACCTTCCGATATTCCTTTTCCCAGACCAGGTCGTCGAGGAAGGGGGGAAAGGTCTTGAGCGTCTCGACGTCTTTGGCCTCGAAGGCCCGGACAAAGCCCGACCAATCCTGAATGGTGGCATGGAGTGACTCGCTCAGGTTGGGACGGAGAAATTCTTCTTCGATCTCGCCGGCGTTCTTCGCCATCAGCTTGGTGGGCAGGTCGTTCCACAATTCGTTGCAGATGATCCGATCGACCGATTGATCCGCGGCCCCGGACACATGATCGACCGTAGCCAGCTGAGCCTCGACGCGATCCTTGTGCGGCGCGAGATCCGGATGCGCGAGCGCACGGTCCAGGACCGATTGCTCCCAATCCACCAGAACATACTTTACGCGCGGATAGACCTGCCCGGCTTTGTCGATCGCTTTCAGGTGGCTCAGGAAGCAGGCGGCCAAATTGCCGTTCCCGGGGCCGAGTTCGAGGACAGTGAGGCGAGACTCGCGGGACAAGCGCGGCTCGCGCGAAGGATCGGCCTGAGCCGTTTCGCCTGTCGCGCTTTTCGCGCTCTTCTCGCGCTTCACAACCTGTTCGTAATAATCCGCGGCCAGCGCATGCGCCAGCCGATAGTCTGCCGACGCGAAGGTCTGGTAATAGGTCCGCAACTGGTCGCCCCGGAGGCGATAAAACAGCGTATTGAGATGGTCCTGCCACTGATCCAGCGGCTTGTAATCTCCGATCAGCTGCGGCAATGCGTCGGCGTCTTGAAGCATGTTTCAAACTCGTTTGTGATCGGTGATGGGTGATGCGTGATACGCGGGGAGGATTGTAGCAGACGGTTCGAAAGCGCCGCAATCGGAGAATCAAGAGCTACCCGCGCTCTGCGCGGGCTCCCCTTGACTCTCACAGTAGAGGGGGTGTACCAGACCTGGCATATGAGCCGGCTCCTTCTCATTGTGCTTGTTGCGCTGTTCGCTGGGCCGGCCTCCATCTGGGCCGGTGAACTGCCCATCACAAAAAATCTTCCTATCCCAGAATTTCAGAATCGGCCGGAGGACGCTAAACCATACGACTTCGATGCCCCCCCGCAGGGCATGTTCCGCTCCATCACGATGGCCGAGGGATTTGAAGAGGAACTGGGCTTTCGCCAGACCCACGAAATTGTGCCGGTTAAACCAACCGAACGATTTACCGCCGATACGCCCGCCATCTTCATCGTCTTCGCCCTCCATCAGCATTACCAGGCCTTTAAAGTATTCGGCCGGTGCTTCCCCGAAAGCATCCCCGGCATCGAACCGGGAACGATTGTCAGCGAAGACGCCATGCACATGGCCCTGGAAGATGAGAGCGGGTACCTGAGACTGCTCCCGCCGAAAGAGCAGTGGACACCGGGCCGCTACAAAGTCGAAATCCATGCCGGCGAACAAGTGAGCGAGATGAGCCTGATCGGCACAATGCGCTTCACGGTCGTCAAATAATGCGCGACGGGCGCGACACGCGCGAGAAGCGAGACTCGGACAACGTCGATAGACCGGCCTGAATTTCGCGCATGTCCCGCCTTTCGCGCTCGTCTCGCGATCTTCAATTGACGGCCCGACCTCAGACGTATATATAGAAGAATAAGAGATTTTCAACGGTGATGGGGTTCACCGGAACCGCCTGCGGTCTCCACCCAGGCTGATAACTCCTACGCACCCTCTGGTAGGAGCTTCGTTCATGGCCGCACCGGATCCCGCATTCCCTCAGTATCAGCTCCGCAATATCGTCAACGACATCCTCGCCCAATTGGGGTTGCTGATCCGGCTTGAGCGGAAGATGCTCGGCATCATTGCCTCGCACGCTGTGGCGATCGGGATGTTCATGCTGTGTGTCCCGATCGCCGTGCAGGAATTGGTCAGCACCTTTTCTTTCGCCGTACAGCCCTCCATGATTTTCACCTTGGCGCTTGTCGTGGGGTGCGCCCTCACGGGTGTGGCCGCCTTCCGCATCGTGCAGGCACGGGCGGTGGAAACCTTGCAACAACGCATCTACACCCGCATCGCCATTGCCTTCACCGAGAGGCTGCCGCGTCTTCAGGAAGAATCCTTTCTCCCGCAGCATGCGCACCGCTTCGCCGAAGCCGATCTGCTGACCCGCGCCCTCGTCGCCATGGTGGCGGACCTGTTCAATGTGGCTGTGGTCGGGAGCATCGGAATGACCATGCTCGTCTTATTCCACCCCTATTTCCTGCTCTACAACGTCACGCTGATCGCCGGCTTCGTCGTCCTGCTTACCCTGTTCGGACGGGGCGGCTTCTTGATTACGCTCGAAATGTCGCGGTTGAATTATGAGATTTACCACTGGATGCAAAACATCGCCGCCAATCTCCCGCACCTGCGCGCCGCCGGACACAGCCCCTATCTCATGCAGAAAACGGATGCCCTGACGAAAGCCTACGCCCGCGTGCGGCAACGCCGTTCCGACCTGCTGACCGGCCGCCAGTACAAATCAGCGGCTCTCTGGCAGGTGGTCGGCCACACCGGCATGATCGCCACGGCCGGCATGCTCGTCTCAACCGGCCAGCTGACGGTGGGGCAATTCGCCGCCGCCGAACTGCTGGCGGGACAGCTGCTCCTGAACATGGACACGCTGGCGCGCCGCATGGTCCACATGTTCTTCGCCTTCGTGGCCTTCCGGGAAATGAACGCTTTTTTTTCACTTCCTAAGGATGAGCACGGCGTCAAAGCCGTCGTCCCCATGGGGCACTTCGGACTGGAGGGGGTCTCGATCGCCGCGCGCAATGTTTCCTTCGCCCATCCGAATTCGGCCCCGCTGTTTGAGCATCTCGATTTGGACGTCGTCGCCGGAGAAAAGGTCGCCCTGCTCTGCAGGTCCAACGTGCAGAAAACCGCCGTGGCCAAGGTCTTAGCCGGCCTGCTCCCGCCCACCGGCGGCGTGGTTCGTTATAACGACATGAATTTGGTCGAGGTGAGCCTGGAGTCGATCGATCCCTATCGCGGCTTGATGCTGGACTCGCAGCCCACGCTGCTCGAAGGGACGATCGAGGACAATCTGACGCTGGGCCGCCCTGTCGTCTCTCATGACGATATTCTGTGGGCGCTGCATTTCGTGGAGTTGGACGATGAGATCGATCACTTTCCGGACGGCCTGGCCACGCAGGTGACGGGGCATCGCGATCAGTTCACGTTGAGCCAGACGCTGCGCCTCCTGCTCGCCCGCGCCATTGTCATCCGGCCGCATGTCCTGATCATCGACGGCACCCTGCATAACATGATCCCCACGCTGCGCGAAACCATTTTGCGCCGGCTCTGCTCCAAAGACGAACCCTGGTCGGTCGTCTTCGTCACCAACGATCCGACGTTTGCCGCCTATGTGGACCGCCGCGTGACGGTCGCGTAATTCACGATGGAGCGACGGGCATGACTTGGGAAACCGCGGCGATCTGGATGGGCATGGCGTTGCTGGCCTCGCTCATCTCCGTGCGCATCGGCGTGTCCGTCGCGCTGGTGGAAATCTGCGTCGGCATCGCAGGCGGCAACATGCTGGGTATTCAGCCGACCCCCTGGATCATGTCGCTCGCCGGATTCGGCAGCGTCGTCCTGACGTTCCTCGCCGGCGCCGAGATCGATGTCGATGTCATGAAAAACAAATGGAAGGAGACGCTCGGAATCGGGCTGGCGTCGTTTCTGGCGCCTTGTCTCAGTGTGATGGCGTTTGCTTATTGGGTGGCCGGGTGGTCCCTTCAAGCCTCGCAAGTGGCAGGGATCGCCCTCTGCGCGACCTCCGTCGCCGTGGTCTATACCGTGCTTGTCGAGCGCGGCCACAATGAACTCGAACTGGGCAAAATCATTCTCGCCGCCTGTTTTGTGACCGATCTGGGATCGGTCGTCGCGCTCGGCCTTCTCTTCGCCAAGTACGACTGGAGGATGGTCATGTTCCTTGCCGCGACGGCAGTCACCCTCTGGCAATTGCCCGGCATCACCCGCTGGTTTTTCAACCGGGTCGGAAAGCGGATCAGTGAACCGGAGATCAAGTTCGTGCTGCTGATTCTCTTCGCCCTCGGCGCCCTGGCGAACGCGGCCCAAAGCGAGGCAGTGCTCCCCGCCTACCTCGTCGGCCTCGTGCTGGCCCCGATCTTTCTCGCCAACAAGGGCCTCGCCCACCGCTTGCGGACTATCGCCCTGACGATTTTGACGCCCTTCTATTTTCTCAAGGCCGGCGTGCTGGTCAGCCTCAACGCCGTGCTCATGACCACGGCGTTGATCGGCCTGTTCTTCGCCGTCAACACGGCCGCGAAACTTGTCAGTGTCTGGCCGCTCACGCGCCTGTTTCGATTCCACCCGAGAGAGGGCATGTACACCACGCTGCTGATGGCAACGGGCCTAACCTTCGGGACGATTTCGTCGTTATTCGGACTGGAGCACCATCTGATCACCCGCGAGCAATACGCGACGCTCGTGACCGTGGTGATTCTGACGGCGATTATCCCGACGCTCATCGCCGAGCGATGGTTCGATCCGGGCGGCAAGCCTGCCGAGGAACGCTGGACGGAAAAAAGATCGGACGGACAGACGACGCCGGATCCAACCCCCTCACGTCACAATTCACCATCATCGATGGAGGCCTGACCATGTTTCGAAAAGTTCTGGTGGGCAACGATGGATCCGACGGCGCCAAGAATGCGCTGCGGACGGCGCTGGCCCTCGCGACACGCGACGGCGCGGAGGTGCATGAAATTTCCGTCGAGGAACACTTGCCGCGGTATGGCGCGCTGATGGGCGAGGTCGATGAAGCCAAGCAGGAAGCCCGGGAGTTTTTTCACCGGGTCACGCAGGAGGCGGAAACAGCGGCGGCCACCCAGGGAGTCACACTCACCTCCCACGTCGTGCCCGGGCATCCCGTGGAGGCCATTACGAAGTTTGCCAAAGACGGAAACTTCGATCTTCTGGTCGTCGGCTTCACCGGACACTCCAACATCTTCGGCCGCATCTGGGGCGGCACATCGCAAAATCTTGTGCGCTTGTCCCCTTGCGCCGTGCTGGTGGTCAAGTAACCGCGCGCCCACCCGCGCAAAAGCGCAAAGGCGAACGATCCGGCGTTTGACGGTCTCCGGACCATTCGTTAGAATGCCGGCCTGATCATGTTGTTCCATTCCATCAGACAGTACCAGGCCTCATGAGCTCGGCAGTCCGCCCATGGGCCTCGGTCGTCATTCCCATCAAGGATGAACGGGACAATCTCACCCCGCTGACCGAGCGTGTGCTCAAAGTCCTATCGGCTCGCGAAGAATCCAAAACGGCGCCGTTTGAGCTGGTATACGTGGATGACGGCAGCGGCGACGGCAGCGGCGAATTGCTGGACCGGCTCCAACAAACCTATCCGGCCGTCCGTGTGCTGCACTTCGACCGGAACTACGGACAGTCTTCCGCCTTCGACGCCGGATTCAAACATTCCACCGGCGACCTGGTCATTACGCTGGACGGCGATCTGCAAAACGATCCGGCCGACATCGACACGATGCTGCCCCTTCTACGGCAATTCGATCTGGTGTGCGGATGGCGCACCAGCCGCAACGATAATCTCGTCAGAAAACTGTCCTCGCGCATTGCGAACGCCGTGCGCAGCGCCGTGACCGGCGACCGGGTGCACGACACCGGCTGTTCCCTTAAAATTTTCCGGCGCGCCGTCGTGGACAAGTTACAGCTCTTCACCGGCATGCACCGGTTTTTCCCGGCCTTAGCCCTCATGCACGGCTTCACCGTCACCGAAATACCGGTCAGCCACCATCCCCGAGCACATGGGATTTCCAAATACGGCGTCGGCAACCGGCTCTTCAAGAGCCTCTACGACCTGATCGCCGTCCGCTGGATGCAACATCGCTGTTTACGATACAAACTACGCAACTAACTCGCGGCACCCTTTCTATCTATGATCACGACTGACACCATCTGGATTGCCACGGGATTTCTCGGCCAGGGCCTGTTCTTCGGCCGCTGGATCGTGCAATGGCTCGCCTCGGAACGGAGCGCCTCCAGCAAAGTGCCGATCTCGTTCTGGTACTTGAGCCTCGTCGGAGGCCTCATCACGCTGGCCTATGCCATCTATCGAAGAGATCCTGTCTTCATTGCCGGGCAGAGCATCGGCGCCGTCGTCTACGTGCGCAATCTCATGCTGATCTATCGCCCGAACCCCTCCAAACCCGTGAAGGGTGATCAGTGATGAGTGAGCAGACGGGCGAGATGAGCGAGACTGGCGAGAAAAGCGGGAGCGGCGAGGGCGCCGATCCCTCCGATTCATTGAGTCTTGCCGAGTCTCGCGTGTCCCGCCCCTCGCGCGATTCCCACGTGCCACCCATCACCCATCACCCATCACCTATCACCCGTCACATTCTGCTCCTGCTGGCCCTCTGCGGCATCCTGTTCTTTTGGAATCTGGGCGCCCTTGGCCTGACGGATCGCGACGAAGGCCGCAACGCCGAAGCCGGCCGCGAAATGCTCGAAACCGGCGACTGGATGAGCCCCACCTTCAACTACGAACCCCGCTACGCGAAACCCGTGCTGGTCTACTGGCTGATGAGCGCGTCGTACAAGATGTTCGGCGTCAGCGAGTTCGCCGCGCGGTTGCCGTCGGCCTTCTTCGGCACAAGCCTGGTCCTGATGCTCTACCTGTTTCTCACGCGCCTGCGCGACGCGAATACCGGGCTGTTCGGAGCGCTGATGCTGGCGCTCAACCTCCAGATGATCGGGCTCAATCGCATGGCCTTGACCGACAGCGTGTTGATTTTTTTCACCACGCTCTCGCTCTTCGCCTTCTGGCTGGGATTTCAGACCACGCGCGAGCGACGGCCCTGGATGTGGGTCTGCTATGCGGCCATGGGCATCGCAACACTGGCAAAAGGACCGGTGGGGTTCCTCGTTCCTCTGATCGTCGTCGCACTCTACCTATCTCTTACAAAACAATGGCGGCCCTTTTGGCAAGAAGGATGGCCCCTCGCGGGCACGGCGATGACGGTCCTGATCGCGCTACCCTGGTATGCGGGCATGTGGTGGCTCCACGGCAGCGAGTACACCGCCTCGGCGCAAGCCAATACCGTCGGACGCTTTCTCAAACCGATGGAAGGGCACAGCTTCGGCTTCTTGTTTTATATTCCCGTGCTGCTGCTCGGATTTTTCCCCTGGAGCGGCTGGCTGCTCTTTGCCTGGCCACAGACCTACAAAAGTTGGCGCGCAACACGGACGAGCGAATCACCCACCCCATCACTCATCACTCATCACTCATCACATTCCGATAAATTAGACTGGTTCGCCGCCGCGTGGATCTTCGCAACCTTTGTATTTTTCACGCTCTCTTCGACGAGACTTCCCCATTACATCGGACCGCTCTTTCCTGCCGCCGCGATTCTGACCGCCTCCTATTGGTCTCGTTGCGTGCGGGAACCTTCGACCAGAGGCGCCAATGCGTCCGTTCACCTGGTCATGTGGCTGGGATTTCTTCTGGCAGGAGCCATGGCCTGCCTGCCCTGGATCTACGACACGATGCTGGCGAGCAAGCTCGCGAAAGAATATCCCTTGGCCGCGCAGCTCTCGCTGGGCAGCGGCCCCTATGCGGCCGCCACGGTCTTGCTGGTGGGCATGGGACTGGCGGGATTGTTCGGCCTGTCTGAAACCAGGCGCGGCGCGGCATTCTGGGCAGCCGGCGGATCCCTGTTCGGCGTGGTGATCGTGCTGATGATCTTCGTCCTGCCGGCGGCGAATCGCTATTTCGTCGCGCCGCAGCAAGAACTGGCCTATGCAGCAGGGCTGAACCTGGCGCCGGGCGAACAACTGATCGCCTACGGAGCGACGAGACCCTCGACGGCCTTTTATGCCAGACGAAAAGTGCTTTTCGTGGGATCGGGTGAAGAAGAGAAACTCCGCACAGCCCTGAACCAACCGGGCCGCACGATGATTCTACTGCCGGAATCGTTTGTGGACAAACTGCCGGGGGATCTCAAGAATTACCGGCCGATCTTAAAACGCTACGGCTATTTGCTCTTAGCCGGCGAGCCGATGGTGAACATTCCAGAAAATGCGCTCCCGCCTCCGCCGGCTCTGGAGCCCAAGATCTTCGGCCATTGACTGAAGAGGCGAGAAGAGCGCGACAGGCGGGAAACGCAAGACTGGCAGGACGGGTGATTTCATGGGCTCATCGACTCTTGCCGAGTCGCGCAAGTCCCGCCTATCACGCTCGTCTCGCATATCATCCACACCCCTCACAAGGGCAGAACACCTCGACCCGCCACGAGAACGGCCAGGCTGAGCAGTAGCACAACCACCAACTCACACTCCCTGAGCACAGGGACCCAGCAGGATTCTTCCGCTGCACCTGGGGCTTGATCTCCACGAAACCAGAGCGCCACGCAGAGCAACCCGGCTGCCGCCATCACAATCGGCGCCGTGGACATCAAGGATAACCCTAGAGCCATCGCCATGATCGGTCCTTGTGCCGATCTCGTCGTAGCAGCTGCGCGGCCCGGCCATCGTCCGCGGATGCGACTCAAGACGCCGACAGCCACCAACGAAGCACCAACCCCGATGAGGAACAGGCTCTCCGGCCCGGACTCGGCCGGATAGGCCAATGACCAGAAGAGTGCGAAGCCCCACACCGTTCCGATTGCGGCGTGATAGAACGCGGACTCAACCGACCGGATCCAGTCTTTCCAAGGATAAGCAGCCATCATCCCGCTCACCGTTCCCAATACCCATCCGCCGAAGACATCGCTAGGAAAATGCGAGCCGCGCAATACCCGGCTGAGCGCGACGAGTGCCGCAATGCCCATGAACAGAGCCGCCAACAGCGGGAAGCGGCGGCTCAAGACCATCGCGAGCGCAAAAGTCGCCGTCGTATGGCCGGACGGAAAGGAATCGAATCCGGAGGCCAGCGACGGCGCGACAATCCACTCTCCCGATGCGGAAAATTTCGGCCGCGGACGTCCAACGAAATGCTTCACCGTATGGACCAGGACTGTGGCCAGCCCGTGCGCCCACAGGGTTTGGATTCCGGTCACGATTCCGCGCGAAGCCGGCAGCATCCACCCAACGGCCAGCAAGATCGCGCTGACCATCAGCAACTGCCGCCCGTCGCCCATCCAGTTCCCGGCATGACTCACGAACGCCATCCAGGGAACCGTCAGCGTTCCGCCGCCTTCCGGTGTCGTGATTGTTCGCAGATACCGCGCGGTCGGACCATCGAGCTGGCGGAGCCCCCAGAAGACACAGGCCAGAGCTGCACAGAGACAGGCCAGGGATAAGGGATGCGCCCAGTGATGAGTGATGGGTGATGGGTGATGGGTGACGGATTCACCGGCACGCTCTTGACTCGTATCCTCACTCATCACAGATCACTCATCACCATTCACAGAGTTACGGCACCCAATCCGCCAGGAAGACATTGAACTCGCCCGCCTGCTTTGCGTTGCGGTCGGACACCCAGACCACGCGTTTGCCGTCCGGCGAGAACATCGGGAAGCTGTTGAACTGTCCGTCGAACGTCAGACGTTCCAACCCGGCGCCGTCATCGCCCACGAGATACAGATGAAAGCCGGGCCTGCCGCCCTCGCCGCGGGTTTCTACATTCGAGGAGAACACGATCCGTTTTCCGTCCGGGTGAAAGAAGGGTGAAAAATTCGACGCGCCGTTCGACGTCACCTGGCGCTTCCCGCTGCCGTCGGCATTCATGATAAACAGTTCCAGTTGACCCGGCTCCACCAGCCGCTGACCCAGCAACTCTTTGTACTGCGCGATTTCCGCCGGATCGGTGGGATGCGATGCCCGATAGACAATGCGTTTGCTGTCCGGAGAAAAGAATGCCCCGCCGTCGTAGCCGACATCGTCGGTCAAGCGGCGATGGTGGGACCCGTCCAGATCCATCGCATAGATATCCAGATCACCGTCCCGGACCGATGTCCACACGATGCTCTTGCCGTCCGGCGAGACCGTGGCTTCCGCGTCGTAGCCGGGCGTATTGGTCAGCCGCTGCATCTCCTGCCCGTCGATGCGGGCGGCAAACAAATCATAGTCGTCGAGAGCCCAGCGATAGGGACCTTCGCGCTTCGGTTTGGGCGGGCAGTTCGGCCCGTGCAGATGGGTGGATGAATAGAGCACCCGCCGATCGCCCGGGAAGAAATAGCCGCAGGTCGTGGCGCCCGACCCGGTACTCACCAGACGGACGTTGTCGCTCTCCAGGTCCATCACATACATCTGATAACAACCCAGGGGAATGTCGTCCGGTTTCAGCGCAGCCGCATAGGTGTCCTTCATCCAGTTGTTGGTCGACTGAAAAATAAGTTTGTTCCCCGAGAAGGAAAAGTAGGCTTCGGCGTTTTGCCGGCCGAACGTGAGCTGCTTGATATTCTTGAAGTGCCGCTCGGCACTGACCGGGGCTGGGGCCTTGGCCGGCGCAGCGCCTTTCGCGCGGTCGGCAGCCGAGCCGACTTGCGCCCACAACATGAGGGCAAGGGCGATCCCTATTAGAGTGCTCATTCTGTTACCGCTGTTCATCGAGTCGAACCTCCTTCATTGCCTGAAACTCCTGCCACATGTCTCGTTTCGTCACGATGCCTTCGTCGAAGACCACCGCGCTCTGCCATCCATAAAAGAAAAGGAGCCGCGCCACCTTTGCTGCAGCCGCAGGATCCATCGCGTACAGCACCGTCACCACCGACCCTGGCGCATCCGCGCGGTGACAGGAGAACAGCACGGCTATCCGACGCCCTTCATAGGGAGTTCCGGCGATACGAAAGCCCTCTGGCTCTATCTTCGCCAAATCTCCGCAGGCCTGCGCGATCAATGATTGTACCTGACTATGGCGATCTGACGTCGCCACGATCAATACCGATCCTGACGGAGGCAAGGCCACGATGTCCACCGGCAATATGGTTGTCTTGTGCTTGGTTGGAGCCTGCGCATCTTGCGCCTTGATCCGTTCGACCAGTTCCTTGAACGGCGTCGCACTGTCAGAGAACAGCGGCAGCACCGCCTTTCGCTGGTCTGTCACAAAAAGATTCAACACCGGGGCCAGTTGCTCCCGCCTCAGTCTTTGCAGACTCATGAACTCGGGATCAATGGACAGTTTCAGCGGCTCAGCCGGAACCACCAGCTCGATATCCTGCTGCTCGGCAGCCAAGGCCGCCGCCACAGAGGTGGTTGCCCCTTTCATCGCGATGGCCAAAGGCAGGATGAACCGAAACGTCCCGCCCTCTCGGGTGAGTCTGACGCGCAACTTGTACGCCCCCGGCTGATCCTGGCTGGGAGACGCCGTCGCCTCGGCAATGGCGATGGCAGGCGCGCCGGGTCGCTCGATCCATTGCGCAAAGAACCACCGCAACTCCCGTCCGCTGGTCTGAGTGAAGATCCGCTCGAGATCCTGCCAGTCGGCATGCCGCCCGGACATATCGGAAACCAGCTGCTTCACACCACGCCAGAACGCCTCGTCGCCGATTTCCATACGGAGCTGGTGAAACACCATCGCCGATTTTTGATAGCCGATGGCATTGTCTTTTTCATCGCTCTTTCGCCGGAACGCCGCGATGGGATAGTCCAGCTCCGGGGTCACATGAAGACTGTAGCCCTGCAACATCAATCGCCGTTGCTCGCGCGCTTGCCGATCATCGTGAACCAGCTCATGCCAGTAATAGTTCGTCAGATACGTCGTCAGCCCCTCGACCCAATTGCCGCTCTCGGGACGATTCCACACAGAATTGCCGATCCAGGAATGCACGATCTCATGCCCCAACGCGTAGGGCTGAGTATAGTGACGCTGGATACTGCCGCTCCCCAGTAAGGTAAAGGACGGCATGCCTAACCCGCTCGCAAAAAAGTTTTCCACCACGGCAAACTGCCCGAAGGGGAACGGCCCCAGCAGCGGGACATAGGCATCGAGATATTTGACGGTCGCATCCAAGTATTCGTCCGCCAGCGCAGCATCGTCGGGGAATAAATAACTCGCCAGATGGACGGCTTGCCCGCTCGCGCTCTTCCACTCCCGCGTCTTGACCGAGAAGCGATTGGCGATCAGTGTAAGCGCTTCGGTCACGCCCGACTCCCACGTCTGCACGGAGCGACAGGGCCCATCGGAACGAGCCTTTGTACAATCCTGCTTCGCACCTCCCCGCCCCTGACTCACCGTCGTCCATCCACCCGGCATCTCAACCGTCAGCGCAAAGGATGCGAGCGAACCGCCCAGATCGGGATACCAGCCTGTTTCGCTGCTCAAGTAGACACCCTCCGGGCCGATATGCCCCGACGTTTCGCTCGGCGTCACGAATCGCAGGTGCCGCGGTTCTCGCGGCGGATCGTCGATGGCCCCGCGATACCGCCATTCCAATGTCACATCTTCTTGTCGATGATCGGACAGCGAGACCAGAAGTGAGCGGAGATTGGAATCGATTGCAGCATCGCCCAGCGACGTCGAGACGGGCATCAGGCGCTCCTCGTTATCCGCCCTCGTCACTAGCATCACCGTATCGAGGTGCAACGATTTGGCCAACGTGAAGTCCAGCGACGGCTGAGAACCACCGACCCGCACAACCATCCGATCGATCACGGTCAGCTGATGCAGGTCAGGGTTGATGCTGGCGTGAAGTTCGTGCCGGATAATGGCAGGGGAAGACGCGGGAAGATCGCCGGCCTGCCCCTGCGACAGGGGTAGGATCAGCAACCATCCGATGAGACGAATGATGAAATCGAGGCGCGGGCTTCCGACTGGCATCGGAAGGGTTTTAGCACTCGCGGCAGACGAGCACAAGCTGGATGGCAGTCAACAGTCGATCGAGCGCGATCGGCTTCCCCAGCACTTCTTGCGGACCCAACGACCAGGCTTCTTCCAGCATCTCTTCGTTGTGGCTCCCGGTCATGATGATCACGCCGCCGGGATACTCTTTTTCCCGGAGTGCTTTCAGAACGTCAATCCCGGACAACCCGGGCATCACCATGTCGAGCAGCAACAGATCCGGCGCGGTTTCTTCGACCACCCGCAACGCTTCATATCCATCCTTTACACCCAACGTCCGGTACCCGCGCAGGCTGAGGAACTGTACGAGCAAATCGCGCACCAGCGGATCGTCATCGACGACCAACACCGACTCCGCAGTCTCTTGCCCTGAAAACGCCGGGGTCGGGGAGACCGGTGTGAGATTGGGCCGCACCGGCAACTGAGATACCCGATGCACGGCTTCAACCAAAATATCGAGCGACAGCCCGCGCCGGATGAAATCGGTGACTCGCAGGGAGCGGGCCTGATTCTCCTGCGTTTCCGTGGCTCCGCCTCCTAGAATGATAACCGGCGCCTCAGGATCGATGGCCCGAATCTCTTTCAAGACCGTCAATCCGTCCATCTCCGGCATACGCAGATCGAGCAACGTAATGCGCGGGGCATGCTGGCGAAACAGATTCAGCCCTTCGCGGCCGCTGGTCGTGGTGATCACTTGATACCCATGCCGCATGAACACGGTCTGGAGGAGATCGCAGTTCATCTGGTCATCGTCGACGATTAAGATCTTGATCATTCGAAACCCCTGCCTCTGAATCGGATGAATGCTATCGGCGATAGACCTCAAAACGATACGTCACCACCATAACACAGGCGGTTCGAAGCGAAAAGAAAATGGCGGGTTATGACCGAGCGGCCGGCCGGCCGAACAGCGCGGCAATGAAGGCTTCCTGATTGAAGTCCTGCAGATCTTCGACCGCCTCCCCCACACCGATCAAACGGACAGGCAACTTCAGCTCATCGGCAATGGCCACCACAATCCCGCCGCGCGCCGTCCCATCGAGCTTGGTGAGCGCTAATCCGGTGACGCCGACAACGTCCTTGAACTGTCGCGCTTGCGCCAACGCGTTCTGTCCGACCGTCGCATCCAGCACCAGGAGAATTTCATGCGGCGCCCCCGGCAGCGCCTGACCGATCACTCGAACGATTTTCCGCAATTCTTCCATCAAGTTCGACTTCGTATGCAGCCGGCCGGCCGTATCCATGAGCACCACATCGACCGCGCGCGCCTTGGCCGCCACGATGCCGTCGAACGCGATGCCGGATCACGTCCACACCGACCCGATCCGCCCATACTTGCAGCTGATCGATCGCCGCGGCACGAAAGGTGTCGCCGGCCACGAGCAGAGGACGGCGACCACCCTGCACCAACCGTTGCGCCATCTTGGCGATGGTCGTCGTTTTCCCGACACCGTTCACCCCGACCATCAGGACCACGAAGGGCTTCGGCCCCTTCTCGATCAGCTGTTCCAGCGACGGCCCTTGCACCGGCGCCAAGACCCCGTACAGGGTCCGGCTCAACACATTCTGCAATGCCTCAGGATCGGCCGCATCCGCCCCTCTGGCGTGTTCGCGCACATGGGTCATCAATCGATCGACTACCCGCACTCCCAAGTCTGCCGTGAGCAATGCGGCCTCCAACTCCTCCAACATCGCCGGATCGGGCGTGCGCCCCAAGACTCGATCCAGTGATTGCCGAACGACCTGACGCGTCTTGCTGAGCCCGTCGCTCAGCCGCTGAAACCATCCCATCGCTACCCTCTCCTCGCCTTCGGTGTTCCAGCACGAATCCGACTCACCCGTGGCACCGTCGCCAACGTCGGAATCGGCTGCAGACCTCGTAACACCGCTTGCTCCCGCCGTTTCATGCGACGCGCCTCCGCATCGCTCCGCTCGTGGTCATATCCGCAGAGATGCAGCACTCCATGAACCAACAACCAGGCCAGCTCCTCACTTAGGGATCGTCCGCCTTCTTTCGCTTGTCGCTGCGCCGTCGGCACCGAGATCACGACATCGCCGAGCAGAGCAGACACCGGACAGGCCGACTCTCGCATGGCAAACGCCAGAACGTCGGTGGTTCGATCCTTCTTACGATATTGGCGGTTCAACCCGCGCATCCGCCCGTCACCCACCAGATCAATGCTCAGCTCAGACTGTGCTTCTCCGGCGGCCGAAAGCACACGCTCTGCCAGGCGCCTCAACGCGGCCTGACGCACCGCCACCCGAATAAGGCGCACACGCAGATAGACAGCCATTAGTGAGATTGGCCCGAGGAGCCTCGGGGCGGCGAACCAGAGGAAGACCACTTGCTGGATCCAGCCGGCGACGATGATGGCACGGCCGGCCCCTTGGACAGCCTGGGATCGCCGCCGCTCGCAGACTGATGCCGATCGTAGGCTTTGACAATGTCCTGGACCAGCCGATGACGGACCACATCCTTCTCATCGAAATACACGAAGGCAATCCCTTCGATCTCTCGCAGAACCTCTTTCACCTCGATGAGGCCGGACACCCGCTCAGACGGCAGATCGACCTGTGTGATATCTCCGGTCACGACCACCTTTGAATGAAATCCCAATCTGGTGAGAAACATTTTCATCTGTTCTGCTGTGGCATTCTGGGCTTCATCCAAAATGACGAACGAATCATTCAAGGTACGCCCGCGCATGAACGCCAACGGCGCAATCTCGATATCCCCGCGTTCAATCATGCGATTGGCCCGCTCCATGTCCATCATATCGAACAGCGCATCGTACAGCGGGCGCAGATAGGGGTTCACTTTTGCATACATATCGCCGGGAAGAAAGCCGAGCTTCTCGCCGGCTTCCACCGCGGGCCGGGCCAGGATGATGCGACTCACTTCCTTCTTCATCAAGGCACTGACCGCCATCGCCATGGCCAGATAGGTCTTACCCGTACCGGCAGGTCCGATCGCAATCACGATGTCGTGTGTCTCGATCGCCTCAATATAGGCTTTCTGCGTGGGGGATTTCGGACCGACGAATCGCTTCTTCGTGACGATCGTCGTGGCGTTGGTCAACACCTCTTTAATGGAAGCATCCGGTGTCTGACGCAACGCGGTCAGCGCATGCGTCACATCATCCGCCTGAAGCACCAGGCCTTCGTTGGTGAGATTCGCGAGTTCGAAGAGGATCCGTTCAGCTTGGCGGGTCGCATCGGGGAGACCGTCGAGAGTAACCTCTTCACCGCGCGCGGACAGCCGCACGCCGAGATCGTCCTCAATGAGCTTGAGGTGCCGGTCGTGGTGACCGAAGAGGGCGGCAGTGTTGGTGCCTTCTCGTAGTTTTAGTTTACGCACGAATGCAGGATAGTCTCCCTCCTAGAACATCAGACGAGTTGATTCTAACAGAGGAAGAAAAGGCGAGACAAGGAGAAGTAAGGAGCAGAGCAGGCAGGGCTACGCCCCCGCTGGTTTACCTGGGAGGCTGACGCCCAAGGCGAGGTCGAATTCCTGATAGGCCATGCCCCCCTGGCCATCTTTTGCCAAAACCTTAACGTGAAAGACGCCCCGGTTGCCCGGCGGGATCATCCAGACAATCCGCCCAGTAGCAGACTCAATGGTCATCCCGACTGGAGCCGTTTCCAATTCATAGGTCAAGCGATCCCCGTCGGAGTCCGTCGCTCTGACGGCATACTCATATTGATCCGGCGTCACCGGTGCAGGGGGAGTCGATACGATCGTAGGAGCCGTATTGCCCAACGTTACGATCTCTGAACGAACCCTATTGCCCACGGCCTGAGGATCTCGCGCTGTCACTTCGACCACAACTTTGTCTCGCGGAGCCAAACCAATCGTATCAAAGAACGCCTCTTCCCCTTCCTTGACGACCGCATCATTCCGGAACCAGCGATAGGTCAAATCAACCCGGTCATGATCGGGATCGCTCGCAACCACCTCTGCGGTCAGCTTGCCCCCAGGCTGTACTGTCTGAGGTGTCAATGTCACTGCAGTGACATGGGGAGCAGTATTGCCGACCTGCGCCGCCGGAGTCCGGACCGGTTTTCCCTTCTGCTTTCCATCAGAGGGTGTAATCTCGGCAGAAATCATTTGCCCTCGTCGCAACAGTTCGGCCGGAAAGGTCTGGTTCGTTTGGCCGGCGACCGGCGCATCATTCACATACCACTGATAAGAGTAGGTAATAGGGTCCCGCTCAGGATCCTCTGCCAGAGCTTGGACTCCGACCGAATTCGTCAGGGAGAGAGTCTCCGTAAGAAGCTTCGCCAGAACCATGACAGGAGGCCCATTTCCAGCCGCGCCGGAAACAGGGGTTGCCTCGGAAGGAGAACTTCCGGTGCACCCAGTCCCGCTTAAAATCGCCAGCACACCGGCAAACAACAGCTGTTTATAAGATATACGGCCGATCATGCTGTCTCATCGTTCATTATCTTGCGGAACCCGAGTCGGCCATGGCGCCTGTTGGCGACCATCGCCGACCACCTTTCACCATCAGTCTCGTTGATGCACCCAGCTCACAAACTTACTATGATATCCATTGAGACCCGCAGGGGGGGCGTCAGCATTGCCTCCGCTCATCTGGAAGTTAATTGTTGCCCCCTCCTCACCGAAGTGCATCGAACCAGACGAGGCCAGACCGACACCAAGATCAATCTTGGTGTTGATATTGGTATTCGCACCGGACGGCGTGGTGCCGACGACAGCATAGGGAGGCGCTGTACCGGTCTTGTAGAAAAGTGCATAGAGGTAGCTGACTCCATCGGATGCGCAGAAATCGTTCGTCGGCACGAACGTCGGCAGAAAAATCACGCCGGCGACGAGAGTCGGGTTTACCACAGACCTCTCCGCCGAATAGTTGACGGTCGAGACCGTTACCGGCGGCCCAGGATAGGTAGTGGTGATCGTGACCGGGCCGGGTAACGTGACCCGCCACCCGTCCTTACTCGCAATCAATCCCATCATCGAATTCGCCCCGGTGCCCTCGACACTCGTCACGCCGGGGTTGGTCGGGTCGGTGACCTGATTGGTCGCGCCGCTGCAGATCAGACAGACCACCGCATTGGTCACATCGACCAGATCATCGCTGTGGCAGTTGACAGTCGAGGTCTGCGTGCAGGACCCGTTCATGACCTTGTCTTTGAGGCCGTAGAGCCGCTGGATGGTGTTATCCACCTTATCGGCATTGCCGAAATACCGGCCTGTCCCAAAGAAGACCCAGGTCGCGTTGGTGTCATCGATCGTCACCGCCGGCGCAGCGGCCGTGGGACCGACTTCAACCGTTGTGCCCGTGCCTGCATCGAAGAAGGTATCGATCACTTCCGTCGGAGTCCGATTGGCCCCGTTCGCAATCCCCCAGGTATCCGGAGTGCAAGGAGCAGCCGGACAATTCATGGTCAGCCGGTATATTTTCCCGCGCCAGGGCAGCCCCCCGTCGTGGATCGTGCGCCCTGAATAGGCGACGTCTGTCCTCCAATCCAGATCCTTATCGATCGAAACCACATGCCCCATAAACGATCGCCAACTTCCAATAGGCATGGTCGTCAAACTGCCACTGGCCGCCACCTTCGGCCCATTTTTCAGATCCACCACATACAGCTTCGCAGACTGAGATGGGGCAGCAGGCAAATCAGCTTGATAACCATTGGGGCCAGAGCCAAACACAACAAACCATTTTTCATTCACGGTTGATGTGATGGCATCGGTATCGGGATTCATCCGCACGATAGATGGATAGCTCGTGGTTAGCCCCAACCCGCTGTCGGTAAATACCCACAATAGTTTGGGGCTGACTTCCGGATTAGTCACGTCGAGCGCGAAGTAGGCACTATAAAACGTGCGCGACGTCCCGCCGATCGTGGCAGTCATGGGCGGCGCACCGGACGCGGCGGCACATTGTCCGCAACTGCCTCCCATGCGGAACCCTCCGATGAGAATCGTCCCCCATCCACCAGGATGGTCGGCATCCGGAGTAAACACCCGCGCCTCGGTGATAGTCGGCTTCAGGTCGACGTAATACACATGGGTATAGTCGGCCCTCGCCAACCACTGGAGATGAGGGAGCAATTCCTGCGGAATGAACGACCACATCTCAGCCCCGAGGTTCGGGCCGCTTGAATTGTCGGTCGGATTCTTCGTGTACCACCCATGCTCGACGGTACCAGGCGTCGTTGAATCATCGCCCTTGTGGTAATACCCGCCGTTGAACGCATGGAGCATTCCATCGTTCGCGCCGACATAGGCCACTTGCCGGCGATTCCGGTATTTCTGATAAAATGAATTGTAATCGGCATCGCCGTAGGCCAAATCGTATCGAGCCTTCGGCGCGCTCACAATGGTCGGCGTGGAATGGATCGGATCTCCCAGCTTCCAGACCTTATAAGTCCCACTCCCGACCGGCGTCTCCAACATTCTCGTCCGCAGACCCGACACCTCATCGCCACGAATAAAATTGATGAGGTTCATGGCACTTGAGCTGCCGGAGCAGGTATCGGTCGCATACCGGAGATAGTCTTTGAGCGCCGCGCAGTTTGCCGTACTGAAATCCATCTGCTCGGATGGATCGACGACGCCGTTATTGTTCGCGTCGACCCAGGTCAGGATCGCGCGCGCCCCCGATGTGGTATAGGCCAACTCTTTTCCCGCCTCCCACACCGGCACAATAGACTTCAGATCGGAGGTCAGGATCGGCGTGGTGCTGTCAGCCACTCCATCTCCGTTGAGATCGACAAACTTGTCCACGAGTACCTTCTGATACGTCCCGCTCGATGGATCATTATCGTACCTGGTAGTGATGATCCGATCCTGCTCATACACCAATTTCCCGTCCTGGATCGTGTCTTCACGAAAATTGCCGAACCCGTCGACAAACAGAGAATGGGTATAGCCCGTCCACTTCACATTAGCTCCGCCCTGACCGACGTCGCTCGTGAAGAAGTAGGCCTGATAGATCGCCCCTTCCCCGGTGGAGGCTGTCGCCAACACCGAAATCGACGTCCCTGATGCGCTCTTGCGAAGAATCGCCGTTAAGGAAGCCAGGAGGCGTTCTTGCAAATCGTCCACATTCGACGACTCAAAATAGGTATCCGGAATCCCGTCGCTGCCGGGGGCGCCGGTCGCATTGATAGTCTTATCCCATTCGCTCGCCAAATCCGGCAGATTGTTGTTGTTGGAATCTTCGAATCCGCCCAGCAACGCCGCATGCATGAGCAACTCGCGCCCGCTGATGTTGCCGAACGCATAAAACGTATACACGGTCAGATTCTGCAGGCCCTGCAAGCAGTGTCCCGCAACCGCAAGATCAGGGATCGTTCCATCGGCCGTCCCGCTGCAAGGTCGCAGATCGTTGATGTGCGCCCAGTAGGCCACGTCGTCCAGGAAATGCCGTCCGTTACTTGCATAGTCTGTTCGATGCTGCTTGAGCAATACGTTATTCGGAGTGGCCGGATCATTGTTGCACATCGCCCCAGGAGGATCGACATAGGGGGCCCCGCGGTTTCCGGCGCAGTAGGTGCCTGAATAGGCAGGCGCGTTCACATTGGCATACTGATTGATACTGGCCGGCACGCCTGTATCCTGAGTCGGCTCACCATCCGTGAAGACTATCACGAAGGTCTTACAGCATCGGACCTGTGTCGATGTGCTCGCCCAGGCCGGGGTGTGGTTGCTGCCGTAAAAGAATGGATCGCGCCCGCAGGCGTTGCTGATGTAGCCGGCCGGGCATACTTCCGATCCTGTCAACGCTGTAATTTCGGACGCGCCGAGCCCGCCGACGCCGGTGCTGCCAAACGCAACGCCGTTGGAGTTTCCACCGGAGTACGCAATCGGATAGACATATTGCCCCGCGTAGAACGCCGAATTGATTTGCGCCACATAGCGCGCCAGTTCATAGAGCGATTCGGCCAGCGGAGTCCAGGTGGCCGGAAACGTTTCATCGACCGCATCTACCATGGCAGCCGTGTTGTCGTTGAAGGTCTCGACCGTCGCCCCGGCGAAATCGATGGACTGGCGGCTCCCGGCCCCGGTCAAGATACGGAGACCGTTATTGCTGCCGTCATTATTGAACACAGCCAGAGCGAAGCGAGCCTGCGGACCGATCTGCTGAATGACGCCAGTGGGCTCGCTATACATCGCGAAGGCGATTTCGTTAAGCTCAGTTTCAACAAACGCGTCGCCGTCTGACGAGCCGGGGTTGCCGCAAGTCGTTCCGTTATCGTCGTCGACGCACAAGTCCGCATCGTCTTCGATATGAATAAAGATGCTTGCGGGATTCGTTGCATAAGCAGCCGTCGGGATTCGCCCGACATAGGTGAGATCGCCGGTACCGGCATTGTAACCAACCGCATTGGTGGTTTCCGTGTTGACGCCGGACCCCCGTTGCGCCCTGACCGTCGGCAAGGAAGGCGTGCCGAATGGCTTGCAAGTCGAATCAGCATTGCGAATCGGAGTAAAGGAATTCTGACATTGTCCGCCAATCATGGATTTTTTCACAGCGTCGAACCGACGAAACGAGGCCCAGTTTACGAAGTTCCCATCCCACTCAGTCGCCCCGCAGGCCGTATTCAGGGCAGCTTTTGCCGTCCCATTCTCAAACCGGTTATCCGTCGCATCCCAGACATAGCACCGCATCGGATCGGCAAACCCCGAATAGCGCGTCGTCGCCGTAAAGGTGATGGTCGTGGACACTGCCCCGCTCGCTAAGATGCCGCAGCTGGTCGATTCACAGGCTCTGTTGCTCATACTCCCGGAGTTATCCATCAGGATGATGATATTCGGAGCGACTTGGTCCGCAACAAACGGAGGGACTCCATAATATTGATCCATGGTCTGCGCCGATGCGATGGTCGGAGAGACCAAGCAGCCCAATAGTGTCAGTATCCAGGTTCCACGAAGTGCGATACTCCGGCTTTTCATGGCACCCTCCTCGATCGTGTGGCTCACAGCAAACATAGTTTCTACCCCTGCCGTCTCCGCTATTGCGGCATGTAGACAATGATCAGATCGATCTTGTTCGATTCATTCTTCTTCACATGGAACTTCACGTCGAGATTCGGCCGGATGGCGGACAGCTCAAGATGGTTGTCTTCCTGATCGCGCGCCTGCACTTCCTGATCAAACCCATATTCTTTTCCGTTAATTGATACGGTCTCATGGTGAATCGCCGTAATGGTGCCGGACTGGAGACTGGTCATCACGCTGAGGGGAATCGGATCGGCCTGAGCCGTAGAATCAGCGAATCCGAGCAAGCCACAAATCCCCAAAGCCAACGCCAACCCCCTCACCTGCACAGAGAAAACTCTATTTTGGTCTTGCAGGCTCATCGCATCGGTATGTGACGTATCCATGATCGCGGCTCCTCGTGCGTCGTACATTAGGCCGACCGGCGCTTACACCCATCCGAATCGGTGCCAAAAAGACAGTCGAATACCGCGATCACGCGACTCGTTGCCCCGGTGGCGGCATTCGCCGCCGTACAATCGACGCGGTAGAACAAATCCAATGTGTCCGGATCGCTCCCTGCCCGATGTTTGTTGTAGAGATAGTCAATGTCGCCGTTTACCAAGTAGTTATTCACCGTCATCGTAATGTTGGGAGCATTCCCGGCGCCCACCGCCACATCCGGATTGTTTCGTATGGAGAAGGGACTGCCGACGATTTCTTGATAGGTAGTATCCTTACTCGCCGCCGGCACAGGGCCCGCCGGCGCCACAAATATGGCCGGAAGGTTATTGGCAGAATCAACTGATCCTTGAATGACATTCACCGCCATTCCGACGCAAGACTCCGCGGCATCCGTCCCTTCCTCCACCATCCTGATTGCGCCGGCCATCGAGTTTTCCAAGCCGGTCATCGTGAGCGCGGATACGCCGAGCGTCCCGGTCATGAGCATGATCATCATCACAGTCATGAACGTTGTGCCCCGTTCATTAAGACCCAGCACGTCTTGCCTGCATTCTCGAGTATGGATGCCATCAGCATGTCTCATGGATATGCCCTCATATTTCGAAGCTCAACCGTGCGAGTCTGCACCCGTCTGCGAAACTGCAAATAGGCTTGCTGCTGAGCCGGCGTAGTATTGTCGCCGAACGCAAAGACCCCGGTCGCATGATTGTGGTCGCTCACGTTGGTAATTCCGTTGCTGTTCGATACGTTCGTCGAGATGCCTTCGCCCAATCCCTGGTCTAATTGCGTTTGCCGGGCAACAATCGACACTTGCGCCATGCGGATCTTCGTCGGCGTCATGGAGGCACCGTACGGCGCCGCTGTGCCGAACCAATTTCTATTGGTTACAAAATCGGGGGTGTCGAAGATGTTATTCCCACTCAAATCGTCGATCTGCCCATCAAGACTTCCTGAATTGATGATGGGACTGCAGCCATCGCACGCGTATTCCAATTGAAGGTCTTCCACACCATCCATGATTGGGACACAGGGATGCGGAAGCAACGGGTTAGGATTGGGCACATTGCAATCAATATGGGGCTTACCTAGAACTGGAGTTGGATTTGGAACACCAGGCGCCACACCACGTACCAGACAGGGCGCCGCCCCCTGGCAGATGTTGTTGAGGTCTGCACCGAGAGTACCACCGGCAAGCTGAGGAATCACTTGATAGGTGATACACTGCACCAGATAGACTTGAGTTCCAGTACCAAACTGAGTCGGTCCAGGAATGGGAGGGTTCAGGGTGAGCGTAGTAGGAGTGCCGCCAACAATCCTCGACCCAGCTGTACCATTAAGGGACACAGGCATACCCAGGAGGGCCGCAGCACCACCTGGGATAGAGTTTTCCATGGCCGTCTTCGCTGCGGCGGCAGGCAGTGGGATGGTGTCAATAAAAACACCGGGACCCGCTCCGCCGATGACTCCAGACGCTCCCGCTGCCACCTGCCACAAGGCCCCCACCGCAGTGATCGAATTGGTCATCGGAACAACCATTGAGATGGAGTCCGGCCCGGAATCGGCTCCTGCAGGATTGTTGTCTGACGGCACAAGCGCGGACGGCGTCCCGTTTATATGACACCCCCCGACAGGCGTCGTGAGCCCCTGCATGCCAAAACCGGCCAGCTTCAGATCGGCCGTGATCATGTCGAGGGCGTTGCGGGCTGTGGCTTGCGTATTGCCCACCTGCCCGCTGATCCTGGCGCCCTTCTGGGTCACGATCAAGGCCCCGAAACCAGCCGCGAGCAGCGCCGTTGTCATCATCGTTGCGACCATAACCTCGGTAAGCGTGAAGCCGGCTTGGGCCTGATTCCGCGCCTGCGCCTGTGTCGTCATCGGTTCACCTAGTCCTTCTCCTCCGACTTAACCCGACTGCTCACTGGTTACTCAGGAACGATGAGCGTTTGAAACGCGACGGTTCGGGCTCGCTGTGCCGATGCTCGCTCATTCCAGTTCAACCTGACCGTGACCTGCATTGCTCTGGATCCGGCAGGTCCCACCGGAGTCGCGGTTACCAGACCGACTCCATTCGCGAGGTTTGAGCCCAAAATCCTCGCCCGCCATTGAGTGCAATCCCCCTGCACCGTCTGGGTCACCACTTGCAACTTGGTACTCGGAATTGGCGCGATGTTTAGGGGCGGCGGGGCAGGGAGACCACCTGCAAGACAGTTACCGACACCAGTGGTATCAAGATCGTGGTATGCCCAGGAATACTGCCGATTGTTCTGAATCCGCTCCATCATATCGGCCGCGATATTCGTCACAATGGATAAATCGTTGGCGTCCACACTCTTGCCGAGAGACACACCTTGCATGGCTGCCATACCCATCACGCCCACACCGAGAATGGCTGCCGACACCAGCACTTCCACCAACGTAAACCCCTTTTCGTTGCGTGCCTTCATGATGGTTTCGCCTGCTCCTCTGTTCATGATGTGGCGTTCAGCACACAAGGGTTGATGGCCTGCCGACACCACGTCACCTTCCCCGAAGGCGCGAGTGAGATCGTGTAAATCAGACTGGGATCGCGGACGCTTTGCAGTTGAATTGTCTGGGCCGCCAGAGGCGTCGTGCTCAGTCCGCGTGGCGTAAATCCGATAGGATTCACTGGGAGCGGAAGTACGAATCGTACATTAAGAGGAAGCCTCTCCCCTCCAAGGGGAGCCGTAAACGTCATTGTATCCACAGTATCCAGGTTCAACGGCGCATTGGCTGGAGTGGCCACGATCATAGCGCTCCGGCTAATTGCCGCAGTGCGAGCCATGAGGAGACGGTTATAGAGCGTCGTGGTTGTTTGATAGAGCTCGTACTTGGCATACATGAACGTCAGATTCGGAACGGCCAGCACCGCAGCGATTCCAATAATGACGACGACGATCATGATCTCAAGAAGGGTAAATCCCCCTTCCTGTGAACGGATCTTGCTCAGCTTGTGTGCTCTAGGGTGCATCATGGCACCTCCAACCGAGCAAGCGGCGTGCCGTTACTATGGCTCTTGCGTCATGGCTTAACCATTTGATTTATCAATGCTTACCAACAATCAGACGGAGCTTGTGATGGTCGTTTTTCGCGCAATGTGCCGACAAATTTTGGCCGGGACTCTGGACAATCTCGTGTTCCTCCTTACGGTTTGGGACAGGGGGACTCACGAGTGCCCACCGATCACTACCTATAAATGGTGGTTAATTGAAGGCTGGAGATGCACCGCAGACAAGCCTCAAAGGGGAAGCCACCCAGGGCGAGGAGTATTACCTGTTGGCCCTAAATGCGTGAGAAGATCTGACGCGAATTTTCACTTTACAGCCACCGCACGAACTTGCCTATAGGTAGTGGCACCTTCGAATATTTTCTGAATCCCGTGTTGAAGTAGCGTCATCATACCTTCACGCCTCGCGACGTCAGCCATCTCCGCCGTCCTGGCCCGAGACTGAATACAGCGCTTCACCTCATCGGAACCGACCAGCAACTCATGCAGCGCCATCCGCCCTTTGAATCCGCTCTGATTGCAACGCTCACACCCACGCGCTCGATAGAGGCTGAGCTCGGGTGAATACATTATCCCGACCCGATCCCAGTCACCCACTCCATAGGCCTGAACCAGATCGTCGAACTCTTGCCGATCCGGATGGTAGGCCTCTTTGCAATGGACACAAAGGCGCTTGCACAAGCGTTGCGCCAGTACGCCCAGCATCGCATCGGAAAAATTAAAGGCGTCGCACCCCATGTCCAACAGTCGCGTCACGGTCTCGACGGCGCTGTTGGTGTGCAGCGTACTCATCACGAAGTGACCTGTCAGTGACGCCTCAATCGCGATATCCGCCGTTTCTTTATCGCGCATCTCCCCGATCATGATGACATCCGGATCGGCCCGCAGAAACGCCCGCATGGCCGCAGCGAAGGTAAAGCCGATCTTGGGGTGCACCTGCACTTGACGGAGCCCCTCCTGGGTCAGCTCGATCGGGTCCTCCGCCGTCACGATCTTGCGGGCATCGGTATTCACCTGCTTCAACAGGGCATGCAAGGTCGTCGTTTTCCCGGATCCGGTCGGACCCACACAGAGGAGAATGCCCTGCGGGCGTTCGACCAACTCCTTCACGGTCTGCAAGACGCCCGGCATAAACTCCATAGCCTCCAACGGCATCGGAGTTTTTGCCGTTAAGAGTCGCAGCGTGACATCTTCGTTTTCTCCCGCCGTAGGGAGTGTCGCCACACGCAGCTCAAGATCCCGATCTTTTCCGAGACGATAGCGAATCTTGCCATCCTGAGGTTTGCGCCGCTCCGCAATATCGAGATTGGCCATGATCTTGATGCGTGACACCACCGCGCGCCGGTAGCCGGCGGGAATCTTCATGTAGGGGAAACAGGTCCCATCAACACGGAAGCGCACGGCGGTGTCCCGTCCGGTCGAGTACGGCTCAATATGAATATCCGAGGCTCCCAATCGATCGGCCTCGGCAATCAGATGATTGGCCAATCGCACAATGGCTGAATCGTGCTCCGTAATCTGTTGGACTTTGCCGTCGGCTTCGCTCCAAACCTCATGCACGAGTTCGCCGAGAATGTCGGCGATCGCCCCGCGAGCCGACTGCTCTGTGGCCAGGAGCAACCACTTTTCAAGATCGCGCCGTAGCCCGACAACGACTCGAATCGTCAGCCGCGGGAACGCCCGCCGGATATCCGGATCTTTATCGAGATCCTGCGGATCCGCCCTCAGAACCTCCACCACCGTTCCCTGCCGCTTGATCGGCACCCAGGCGCTTTTTCGGAGATACTCAATGCGCAAATTTTTGAGGAGCGCCGCCTCTAGAACGGCGCGTTCATCATACGCAAGGAACGGACAGCTAAAATACTCGCTGAGCGCGGCGCCAAAGTCCGACTTGGCGACGTGATAGCCGTCGAGAAGAAGCGACTCCAGGTCAACACCCTGCGCCTGTACAGCCTCATACGCAGCCTCCATCTCATCCTGACTCAGCGCGCCACGTGCAACAAGCAAGCTAAGAAGACGGCGCTCCCGATCCATGCGAGCAGGCAGACGCTTGCATGCCGGAGGTTCGATGTTGTCAGGAGGAATCGCGCCGGGGAACTTTTCGCTTGGACGCTGCACCGTCCTCCTCCTTTCTGCGACGTCGTTGTCATTCATATCGAACCATCCAGGTCCCGGGCGCCCGCATGACAACCGGAATCCCGCGAAACAGTCCTCGCCCCATCTCGTAGTCGTACCACAGCTCCATGGTCGCTCCAGGATGAGCAGTCGTAATCGTCCCTTCCGCCGCTACGGCCCCGAACACCCGCATGGATCGATCGAGTGTGATATTCCCGGCGGCATAGAGCGCGCCGCTCAGATGAATGTCAGAGAGTTGAACGGCCGTCCGGCTGCCGGCCGCCCCGCTTCCTCCGGCAGGAGGGCTCAATACAGAGAGCGACTGCCCAGAACCAGCAGGTCCCGCCATGACATGGCCTTGCACGACAAGGACCGCTTCAAGATAACCCGCACTCAGCCGAACCACCCCAAGGTTGTCGGCCCGCGGAGCCTTCTGATCCAGCGTGTCAATGAAGATCAGTCCTCGGGCATCGCCAACGCTGCGTGAGCGAAGATAGTCGTCGGGCGTCACACCATACCCCGGCTCTACTGACCCACTCGGATACAGGAGGCCCTCCCGATCGATTGCCAAGTAGGCGCCATGTTGTTTGGCAAGTTGCTTCAAGTGTTCGTACCCCCAGCGATCTCGCCGCACCCCGGGAGCCGGATGCCGATTCGCATGGACATTGAGGGGAAGCGCGACACTACTGCTCTGCCCTGGTGACAATTGCATGAGATGAATCGGTCCTCCTATCCACATCGATAACCATCGGTCTTCGCGGTGGGACATGTCGCGATAACTCACACCGGTCACCGGTGCGCTGTCACTCTGCGAAGGGAGATCCTCCACCCGCTGCACAATCAAGTCGCCGCCGACAGCCAGATCTCCCCAATGCACCAGCGCACCTGACTCCGGCGCGATCTGAGGCAGGCCAAGATTTCCTCCAACCTGGATCCCGGCCCGCAATGCCGGAATTTCCAGAGCACCGAGTTGCATCGAGACCGCATGTTTCGTGGAGGAACTCGCCGTTGTGACGGTTGCGTCGACTGTGCACAGTAACCCGGGAGCGCTCGGAGCATAGACCTTCAGCGCTTGCACTGAACCGAGATCCTCCAGAAATCGAAACATTCCTGTCCCTGCATCGTTCAACAGATATTGATCTGCGCTCCGTGAAGCATCGAGCCACACATCGGGACGATCGGCCGTTCCGATGAATTGAGACCGGCCGGCCTGGTCGAAAAATGAGGGACTTCCGTCCGAGGACGATTGCCGCTTGGTCAGAAATGCCGCCAAGGCCGGCGGGCTGGTGTGCGGGCTATGAAACCAGGCGATAACCAGATCTTGCGCCGCATCAGCCACGGCCTGGGCCACAGCGACCTCAGTGGATCCTGAGGCGCTCGACACCTCTTGTCCTGCCAGATCAAGCAGCGCAGCACCGACCAGCGCCAGCACCAACGCAAGGATGATGACCCCCAACAACGCGATGCCCTGTTCGTGAGAGGCGCGTGGTTGAACTATCTTCATGACAGCTGACTCCTTTCATCCGATGCGCTAGGAGCGCACCGTAACGTCTCGAACAACCATGGGGTCACCGATAACGGGCAGAAGTTCCACTGCGACACGAACAATCCGACCTATCCCTGCACCAGCCTTCCCCCACTCATCCCAGTACGACAAACGCGCCGACAACAGATCGCCGATCAGCACCCCGGCGCCTCCATCAATCTGCCGCATCAGCTGCGTGCGATCTCGGTCATCAACCCGGGTGTAGTACGCGACCCGATTGCGCACCTCTACCGACGCACCAGCCGGATAGGCACCCCCAACCGGACCACTCAACAGGAGTTGGCTGCGCTGGCCTGGGCTCCCCAGTCGGTAGGATTCGCACCCACTCATCCCACAGAGCACTACGGTTTTCCCCGCTTCCCATCCACTGCCGTTCTGCACCGGCAAGACAGTTTGACCGGCCGTGACAGAGGCGGTGGTCACCGTCCGTAACCCATGGATGTTGGCGGAAAACTCAAAGCGATCAGACCTGGCAACGGCAACGGTCGATGACGAAGCCATGCGCACTTCCTGCTCAAACACTTCCAACCCCAACCGCATCTCTTGCTGGGTGGCCATGATGCGTTGCTGTCGCACTGCCTGAGCCTGCACGATGTTGAAGGCCTCCAGGCTTCCCGCCAATACCAACGTTCCGATCGCCAAGGCCACCACCAGTTCGGATAAACACACCCCGGACTCTGAGATCAGGCCGTCCAGCCAGTGACGTCGACTCGCTCTGCTCATCGGACTCCTGTAAATACCGGATTGGCCCGCACGGTTCCCACCTCCACCACCCGCACGCCGCCGAGCGCCGGATAGGATGCCGCCGCCCGAATCGTCACTAAGCCGGCTGTGCTGAGCGGACCGAGACGGTCCATCGCCACCGTCCACCTCAGAGTCACCCCGTCATGCTCCCACTGAGCCGAGTAGATGCCGTCTCCTGCCGAAACATCGACCCCTTGACCATCATCCGCCATCATCACATCTGTTCTGCCATCATGATCGAGATCATCCTGCAGAAGCGCCTCCCACCGCACGGACCGCTTCGCTTCCAAGCGCCCCTGCGCCAGCGTCAACGCCCTGGTCTTTATCGTCCCCTGTTGAACCAGCTTGGCAGACACCTGCAGCGCCGCCATCCCTCCCATCACGACGATTGTTGAAATGCTCATGGCGACCATCGCCTCCACGAGACTGAAGCCCCTGTCGTGACACCGCCTCATCGAATTGAGACCCGTCCCGCGAGACTCACGGTGATGGTGCGGGCATGCCCCTGCCCGTTGCGAAATTGGATCGTGGTGGCGGTCGCAGAGCGACCGCTCGGATGAAACACGACATCCGGCCCCGCGCTCGGCTCATCGATCTCAAGCCCTTTGTGTTGATACGACAACTGGTGATGCTGCACGCGATCGTTGCCGATCTGGACGACGATCGCCTGGCGTTCTTGGTCGAATACCAGCCGGACACGGTCGCGTTTCGAGATCGCCCATTGCCTTGCCCAACGAAGCTCAGAAGAAACCTGCTGCGCAAACACATCGGCCTGCAGGCGCGCGTTCAGCATCATCAGATTGGGAATGGCCAACGCCGACACGAGTCCGACGATGGCCATCGAAGTCAGCGCCTCGGTGAGGCTGAACCCATTCTCACTCCCCAGGAAAGACTTGCTGTTTGCGCTCCATCGACTCATGCCCATGTGTCATATCAAGAGCCATACCCGCGGCGCACAGCGCTGCCTTTCGACATGAGCCGATAGGAGCGGGATACCGATCCCTTTGAATCTCACAGGGAAATCAGCGGGAAATGGAGGAGATCATCACGAGCCTCGGCATCGAGACATGCCACGCGTAGCGCATGACCGCGTGACGAGGCAGATACAACCGGGGAAGGAATAGATACAGAGGAGAGCGAACAGCGTGAGCTTAGGGGATGCGGTTAGCCCGCCAACAACCCCTGGTACCACTCAAGAATGGCGGTTCCAAAGAAAAGGGCACTCACTGCGCCCAGGACCAGAAAAGGGCCAAAGGGAATATACTCCTCGCGCTTGATTACCTGAGCCGCGAGCAGCGAAACACCGACGACCGATCCGACCAGAGATCCAATCATGATCGTCATCAATGCCAGCTTCCATCCCAGAAATGCCCCGATCATGGCCAGTAATTTGATATCTCCGCCGCCCATCCCTTCCTTGCCGAACAGATAGGGACTGGCCCAGGCGAGCAGCCACAAAATCCCGCCACCAACGAGCAGGCCAACGAGGCCATTCAACAATCCCAATGGCAGAATAGTTGCGGCACTCACCAGCCCCAGGACAATTCCTGGAAAGGTGACGGTATTGGGAATAATCTGATGAGACAGGTCCGTACCCGCCACGACGAGCAAGGCGGAAAAAAGGACGGCATAGGCCGCCGCCACCATCGTAGGCCCGAAGAACCAGAGCATGGCCAGATACCCAACAGTATTCAACACTTCTACGACAGGATAGTGGAGCGGAATACTGACGGAACAGGCACGACATCGACCGGCAAGCACGAGATAGCCAAGAATCGGCACGTTGTCGTACCATGCAATCGGCTTGGAGCAGGCAGGACAATGGGATCCTGGCCAGACAATGGACTCCCGGCGAGGCAACCGGTAAATGCACACATTGAGAAAACTCCCAATGAGCGCACCCAAGAGTCCTACAATGAGATAGAGTTGCCACATGCCGCGCGATGCCCCTGTTGAAACCGAGACTACGTCCAATCTCTCTCTAGCTGGTTACGAATACTATTGTTTCCGTACTCAGTAACCCTACTAGGGCCATTGTGCTTGCATTTACACTCATTAAGAACGTCTCTATACTTTTCCCCGCAGCGCGCCTGAAGCGCAGCGCGCAAGCCCAGTATACCTCAAGCCTCGGCGATTCAAAGGAGAACCGACGATTATGGCCAAAGCAACGACTAAGCCTCGGGTACGCAAATCCCTGGCAGACCTTGAGCCTCCGCCTCGCAAGAAACGGCCGGAGTCGCTCACCGCGCGTGAGCAGGAAATTCTGGAATTGATCTGGGCCGGATTTAAGAATAAGGAAATCGGCGCCAAGCTCAAGATCAGCGTGAAGACGGTGGAAGCCCACCGCGCGAATATGATGAAGAAGATGCGGGTGTCCAACACCGCACAACTCCTGAAGAACGCCATTCAGGGCGGCGTGCTGAAGATCCGCTAACGTGAGCGGGTGGGTGCGGGCACCGCGCGCTGCCGCACCGCCTCGAAGAGCGTCACCGCCGCAGAAGCCGATACGTTCAGCGACTGCACATGCCCCTTCATCGGAATGCGGATCCGCTCGTCGCAATGCTGCAACACTCCGGGCCTGATCCCCGCCCCCTCTCCTCCAAAAACGAGCCCCACAGGACCCCGGAGATCCACCTCGGTGAACAGTTTCGTCGCCGCCGGATCCAGGCCGTAAATCCACACTCCCGCCGCTTTCAAAGACTCCAGCAGCCGGCAGGTATTCGTCACGCGCGCAACAGGAATATGGTCGATCGCCCCGGCCGATACCTTTGCCACCACCGACGTCAGCCCGGCCGCCCGCCGTTCCGGAATAAACACCCCATGCACACCGGCGCCTTCCGCAGTGCGAAGCACCGCGCCGAGATTATGCGGATCTTCCACTCCATCGAGAATGACCAGTAACGGAGGCTCGTTCCGCTTGGCTGCGCTAGCCAGAATAGATTCTTCCGTCTGGTAGGCCTTCGCCGCGGCAAAGGCCACGATACCCTGGTGCCGGCCGCCGGGAGCCAGCCGATCGAGCGACGCAAGCGGCTGGATATGGACCGGCACATGCAGCGCTCGCGCCAGCTGCACCAACTCGGCAAACTGTTTGTCGGTCCGGATCACATGGAGTCGCTGCAACGGCCTGCTACCGGCCTTCAGCGCTTCCCGGACCGCATGGAGACCATAGAGAATCTCCTGGCTGTCATCGTTTCCATCGGCTGGTGCCATCGGGCTTGTCCTCGATGACGATGCCTTGGGCTGCCAGTTCCGCTCGAATGGCGTCGGCGCGTTTGAAGTCCTTCCGCTTCTTGGCTTCCGTTCGTTCGGCAATTTGTCTCTCAATCTCGACCTCACTGGCGAAGGACACATGTCCCCCGGTTTCGACGTTGAATACCCAATGATCCAACTGGAACAATGCCACGCATTGGCCAAGCGACCGGAACTCTTCTCTCGCTTGTTTCCGCGACTTCGTCGAAAGGCCCTGATCCAACAACTTATTCACGTCGCTACGCAGCCCTTGCAACGCCGCAATTGCCATCGGCGTATTGATATCATCGTCCATAGCCGACCGAAATGCGGCCGTGCATCGTTCAATCGCCGGATTCAATCCTGCATCTCCTGACGCATTCCCGCCGGTCTCGGCCAGGCGCGCAAAAAGATCATAAAACCCATTCACCGCATTCTTCGCTTCTTTCAAGGCTTGATCGGAAAAATCCAACGGACCCCGGTATTGCGTCGCCAGCAAGAAATACCGCAACATCTCTCCGGTTTCCGCTTCCGGCCACTCAGACTTTTCAAAGATCTCTCTGATCGTGAAAAAGTTCCCCAGCGACTTGGACATTTTCTCCTGGTTGATCTGCACAAACCCGTTGTGCATCCAGTAGCGGGCAAATTCTTTCCCCGTCGCACCGCACGACTGTGCAATCTCATTCTCATGATGCGGGAAAATGAGATCCATCCCGCCGCCATGAATATCGAACGTCTCGCCCAGGTGCCGAATGGACATGGCGGAACACTCGATGTGCCACCCCGGCCGTCCCCGGCCCCACGGGCTCGGCCACGCCGGCTCGCCCGGCTTGGCGCTTTTCCAGAGTGCAAAATCCATCGGGTGCCGCTTTCGCTCGTCCACACCCACCCGCGCACCGGCTTGAAGATCGTCCATCTTCCGCTTGGACAGTCGCCCGTAGTCCCCATATTTCGCGACTTCAAAATAGACATCTCCGTCCACTTGATACGCCAAACCCTTCGCGATCAGGGTTTCGGTCAGCCGGACAATGTCGGCCATATGCTCAGTCGCTTTAGGCTCGATCGACGCGGGTCGCACGCCCAATCGCCTCATATCCTCGTGATAGGCCTGAATGTATGTCGCGGTAATCGTGTCGCAGCTGACATGCTGCTCATTGGCGCGCTTGATGATCTTGTCATCGACGTCGGTGAAGTTCTTGGCAAACTCGACGCGGTAGCCGGAATACTCCAGATACCGCCTGACCACATCGAACACCAGCGCACTGCGCGCATGGCCGATGTGGCAATAGTCATAGACCGTCACCCCGCACACGTACATACGCACGGTGCCGGGCACGAGCGGTTCAAACGCGTCCTTCTTCCCTGTCAACGTGTTGTAGATTTTGAGCATGAGGTCAACCTACGGCAGTATCGCGCGCCTCTTCGGCCAGTGCGACCAAATAAATAGCCCAATGATGATGGCCAGAATCACGCCGATCGCGATATCAAACCGATGGAAATACTCACGCAGTTCTTCCCAGCGCTCCCCCATCTTGAACCCGATATACGCAAGGAGATAACACCAGGGCAGCGCACCGAGAAACGTAAACAGGACAAAACGCGGAAAATTCATCCGCGCGATGCCGGCCGGCAAAGAAATGAACGTGCGCACCACCGGAAGCATCCGGCTGAAAAACACCGCGGCTTCACCGTATTTCAGGAACCAGCGATCGGCGATGTCGAGATCTCGATGCGACACGAGAAAGTAGGGGCCATAGCGCTCCACGAACGGGCGGCCACCCCAGACCCCGGCATAGTAGGCTGCAATCGACCCGGCGACGTTCCCGACCGCCCCGGCCAGCGTGACCCCGAACATCGTGAACTGCCCGGACATGACCAGATAGCCGGAAAACGGCATGATAATCTCGCTGGGCAAGGGAATACAGGCACTCTCCACCGCCATGGTAAACAGAATTCCGGCATAGCCGAATCGGGAAATGCAGGCGATGACGAAGCGGCTCAGCTCACCGATGATCGCTTCAATGATGCTTCCAATCATCGATCAGCCCTTCCGCCGCGAGGCTGATTGCGCACGAGACTTGGGGCGCACTGCCTTGTCATGGATCATCGGCTCCCAGGCGCGAAAGTGGTCGAGCAATGCGTAGTTGGTGCAGTCCAAGTGAATCGGCGTGACGGATACCCGTCCGTCCTCAATGGCTTCATGATCGGCGTTCTTGCTCCGGCTCCAGGATACCCGCGTGCCGGCGATCCAAAAATATTTCCTGCCATGCGGATCAAGCTTCTCGATAATGGGATTATCAAAGCGCCGGCGACTGAGACACGTCACCCGCACTCCTTTGATAGCGCGTAGCGCGCGGTTCGGAACATTCACATTGAGCAACGTTTCATCAGGCAGGCCTTGCTCCAGCACAAGTCGAACGATACGCGCCGCAAAGTCGGCTGCAACGGGAAACCGAAAGGTCTCTCGCCCCTCCTGCGAGACGGCAATCGATGGGATGCCAAGAATCGTCCCCTCCATCGCCGCAGAGACGGTGCCCGAATAGAGAACGTCATCTCCAAGATTGACGCCCTTGTTGATTCCGGACACCACAACGGCAGGAGGCTTCGGCATCACCTTGAGCAACGCCAAATTCACACAATCCACCGGCGTGCCGTTCACAGAAAATGTGCGCGGCGCCAGGCGATGCAGACGGAGAGGCTTATGCAACGTCACAGCGTGAGCCACAGCGGTCCGCTCTCGATCCGGCGCCACCACCCACACCTCGCCGATCGCCTTGAGCGCTTCGGCCAATACCGCCAGGCCTGTCGAGTCGATCCCATCGTCATTCGTGACCAAAATTCGCATGTGGTTCCAGTCATAAAAAAAGCTGCGCACGGCAGCTTTTTCTCCATCCCTGCGGCCGACCGAGAGGCCGCGCCGCTATCGCTGCCTCGTGCTCAGCCACCAAGAGTCTCTATCAAAAATTGGTCGGGGCGGCGGGATTTGAACCCACGACCACTCGCACCCCAAGCGAGTACGCTACCGGGCTGCGCTACGCCCCGACTCTTCTCTGTATGCTTCGGTCTGTATTGTCGCTTGTGTAACTCCGGAAAGGCAATGGGGATGTTACTGAAGACCTAGCGTGAATGCGCCTCGATGATTTTCACGATAGCCTGGAGATCCCCTCGCAGCTTCTTGGCCAGCTCTTGAGGGGTGAGCTTCCGAGAAACCGCCCGCCCACGCCTGGCCCAATACCGCTTCACACCCTCCAGCGTGTGACCTTCTTCATACAACATCCGCTTAATTTCAAGGACCGTTTCAATGTCCCGACGAATATAGAGCCGCTGATTCCCACGACTCTTCTTCGGACTCAGGAACTTAAACTCAGACTCCCAAAAACGTAGCACATAAGCAGGGAGCTTCGTCAGTTGACTGACCTCCCCGATTTTATAGAAAACTTTACTCCCCAGCCTGGGTTCAATCCCCATGACCGGCCCTCATGCTGTAGTCGCGATGCGGGTCTCGCGATGGCTATGAATTGACGTACTTCTTAAAGACTTGGCTTGGGCGGAATGTGACAACGCGACGCGGGGTAATCCCAATTTCTTCTCCTGTGCGAGGATTGCGCCCCTTGCGAGAACCTTTACTGCGAACAACGAAATTGCCGAAGCCCGCAATTTTGACGGATTCCCCTTTTTGCAGCACCGACTTGAGGAGATTGAGCACAAGTTCGACGATATCGGCCGCCTCATTTTTCGAAATTCCAACCTGCTTGAATATCTCGTTCGCGATATCAGCCTTTCTCATGCCACCCCCCTCCGTAACCGCTGCGCATTTCCATCACACAACCTCCGATGAAGCTGTACTCTAAAGACGGAAAGTTTTGCTTAAGTTACGTGAGGTTACGAGTTCTGTCAAGAATAAACATTGGCGGGAAGGCGGCAGGAGCTCGCTAACGCTTCGAAAGTAGCTTGTACTCAATGCTATCGGCTAAAGCTTGCCAGGTGGCTTCTATGATATTCTCGGATACCCCGACTGTTCCCCACTTATCTTTGTGGTCGCCGGATTCGATCAGCACCCGCACCTTCGACTCGGTGCCTTTATTGGCCGCGAGCACGCGGACTTTGTAGTCGAGCAGCTTCACTTCTTGCAATTGCGGGTAGAACTTTTCCAACGACTTACGCAGCGCATGATCCAATGCATTCACCGGCCCGGCTCCGACTGCTGCGGTATGCTCGACCACTCCGCCAACCTTGACCATCACGGTCGCCTCTGAAAGTGGAGCGCCATCCTCCTGCTTCTTTTCCACAATCACGCGGAATCCCAGCAATTGGAACGCCGGTTTATGAGTCCCCATCGCCTTGCGCATCAGTAACTCAAACGAGCCCTCAGCGCCTTCAAACTGGTAGCCTTCATTTTCGCGCTCTTTGAGCGTGTCGATCAGCTCCTGCACCTTCGCGTGATCCTTTGACAGCTTGATGCCGTAGGCCTCGATCTTGTCTAACAGACCGCTCCGTCCGGCATAGTCCGACACCAGCACGCGCTGGCGATTCCCGACCTTCGTCGGATCGATGTGCTCATAGGTCAGCGCATTCTTCAACACCGCATGAATGTGGACGCCGCCTTTGTGAGCAAACGCAGAATCGCCGACATAAGGCTGGTGCTTATTCGGCATGAGGTTGGCTATTTCGGTGACGAATCCCGAAACATCTTTCAAATGACCGAGCCGGTCACCGAGCGCCGGACGTCGCATCTTCAGTTCAAGATTCGGAATAATCGAACACAGATTGGCATTTCCACAGCGCTCCCCGATTCCATTGATCGTCCCCTGCACCTGAACAATGCCGGTCTCGATCGCCACCAGAGAATTCGCCACCGCCATTTCACAATCGTTGTGGGCATGGATACCCAACGGCACCTTGATTTCCCGGCGAACCACTTCGCAGATCGCCCTGATTTCCCACGGCATCGCCCCGCCGTTCGTATCGCAAAGAATGACGCGTTCAGCCCCTGCTTCCACCGCCTTGCGAATCGTCTTCAGCGCATACTCCGGATTCGTCTTGTAGCCGTCGAAGAAATGCTCGGCATCGTAAAACACCCGCCGCCCCTTGCTTTTGAGATGCGCAATGGAATCGCCGATCAATTCGAGATTTTTCGCCAGCGAGATCCCCAATGCATCGGTCACATGCAACGACCAGGTTTTCCCGAAGAGCGTGATGGTCTTGGTTTCCGCCGCGAGGATGGCCTGCAGATTCTGGTCTTTATGGACAGAGTTACTGGCTTTGCGCGTCGATCCAAAGGCAATGACCGAGGCATGCTTGAGCGGTGTCGTCTTCATGATCCGAAAGAATTCGATGTCTTTCGGATTGGCTCCCGGCCAGCCGCCTTCAATGTAGTGCACGCCGAGCTCGTCCAGTTTTTGAGCGACACGAACTTTGTCTTCAGCCGAAAAGCTGACATCCTCAGCCTGCGCGCCGTCGCGCAGCGTCGTATCGTAAATTTCCAGGGCGGCGGCTCGATCGACGGTGAGAACGGGATCGACGACGGGCTCCTCCGCTGGAACGTGACGAGAAGGACGAGTCTGTGAGGATTTTCGAGCCATCATTTGAAAGACTAACAGGAGTGGGAAGGATCTGTCGAGCCTGGCCGAATCAGATCCGTCTTACTTAGCCGGCGGATCTCCCTGTACTGCCCGATCGAGCCCGAACGCGGTGTGGAGCGAGCGCATCGCGAGCTCCAAGTACTTCTCGGCAATCACGCAGGAAATTTTGATCTCCGATGTGCTGATCATCATGATGTTGACCCCCTCGCCGGATAACACCTCGAACATCTTCGCCGCGACCCCCGAATGCGAGCGCATGCCCACCCCGATGAGCGAGACCTTGGCGATCGCTTCGGTGATCGCCACACTTCTGGCCCCGACATCTTTGGCCACACCTTGAAGCAACGGAGTGGCAGTGCGCAAGTCCGCCCGAGGAACGGTGAACGACAAGTCCGTCAACGCATCCTGACTTACATTCTGAATGATCATATCGACGTTGATGTTGGCCTGGGCGACGGGCCCAAAAATTTTTGCCGCGATGCCGGGCTTGTCGGGAACACCGACCATCGTGATTTTTGCCTGGTTCCGGTCTCCCGTGACTCCCGCCACCGCCACCGCTTCCATATCCGCGTCTTCACGTGTCACGAGAGTCCCCTTTCCTTCTTTGAAACTCGAATTCACCTCAACCGGGACGTTGAATTTCGCGGCGAACTCCACCGATCTGGCCTGCAGCACCTTGGCGCCGAGACTGGCCATTTCCAACATTTCTTCATATGAAATTTTATCGATCCGCCGCGCCGCAGGCACCACATTGGGATCTGACGTGTAGACCCCGTCCACATCGGTAAAGATGATGCACCGATCGGCTTTCAACGCCGCGGCCAGCGCCACCGCAGACAGATCCGATCCGCCGCGCCCCAGCGTCGTGACATCCGACTGTTCATTGATACCCTGGAACCCCGCCACCACGGGAATGATGCCTTTTGCCAACACCTCGCGAAGCCGGTCGGCGGAGACCCGTGCAATCCGAGCCTTGGTATGGGCGCTGTTGGTGACAATGCCGACTTGCCGTCCTGTGTAGGACCGGGCATTCAGTCCGCGACCGCGAAGATCCATCGCCAAGAGCGCCACGGTCACGCGCTCACCCGTGGACAGCAGCATGTCCATCTCACGGTCATCGGGCGTGGCAGCCGCCTCATGCGCAAGTTTGATCAATCGATCCGTCTCGCCGCTCATCGCAGACAACACGACGACCACCTGATTTCCGGCGCGATGAGCGTGCGCGACCCGCTCTGCGACCCGATGGATCCGTTCGATAGTGCCGACCGACGTCCCGCCGTATTTCTGAATAATCAACGCCACCGGCTCATCCCTTAACAAACAGCTTGATCACAAATTTACTGGCATCACGGACCGGCGCCTTGGAGGCCTGCGCATCGGATTCGGTGAATCGACGGCCGCCTGACGCTCCGTCCCGGCCGGGTCCCTCACCAAACACCGCAAACGCCTGTCCCTGCACCCCTTCACCATGATCACACAACGCGAGAAACCGATACGCGCCTTTCTTGGCAAGCCCGTCCAGGATCGGACCGACGAGGTCCCGGTCAAACGCTTCGATGGCCTGCGCCGTCGCGCGCACATCGCTGCCATGCACCACTTCATCGGACAGGGAGGCATGGACATAGACAAAGTCTTTTTTGCCAAACTCATCGAGGACCGTCTCCGCCATCGCCTTGAATTGCCCGTCACCAAGCCCCGGAGAATCCGACGCGTCCAACCCGGCGCACAATCCAACCCCACGGTGGACGTCGCTGGAGGCCACGACCGCGCCGGTCACCTGAAATCGTTCGGCCAGACTGGGCCAAGGGATAGCCCGTCCCTCGCCCCATAGCCAGATACAATTGGCCGGATTCTTCCCTGAAGCCAATCGCTCCACGTTGACCGGATGATCGCGCAAAATGAGATAGGACGCCTCCATGAGCTCTCGCAGAATATTCGCTCCGTCTCCCGTCGGAAGCGCATCCCCGATCAGACGGCCTCTCACCGACTGCGGATCGACACATACGGCCCGCGGCTTGCCCTTCATCCACACCATGACATGACGATGGCCCGCGCCGGGGTAGAACTGCATCGTTTCAGACCCCAGCTGCTCATTGATCGCCTCGATCAATTCGCGCGCCTCATCCGTTTCAATGAGACCGGCCGTCGCATCGTCCAGCACGACATGCGCGCTTAACTTCTTGATGTCGGCGCCGACTTTTCCGCCTTCCGGCTTCACCGTGACCATCGTGCAGCGATAGACCACATCTTGCTCCGTCACAGACACGCCGAGACTCGCGGCCTCGAGCGGGCCGGGACCTTGATAGTATTTCTTGGGGTCGTACCCGAGAATCGCGGTCCCGTTGAGCCCGCTGCCATGACGATTCCCCTCCGCAGGAATCGTGACCAATCCGAGTTCCCCGATCCGTGCCAATCGATCAAGATGAGGCGTGGCAGCCGCCTGAAGCGGCGTGCGCCCCCCCAACACATCCTGCGCATGACCCGCTAACCCGCCGGCATGGAGAATCAGATACTTCATTGGGATCAGGCCCTCATCGCGCGTTTAATAACCGGGCAACATCCGAGGATGTCGCCTTGACAGTCAACGGCGGTTTCGACACGCTGATCGCCGTATCGGCATCTTTCAATCCATGTCCGGTCAGCGTACACACCACCGTCTCCCCTTCCCGCAATTTCCCGGCTCGGCCCAGTTTCGTCACCCCTGCGACGGATGCGGCAGACGCCGGCTCACAGAATACCCCCTCTGTCGCCGCCACCAGCGTATAGGCTTGAAGAATTTCTTCATCGGTGACCAGATCGATCGCCCCGGATGATTCCTCCACCGCGGTCGACGCCGCAGCCCAGCTCGCCGGATTCCCGATACGAATCGCGGTGGCAATCGTTTGCGGTTCTTCAACCACCCGGCCCAAGACCATCGGAGCGGCTCCTGCCGCCTGAAATCCCATCATGCGCGGCAATTTGGTCGTCTGATTCGCGGCCCGATATTCTCGATAGCCTTTCCAATACGCCGTAATGTTCCCGGCATTCCCGACCGGCAGCACGTGAAGATGCGGCGCATCTCCCAATTGATCGCACACTTCAAAAGCGGCCGTCTTCTGACCTTCGATTCGAAAGGGGTTGATGGAATTGACCAGCTCAATATGAAGGGCAGCCGAAAGATCTTTGACGATCGTGAGCGCCTGGTCGAAATTACCTTCGATTTGAATGACCGTCGCCTGATGCATCATGGCTTGCGACAGTTTCCCGAGCGCAATCTTGCCCGCAGGAATCAGCACATAGACGGCCAGCCCGGCGCGGGCCCCGTACGCAGCGGCGGAGGCGGAGGTATTGCCGGTCGATGCGCACATGACCGCGCGCGCACCCTGTTCCACCGCCTTCGAGATCGCCATTGTCATCCCGCGATCTTTGAATGAGCCGGTGGGATTGGCGCCCTCGAACTTTAAGTAGAGATCGACGCCCGGAGCGATCGCCTTCGCCAAACGCTCCGCGCGAATGAGCGGCGTATTGCCTTCCCCCAAACTGATGACCGGCGTCGCCCCCGTCACCGGAAGAAACTTTCGATACTCCTCGATAATGCCGCGCCAACGAGCCATCGGACTACTCATCCTTCCCTTCCACGCGGATCAGCGTGGCGGGCTCAGAAATAAAGGCCTGGCGATTGATTTCACGCATCGCCTTCTGCACATCCCGTTCTTTCGCCATATGCGTCTTGATGACCACCGGGACCGTCTGCCCTTCGCGACGGCCCTGCTGAAGCATCGACGAGATGCTGATCTCGCAGCGGCCGAGCTCTCCGGCAATCTGCGCCAACACACCGGGTCGATCCACCACCATGAATCGGAGATAGTACAACGAGCTGATTTCTTCCATCGGCTTGAGTCGGATCGGCCGCCGCTGATCTTGCTGAAACGAAGCCGGCGGGACACGCCCTGCAGCGCCCTTCAACAGATTTCGCCCGATCGCGATGACGTCGCTCACCACCGCACTGCCGGTCGGCATGGAGCCCGCGCCTCGGCCATGCAGGATCACGTCGCCCACGGCATCACCGACAAGATGGATCGCGTTATAGACCCCCTCGACTTTGGCGATCGGAGAATCGGACGGCACCATGGTGGGATGCACTCGCGCTTCCACGGCCCCGCCATTGAGCTTGGCGATCCCCAGGAGCTTGATCGTATATCCAAACTCCCTCGCGTACGCGATGTCCTGCTCCGTTATGTTCGTAATCCCCTCGGTGTAGATCTCTTTGAAATTGATCGGCGTTCCAAAAGCCAGATTCGCCAAAATGGCAAGCTTGTGGGCCGAGTCGATCCCGGCCACATCGAATGTAGGATCCGCTTCCGCATACCCGGCTTGCTGAGCATCTTTGAGGACGGCGTCGAAACTGTGCCCATCGCGAGTCATCCGGGACAGAATATAATTCGACGTCCCGTTGATAATGCCGTAGATCGATTCGATACGATTCGCCGCCAGCCCTTCGGTCAGCGCTCGAATGACCGGGATTCCGCCGCCCACGCTGGCTTCGAAGCCGAGGTCCACATGCTGCGACTCCGCCGCCGCGAAAATTTCTTCTCCGTGCAACGCCAGGAGCGCTTTATTGGCCGTGACCACATGTTTCCCGGCGGCAATCGCATCCAGCATCACACGCTTGGCAAAATCGTAGCCGCCGACCAGCTCGATCACAATATCGATTGCCGGATCGGCAAGGACCTGCTTCACATCCGTCGTCAACACACCGGGCGGCACCGCCACGCCGCGATCACGCGTGATGTCGAGATCGGCGATCCGCAGCAGCTCGACCGGAACGCCGACCCGCCGGCGAATCAAGGCCGCGTTCTCGAACAAGACTTTCGCGACGCCGGTTCCGACGGTTCCGAATCCGATCAGGCCGACACCGATGCGGGTTTTCATTCCTCCGACCCTTCGAGCTTCAACACTTTTTTGATACCCCGAACCGCCTGCCTGGTTCGATGCTCGTTCTCGACCAGCCCAAATCGCACATACTCATCGCCCCCTTCACCGAACCCGATACCGGGGGAGACCGCCACCTTCGCCTCACGCAACAACAATTTCGAGAACTCCAACGACCCCATATGCCGATAGGCCTGCGGAATCGGCGCCCACACGAACATCGTCGCCAGCGGTTTGGTCACCTGCCACCCAATCCGATTCAAGCCGCCCACCAATACATCCCGCCGTTTCTGATAGCGCAGCACCGTCTCTTTGACGCAGTCTTGAGGCCCGTTCAGCGCAATCACGCTCGCAATCTGGACCGGTTGAAAAATACCGTAGTCGAGATAGCTCTTGATCTTGGCCAAGGCTCCGACCACTTCCCGATTCCCGACACAGAATCCCACACGCCACCCAGGCATGTTGTAGGCCTTCGACAACGTATAAAACTCAACGCCGATATCTTTCGCGCCGGGGACCTGGAGGAAACTCGGCGCCTTATATCCATCAAACACCAGATCCGCATAAGCCAGATCGTGAATGACAATCACATTGTGCTCTTTGGCAAAGGCGACGATTTTCTGAAAGAAGGAGATATCGACCACCGCGGTCGTGGGATTGTGCGGAAAATTGATAACCAGGATTTTCGGGCGCGGCATCGTCTGGCGATAGACCCGCTGCAAATCCTCAAAAAAATCGCTGTCCTGCCGCAATTCAATCCCGCGCACCTCGCCTCCGGCAATGATGAAGCTGTACATATGGATGGGGTACGTCGGCGTGGGTGTCAGGACCACGTCGCCGGGACCGATCATCGCCAGCGCAAGATGGGCCAAGCCTTCCTTGGAACCGATTGTGACAATGGCTTCGGTCTCGGGATCCAGTTCGACATTGTAATTCCGCTTATACCAGCCGCAAATCGCATGACGCAGCTTGGTGATGCCACGCGACGCTGAATAGCGGTGGTTTTTCCCTTTGCGGGCGGCTTCAATCAGCTTGTCGACGATGTGAGACGGAGTCGGCTGGTCGGGATTACCCATCCCGAAATCGATGACATCCTCTCCGCGTTGTCGAGCTTCTAGCTTGAGGCTCTGCACCTGAGCAAACACATATGGCGGAAGTCGCTTTAACCGATAAAACCCATCGCCCAAACCCATGACGGTCCTCTACCTCTTAAATTCCGGTCTCCTTCAAGCTGCTCCTCAGTGAACAGAGGAATGAACAGGCCGGAAGAAGGGCCTATTCTAATGGAGGGCTCCTGTCGAGTCAATTTGCCTTGTGATTCTGTGGGGTTCGGTTTCAGCAAACAGGCAGGCCTCACACTGAACCCATTCCAGCGGCCCACACTCGCCAACCTTGCTCCATCCCTCGCCTTCTGCTATTAATGCGTCACATTTCCCCCGTCACTCATTCTTTTCCTGTAGGTCACCCACAGGCTGGAGATGTTATGGCCAGACTGGGCGTCAACATCGACCATATCGCGACCCTTCGCCAAGCCCGGGGCGGGACCGATCCGGATCCCTTGGCCGCTGCGGTCCTCGTGGAACTCGCCGGTGCCGACGGCCTCGTCGTGCATTTACGCGAAGACCGGCGGCATATTCAGGACCGCGACCTCACGCTCTTGCGGGAGATCGTCCGGACCAAGCTGGACCTGGAAATGGCCGCCGATGAAGCCATGGTCAAGATAGCCCTGACCGTCAAGCCGGACTTGGTCACCCTGGTCCCGGAAAAACGACAGGAGCTCACGACCGAGGGCGGTCTGGATGTGGCGGGATTGAAAGAGCGTATGCAGACCACCGTCTCCATGCTGCACGACGCCGGGATTCCCGTCAGCCTCTTCATCGAGCCCGATCTCAACCAGATCAAAGCGGCGCACAAGATTTCGGCCGACTTCGTCGAACTGCACACCGGGCGCTATGCCAATGCCACCAAGTCGAAAGAGGCCGATGCGGAATTCGAGGCGATCACCCAGGCCGCCAAGCTCGCTTACAAGCTCGGCATGGGCGTCAACGCCGGACATGGCCTCAATTATCGCAATGTCTCACGGCTGACTCATATTCCAGAAATCGTGGAATACAACATCGGGCACAGTATCATCGCACGCGCCGTTCTCGTCGGCCTCGACCAGGCAGTCAAAGAAATGAAAGCGCTGCTCGGCTAGCGTGCCTGTCGGCGTTATTCACCGTGACACCAGCCGTCGACCATGCCATGACGCCAACACACCAACCCATCCCACCGCACGACGTGCTGCATACGGCATGATGGCGGCGAGATATGAGAGGTCGTGCACGCCAATGATGCGCATCGTGACCGCCGCGCAGATGCAAGCGCTGGATCGTCGGACGATCGAGGAGGCCGGCGTGCCCGGCACCACGTTGATGGAGCGGGCCGGAGCCGGAGTCGTCGCCGGCCTTGAGCAACAGATTGGTTCCCTGCGCGGAAAAACCATCACGCTCCTCTGCGGGAAAGGCAATAACGGCGGCGACGGATTCGTCGTGGCGCGCCTGCTGCACAAGCAACGGGCCAAGGTACAAGTGTTCACCTTGGCTCCGGCCGCGGACCTGAGTCGCGACGCCGCGCGCATGTACCGGCAACTCATCCGGATTGCCGGCAAGACTATCGTGAAGCCGTTTTCCTCTACGAGTCAGATTCAGACGATACTCGGCGACAGCCACGTGATCATCGATGCGCTGCTCGGGACAGGCCTGGCAGCTCCTGTCACCGGCCGATATGCAGACGCCATCGACAGCATCAATCGGGCACAGCGCCTGACCGTGGCCGTGGATCTGCCCTCCGGCATCCATGCCGATACCGGCGCGGTGTTAGGCCGCGCCGTGAAGGCCGATTTAACTGTGACCTTCGGGCTGCCAAAGCTGGGTCTATTCCAGAATCAAGGTATCGATCACGCCGGACGTGTAGAGATCGTCGATATCGGTATTCCACAGGCCTATATCGATGCCACGGAAACCCGAATCCACTTGATCACCGCCCCGTTTGTTCGGACCGCCTTACCTCCCCGACGGCTCTCCAGCCACAAAGGCACCTTCGGCCATGCCGGCATCATCGCCGGGTCGGTAGGCAAAACCGGCGCAGCGGCGATGACCGCACAGGCCGCGTTGCGAATGGGAACCGGACTTGTCACCGTCGCAATCCCGGCGAGCGTCAACGATGTCCTGGAGGCCAAGCTCTTGGAAGTCATGACGATCCCGATGCCCGAGACCACAGCGCGCACATTGTCCCGTACCGCAGAAGACCGCCTGAAAGAGTTCATTGCCGCAAGAACGGCTGTCGCAGTCGGCCCGGGACTCTCAACCCATCCGGAAACCGTTGAGCTGGTGCAGGCCCTTGTCCGGCAACTGGATCGACCGAGTGTCCTCGATGCCGATGCGTTGAACGCACTGGCCGAGCGCACATCCCTCTTAGCCGAATGTACCGTCCCCCCTATTCTGACGCCGCATCCCGGAGAAATGGCCAGGCTGGTGCCCGAATCCTCGGCTCAATCGGTCAACGGGGACCGGATCGGCACGGCCACGCGCTTTGCCAGAGCACACAACTGCTACGTGGTGCTCAAAGGAGCCAGAACCGTAATTGCCGGACCCGACGGTATGGCGGCCATTTGCCCGACCGGCAATCCCGGCATGGCCACGGCTGGAACCGGCGATGTCTTAACCGGTATGATCGCCGGATTACTCGCCCAGGGAGTCGCCTCATGGGAGGCCGCGTGTGCCGCACCGTATGTGCACGGACTCGCCGGAGACCTGGCCGCCGAGAGAATGGGACAGACCAGTTTAATCGCCGGAGATGTCATTGACCATATTCCTTATGCGCTCACGAACATCGGCTCAGCATAGCCGGCCCACGACCGCCGCGCCACGGAAGGCCCACGCGGCCACACGACCACGCCCTGCGTCGCCTGCGCTCTGGACGGTGGTGCTCCCCTCCCGCACCGCCACAGAAGCGTTTGGCCGGGCGATTGGGCAAGTCCTGGCCGGCGGAGAAACCCTGGCTCTTTCCGGAGAACTCGGCGCCGGGAAAACGGCGCTCGTGCGTGGAATTGCCGCGGGCCTGGGCACACCGCCGAACCAGGTGACCAGCCCGACCTTCGTCTTGATCCACGAATACGAGGGACGGCTCCCGCTGATTCATGTGGATCTCTATCGACTACGGAGCGGAGCGGAAGCCGAGGGGATCGGGCTACAAGAATACTTTCACGGGAACATCGTCACGGCGATCGAATGGGCCGACAAGTTTCCCGACATCCTGCCAATCGATCGGCTCGACCTCTCCCTCGAGCACAAGACCCCCGCAGCCAGGACCGCTCGCATGATCGCCCGCGGACCGCGGGCCAACGCCTTGCTTGCCGCCCTCAAACAGGCCGCTCGACAACGCCGGCGTGCGACCACACCCAGCTCATCGCGCAAGACTGCCACCCGGAGAGGGAGACCCCGCACATCATGATTCGGCTCATCCTTGTCGGCATTCTGCTGCTCCTCTCCCTGGCGTTCTTTCTCCAAAATCAGGAGCAGGAAGTCACCTTGCGATACTTCTTCGGTTTACTGGAAGCTTCTACACCGATCTACAAACCGATCCTCACCGCCTTCGCTGTCGGGCTGCTCGTGTCAGGCATTCTGTTATTCCCCCCATGGGTGCGCAGCCGAATCGATCTCCGGCGAAAAACCAAGGCGCTGCAAGATGCCGAAGTCGATCTGGAACGCGCGCGCCAATCACTCGAAAAGCTGACCGGCCGTTCGAGCTCGGCCACGGAGCCCGCGCGAGATCTCGTCGATGAGTGAGCACGATGCCAGTCCGCTGATGCGGCAATACCGGGAAATCAAGCGGGGCTATGAACAGACCATTCTGTTTTTCCGGGTCGGCGATTTCTACGAAATGTTTTATCAGGATGCGCAGGAAGCTTCGCGCATTCTTTCCATCGCGCTGACCTCGCGCGATAAGAACAGTCCGAATCCCGTCCCGCTCTGCGGCGTCCCGTACCATGCCGCGACCGGCTATATCGCCAAACTGCTGAAGGCCGGACGGACCGTGGCCCTGTGCGAGCAGGTCGAGGATCCCAAGCTCGCCAAAGGATTGGTCCGCCGCGAAGTCGTCCGGCTGTATACGCCGGGCACACTCGTCGAAACCGAGTTTCTTTCTCCGGTCGAATCGAATTTCCTCGCAGCAGTGTCCGTGAGCTCCACAGCCAAACCACAATTCGTGATCGGATTGGCGATGCTCGAAGTCTCCACCGGAGAATTCTGGATTGCCGAATTTCAGGGGGATCAGGCTCAGACGCAAACGCTGGATGAGCTGGCTCGCCTGGATCCCCGTGAAATTCTGTTTGCGCCAACGGCCGGACGGGAGGACCGTGCCTGGCTCGATCGCATGAAAGGCATCCGCCTGTGCGAGCGGGATGCGGCGACGTTTGAACCGGAACGAGCCGCTCGCCTTCTGCAAGAGCAGTTTCGCATTCATTCGCTGGAGGCCTTCGGCTGTCAGGGCCTGACGGTGGGAATCGGTGCAGCCGGCGCAGTCCTAAGCTACTTCCGCGACACCCAATCGACCGCGCCGCTGGATTACATTCGTCGCCCGCGTGTCCGCCGGATCTCGGACGCGATGCATTTGGACGGCGTCACCATTCGCAATCTCGAACTGCTCAAACCGATGAGCGCGGGAGACGACAGCCACACCGGGAAACCTGCCACACTGCTCTCAGTACTCGATCGAACCGTCACCGCCATGGGAAGCCGCCTGCTTAGACAGTGGCTGGTCAGGCCGTTGATTCACAGTGAGACGATCCAAGCCCGACTCGATGCCGTCGGAGAATTGAAAGACCGGATTGCGATACGCGTGGCATTGCGCGCGGCACTCAGAACCGTGCAGGACCTCTCACGCCTGAGCGGCCGTATTGTGTTGGGCGTGGCAGGCCCCCGGGAACTTCTCGCGCTGAAGGATTCCCTCGCCGCCCTTCCGGAAATCGCGGCACAACTGACTCCGCTCGCAAGCCTCCAGCTCGCCGAGGCCCGCGAAGCCTGGGACGACGGGCGCGATCTCGCCGAACTGATTGAGCAGGCCCTTCAACCGGAGGCGCCGATGTCGCTTCGCGACGGAGGCGTGATCCGCGACGGATACCACGCTGACGTGGATGAACTGCGAAAAGCCAACACCGAAGGCAAACACTGGATTGCCGCATTGGAGGCGAAAGAGCGTGAACGGACCGGCATCGAATCCCTGAAAGTCCGCTACAACCAGGTGTTCGGCTACTACATCGAAATCACCAAGGCCAATTTGGCCCGCGTGCCGGCGGACTTTATCCGCAAGCAGACGCTCGTCAACGCCGAGCGGTTCATGACCCCCGAGTTGAAAGAGCTTGAAGAACGCGTGACGGGAGCTGAAGTGAAACTGCTGGCGCTGGAGCAGGATCTATTCGCCCAGCTTCGCACGACCCTCGCCGGCCACGCCGGCCGGCTACAGGAGATGGCCGGAAAACTGGCCTTGATCGACGTGCTGGCCGGGCTGGCGGAAACCGCCGCCCTGAATCAATACGCTAAACCCGTCATCAACGAGAGCGGGCTGATCGACATTCAAGGCGGCCGCCATCCCGTCGTGGAACGCCTGACTGAAGAGATGGCATTCGTGCCGAACGACACATTCCTGAACCTGGACTCCCACCGCCTGCAGATCCTGACTGGGCCCAATATGGCAGGCAAAAGCACCTTCCTTCGCCAGGTCGCCTTGATTGTGCTACTGGCGCAGGTCGGCAGTTTTGTTCCTGCCGCCTCCGCGACCATCGGCGTGGTTGACCGAATCTTCACCCGCGTCGGAGCCTCGGACAATCTGGCCAGCGGCCACAGCACCTTCATGGTGGAGATGGTGGAAACCGCCACGATTCTTCACAGCGCGACCGTGCGGAGCCTGATCCTGCTTGACGAAATCGGGCGAGGCACCAGCACATACGACGGGCTCAGTATTGCCTGGGCCGTCGCGGAATATATCCACGATCGCAGGACGCTCGGAGCGCGGACCTTGTTCGCCACGCATTATCATGAGATGACCCAATTGGAACAACAACGTGACGGGATCAAGAATTTCCGGGTGGCCGTCCAGGAACGAGATGGCGACGTGGTGTTTCTCCGAAAGATTGTCGCCGGAGGAGCGGACCGCAGCTACGGCATCTACGTCGCGAAACTAGCGGGGCTGCCGCCTTCCGTCATCGCACGGGCCCAGGATGTCCTGGTGCAGTTGGAGCAACCGGAGTCGGCCCAGATCGCAGAGTCAGCTCCCCACACAGAACCAGCTGCCGCGCCGTTGCCTCAACCGCACCCCCTCGTCGAGGAAGTTCGGCAAATCGATTTATTCTCGATGACGCCTCTGGATGCGCTCAACCGCCTTGCCGACCTTCAGCGAAAAGCAACCCCCTCAACCAAAAATGCCCCGCTCTGAATATCTCTAATCCTGGGTGCGATTTTCTCGATACTGGATATGGCCTGTTAAGGGAACGGTAGGATGACGAGGCGCAGCCCGCTCATGCCAATGATCCTAAGACCAACGCGCAGGCAAGGCAGAATTAGAAAGTTGCGGTACTTCGTTGAGGAAAAGAAAAAGGCGGCCGCCCCGTGAGGAGCGACCGCCTTTTCTTACGAACTGCGAACTAGATTAGTGCCCGCCGCCCTGATTGTACTTGGCTTCCCAAGGGATCAAACCACCGAGGGTGTGTCCGCCTGGCACCATCACATCATACTGCTGAGCGAGAGCGGCTCCATCCGGGGACTTCGGCGAGGTGTTGAGCCCCTGCTTAGCTGCTGCGCAGCCAGCATCGGCTTCGTTCTTCCCCGCACAATCCTTCAAACGAAGAGCGGAGATGCTCAGGGTCTTCCCAGGAGCGCCGGCATTCTCGGGAAGCTTCTTGACTGACGAGATCACGCGATGGTTCTGCTCGGTCTCCGTGACCACAAACTCGACCAGGTCGGTCGTGCTGCCCGGAGGTACTTCCTTCGCCGCTGCCGGTCCGGAATGCGGACGGCCCATTTTCTTCAATTCTTCCCAAGCGCCCTTCTCAGCGTAGAACTTAAGGTTCTTGCCCGGATGAACCTTCTGCCAGAACAAGCCGCTCTCGGCGTTGCCGCCGAACACCGCGACATTGATCCAGACCGCTTCATCGTAGGGATCCAGCACGATCACTCGGCCCTGCAATGTGGTGGGCTTGCTGAGATCGCCCCACTCAAACCGCTCTTGAAATGCTTCGATGGCCAGTGCGCTGGAAGCCATGCCGACTACCAGGGCAACAGCTGCCATCACGGCCCCGCCTTGCTTCTGAAGCTTCATAATCGAATCCTCCTTCAACAACATGAAAGAATGAAAGCGTGATGAAATCGATTACTTGAGAACCTTGAACCCCGTAATGGTCCGGCCGTCCAAGGTGACTTCCATGGCCACGAGTTCCTGCGCAGCCTTGATGATCTGATCCATCAACGCCTTGTCCTTCACAGCCAAACGCACCGTCGTGGCGGCATGGTACCAGCCTGCGTAGGCATTGTTCTTGTCGGTTCCGCCGACAAAGCCCCAACCGCAGCAGGTGACCAAAGGATCCGGAGGCTTGACGTCCATCATGGTTGACGAACGGCCAGCCGGAGTGCCTGAAGCAGGATCACCGGTGTTCCAATACTGAATACCGAACAGCAACTCGCTATCGGGATTGTCGGCCCACTGCGACCAGACACGACCCTGAAGCGTTTTGGCAGCATCGCCCTTCATGACCTTTCCACCGACCACGTCGGTGGCAGGACCACCTCCAGCTGGAGCATCGGCAGCCACGGCAAATCCGGCCGATAGCAAGCCAGCCACTGAAAACGCTGCGACGGCGGCTAGAACTAAGACCCTCTTCATACCTAGTCCCTCCTTCATAAAAATAAACTCACAACCTAATGAACGTTCACTTTGAAAGCGATGAATACGTCTGCTACCGAATGATCAGAGGCTGTAACGCTCAGGAGAAAGTGTTCGGCCACCCCCTTCCCTCTTTCCTCTTTTGCGTTTGCTCCCCGTTAAATTTCAAGTTCACTAGACCGGCGCCATCGTACTGAAACGGTCAATTAGTGTCAAGAAAATGTTTGACCTTCTAATAAAATTCTAATCCACAGACATATCGCATAAATAGCAGCATGTTAGACGAAATTTTATCGCCCGTTTATTCCGTCAGAAAGACAACTCTATTAAAAATTTCTCATCTCGAAAGCTGAAGTTGGCGAGCAGAGAGAGGCCCAAGCCCGGTGATCGCCATCGCTTTTTCGTCGAGAAGTTCCTGTGCGACTCGCTCCATCTGCGTGAACGTCACGGCATCAATGGCTCGTGTCATGTCGTCGAGCGTCGTGTGCTTGCCTTTGATCATCTCATCCTTGGCCAGCTTGTTCATTCGACTATGTGAACTCTCCAAGCTGAGCATCAGACTGCCCTTCATCTGATCCTTCGTTCGCTTCAGCTCATCCCGAGTAATGCCGTCGGCAGCCATGCGACGAATCTCGCGGCGAATGACATCGAGTACCCGCTCGACTTCTTTTTGCCGCGTTCCCGCATACACGGTGATAGTCCCGCCGTCTGAATAGCCGGAAAGAAAGGAGTAGATCGAATAGGCGAGCCCCCGCTTTTCCCTGACCTCCTGAAACAGGCGCGAACTCACGCTCCCGCCCAACACACTGTTCAAGACATAGGCGGCATACCGATCCGGATGGCCGGCGGAAATCCCCTTCATGCCGATGCAGAGATGGACCTGCTCCAGTCGCTTTCGTTGCATCACCACACCGCCGAGAATCTCCGGCGCTCGGCGCACATGCGGCTGCGGCAAGGACGGACGACGACGGCCGAACTCGCGCGCAATGGTCCGTTCAAGCGCTCGCTGGTCAAAACTTCCCGCCACCGCGACGACAATCTCCTGCGGCTGATACCGCGCATCGACATAGTCGAGAAGATCCTGCCGCCGCAACGCCCCGATCGTCGCTGCCCGCCCAAGGATCGGACGACCCAACGGATGACGGCCCATGACCCGGCCGGTATGGAGCTCCTGGACAAGATCTTCCGGATCATCCTGCACCATGCGGATTTCTTCCAGCACCACCTGTTTTTCTTTTTCGATGTCCTTCGGAGCGAATTTGGAGCGATGCAAGAGATCGGAGAGCAAGTCGAGGGCCTTCGGCAGATGCTGATCGAGAACTTTCACATAAAACGTGGTGGTCTCGCGCGTAGTAAAGGCATTCATCTCGCCGCCCAGCGCATCGATCTCGCGTGAGATATCGGTGGCCGACCGGCTGGTCGTCCCCTTGAAAAACATGTGCTCGATGAAGTGGGAATATCCGGCTTGCGCCGGCTGTTCGTCACGCGATCCGGCATTGACCCAAATGCCGACGGTGACTGACTTGAGAGTAGGGATCCGCTCGCTGACCAAGCGGACCCCGTTCTCCAGAATGAGTTTGCGATACACGAGGATTACTCGGCCGCTGGTCCCTGTGAGCCTCCTGCGGGAGCCGGCATGGTCTCTTTCCGGCTCAAGCGGATCTTGCCCTGGCGATCGATCTCCAAAACTTTCACCATGATCTGATCGCCCTCTGCAACTTCGTCGGACACGGCCTTCACGCGATGGTGCGCCAATTGAGAAATGTGCACGAGACCATCGGTACCCGGTAACACCTCGACGAACGCGCCGAAATCCATAATCTTCCGGACGGTCCCCATATAGATCTTGCCGATTTCGACTTCCTCGGTCAGCCGGTTGATCATATCCTTCGCCTTCTGCAGGGAGGCCTCGTCGGCGGACGCGATGGTGACAACGCCGGTGTCTTCGATATTGATCTTGACGCCGCAATCGGCCTGGATCGCGCGGATGGTTTTCCCGCCCTGGCCGATGATGTCCCGAATCTTATCCTGCTTGACCTTGACCGTATAAATACGCGGAGCAAACGGCGACAGATTCGCACGATGCGTGGTCAACGCCGAGGCCATCCGCTCAAGGATATGAATGCGTCCCGTACGGGCTTGCTCCAGCGCCTGTTGCATCAAGGCCATCGTGATCCCGCCGATCTTGATGTCCATCTGCAAAGCCGTCACGCCATTCTTCGTTCCGCAGACTTTGAAGTCCATATCGCCCAGATGATCTTCGAGGCCCAGAATGTCCGAAAGGATGATGACGCCATCTCCTTCCTTAATCAGACCCATCGCAATGCCCGCCACCGGCTCCTTGATGGGAATGCCGGCGTCCAGCATCGCCAGGGTGCCGCCGCAGACGGTCGCCATCGACGATGATCCGTTGGACTCCAGAATTTCAGAAACGATACGAAGCGTGTAAGGGAACACGTCTTTCCCGGGAATGACCGGTTTCAACGCCCGCTCCGCCAAGGCTCCGTGACCGACCTCGCGCCGACCCGGCGTGCGAAGGGGCCGCGCCTCACCGACACTGAAGGGCGGGAAATTGTAATGCAGCATGAACGTGCGGGTGTACTCGCCTTCCAGCGCATCGATGCGCTGCTCATCGTCCGTCGTCCCCAGCGTCACGACCGCAAGGCTCTGTGTCTCGCCGCGCGTGAAAATGGCGGACCCGTGCGCGCGGGGCAAGGCCCCGACTTCGCAGGTGATCGGCCGAATATCCGCCGGGCCGCGCCCGTCGGCCCGTGACCGCTTTTCGAGGATCATGTTCCGGACTTCGGTATATTCCAGCCCGTGAAAGACGATCTTGACGTGGCGCTCGGTGGCAGGCGCCTCGGGATTCTTGAGCTTCTCGACGGCCTCGGCCATCACTTGATCCAACCGCTCCTGACGCGCGGCCTTGTTCGGGATCATGATCGCATCGCGAATCGGCTGCGCGACCATCGCCTTCACCTTGGCGGCGAGCGCCGGATCGATGGCTTCGACTTTCACTTCGCGTTTCTTGCTCCCAACCAGCTTGGCCAGTTCGGAAATCTTCGCGACGATTTTCTTGATCTCGGCATGGGCCAAGGCCAGCGCTTCCAGCATCGTGGCTTCAGGTAATTCATTGGCGCCCGCTTCGACCATCATGATGGCATCCGCCGTCCCGGCCACCACCAAATGGAGATCGCTGATCTCCAAGGTCTCCAGATCGGGATTCACGACAAATTGGCCCTTCACCCGCCCGATTTTCACCCCGGCGACCGGCCCTTGGAACGGAATATTCGAAATCGACAAGGCTGCGGAGGCCGCTGTAATGCCGACCACATCCGTCGCGCCTGTTTTGTCTGCGGACAAGACCGACGCAATGACCTGGGTTTCGAAGTAGTAGCCTTCAGGGAAGAGCGGTCGCAAAGGACGATCGATCAAGCGGCTGGTCAGGACTTCCTTTTCCGCCGGACGTCCCTCGCGTTTGAAATACCCTCCCGGGATCTTTCCGGCGGCGTAGGCTTTTTCAATGTAATCGACCGTGAGGGGCAGAAAATCGATACCGGGCTTGGCGTTCTGCGACGCCACCGCCGTCGCCAAGATCACCGTGTCCCCGTATGTGGCCCAGATCGAGCCGTCGGCCTGCTTGGCTACTCGACCGGTTTCAAGCCGCAAGGTGCGGCCTGCAATCTCCAATTCAACAACGTGTACCATCTATGGTTTCCTCCAGGTTGGTCCCACAGATGCCCACAGAGATACGCTCGCACGCGAGCGTATCTCCGTGTTCACCTGTGCGACATGCGTTCCGCGCTGCCGCACTCCCGGTGCGACAGCGGCTTGCGTCCGTCTCTCTTCCGACTACTTGCGAATACCGAGTCGTTCGATGACCGCGCGATAGCGCGCTTCATCGACGCCACGCAGATAGTCGAGCAACCGACGCCGCCGGCCGACCAGCTGCAAGAGACCACGCCGTGAATGGTGATCCTTTTTGTGCAGCTTGAAATGCTCGGTCAAATAGGTAATCCGGTTGGTCAGCACCGCAATCTGAACTTCGGGGGATCCCGAATCCGTATCGTGCTGGCGATACTGTTTGATCAACTCCGTCTTTGCTTCCTTCAACAAGGCCATGACTCGTACTCCTCCTGCCTTTTAATTGAGTGATTCACTGTCCACTAACACTTTGTCAATTCTGACCGACCCTTTACCCTGCCCGTCATACGCACCGATTGCCAACAACCGCCCTTGCTCATCCTTCAGGCGGATGGGCGACAAGGTTGGCGACAGATCATGTGGCACCCCGATCGGCGCCCCGTGCAACACGCGCACGGCTTGCTCCGTTGTCACCGTCATAAGCGGCAGCTGCGCCAACACCCGATCCAACGTCAATAGGACAGATTCAACCGACCCGATCGCCACATGAGCGGCAATCTGTTCGATCGTCAGTCCCTGCTCGATAGCCAGCGACCCGACGCGCGTGCGCTCGAGCGACAACAGATGGCCACCGACGCCCAGCGACTGCCCCATATCGGCACATAACGTACGAATATAGGTTCCCTTTGAGCAAACGATTCGCAGAGCGATGTCGCGCCCGTTAACGGCCGTCACTTCGAGTTCGTGAATGACGATGTCCCGCTCTGCCCGCTCAACGGTTTCTCCGGCGCGCGCCGACTTATACAACGGTCGCCCGGCCACCTTCACCGCCGAATACATCGGGGGCATTTGCTTTTGCGGCCCGCGAAATCGAGCGACCACGCCGTCAAGAATTTCGGCACTCACACCCGCCGTCTCCACCCGCTGAAGCACGGTCCCGGTCGCATCCTGCGTATCCGTCGTTTCACCCAACCGCAGGACCGCACGATACTCCTTGTCCCAGCCCACCAGATATTCCGCCACCCGCGTAGCTTTCCCGATCAGCAGCGGCAACACACCCGTGGCCGCGGGATCCAGCGTGCCGGCATGGCCGACCTTAGCCCCGCCCAACAGGCCCCGCACTTTCGCCACCACATCATGGGAGGTCCAGCCGGCCTCTTTGTTGACGATGAGCACGCCATCGCCCACACAAGTCTTGTGCCGCCCTTCCGTCCCCAACGCCATCACGTGGTTCTCATCGGGGGAATAATTAACTCAGCCGGACCGGACGTTTCATCGGACGTGTCTTGGGCCGTCTCATGCGGCTGCAATGCATCCAGCAGTTTCATCACTCGGTCGCCGCGTGGCCCCGTCTCATCTCGCTTAAACACGATTTCCGGTAAATACCGCAGCGCCAATCGTCGCCCCAACTCGGCACGAACGAAACCGCTGGCCTTGGATAATCCGGCAAACACATCGCGCTCAGCCTGCTCCTTCTCCATCGTCGTGACGAAGATATAAGCGATCCGTAAATCCGCCGTCAGCTCGACATCTGTCACCGTGACCGACCGCACGCGCGGATCCTTGATCTTGCGCATCAAGATGTCCGCCACTTCCATGCGAATCTGATCGGCCACTCGGTCTGATCGCTTATAGGTCGTTTTGGACATCGCCCACCTGTCGCACGCTCGCCCTTCTTGCCCGATTCTTCCCGGCTTCACCCGCATGCGTCCTACAACAGCTCCCGATGCACACGAACAAGTTCAATGGTCGGCATACTCTTGATGACGTTGAGCGCCTGCTCCAGGACCTGTTCGACGTGACTCCCGTCATTCGCCACACAGGCCATCCCGAGCACCGCTTTTTGCCAGAGGTCTTGCCCGTCCACTTCGGCGATAGAGAGGTTGAATTTGCCACGCAGGCGATCCTTCACGCTATGCAAGACCTGCCGCTTATCCTTGAGCGACTGACTCTCCGAAATCCACAGCTCGACGGTGCAGACCCCCACGACCATCTCAGCCACACACCACACCTACCGACCCACGACTTAGAGCTTCCCCGCGATCCTATCGATCGTATAAGCCTCGATCACGTCGCCGGCCTTGATGTCGTTAAAGTTTTCGATACTGATACCGCACTCGTATCCCTGCTGAACCTCGCGCACGTCATCCTTGAACCGGCGCAACGAGCCGAGGCGTCCCTCGAACACCACCACGTTGTCTCGAATAAGCCTGACGCCCACAGCCGCTCGAGAGATCGTGCCCTCGACAACGTATGAACCGGCCACCACACCGGCCTTGGGAATCGTGAAGACTTGGCGCACTTCCGCCCGACCCAACGACCGCTCTTTGAGCGTGGGATCAAGCAACCCTTCCATCGCAGCCTTAATATCGGACAGTGCTTCATAAATAATCGTGTACAAACGAACGTCGACCCCTTGCTGCTCGGCCAGAGCCGCAGCCTTCGGTTCAGGGCGGACGTTGAACCCGATAATGATCGCGCGCGATGCGGCGGCCAGCAGCACATCGGACTCCGTGATTCCCCCGACGCCGTTGTGAATGACCCGGATCCTGACTGCAGGGGTTGGAAGCTTTTCGACCGCCGCAACCAGCGCTTCCGATGAACCTTGCACGTCGGCCTTAATCACGATAGCCAGCTCCTTCGCTGACCCTTCCTTAATTCTGGCAAAGAGATCGTCGAGCGAGACTTTCGCCTGGCCAGCCAGATCCGCCGTACGCTGTTTCTGCGCCCGCTCATCGGCAATTTCTCGCGCCACTCGCTCGTCGGAGACCACTTGGAAGACGTCACCCGCGGAAGGCACGCCCGGCAACCCAATCACCTCGACTGGAATCGACGGCGTCGCCTGCTGCGTCTTGACGCCCCGGTCGTTGAGAAGGGCACGGACGCGACCGCTGAACGTTCCAACCACAAACACATCGCCCACTTTGAGCGTACCGTTCTGCACCAGGACCGTTGCAACAGGGCCACGGCCCCGCTCCAGCTTGGCTTCCACGACCGTTCCCTTGGCCTGACGGTGAGGATCGGCCTTCAGCTCCAACACTTCCGACTGAAGCAAAATCATTTCGAGCAACGTGTCGAGACCGGTCTTCTGCTTGGCTGACACCTCCACCATAATGGTGTCGCCGCCCCAGGCTTCAGAAATCAGTCCGTGCTCGGACAGCGCATTGCGCACCCGATCAGGGTTGGCCTCGGGCTTGTCGATTTTATTCATCGCCACAATCAGTGGCACCCCGGCCGCTTTCGCATGATTGATGGCTTCGATGGTCTGCGGCATCACTCCATCGTCGGCGGCCACCACAAGAATGACGATGTCCGTCACCTTAGCCCCACGCGATCGCATGGCGGTAAAGGCTTCATGGCCGGGCGTATCCAGAAATGTGACCTGCTTCCCATGAACCGATACGGTATAGGCACCGATGTGCTGCGTAATCCCGCCCGCTTCGCCCTCGGCCACCTTCGTTTGTCTGATCGCATCCAGGAGAGATGTTTTTCCGTGGTCGACATGGCCCATGATGGTGACGACCGGAGGCCTGGGCTCGAGGCGCTCATTGCCTTCCCCTGCCTGCACTACGGCTTCCAGGAGCTCATCGCCGGCCTTCTCAACGGAGATTTCTATTTTGACGCCGGCTTCCTCGGCAATCATCGAGGCCGCATCCATGTTCATCGGCTGATTAAAGGTGAGCATCTGCCCCATCTCCATCAACTTTCGAACGATGTCAGCCGGACGTTGCCCGATCGACTCGGCAAACTCCTTCACGGTCGTCCCCAATGTCACCTTGACACTCTTTCTGCGCGGCTTGGTAATTTCTGAGGGCGCGCTATGATGCAGATGCCGGGAACGATCATCGCGGCGCTGCACAGTCGGAATAGCACGAAGATCCTGCCACCGGGCCGCATCTTCACGATGCTTCACATCCGGCTCTTCCTTGGGTCGACCGGTCTTTTTGGCCTTTTTGAGCTTTTCCTTGAGCCCTTCCGCTTCAATCGCCTCCAGCGCCAGACTCTTCTTTTTCGCTGCGAGCGCTTCCGGCGTCAGCGCTGCTTCTGCCACCGCTCCCGACGTAACGGCCGCAGACTTTACAACAGCCGGCTCGATCGGAGGGGAGGGAGGCTGCGCGAGGATCGTTCCGATTTCCGGCAACTCCGGCAGGGCCACAGGTGAGGGAGGGGGCGGTTCACTCGCCACGGGATGCGCAGCGGGTATCGCAGCGACGGCTGATATCTCGATCTCTCTCGGCGCAGGAACGACCAAACCACCGGCCTCAACCGGTTCATCTTCCTTCTTGCGCTTGATAAGAATGCGCCGCTTGTCCGCCTTGGCCGGCTCCTCGACTATTGCGGCTTTGGAGGCAGGCGCCTTGGCGCCATGCCCGCCCTCGTGCTTTACCTCGGTGTCGCGTGTTTTTCCGACCACATCGTCGCCTGACGCCTTCCCACTCGCCTTGGCCCCTTTGGCTTTCGGACTGAGTTTATCCAGAGCTTTTTGCACCGTGTCGTCATCGAGCGCACTGCTGTGAGAAGCGACAGGCACACCCATCTTCTTGAGTTCAGGGATGAGATCTTTATTCTCCATCCCCAGCTTCTTCGCCAATTCATAGACGCGCATTGCAGACACTGGTTAAACTCGATTCTAGTTCGATTCGTTATCTTCGGCCCTGGCGGCTTGCCGGGCCTCTTCCTGCAATCGCTGCGCTTCGGCCTCATCGGCCATCGCCGCCTTGATTTCCTTGTCGCGCTCCACCTTTTCTTTTTCGTATTCCGTCGCGCTGATGATATCGATCTTCCATCCGGTCAAACGGGCCGCCAACCGGACATTCTGCCCGTTCTTCCCGATCGCCAGCGACAACTGCGAATCAGCCACCACCACCAACGCCGACTTCTTCTCGTCGTCGATGCCGACTTTTTCGATCGTGGCCGGATTCAGCGCCTCCGCAATAAACACACGGGGATCCTGCGTCCATGTGATGATGTCGATCTTCTCTCCCCGCAACTCCCGGACCACCGCCTGCACCCGCGACCCCTTGATACCGACACAGGCGCCGACCGGATCCACCGCCTTCTCGCGCGAAGTCACGGCAATCTTCGTGCGATCGCCCGGCTCCCTGACGATCGACTTGATCTCAACGATCTTCTCCATGACTTCCGGCACTTCAAGCTCAAATAACTTCGAAACGAATTGGGGATGACTCCGTGTCAGAATAACCTGGACATCCTTCGGGGTACGGCGCACTTCCAACAACATCGCCTTCACTCGATCACCTCTCCGGTAGGTTTCGCGCGGGATCTGCTCCTGTATCGGGAGAATCGCTTCGGTCTTACCGAGATCCACCAGGTAGTTCCGTCGTTCCATGCCCAAAATAATGCCGTTGACGAGGTCGCCCTGCCTGGTCGAATATTCTTTCTGCACCGCTTCCCACTCGGCCTCGCGCACCTTTTGAAAGATGACCTGCTTCGCCGTCTGCGCCGCAATGCGGCCGAGCTCGTCCATTTCGATCAGCGAGCCGGTTTCGTCGCCCACCTCCGCTTCACTGTCGAGCTGGCGCGCTTCCTGAAGCGAGATTTCCGCCTTCGGGTTGCTGACGTGATCGACGATCGTCTTCTTCGAGACCACCGAGATCTCGCCGGTCTTGGAGTCAATCTCGACTTGGATGTTCTCCGCCTGCCCAAAGCGTTTCTTGGCGGCAGTTTGGAGAGCGGACTCGATGGCCCCGATCACGCGGGACTTGTCGATGCCTTTCTGGCGTCCAATCTCATCGATGACTGCGATTAATTCTCGGTTCATAAATTTAGGCTCCTGCTCGATCGTGCGGGTCTGCCACCACTCCCGGCCATCAGCTACATCTCAATCACTAAGCGGGCCTCCGCGACAGAGTGGCGATCCAGTTTCAGTGTGTCCGTCGTGGCGGCCTTCGACGCGACCGCCAAGACAATCGCGTCCTCGTCCGCCTGCACCAACTCTCCGATAATGCGCCATTGGCCGTCAAGCGGCTGCTTCAGCTTGAGGCTCACCCGCTTCCCGACCGCACGCTGATAGTCTTGGAGCCGCTTGAACGGGCGGTCAAGCCCGGGTGATGATACTTCCAACGTATAGGCATGTGGAAATGGATCGGCAACATCCAGCGCGGGGCCTACCGCCAAATGGGCCCGCTCACAATCTGAAACGGTCACGCCGCCTGGTTTGTCGATCAACACTCGGACAACGGACCGGGAACCTTGCCCGACGCACACCACGTCCACTAATTCCAACCCCAGTGTCCAGAGAATCGGAGAAAGAATGTCCTGAATCCGATCAATGGAAGACCGGGATCCATGCTCCGGAATGCTCAATGCGGTATCCTCTGACACTGCCGTACATCTGCCAAAACAAAAAAGTGGGCCTGAGCCCACTTCCAGCGACGGCACCTTAGCATGGCCCCCCCCTCAAAGCAAGGGGGACTCCCCCCCCAACAGGGTGGATTTGCCCTCACGAGAATCATTGGTGAAATCGGAGCGTTAGGGCCT
>CAZWOX010000013.1:0-77034 GCA_964635345.1 uncultured Nitrospira sp.
TGATCCTGAACCAAAGAATGAGGGGGAGAAGGAAGATCCGGATTGGTTGCGGGGAGAGGATTTGAACCTCTGACCTTTGGGTTATGAGCCCAACGAGCTACCAGGCTGCTCCACCCCGCGACCGGAGACTAACAAAGCGTTGAACGGCAAGTCAAGCCGAGTTGCGCCCCGTTGCATTCAGTGCAGGTCGATGTTAAAGCCATAGCATGCGTATTGTGTTTATGGGTACTCCTGAATTTGCCGTTCCCTCGCTGGAAGCGCTGCTGAAGTCTGGCGACCTGATCGTAGGGATTGTCACTCAGCCCGATCGTCCTAAAGGGCGGGGACAAGTGTTGACTCCTCCTCCGGTCAAACTCATTGCGCAGCGAGAGGGGATTCCCTTCCTCCAACCCGCCAAAATCAGAGTGCCTGAATTTCTCACAGCCCTCGCAGATTGGAAACCGGATTTGATTGCTGTGACGGCGTACGGGCGAATCCTCCATAGTCCGATCCTCACGTTGCCACCGATGGGGTGCGTGAACGTACATGGTTCGCTGCTACCGAAATATCGCGGAGCCGCGCCAGTGCAATGGGCGGTGATCAACGGTGAGACCGAGACCGGCATCACCACGATGATGATGGATGAGGGGATGGATACAGGAGCCATGCTCCTGCAGGAATCACTGCCGATTTTTCCTGAAGACACCTCAGGAACGCTGGCGCCACGCCTTGCTGTGCTCGGGGGGAGACTGTTGGTTGAGACAATCGCGAGGCTCAAGGCCGGAACGATCACGCCGCGTCCCCAGAATCACGCCCTGGCCACCTTGGCTCCGCCGCTGAAGAAAGAAGACGGGGCGATTGACTGGATGACGAGGGCGATCAATATTGCCAATCGTGTCCGAGGTCTTTCTCCCTGGCCCGGGGCCTATACATATATCGGTAGTGAACGATGGATGGTGTGGAGCGCAACTCAGAGTCCGGGGAAGCTAGAGGTTGCGCCTGGCACCATCATCGAGGTGACGAAGCAGTCTATCCACGTCGCGACGGGAGACGGTGTGTTGGCGCTGAAAGAGATTCAACCGTCCAATAGCAAGCGACTCACCGTGGCGCAGTATCTGGCGGGGCATCGCGTGAGTGCAGGCCAACGTTTCGATGCAGAGCCGCCTCCATCAGAACCACCGGCGTGATCGGCCGCATCATGTCTTCTCCTCCCGTCTCAAAACCGTCTCTCCCTCCTTCTGCCCGAGCCCGCGCACTGGCTGCGTTGTTGGCGCAGCAGAAATCAGGCGACCCGCTGGATGAGGTCTGCACTCGTTTGTGGGATCGGCAGGCAATGGAGGGCCGTGATCGGGCCTTTGCTATGGAATTAGTCTATGGGGTGCTGCGGCGTCAGGAGACGCTCGACTGGCGTCTGGAACCGGCACTGAAGAAACCCTTGCTCCGGCTCCCGCTGATGGTACAGATGCTATTGCGGATGGGGATGTATCAATTATTTTACATGGATCGTGTGCCGGCTTCCGCAGCGGTGAATGAATCCGTGAATCTGGCAAAGGCCAACAAGGCCCAACTCGGGAGGGATTGGAGCGGCCTTGTAAATGCCGTGTTGCGGACCGTGACGCGTTTGCCGGAACGACCGTTCTCTGATCTCCAGCCGGATCCGGCCGTGGCACTCTCGATTCGCTATGCGGTGCCGCAGTGGCTCTGTGCGCGCTGGGTCGAACAGCTGGGAGTTGAGAAGGCAGAGGCCGCCTGTCAAACCGCCAGCGCCGTTCCAGCCCTGACCGTGCGCGTCAATCGCCAGCGAGTGAGCCGCGATGCGTTTCTTGAACAGCTTTGCCACGAGGGGATTGCGGCTCGTCCGACGACCGTCAGCCCCGGCGGGGTGATCCTAGAGGAAGGCCGGACCGTGACTGCGATTCCGGGATTCCAGGAGGGGCTGTTTTATATCGAAGATGAAGCCGCGCAACTCGTTCCGCTTCTGCTGGATCCACAGCCGGACGAACGCATTCTCGACGTCTGTGCGGCGCCCGGCGGAAAGGCGACGCATCTGGCCGATCTCATGTCGAACCGCGGTCAGATCGTGGCAATGGATCGTCACGCCGTGCGGTTACAGGTAGTGAAGGAGAACTGTCAGCGGCTTGGTGCGACGATCATCGTTCCTGTTGTGGGAGATGCAAGAGAACTGGGGATAGTTGTCTCTCATCAAGGGGGAGATCCCCAGGTCCCGCCGCTGGGCGTGTTTGATCGCGTGCTGGTCGATGCTCCTTGCAGCGGCGTCGGTGTGTTGCGTCGTCACCCGGATGCGAAAGGGAAAAAGGACACGGGGTTGTTCGCCCGGCACCAGACCTTGCAAGCTGAGATCCTCGAACGGGCGTCCACTGTCTTGCGGCCCGGCGGGGTGCTGGTCTATAGTACCTGCTCGACTGAACCGGAAGAGACCGAAGAGGTGATTACCCGGTTTTGTCGGGACCATTCAGAATATGCTCGTGAGTCCATCGTGCCGTGGCTTCCCGCTTCCGCCCTTCCATTTGTGACAGAACAGGGCGCGTTATCCACGATGGGAAACGCACTTGGAATGGACGGATTCTATGCCGTCCGGTTGAGCAGAACGCAAGGCTCGCTATGAGTAATCCGGTATTGATTGCCCCATCGATCCTCGCAGCCGATTTCGTGCGTCTCGCCGACGAGATTGCGGCCGTCGAGCGAGCCGGTGCGGATCTACTCCATATCGACGTGATGGACGGCCACTTCGTACCCAACCTTACGATCGGTCCTCCGGTCGTAGAGTCGATCAAGAAAGTTGCCAAAGTGCCGCTCGACGTACATTTGATGATCACGAACGCCGATACGTTCATCCCGGAATTTGTGGCGGCCGGGGCCGATTACGTGACGGTGCATGTGGAAGCCTGCCCTCACCTCCACCGAACGATTCAATCGATCAAAGAGCGTGGGGTCAAGGCGGGCGTGACGCTCAATCCCGCGACTCCGGTTACGCTGCTGCAGGATATTTTGGGTGATGTGGATCTTGTGCTGATCATGTCGGTGAATCCTGGATTCGGCGGCCAGAAATTTATTCCGTCCGTGTTAAAGAAGATTGTCGCAGTCCGGGAAATGTTGGACCGAATCCAAAGCCGGGCGTTGCTTGAAGTCGACGGTGGGGTGAAAGTCGATAATGCCGCGCAGATCATCGCGGCGGGAGCCAACGTTCTCGTGGCCGGCTCCGCGATCTTCTCCAGCCGTGACTATGTCGGGACTATTACGGCGTTGCGAGCTGCAGGGCGGCCGGTCGGCACCACCACCTCTCATCCTGCACTGCATCGATAGGCTTCCAGATTGGATACTTCCGCACTCATCGACAGCCTGCATCCTCTCGAAATCAAGGTGCTCATGGCTCTGGGATCCCGCCCTATGGGGACGGTGCTTGAGACGGAGCCGTTGGCCGCCGCCGCTGAATTAGAGCCTTCCCAGTTAAGTATGGCGATCGAGTGGTTGCTTGCGAAGTCCTTGCTTGTCGTCCACGCCGAAACCGTGACGCCGATGGTCTCGCTGACGAAAGTGGGCGAACAGTATGTCGGCGGCGCATCACCGATCGAGCGAGTCCTGTCGGCTGCGCGCGAGGCGGCCAGTACGGGGAAGCGGCTGACGATTCCCGATCTGCAGGCGCAGGATAGATTGGATCCATCCGATGTCAGCAAAGCGGTCGGACGGTTGAAAAAAGAAGGGGTCTTGCTGATCGTTCAGGGCGGCTGTATTGAGTCCACTGGCCGCCCCAGCCCGACCGTTGAGGCTATCCGGGTGCTGCTGCAACAGGTCAACGAGGCTTCTCGAGAACTGAAGAGTTTTCCCGAAGGCCATCGCCAGGTGATCGAAGACTATGCCGTCAAGCGCGGAAACGCCAAAGAACCATTCCGGGTGGATGATCGAGTGACTCGATCTTTCACGCTCTCTCCTGCCGGCGCAGCGGCGGCAGAGCACCTCGCCAAGGAAGGGGTGGCGGAAGAAGTTTCGCAGTTGACGACCGAACTCTTGAAAGACGGCAGCTGGCGGAACAAGCGATTCCGCAAGTACACCATCAGTCTGCGCGCGCCCCGCATCGGAACGGGGAAGAAGCATCCCTACCGCGAGTTTCTCGATACGGTGAAGACGAAGCTGGTGAGCATGGGCTTCCAGGAAATGCGCGGCTCACTGGTCGAAACGGAATTCTGGAACATGGACGCGCTCTTCATGCCGCAGTTCCATCCGGCCCGCGATATTCACGACGTGTACTTTGTGAAGCAACCGACGCATGCCGCCAAGATTGCCGAGCCGTTCCTGTCACGTGTGACGAAGGCTCATGAGGACGGCGGCAAGACCGGCTCCACCGGGTGGAAATATGCCTTCAATGCCGAGCGGGCGAAGCGCCTGGTGTTGCGGAGTCAGGGGACGGCGGTTTCGGCAAGAACGCTGGCGTCGTCGCCGGCCGTGCCGGGAAAGTATTTCTCGATCGCCCGGTGTTTCCGCTACGACCAGGTCGATGCCACCCATGCCACCGACTTTTTTCAGGTCGAAGGTATTGTGCTGGGTGAGGATATTAACTTCCGTACCCTGCTCGGTCTGCTGAATCTCTTTGCGCGTGAAGTGGCCCAGGCCAAGGAAGTGAAATTCCTGCCGGCCTATTTCCCCTTTACCGAACCGTCGGTCGAAATGCATGTGCGGCATCCGCGCCTGGGGTGGATGGAACTCGGCGGAGCGGGACTCTTCCGCGCGGAAGTCACCTTGCCGTTAGGTGTGACCGTCCCGGTTATTGCCTGGGGGCTGGGGCTGGATCGCATGGCCATGGTGGCGCTGGGCATTCACGACATTCGCGAATTGTTCACTGACAATCTGGACTTGATCCGGACCACCAGAGGGATCTTCTAGCGTACGCCATGCCGACGATTTCTATTTTCAAAGACGACTTCGAATCGCTGCTGACTCTCGGTCGTCGTGCCAAGGGCCCGGTCTCGCAAGTTTCGATTGAGCAATTGGAAGACTGGCTGATGCTCGTCAAGGGTGAGCTCAAGGGGCATAACCAGGAAACCGGAGAGTTGCGTATCGAATTGCAAGACAGCAATCGGCCCGACCTCTGGTGCTGCGAGGGCATCGCGCGGCAAATCCGCATCAAGCAACAGGGGAAGCTCAAGCCCTATCCCTTCTTTTCTAAGAAAGCGAAGAAGGGACAGTCGCTGATCGTCGCGCCGGGGCTTGAACAGGTGCGTCCCTATGTTGCCGCCTGCACAGCCAAGGGATACCGGGTTACCGAGGAAGGATTAGCCCAGCTCATTCAGACGCAGGAGAAGCTGGCGGATATCTTCGGACACAAGCGTAAGACGGTTTCCATCGGGATCTATCAACTCTCGAAGATCCAGTTTCCTGTCACGTACGAGTTAGTGAAGCCGGATCAGGCGAAGTTCACACCGCTGGGCATGGAGACAGTGATGACACTGGCGGAAATCCTCATGGTCCATCCGAAAGGATTGGAGCATGGGCATATCCTGGCAGGTCAGAGTCGTTTGCCGATTCTCCGCGATGCGAAGAACCAGCCCTTGTCGTTCCCGCCGATCATCAACAGCCGGGAAGTGGGGGAAGTGCGGGTAGGGGATGACGAATTGTTTGTCGAAGTGACCGGGACCGATCAGTTGATGGTCATCCTGACGCTGAACATCTTTGCTGCCAACCTTGCCGATCGCGGCGCCGCGATTGAACCGGTTGAGGTGCATTATCCCAAGAACACGCCGTTGGGCAAGCGAGTTGTGACACCTCAGGATCTCGGGAATTCGAAAACGATTCAGCTCAAGACCATTGAACAGGCGCTTGGCCAGGAACTCGGCGTGAAGGCTGTGAAGCAGGCGTTGGAAGTCTATGGTTACGAGGTTTCAGCCGGAAAGGGATCGGTCAAGGCCACGTTGCCGCCCTATCGGCAGGATCTCATGCATGCGATGGATGTGGTCGAAGATGTCGCCATCAGCCGTGGTTACGGAGAATTCGCACCGGTGATGCCGGCGCAGTTCACGGTAGGAGGGCTCTCGCGAATCGAGGAGACCTCCGATCGGGCGCGCGAGCTCATGGTCGGATTGGGATTCCAGGAAATCATTTCCAACATTATGGGATCGCCGGAGAGCTATTGCGACACGATGCGTCTGGCTGAGACAGAGTGGGGGAAGATGGTTGAGGTGGAGAATGCCATGACCTTAACCTTCTCCTGCTTGCGCCAATGGATGCTGCCATCCCTGCTGCGTGTTGAAATGGCCTCAAGCCGGGCCTTTTATCCGCACCGCTTGTTCGAGGCAGGCGATGTGGCGATTCCTGATCCCACGCATGAACTGGGCTCACGCACGGAAACGGTGTTGGGCGCCGTCGTTGCGCACGCGACCGCGCACTTCTCGGAAATCCACTCGTGCCTCGATATTTTATTTTACCATCTAGGGAAGGACTACAGCCTGGAGCCGGTCCAGCATCCGTCCTTCCTGGAAGGCCGCGCCGGGCGCGTCGTCGTTGCAGGTAAACCCATCGGAGTCATCGGCGAAGTCCATCCCGAAGTCCTCGAGCGCTGGCAGATCACCGTGCCCGTCGTTTCGTTCGACGTGAACCTCTCGCAACTCGCCGATCTAGCCTAGCCGGTATTTCTTGATTTGTTCTCGATAGCCTCCGACGCTTTCAAACGCGATACTGCGCGTCCATGTCAGGTCAAGGTTATGGAGCGATGAGGTTGGATTAGCCACGAGGGAGGTAATGAGAGCAAGGCAATGCAGGTCTCGCGCAGATTCCATGGAAAACACGAAGAGGGAGGCGACAACTTGTCGCCTCCCTCTTCGTGAGAGACGTAATTGTTAGGAAGTTGCGGCCGACTTTATGCCGCAACAGGAGTCAGATGCTGCTTGGCCAGGCCGCACAACTTCTCAAACCCAACCGCATCCTTGATCGCCATGTCGGAAAGGACTTTGCGATCTAAGAGAATTTCCGCCTTCTTGAGAGCATTGATGAACCGACCATAGGTCAGTCCCTGTGCCCTGACGGCTGCGCTGATACGCGCAATCCACAACCGACGAAAATCCCGCTTCCGGTTCTTTCGTCCGTCATAGGCATACTGCTGTCCCTTATCAACTGACTCTGTAGCCGAGCGGAACAACCGGCTCTTTGCGCCGTACTGTCCCTTCGCCAGCTTCAGCCGCTTCTTTCGTCTCGCTCTTGTTTTCGGTCCACCTTTTGCGCGGGGCATGACTCAATACTCCTTTTATCCGTAAGGGTCGATCTTTGAGGCTTAGTTATACGGCAACAGGCGGTTCAAAGACAAGGTGGATGTGGGGTCCACCACGGCGGTTCCGCTTAACCGACGCTTTTGATCGCTCTTCTTATGGCTCAATAAATGGCGTTTTCCGGCTTTCCGTCGGACGATTTTCCCACTTCCTGTGCGGGAAAATCGCTTTTTGGCCCCTTTGTGTGTCTTGGCTTTCGTTTTCATCTCATCCGTCCTCTCGGTTTGTACACAATGACCTCGCGACTAATTCTTGGGTGCCACGATCATGATGAGGCTGCGGCCTTCCATGCGCGGGGCATACTCTATGGTTCCGGTCTCAGTCATTTCAGCGATCACCATGTTCATGAGCGACCGGCCCATCTCCTGATTGGCCATTTCACGGCCACGAAACGTCAACGTGACTTTGGTCTTATTCCCGTCAGCCAGGAATTCCTTGATCTGGCGGATCTTGATGCCCAGATCGTGCTTATCGGTGCGCGGCCGAAGCTTGATTTCCTTGACCTGCGTGGACTTCTGATGCCGCCGGTTTTGGTGGTCCTTCTTGCTGAGCTCAAACTTGTATTTGCCGTAGTCCATGATCCGGCAAACCGGCGGAGCTGCAGTGGGAGCGACTTCTACGAGGTCATAGCCCCCGTCCTGCGCCTGACGCAACGCGTCGGGCGTGGGGAGGATCCCCAGTTGCTCTCCTTCCGGACCGATGACTCGCACCTCTCGCACTCGAATTTCGCGGTTCACGCGCAGTTTGGGGACGATAACCCACCTCTTAGTGTGTTGGTTGTAGCTCCGGCTGCGCGCGCGTGACGTCATTCCTGAGAAGATCGATCACTGCAGCCCCTGTCATGTTGCCGAGACTTGCCCCGCTCCGTCCTCTGACGGAGAGCGTGCCGCTCTGGACTTCCCGATCCCCTGCCACGAGCATGTAGGGGATCTTGGCTTTTTCCGCTTCGCGGATTTTAAAACCGATTTTTTCGTTGCGCAGATCGGCGTCGGCTCGAAAACCTGCCGCTTTCAGCTGGGCGACGATCGAATTTACATACTCGCGCTGATTATCGGTGATGGCCATGACCACAACCTGGACCGGCGCCAGCCAGGTCGGGAATGCGCCGCCGTAATGTTCGACGAGAATGCCGAAAAAACGTTCAATGGATCCCATCAAGGCCCGATGAATCATGATCGGCTGGTGGGATTTCCCATCCTCGCCGATGTAGCTGAGCTCGAACCGCTCTGGATTATTGAAGTCGACTTGAATGGTCGAGCATTGCCAGGATCGGCCGAGGGCATCCTTGATCTTAATGTCGATCTTGGGTCCGTAGAAGGCGCCGCCTCCTTCGTCCAAGTGGAACGCAATTCTCCGGCTCTTGAGCGCGCCTTCCAGCGAACTTGTCGCGAGGACCCACTTATCATCAGAGCCTACAGACTTTTCCGGTCGGGTCGACAGGAAAATCTCAAAGTCGACGAACCCAAATGATTTCAAGATAAAGAAGGTAAAGTCGAGGACCCGGCTGACTTCATCTTGAATCTGATCGGGCCGGCAGAAGAGATGCGCGTCGTCCTGGGTGAATCCCCGAACGCGCAGCAGACCATGCAGAACACCGGTGCGCTCATATCTATACACCGTGCCGAGCTCGCCGTAGCGGATGGGCAGATCCCGGTAGCTGCGTAGATGAGACTTGTAGATCATGATGTGGTACGGACAGTTCATCGGCTTGAGCTGGTACTCGCTACCTTCCAACTTCATCGGGGCAAACATATTTTCCCGATAGTAGTCGACGTGGCCGCTCGTTTTCCAAAGGTCGAGTCTCGCAATGTGGGGCGAATACACCAGATCGTAACCGTCCTTGATGTGCTGTTCGCGCCAGAAATTTTCGATCAAGAGTCGAACCAGCGCACCCTTCGGGTGCCATAAGACCAACCCCGGTCCGATTTCATCCTGGATAGTAATCAGATCGAGTTCTTTTCCGACCTTGCGATGGTCGCGCCGCTTGATCTCCTCAAGACGCGCCAGATGGGCATCGAGTTCGGCCTGGGTCGGGAAGGATGTGCCGTAAATCCGCTGTAACATCGGATTACGCTCATCTCCGCGCCAGTAGGCTCCGGCGGTCGTAAGAAGCTTGAATGCGCCGACATGACCGGTGGTCGGGAGGTGGGGGCCGCGACAGAGATCGACAAACTCGCCCTGGCTATACACCGAGATCGGTTCGTGGTCAGGAAATCCTTGGATCAATTCGACTTTGTAGGCTTCGCCGCGGGATTGGAAAAACTGAACGGCTTCCTGTTTCGACAGTTCTTTCCTGGTGACAGGGAGATTCCGCTTGATAATCTCACGCGCGCGGGCTTCGATTTTCTCGAGATCTTCCGGCGTGAAAGGCCGCTCAAAGGCGAAGTCGTAAAAGAAACTATCTTCAAGCGCAGGACCGATGGTGATCTGTGCTGTGGGAAATACTTCTTTCACCGCCTGTGCCATGATGTGGGCGCTGCTATGGCGGTAGACTTCTCGCCCTTCTGCCGTATCGAACCGGACTGGTTCTACGACCGCATCTTCAGTCAGCAGACGTGACAGATCGACAACGACTCCGTTGACTTTGGCGGCGAGGACATCGGATCCGACCGACAGGCCGCAGGCCTTCAAGGCCGCTCCCACGGTCTGTCCTGTTTCCAGGACCCGGCTATTCCCGCCTTGGAGAGTGATTTTCATCCGTCCCGGTGCGTTTCTTATCCAAATAAAAACAACAAAGGCATTCCGCCGCCTCAAGGCAAACGAATGCCCCTCGCCGAAATGGTAGGCGCGGACGGTCTTGAACCGTCGACCTTTACCGTGTCAAGGTAACGCTCTCCCCCTGAGCTACGCGCCTATTGTCCGGGTGGGCATGCTAATATAGGCCTGCCCACACTGTCAAGAAAAGCAAAAGAGAAGGCAGCTTCCGTCCGCTGTAACTGGAAGGCGCCGCCTTCTCTTTGTATGACCGGTTATACAACGGGGTCGTTACTTGACCGCCGAACGCAGTTCCTTCCCCGCAGAGAACTTCGGGACCTTGGCGGCTGGAATTTTGAGCGATTCCCCGGTGCGCGGGTTCCTCCCTATTCGCGCTTTCCGTTTTGAAATCGTAAAGGTTCCGAAATTCACCAGAGAGACGCGCTGCCCTTTCTTTAACGACGTGGTGACGGCTCCGGTGAAGGCTTGCAGGGCAGTGCCTGCCGCGACTTTAGTGATTCCTGCCGAGGCTGCCATCTTCGCAATCAGCTCTTCCTTCGTCATCAGTCCCCTCCTTGGTTATGAATGAATGAGGATGCCGAACGCCTGAAGCCTTTATCATTGCCCGGGCAGAGTCTCCTGCTGCACCGCAGCACTAGGAGGAGCCGGTGGCCTTTACGCGACCTCGCTTCAGTGGAATATGGAGATTCGTAATCTTCTTTCTTAACGTATTTCGATTCAGGCCCAACAATTCCGCCGCTTGAATCTGATTGCCTTGGGTTTCTCGCAGGGCTGACGAGATCAGGGGGCGCTCGACGGCCGAAATCAGCATCGGGTGAAGATTCTTGGCGGCGCCGTTATGCATCCCCTTGACGAACTCACCCATTTTCTGGTCGAGGAAGTCTTCCAGTGAGAGATCGTGCCCCTTGCTCTTCCGGGTTTCCTCGCGGTGCTGGCTCATCATTTGGATCATAGCTGGAGCCCGCTTCAGAACAGTTCGTGATCCCACAATGACCAAAGTTTGGGCGGGATCTACCCGCGCAGGAAGCGCCTCAGAAGGTTCCTGCCCCGGGCGAGTCTCTACAACCACAGCGTCGTATTGGCGCCTGGGGAGATCTTTGGGGAGCGAGGCCGCATCCCGAACCATCGTGACAGAGGCATTTCCGAAAACAGCTTTGAATTGAGCATGGACATCGGTATCCGCCGTCAGCAACAAAATGGAAAAAACCGATGTGGGAACCGACATGCGGGCACCATGCGAAGAAGAGGGCGGAATTATTGCCCAGGGCCGACATGATGTCAATTGGATATTTCCCCGCTATGAGGCGGGTCGTGAGTAAATCAGGCGGAGAGAAGAGCGAGAGAAGAACGTGCGTCTCTCGCTATGTCACGGAAAAGCTGCGCGCATGATTTCCAAAATGAAGGGTTTCGCAGCTTGAGGCGTTTGCGGGATCCAGCGGGAATCGAGATTTCCACAAAGGCGAAATCGGCTGCTTGACAGTTGAGAGCAAGGGGCGGTATATCCTGGACACTGTTAATTCCTACCGGAATTATCAAGAATGAAAGTGTCGCATCGAGCAACATACGGAATAATGGCTGCTGTTGACCTCGCCATGAATGGCAAGGAAGTCCCCATTCAGGCTCGGGCTATTGCGAGGCGGCAATCAATTCCTGCGCGATTTCTTGAGCAAGTGCTGCATGCCATGAAGAAGGCCGGTTTTGTCGATAGCACGCGGGGCGCACAGGGGGGCTACCTCCTCTTGCGTGCTCCCTCCGAGTTGTCAGTGGCTGATTTGCTTGAGGCTCTTGATGGACCGGTATTTCATGACGCGTCGCAGAATGGGACCGGGCAGAATCGCCGTGAGACGAGAGAACAGCTCTTACTCGGGACGGTGTGGGAAAAAGTGCATCAAGCAGAACGAGGTGTCCTCTCTGCCATCACGATCGATCAATTAGTTGAACGTCAACGAGCGCTCGATCAGCAACAGAATCCGATGTATCACATCTAAATTGACTAAGCGGTGTCGGCGGCAGGGTGGCGTCACTGTCGCGGCAAGGGAGAAATATTTATGAGTCCCCAAGATCAGCTGACCATACCGGAGATCAAAACATCTCCGATTCCTCCAGCCCTTCTCGAGGAAATCGAAACGTTTGAAGCGGAAGCGCTTCGCACCATGGCGGGGGAGGTTTCGAACGACCTCTTCAAGCCCTTCCGGCTCCAGTACGGCATCTATGGGCAGCGTCAGCCGGGCGTCCAGATGGTCCGCATCAAAATTCCGTTCGGGGGGATCTCGGCGAATCAGCTTCGACGAGTCGCTGAGCTGGCTGACCGCCAGGCCACTGCTGTCGGGCATGTCACGACACGCCAGGACATCCAGATGCACTTTGTGGAATTGAAGGACGTGCCCGCCATCATGCGCGGCCTGGCCGAGGTTGGACTGACGACGCGTGAGGCTTGCGCCAATACGGTTCGTAACGTGACGGCCTGCCATCTGGCCGGGGTGTGTCAGGGGGAAGTCTTCGATGTGACGCCCTACGCGAAGACCATCGCCTATCATTTGTTGCGGAATCCCTTAAATCAAAGTCTGCCGAGAAAATTCAAGATTGCGCTTTCCGGTTGCAGACAGGACTGCGCCCTGACCCCGATTCATGACGTCGGATTGCTGGCGGCCAAGCGCGCCGACGGAACCATCGGGTTTCGCATGGTGGCCGGCGGTGGGTTGGGCTCGGCCCCGCGTATGGCGCAAGTCCTTCGAGAATTTACGCCGATGGAAGAATTGCTGCCGAGCATCGAAGCCGTCATTAAGGTGTTCGATACGCTCGGAAACCGCAAGAACCGCAACAAAGCCCGCATGAAATTTGTCGTTGAGAAGCTGGGCTTCGATGAATTCAAGCGCCGCTGGGAAGCCGTCTACGAATCGATGGGATATGCCCGTCCGTCGCATGAGCCCATCGCGCTGCTCACCCATGCGGACGAGCCTATTCCACTCATCATGCCGACGCGCAATGGCTCCGGGTGCACATCGTCGAACGGCAATGGGTCTGGTCATGGCATTGGTCACGAAACACCGTTTGAAATGTGGAAGCGGACGAACGTCGTCAAACAGAAACAGCCCGGGTACGTCACGGCGGCGATTAAGCTCTTCATGGGCGACCTGACCTCTGAGCAAATGCTCTGCGTGGCTGACCTCGCCGAGCGGTATGCCAACGGGAACATTCGAACCACCATCAATCAGAACATGGTGATCCGGTGGATTCCTGAGTCACAGATCGAAGCGCTCTACGATGAGTTATCAGCCGACGGCCTGTCTGACCCCGGTGCAGAGTTGGTGGAAGATATTATCGCCTGTCCTGGGACTGATACCTGCGGCCTTGGGATTACCTCATCGAAGGGGTTGGCGCGGGCACTGGCCGAAGTCTTTCCGGCCGGTCGTGTCCCTGAAGACCTTTCGGATGTGAGCGTGAAGATCAGCGGCTGTCACAACTCCTGCGCGCAACATCACATCTCGACGATCGGGTTGCATGGTGTCGGGAAGCGGTTTGGCGAGCATGTGGCGCCCCATTATGAATTGCATCTGGGCGGCCAAGTTGATGGCACGCCGAAGATCGGGCAGATGATGGTCAAGCTGCCGGCTAAGGCTGTGCCGGCCGCCCTGTCGCATCTTGTCACGGTGTTTCGGCGTGATCGCCAGGAGAAAGAAAATCTGTCGGCTTTTATTGCCCGTGCCGGGAAAAATACACTCAAGGACGAACTGATTCCCTACACCATTGTCCCGGCCTATCAGGACGATCCCACCTTCTACTATGACTGGGAAGGTGAAGCGGAGTTCATCCTTGAGGATTTGGGTCCCGGTGAGTGCGCAGGCGGTGCGCTGGAGATGATTGAGAACGGGATTCTTGAAGCGGACCAGGAACTGTATCAGGCCAAGCTGCTGGTCGAGAACCATCAGTACTCCGTGTCGGTGAATAAGTCGTATCGTGCGGTGCTGGCGGCGGCCAAAGCCATGTTGGTCACGGAGGGGCTTGAGCCTTCGACCGACTCGGAAACATTCATTGAGTTCGATAGCCGGATTGCGCAGAAGGGGGTCATCCCTGCGCAGTATTGCGAACTCAATAAGCGGGTAGGTGATCTCGGTCCGAAAGATACGACGGCGGAATCGGCGCGTGAAAAGATGGCATTTGCAAAGGGGTTTGTCGATGCCTGCCGCGCTGCGACGGAGCAGATGGGAAAAGACCTCAAGCTTGCGCCTGCCCAAGAGGCGGTGGCTCCGGTGAAAGAAGTTGTCGCGGCGGCACCGGTTGCGCCAGCCGCTCCTGCGCCAACGGGGGCGCCGGTCTACGATCTCCGTGGTGTCGCCTGTCCGCTGAATTATGTGAAGACGAAGCTCAAACTCGAAATGATGGATGCGGGTGAAAAGCTCGAAGTCTGGCTGGATGCCGGTGAGCCGATCAGGAACGTGCCGATGAGCTTGAAGAACGACGGACATCTCGTCCTCCTCCAGGAAGCGCTGGAACCGGAGGCCGCGCATTATCGCGTGCTCGTGGAAAAGGTCGAAGGTTAAGGGAGTTGGGAAGGTTATGACCAGCGGCGGAAATACAGAGATGGTGGCGGAATTGAAACGCGCGAGCGACGCGTTCGAAGCGCAGCAGCCGCAAGATGTGCTGCGGGAAACGATCAAGCAGTACGCGCCGAAAATTGTCCTGGCCTGCAGTTTTGGTGCGGAAGATGTGGCGCTGGTCGATATGGTGCATCGCATCGATCCCTCAATTCCGTTGTTCTATTTGGACACGGACTTCCTGTTTCCTGAAACGTATGCGACACGCGATCGCATCATGCAACAGTACGCCCTGAAGCCGGCGCAGGTCATTCAAGTCCGGTCGCTGCTGACACCGGATCAGCAGGCGGCGCAACATGGTCCGGCGCTCTGGTCGACCGAGCCGGACCGCTGCTGCCAGTTGCGGAAGGTGGAACCGTTGACGCGTGTGTTGAAAGGGTATGAGGCCTGGATTACCGGCATCCGTCGGGAGCAGTCGCCGACGAGAGCCAACGCGGGCTTGATCGAATGGGACAGCAAGTTCCAATTGGTCAAAGTGAATCCGTTGGCGCGCTGGACCTGGGCGGACGTCTGGACCTACATCAAGGTCTACGAGGTCCCCTACAATCCATTACACGATCAGAATTATCCGAGTATCGGGTGCACGCATTGCACCGCTCCGGTGGCGCCGGGAGAAGATCCGCGCGCGGGCCGTTGGAAAACATTTACCAAGACCGAGTGTGGGCTCCACAAATCCTAATATGCCTATTCAAGATTTTATTGCGAAAATCGCCAAGGGGCCCAAAGCGTCCAAAGATCTGACCTGGGATGAATCCAAACAGGTCATGAAACTGTTGATCGAAGGCCAGGCGACGCAGGCGCAGATCGGCGCCTTTCTCATGGCGATGCGATTCAAGATGGAATCGGTCTCGGAGCTGGCGGCCTTTACGGCGGCGGCGCGCGCCTATGTCGCCCCGCTGTCGATTCCCAAAGAATTGGCCGTGGTGGATGTGCCGAGCTATGCGGGCAAGTCAGAGACCTTTCATGGTTTGATTGCCGGAGCGATTGTCGCAGCCTCCGGGGGTGCGGCCATCGTGATGCATGGCTATGACGGTATTCCCGGGCGTCCCGGCGCGGCTGGTGTCTTGAAAGCACTCGGGGTTCCGATCGATCTGGATCCGAAAATGGCCGGCGAGGAAGTTGCAAAAAAAGGATTCGTCTATCTCGATATCGGGATGTATCATCCGCCGCTCTATCGGTTCCTGGAGATGCGTCAGGAAATCGGGGTGCGCAATCTCTTTCATCCGATCGCCCGTTTGCTGAATCCGTCGCGGGCGGCCGCGCAGGTGGTCGGTTTATCGCATCCGCCTCATTTCGAAAAAACGGCGGAAGTGCTGCGGATGTTGGGTTGTCCGCGCGCCTTAGTCATCCGGGGCGTAGAAGGCGACCCGGAGTTATCGGTCACGGCAGCGACCCGGGTGTTGGAGCTTCGGGATGAGCGGATCACTCCGCTGGGGATTTCGCCGAAGGATTTCGGTTTGGCTCTGGGCACCTCTCGCGACATGGCGGGGTTTCCCCCGGGCCAACAGGACAAGGAAGCGGAGTTGTTGCGGCGGATTATTCACAATCAGATTCCGGGCGGTCCGAAAGATTGGGTATTGATGAATGCGGCGATGCTGCTGTATGCCGCCGGCAAAGGGGCCACGCTGCCGGCCTGTCTGCCGATGGCTCGCGTCGCACTTGAAAATGGCGCGGCGGCGCGCAAACTGGATGAGCTGGTGCAGGCCCCCCTTGCGGCGCGCAAGCGCGGTTAACTAAGAGAAAGGTCGTCGGTCGTGAACCATCTTCGTCAGTTGGAAGATCAAAGCGTTTACATTCTTCGCGAGGCCTACAAGAATTTCGACAACCTGGGCATGCTCTGGTCCATGGGCAAAGATTCGACGGTCTTGCTCTGGTTGGCGCGCAAGGCCTTCTTCGGGCAGGTGCCCTTCCCGTTGCTCCACGTCGATACGAGTTACAAAATTCCGGCCATGATCGAATACCGTGATCGGATCGCACGGGAATGGCGCCTGGATCTGGTGGTCGGACAAAACAAAGAAGCCCTGGCGGCGGGCATGAATCATACAATGGGCCGTGTTGCTTGCTGTACCGCCCTCAAGACGAACGGGCTGAAACAACTGATCGAGCAGAAGGGGTACACCGGTATTATTCTCGGTGTGCGGGCAGACGAAGAGGGGACGAGAGCCAAGGAACGGTATTTCTCTCCACGCGATAAGCATGGCGACTGGGATTTCCGTGATCAGCCGCCCGAACTCTGGAATCAGTTCAAAACGACCTTCCCGCCCGGCACCCATATTCGCATCCATCCGCTGCTGGATTGGACTGAGATCAATATCTGGGAGTACATCAAGTACGAAAATATTCCCTTCATGGATTTGTATCTCGACAAGGGGGACGGAACTCGGTATCGCAGCCTCGGTTGCGCGCCCTGTACGACCCCGATCAAGTCGACGGCGAAGACGGTCGACGAGATCATCGACGAATTGCGTCACACGACGGTGGCCGAACGGGCCGGCCGCGCGCAGGATGAAGGGCGTGGGATGGAGCTGCTCCGAAAAGACGGGTACATGTAACGAGAATGATGAAAACGGTCCCCAACTTCGTTCTCGGCTCATCGAAATCCTCAACGTACCCCAGAGGGTACGACTCCGGTTTCGATTCGCCTCGGGCCTTGTTGGATGACCGTTTTGATCATTCTCAATAAAACAAGGCGACTATGGATAATCCAACTCAGAAACCATCCGAGAATCTGAACATCGTCATCGTCGGCCACGTCGATCACGGCAAGTCTACCTTGCTGGGACGACTCTATGCCGACACCGGGTCATTGCCCGATGGCAAGCTCGAGAAGGTGCAGGCGATCTGTCGCCAGCAGGGCAAAGAGTTTGAGTATGCCTTTCTGTTCGATGCCTTCCTTGAAGAGCAAGAGCAAGGGATCACGATCGATACGGCGCGCACGTTCTTTGGCTGGAAAGGGCGCCAGTACATCATTATCGACGCCCCAGGCCATAAGGAGTTTCTCAAGAATATGATCTCGGGCGCTGCGCGGGCGGAAGCGGCGCTGCTGCTGATCGATGCGCTCGAGGGTGTGAAGGAGCAATCCAAGAAGCATGGCTATCTGCTGTCGCTGCTGGGCGTCCGGCAGTTCGCGGTGGTCGTCAATAAGATGGACTTGGTCGGCTATCGGCAGGACGTGTTCGATGGCATCGAGAAAGAGTATCGGGAGTTTCTTGGCCAGTTTAAGGCCGTGCCGGAATGTATTATTCCGGTGAGCGCCAAGCTCGGCGACAACATCGCGAATCGCAGCGACAACATGGCGTGGCACACCGGCCCGACGGTATTGGACCAGCTGAGCCGCTTCAAGAAGGAAGCGGCACGATCGGAACAGCCGCTGCGGTTCCCGGTCCAGGACGTGTATAAATTCGATGCGCGCCGTATCATCGCCGGACGCATTACAGCCGGGAAGTTGAAAGTCGGCGACCATCTGGTGTTCTCACCGTCGAACAAGCGGGCCAATATCCGGTCGGTCGAAGCCTTCAATATCGAACCGCCGCCGACGGAAGGCTATGCCGGCCAGTCGATCGGCATTACGCTCGATGAGCAGATCTTCGTGGAGCGCGGAGAGATCGCCACGCACCAGGACCAGTTGCCGTCCGTCTCGACGGCGTTTCGAGCCAATCTTTTTTGGCTGGGGAAGCGTCCGCTGGAGCGCGGCCGTAAATATCAGCTGCGGGTGGCCAATAAAGAAGTCGACTGCGAAGTGGCGACCATTCACCGGATTATCGACACGATGGATCTGGCGCAGCAACAAGGCAGCGCGACTGTGAATAAGAATCAGGTGGCTGAGCTGACGTTGCGAACGAAGACGCCGGTCGCCTTCGATCTCTCGGCCTCGTTTGAAGCGACCGGACGGTTTGTCTTAGTCGATGAATATGATATCGCCGGCGGCGGGATTGTCACGGAACTGATTCACGATGATCAGGAGTTTTTGCGGGAGGAAGCCCGACGTCGAGATTTCGCCTGGGTCAAAGGCGAAGTCGGCGTGGAGGATCGTGCGCGGCAGTACGGGCATCGCGCCGCCATCGTCCTGTTTACCGGCGGGCGCCATACGGGCAAGTCCCTGCTGGCCAGGCAGTTGGAAGGACGACTCGTGGCCGACGGGCGGCATGCCTATCTGCTGGATGGAGAGAACCTTCGTCGCGGACTCGATGCAGACTTGACCGATGAGGAGCGGGGGCAGACCGACGAAATGGCCAGGCGGTACGGTGAAGTCGCTCGTTTGCTCATCGATACTGGGCTGATCGTGGTCTCCACCACCAATCCGTTCGGGCTGCATTATAAAGAAGCCGTGCAGGCGATCCGGACCCTCGTCCATCCGGCTCCGGTCATCGCGGTGCACATGAGCAAGACCAGCGAAGAGCCGCCGCCGAATACAGACATTGTTTTGAGTGGGCCGACGGATCTCGATAGGGCGACCAGACAAATTATGGATGAGCTGAAGAAACGGGGCGTCCTCGCTCAAGCGATTGGAGCCAAGCCGACTTTCCAATATTCAATTTAGCCTGGGTTGAATGGCGGCGCGTGCCGGGAGTTATTTTCTCGCGGGACCCCCACCTTTCCCTCGTTTGACTCCCCGGAAACCGCTGTGTTACCGTACCGTCCTGCATCGTTTAGCCTGTGGATAGAAAGACTTGTATGGCGGCTGACAAAGACCTCAAGACCATTCTTGGCAAGCTGAAATATTCGGACGATGCCAAGGTCGTCCAGCAGATTACCGAACAGACGAAGCAGGTCCATGCCCGCTTGGCCGGCATCAAGTACAAGCTGGCCGTCATGAGTGGGAAGGGCGGAGTCGGGAAGAGTATGACCACCGTCAATCTCGCATTGGCCTTGGCCCGTCAGGGCGCCGAAGTGGGGTTGCTCGATGTTGATTTGAACGGACCCTGTGTTCCGCGCATGCTCGGACTGCATGGGCAATCATTGAAGATGACAGCGGAAGGGGCGATTCCTCCGGTTGGCCCGCTCGGGGTGAAAGTGGCGTCGATGGACTTCTTTCTCGACGAGGCTTCGCCGGTCCGGTGGAAGGGGCCGATGGATGTGAGTCCGGTCTGGCTCGGCCTCATGGAAATGAATGTGATTCGGGAATTTCTCTCCGATGTGGTGTGGGGCGAACTGGATTATTTGCTTGCCGATCTGCCTCCCGGGGCGGCAGCCGATAAGCCGCCGGTCATCGCCGGGTTTATCCCGGACCTCGCCGGGGCCATCGTCGTGACGACGCCATCGGAAGTGGCGTCGGATGTGGTGCAGAAATCGGTGACTTACGCTCGTGATATGGGGATCAAAGTCTTGGGCATCGTCGAAAATATGAGCGAGTACCGATGTCCGTCCTGCGGTGAAGTCAATGAGTTGTTTGAAGGCAACACCGAAGCGATGTGCGAGGCCCTCGATCTTCCGCTCCTCGGGAGGGTTCCGTTTGATCGAAAACTCGCCCGCACGTTCGACAAGGGGCAGCCGTTGCTCGACGAAACCTATCCGACCATTCAACGCTACCAAGAAATTGCCGGGCGCATCCGCACGTTGCTCGATTACAAGAAGGTGCTGGCGGATAAGCTGTGATCCGAGAGATGCAGGAGGAGTGACTATGAAATTTGTTTGTCTCAATTGCGAAACCTATATGACCTTCGAAAAGGTCGAAAAGCCCGGCGAAGGTTCGCTCGGCGTCTTTTTTGGATGCCCATCATGCAACGCCAAGTTCTCGATGGTGACCAATCCCGGCGAAACGCAGATGGTCAGTTCCCTCGGAGTCAAATTGGGTGGCCGAACGGTGGCGGCTGAGCCGTTTGAAATGACGCGGGGCACGCTGAAGGATGAGGCCATGGCCGGCGCAGGACAGATGGGCGCCTATCTGAACGAGAAGATCCAGGGCGGGCAGCCGGTGGCGGTGTCCACGGCGGCACCTGAAAAAGCCGGAGAAAAAGCGAGCGGCGGTTGTCCTTTCTCCGCCATGGTCGCGGAAATGGGGTTGACGGGCAGCGGGAAGCCCGGCAATGGAACGGCCCCCGCGTCTTCGGACTTTACGTGGACGGCCGATGCCAAAGAAAAGCTCGATCGGCTGCCGGCCTTTGTGAAGCCGATGGTCCAGAGCAGCGTCGAGGTCTATGCGCGGAAGAACGGATTCAAATCCATCACGCTGCAGGTCATGGACGATTCCAAGACTGACTCGCCGAACGGGATGACCTGGTCACGGGAAGCCGAACAGCGGTTGGAGAACATCCCCGACTTCATTCGACCCATGGCGCGAAAAGAGATTGAGCGTGTGGCCAAAGAGCGTGGCTTGGCGACGATTACCGCGCAGGTCATGGACGAGACCAAAGACAAATTTATGAAGTTTATGTGAGTAGGAGCTTCATGCAGCAGGGCTCTCAAGGGCCCATCCGGAATACCGGATGGGCCTTTCCTTTAGTGCCAGCAGTAGGAGCCTTCCTCCGGTCGAATCCTGCCGGGATGTGGACGTTGTGTGGCACGCTTATCGTCCTGCTGTTAGGCCTGGACGGCGCGCTCTTGTTTGCTCAGCATGGCGAGCCTGGTCATGAAATGGCTGCCGAGGCGCTTCCAGAACATGGCCGCGATCATCACGGGTCTGCCCCTGCATCAGGCGGCTGGGAGGGATCGAAGGCCGGCGTGGCCTATTCGGAGTTCAATCATCATCTCGCGGGACTCTTTGTGCTCCTGATCGGCGTTTCCGAGATGACCCAGGCGCTGCGGTCGCCCTCGCTCGGGTGGGCGCGAATGCTCCTGCCGGCGGCCTTGTTGGGAACAGCCGCCTTTCTGCTGATCTGGAGCGATCACCAGGCGTGGCCCATCGGACCGCTGAGTTTCGCGGAGACATTTTTCGGCAACGATCATGAAATTATCCAACATAAGACCTTTGGCGTTCTTGCCTTGACCGTCGGTCTCATCGAGTTGTACCGGCGTCTTGATCGGTTGGCCCACGTCAGCTGGCTGATCCCGCTTCCGCTGTTCGCCGTGATCGGCGGGCTCATGTTGTTTGTGCATTCCCACGGCGCTCATCCCGCTGCCCAGAAGATTGCCATGCATCATGCCGTGATGGGCGCACTGGCGGTGTCGGCCGGTTCCAGCAAGCTCGCTTCAGCGTGGAGAGGCGTCTTCATGGGCTGGTCTCGCTCCCGTTGGGAGAAGGCCTGGGCCGGTCTCATTCTTCTCATCGGTCTCCAGCTCCTTTTCTACTCAGAATAGTCTGGGACATTTCTGCGCCCTTCCCGATTGATTGACACCTTTCAAAGGCCTATGCTACGTCTACGACCGTGGGGTATCAGGCATTTGCAGTGGTCTCACACCAGTTACGAATTTCGAAGACGTAGACGAGGGACACATGGGTGGACATAGCCACTGGGCGACAATCAAACGGCACAAAGGCGCGCAGGATGCCAAACGCGGGAAGGTGTTCACGCGGATTATCAGAGAGTTGACGATCGCCTCGCGATCCGGTGGCGATCCCGACGGGAATCCGCGCCTGCGGTTGGCTATCGTGAAAGCGAAGGAAGCCAATATGCCTGGCGATACGATGAAAAAAGCCATCCAGCGCGGCACGGGAGAGCTCCCGGGCGTCATCTATGAAGAGTTTTCGCTTGAAGGATATGGGCCCGGCGGGACGGCGGTCTTGCTCGAAATCACCAGCGACAATCGCAACCGAACCGTGGCGGAAATCCGCAATCTTTTCACGAAGAATCACGGGAATATGGCGGAAGCAGGGGCCGTAGCCTGGCAGTTCCACAAGAAGGGGCTGATTACGATCGAGAAGGCGAAGGCCGATGAAGATAAGGTGCTCACGCTGGCACTCGAAGCCGGCGCTGAAGATGTGAAGGTCACCGACAAGACGTTTGAAGTGATTTCCGGTACCCATGAGTTCGAAGCTGTGAAGAAAGCCTTGGCGGACGCCAAGGTCGAGGCGACCCTCGCCGAAATTACCTTTATTCCCCAGAATACGATTCGCCTCGAAGAAAAAGCGGCGGAGCAAATGCTGAAGCTGATGGAAGTGATGGATGAGCACGATGACGTCCAGAAGGTCCATGCCAATTTCGATATCTCTGAAGAAGTAATGGAGAAGGTGGCCGCCGCCGCGGCGGGATAAGTGTCGCCTTGTCGAGCCGTGTTCTGCCACTCGAGCCGTGAGTCACGATGATCGCCTTTCTGACGGGGCGGCTGGCATTTAAGGCGCCGACCCACCTCACGTTGGATGTGCAGGGGGTGGGCTACGAAGTCCATATTCCGCTGAGTACCTACTACGCGCTCCCGAATCTCGACGAAGTCGCCGCGCTCAATATTCATACCCATCTGCGCGAAGACGCGATTCAGCTCTTCGGCTTTCTTTCTCAGAGCGAGAAAGAAGCCTTTCTCCTGTTAACCACCGTGTCCGGTATTGGCCCGAAACTCGCGCTCGGTGTCCTATCGGGGCTCCCCCTGGTTGAGCTCGTTCGTGCCATTCAATCCGAGGATGTTGAGAAGCTCGCGACCATTCCGGGCATCGGGAAGAAGACCGCGGCTCGCATTGCGCTCGAACTCAAAGAGAAGGCCGTGAAAATTCATTCCGGTCTGGCTTCCACCGCAACTGAGGAGCCAGGGGTGCCGGCAGGTCCCTATGATGATGCGCTCTCGGCTCTGGTCAATCTCGGGTATCGCCCTCAAGATGTCAAAGACGCGCTGAAGAGAGTTTCCAAGACAGGCGAAAGTCAGGCCGGTCTCAAAGAGTTGATCCGTGAAGGCCTGAAAGAACTTGCGAGGGGGTAAACGATGAGTATGTCTGCGCGCGCGCTGGTCCAGTGCAGTTTGGTGGCGGGATCTCTCTTCGGACTTTCGTTTGCCGGATGGGCGCAGGACGCCGGCGAGCAGAAGAGCATTCGCATGACCTGCGGAACGTGCCCCGATGGGTACGCGACCACCGGCACCACGCAGGCCCCGTCGGTTTGTAAAGATGGAGATCCGACGCTGGTCCAGTGCGTGCCGCTTGGGGCCAACATGCTTCCTGTGTGCGGTTCCTGCCCTGAGGGCTATGCGGAGATAGGCAGTTCGTCGGTTCCCTCCCGGTGCGGGAATAAGGATGGGGGACGGTTGTCGCAATGTCAGCTGCAGAAGATGGAACAGAGTCTTCCCGATCCCACACAAGGTATAAAGACCTGTCCTCCTTATTGCGGGAGCGCAGGTCAACCTGGGCAGGGAGCCTTGCCGCCGGTTCCGCGTTTTCAGCAGGCCCCGGACAACAAGTAGCACTGTTGCAAGAGATTGTATGACTGAACGGCTTCTCGCACAGCGGACCACCGACGATGACCGCAGCATGGAAAACGTGCTGCGGCCGCAGTCGTTCAACGACTATGTCGGGCAAGAGCGGATGAAAGAGTCCCTGCGCATCTGCATCGATGCGGCACTCCAGCGAGGCGAGGCGCTCGACCACACGATTTTCTACGGGCCTCCCGGCCTCGGGAAAACGACGATCGCGCACATCATCGCCAAGGAAATGGGAGCGTCGCTCCGGTCAACGTCCGGGCTTGTGCTCACCCATGCCGGCGATCTGGCGGCGATCCTCACGAATCTCCAAGAGCACGATGTCCTATTCATCGATGAAATTCACCGGTTACCGGCTTCCGTCGAAGAGGCGCTCTATCCGGCGATGGAGGACTATCAGCTCGATTTAGTCGTCGGGCAGGGGCCTGCGGCCAGAACGGTCAAGTTGGACCTCCCCCAATTTACGTTGGTTGGAGCCACGACGAAAGCCGGCGCGCTGACTTCTCCGCTCCGCGACCGGTTTGGACTCGTGTATCGGCTGGACTTTTACTCACCGACCGATCTGGAGCGCATCGTGACGCGGTCAGCCGGCGTGTTAGGCACATCGATAGAGCAGGCCGGTGCCGCAGAGATTGCGAGAAGAGCCCGAGGCACGCCTCGCATCGTGAATCGCTTGATCCGGCGTGTCCGGGACTATGCGCAGATTAAGGCCGAGGGGCACATCACCAAACAGGTCGCTCAGGAGGCTCTGGCCTGGCTGGGAGTCGATAGCGCCGGGTTTGATGATATGGATCGGAAAATCCTCATGACCATCATCGAAAAGTTCAACGGCGGACCGGTCGGAGTGGAATCCCTGGCCGCAGCGGTGCAAGAAGAGAAAGGGACGCTGGAAGATGTATACGAGCCCTACCTCATTCAAGCTGGCTACCTCGACCGCACCGGCCGCGGCCGCCAGGCGACAAAGCTCGCGTTCGATCACTTCAGCAAGCCGACCGATCAGCTGTTCTAGGGGCCATACGTTGCGGCGTCGCGGGTCGAACCGAATGAGGTGCGATTGCTAGACGTGGATCCGTTTGCAGGAGTCGGAGGAGAGTTGATCTGAGCGCGGAGAGAAGATCGATATCTTAGATGCCTTCGCCTACGTGAACAAAATTGTCGAGCACACTACAGACATCCGATACTTTCTTTGCAACGCCGTACTGCCACCGCCCGTAGGCCCCGTCCGCATTTACCGCCGCGACCCATCTTTCAGCAGCAGCGCGCTTTACTTCCTCTGTTGGGTCATATCCCTTAATCTCAAGTATGAAGTGGTGCGGTTGCTTAGACTTCAGTCGAATAATGAAATCCGGCACATAGTCATGCATCTGCCCGTTGTGGAGATAAGGAATTGCGAAGCCAAGGCCGGAGTTCTTCACAAAAGCTTCAACCTTAGGATGCTTGTCCACGTAGTATGCAGCCGATTGCTCCCACTGATTCGTATCCGCAACGACATAGTTCAAATGGCTCTTCGTCACTTCTCGCACATCACGGCTCGTCCAAAAATCAACGTCAGCCGTAGAGCCTGGCCCGCGGCTCGTTTCATAGCGTGGAACTTCCGGGCTTTCCCCTTGGGAGGTATCTGGGCGAATGGCTTCGATCAGACGCTCCACAATCCATCCGTAGTAGGGCGCCAGAAACAGATCCTTGATGTTGGCAGGGGAACGAACTTCGACCTTCTTATCAAGGTACTGATGAATAATTGCGGCCACCTGCGGGAAGAGAACATGCGCGGATACGCCACAATCCTTTTGGGATACATAGCTGCCGGTCAAACTCTTCGCTAGATCGTACACCAACTCCTGTAAGCGCCTCCGCGCCCGGAACTCATCCAGATTGACCTCATCGATTCGTCCAGGGCCGCTGAGCGATAGCTTTCCCTTTGTATTCACGTGCAGGCCCTTCACCTCAACCTCAGGCGGAATGCGTCCCGGCTCCAAGACCAACGAGGGAACGGTCGCCCAATCAACCATCACACGATTACGAATCGCCTGCGTGTACCCCTCGACACGCGGAAAGGTGATTTCATACTGCGCCCTGCCTGGAAGAGCATGTACATGGAATCGCTTCACTCTTGGTTTAGGCTGGCCCTGCGGCGAGGATTTGAAGGGGATCACCTCGAAAGGCACACCAAAGACCTTGGCCACTTCCTCTGTCAACTTATCGTCAGGGCCAAGCTCATAGCTCGCGCGACGGAGTCCTCGTCCGACAACCTGCTCACAAAGAAGCTGAGACATAAACGGACGAAGCCCGATAATATGGGTCACTGTGTTGCAGTCCCACCCTTCCGTCAACATGCCGACGCTGACGATGCACCGTACGTCACGGCCAGGAGGATGATCAGGCCGATCGAGCTTTTCGGCAAGTTCCTTAAACCCTTCCGGATAGAGTGGCCGCCCGACGCGGTCTGTCGGCCACCCGAGTTTCCCCACCGTATCAAGCGTGAATCTCATCCACCGAACTTCATCGTCCTTGGACTCGCCCGAATCCGACTCGTGAACCACCTTCGAATCCACACGGATCGTATGTTGCCGACCATTGTTCTTAAAGCTTTCGATTTTAACCGGCGGGATTCCGGTAGGCGCGTTGTCTTCAGCCAGCCACTCATACAGTACCTTGGCAATCTGGGTATTTTTACACACAAGAATAAATACCGGTGGTCGAGGGTCTTCTCGATTCGCAACCCAGTCCTCCTGTTCTTTCTCCCAGAGCCCTCCGAGCATGGCTATAGGATGATGAGCGTACTTCAAAATCGCCTCAGGCTTTGGACTGGCCTTCTTGCCGCCTCGTTCTGCAGGGGTGAGCTGCGGGAGAATCCAATGCCAAATATTGAAGTAGCCGGGAATCTCCTTGCTGGTCGTGTCACGCACGGCCAGTTGGGGGATTTTCACCAAGCCTGATTCGATCGCATCAATCAAACTAAAATCGCTTACCACCCAGGGAAATGGCCGGTTGGTGTCCTGCCCAACTCGCCCAAGAAAATAGGGCGTGGCCGAGAGATCGAGGCAGAAGTTAATCCCGCGCAGTTTCTGAATACGATCCAGCCCGTCAACCCAGACCGTCGCTTCCTTGAAAAAATCTTCCGCCTCGTCGTCCTCTCCAAACAGATCCTCTTCCTCTTCATCTCGCTCTTCGCGGACAATTCGATAGGCATGATGGGCTTCGTCGTTCATGACCAGAATGTTCTGCTTGCCGCCCACTTCTCGGCCAAGAATGCGATTCACGAGAGCCGTATCGCTTTCGACATACCGTCTCGATTCAACCGTCACTTTCTTCAGCGTGCCGTCCTTCTCACGTTCTTCTCCCAGAACCGTCAGGATCCCAGCTGCAACCTGCCGTTCTAAATCTTCCAGCGTCAGATACCGCTTCCCTCTGGCCGTCGTCGTCTTGGCACTGATGGTAATGGTCTCTTTCGTGCGTATCTCCACACCGGCTTTGTTCACTCGTGCGCCAACACCACCTGTTTGGATGGCTTGCGGTTAAAACACATGCCAGTTCGTCACCAATACTCGACCTTGCGTCAGAAGGGGCATCAAGTGAGAGGGAACGAGATCGCGCGTGCGGTACAGGCTCGCTTCCCCTGCCTCTGGGTCCAATTCACGAAGCCGACTCTTAATCGTCACATTGGGGCAGACGACCAGAACCACGTCGGAGAATCGTGCATCGCTTCGATCATTGACCTTATTAAGAATGCTCCACGCCGCCAACATGCCCATCACGGTCGTCTTGCCGGACCCTGTCGCCATCTTGGAGGCATATCGCCGAAATCCCATGAACCCCTGCGCGCGTTTGTCCTCGCTGAGTTCTTCTTGCGGGACCTCGATGCCCTGACGAAAATCCGTCCGAGCCTCGCTGAGAAAGATGATCGTTTCTACCGCATCGAGCTGGGCAAAGAAGAGGCGCTGAGCCCGTCCATCGCGCTCCCACCACTGCAATAGTTCAAGAGTGGTTCTCGTCACGCCTGGGTAACCCTCCGACCGCCACTTCTTCACCTGAGCCCGAATGCGATTGACGAGCTTGAGTTCGACCGCAGTCCCAGCGACCGTGCCATAGTCCTTTTCGGGTTTCACTTTGGGGTCGCGATAGAAGTACATCGCCGGGCGCCGGCCAGGCCGTTGTTTGGGCTCTTCGCCTTCCACGATATGCCAATGCTCTTGGGGTTCTTCGAAGGGAGAATTCAGAATGGGCTGTGGGACTTCGTAGGCGCTCATGGTTCAATCGAACCGATTTGGTACCGTAAGTAACGAAAAGAAATCGGTTTTCGCCTGAGGGGGTATTCGAATGGCATGTCACGCCGCGTACTTGACCACGCGAAGCTCCGAGGCATCGTCCGCGCCATCGAGGATATGATCCACGGCTGCCATCACCCGATCTTCGAGCGCGTACTCTGTGCAATTCTGGCAGAGCAGAACCGGCAGCCCTTTGATGACGACGATCGAGTGATCACTCAGCTTGAACGGCAAATCCGTCACCTCCGCCCGCATGGGCGATCCGCATACTCGGCATCTCATGACTTGCTCCTTCTGGTTTTCAAATCAGCTTTCCATTCGTCCGCGCTGGGGCGATAGACCGTTACCATGCGCACGTTCTCTCCGGCAACATCGGTGGCGACGTGAATATGAGCCACTCCCTCACGAGAATCGCAATAGACCAGATAGCTCGGCAGATACTTGTCTTCCGGATACGACTCAATAATCTCATAGGTGCCGACCGCCTGCAAAAGCGCCTCGCGCGACAGCGTGCGCCCCTTCAAACGCATCTGGACATGATAGGTCCAGAGAATTTTCCGTTCGCGGACGCACTGCCGAATGAACGCGAGTGGATCGTCTGGAAGGATATGCTCCGACGTCATTAGAAACCAGGCCTTACTGGACGCATCATGTCAGCTTCTTCACGACCAACAATTCATTCCCTCGATCGTCGATCACTTTCACGGCAATCTGTTTATGCTCGCCGGCCTCGAACGGCGCACTGGTTGTGCCGGACAAGTGATCCCACACAGATTCTTCGTATTCGCCCTTGAGCGCCTTCTTCAGATTGTCCCAGGCGCTGGTGCGCGGGAAGAAGGCTTGCGAGACATGAAAACAGAGGTCATTGTAGTCCGTATCCAGGAGCCAGGCAGGCACATCGTCGCCGGTGCGATGGGTCACATCCATTGTGATGGGGTCGAACACATCCAAGCCGAGCAGTTCCACTTGGTACTGAACACCCTCGCCCTTTCGGGGAGAGGGCTGGGGTGAGGGGCTCTTGAGCTTCTTGACTTGAACCTCCGGCTGCCCACAGACGCTGAAAATTTGGCTCGACCGCATGTTCTTGAGCAGGTCGCCCATCATCAAGTCCGGCGTGGCCTGAACGTAGGTTGCGGGCACACCCATCACATCGGCACACTTGTCCACGAGAGTGCGCGCATTAGGTTGGATGGCAAAACCGATCACGTAGAGATGTGTGTAGTTCTTTGCGTGAGCCTCACGTGCTGCTTCGTAGACCAGCTTCTCGCTGACGGCGCCGTTCTCCGGGCCAAAGACCATGGCCACGGCCTTTTCCTGGCCATTGACGACCAATGCCTCGGCAGAGAGTGAGAGCGACTTGGCGGGAGGCCTGACATTCTTGAACGTGACAGTCTTGTTGCCTTCCAGTCTGAGCACCGGGCTCTTGCGCAGCACTTCCAGCATGCGGTCCACGAAGGAGCCATAGGTTTCGGTTGTGACGGCCCCAGAATCTTCGACGCCATCACCTTCCCAATCCACCGGAGTCGGGATGGTCGCTTCGACGCAGAAGGGACCGGTCACGCGCGTGATGCCATTCTCAACCTCCGGCCGATCGACCAGCACTTCTTCAGCCGGCGGCTCATTGTTGGCGATGGACTTGAGCGTGATGTGCGGGACGATGCCGCCGACTTCCTCACCCTTCTTGTTCTGCTTGCGTGTGTAGGTGAACCCCCCTGCTGGACCGCGATTGTTATCTTTCAGGTCATACCAGGAAAATGTAGCAGTAAGGAGGCGTTGACGAGCTAAGGCCAGCGGCACGCGGCTGGTATCGGCCGTGATCCAGCGGCGGCCCCACTGCTCGGCGACATAGGCCGTCGTGCCACTTCCGCACGTCGGATCAAGCACCAGGTCACCTGGGTCGGTGGTCATGAGGAGACAGCGCTGGATGACGGTTGGACTAGTTTGGACAACATATAGCTTTTCTGCGGAGAAACCCGAAATGACCGTATCGCTCCAGACGTTTGAGACGGGAAAAACAGGAAAGTCGTCAAAGTATCGCACGTAGGCGAGAGTGTTGCCGACCGCGATCAGACGCTTGGCCTTAGCAAGATTTGATAGCCCGGCAAAGTTTGATTTGAAGGTACCCTTGCCCGGCATAAACTTCCTTCCCTCGAACTCAAATTCTCGGACATCACCCTCTTGAGCAGGTCGCTGACTCGTAAGGTTATCTTGGCGAAATACCCTTGCTCCTTCCGGAAGATCCCGCAACTTGTCAGCGCTACCCAGATTCTTTCTGGCTCCATCTTTGAACTGAACCCATGTGTATTGCTCGCCTCCATCTTCGCCTATCTTTTTCGGAACATAGAGTTGACGGTACTTCAGTCCATCCTTCTCCTTGGCAAACCAAAGAAGATAGTCAGAGATTGATGAGAGAAGTTCCCCCGATGCGCTGCTTGTCTTTTGAAATGCAATAACAGAAATACAATTCTCAGCACCAAACACTTCGTCCATCACTTCTCTGACATGGTGCAGGTTCTCATCGCTGATCTGGACGAAGATGCTGCCGCTTGGCGTGAGCAGGTCGCGGGCAAGCAGGAGTCGGTCACGCAGATACGTCAGGTACGAGTGCAGGCCGAGTTCCCAGGTATCACGATAGGCCTGGACCATTTCCGGTTCGCGAGTCATGTCCTCGTCATCGTTATGAGACACATCCCGTTTACGGACGAAGGGCTGAAAGTTTGAACCGAACTTCACCCCATACGGTGGGTCCATGTAGATCATCTGGACCTGCCCGCCCAGCCCCTCGTAGTGCAGCAGCGAGTTCATGACGACGAGCGAATCGCCCAGGACCATCCGGTTCGTCCAGTCGTCTTGGAACTCGTACGATTTCAACACTTGATCGGTAATAGAGTGCTGCGGATCGCCGAACAGCGCGAACATGTCCTCTTGCTTGTCGGTTTTATGACCTGCCAGCGTTTCAATAATAGCTTTGGTGGAGAGCCGCTCGTGGATGAAGAGCGGCAAAGTTGGCACATCGAACGAAAGCCGCTCTGCCTTACCTGCCCAGTTGAGGAATGGTTTGCTCAGACTCTTGAGCTTGGATGCAGCCGCCTTCGCCTCTTCCAGGTTCTTGGCGTCCAGAACTTGCTTGATGAGCGCCTCCCCCTGCTCGCGGGCCGGATGCTTGGCATCCCAATCGAGTGCGGGCGAGAGCGACGAATCGTAGCGGTAGGTCTTCGGGGATTTCTTCTTCTTAAACTGCGCCTGCGTCCCCACCTCCGGCCGCATGAGGCTCTTCGCCTCAGGATGCTTATACGGCGCGGTCTGGCTCTTCTTTGCTGCGGGCTTCGCTTTCTTGGCCATTAAACAGGTCCTTGCTGATCGTCGCGGACAATTGGGCCGCAGAATACCCCTTTCCCCTCAATAAATCAGCCCCTCCGATGGAGCAGACCACGGTTAGGATTGGGACAAGAGCAGATGATGAAAAAAAGAAATGAGGGACGGTGTCGTTGCTTGACCTCGTGCAGTCCTCCCATTACCGACGGATCAAGATAGGGCAGGGTGAGGTGGGTCCTGGAACAAATAGGCGACGATGTCAGCCCTCGTTCTCCACACAGATCAGAAGTTTGTAAGTTGCGGGTGTGAGCTTGTGCATGGTGGTTGCCTCAGAGCAATCGCTTGATGTTGTATTTCTTCCGGCCGATCCCTGTTGCTTCATACCAATAAACTTCGGCGCAATGCTCCCAAAGTGATACGGCCTCCGTAAATGGTGGAGAGCCTGCTCCCTCATGGTAGTCGCAAGTTCTTGAAAGACTAGGGAGTCTCCTTGCAATGGGCGATTCGAATCCTGTATCATCCCTTGCTTGCTCGCACTCGATCTGCCTCTGGACCGTCGTCCAACTCATGAGGCACGGGTGGAGGGGGTTCGTGCATGCCTGGAGACCTTTCCGGTTATCGGAAGGAGATTGATCGTATCGACGATGAAATTCTCCGTCTGCTCAACGAGCGGTCGAAGAGTGTCATTGAGATCGGCCGGATCAAGAAAGAAAAGGATGCGGATGCCAATCTCCACACGCCGGCTCGCGAAGCCGCGATCATTGAGCGGTTAGTCGGTCAGAATCCCGGTCCCTTTCCTTCCGAAGCCATCCGTCCCGTGTATCGGGAAATCATGTCGGCCTCGCTCTCGCTGGAAGGTCCGCAGAAGGTCGCCTACCTGGGCCCGCGCGCGACGTTCACGCATATGGCCTGCATGCAAAAATTCGGGTCGTCCGCTCAGTACATTCCGGTCAACAGTATCAAAGAAGTCTTCAATGAAGTGGAGCGGGGACGCGCGAATTTCGGCGTTGTGCCGATCGAGAACACGACCGAAGGCGTCGTGAACCATACCCTCGATATGTTCATCGACTCGAATCTCCTGATCTATGGGGAAGTGCTCCAAGAGGTCTCGCACCATCTGATGTCGAAGTCCGGGGTGATGGAAGAGGTCAAGAAGATTTGCTCGCACCCACAAGCCATCGCACAATGCCGCAACTGGATCGAAACGCATCTGCCGCATGTGCTGGTGTCGGAAGTCGCCAGCACGGCCCGCGCCGCGGAAATGTGCCAGGAGGATGTGACCATTGCCGCCATTGCGTCGGAACTGGCGGCTCAACTCTATGGGCTTAAAGTGATCAAAGCCCGCATTGAAGATAATATGAACAATTTCACCCGCTTCCTTGTCCTGTCGCAGAAACCGCCGCAGCGCACCGGTAAAGACAAGACCTCGTTGATGCTGTCGATTAAAGACAAGGTCGGCGCGCTGTATGACCTGCTCAGGCCGTTTGCGTCAAACGGCATCAGCATGACGAAGATCGAGTCGCGGCCATCCCGGCGCAAAGCGTGGGAGTATATATTCTTTGTCGACGTGGAAGGCCACGTGGAAGAAGAGCGTGTGAATCGGGCCATCGAAGAGATTAAGGGCCGCTGCCTCTTTATGAAGATCTTGGGATCGTATCCGACACACAGCTAGATCTATGGCACTGCGTATTCACCCAGACATTGCCTCACTGAGCCCCTATGTTCCGGGGAAGCCGATTGAGGAGTTGCAGCGTGAGTTGGGCCTGGCTCGCGTGATCAAGCTCGCCTCGAATGAGAATCCGCTGGGACCATCGCCGAAAGCGCTGGCCGCGCTGGTCGGGGGGCATGACAGTCTGCATCGGTATCCGGATGGCGGCGCCCATCGCTTGCGCCAGGCGTTGGCCGATCGATGGAAGGTCAGTCTCGATCACATTATTCTGGGCAATGGTTCAGACGAAATCCTCGGCCTGTTGGCCCGGACGTTCCTGGCGCCGGGCGATGAAGCGGTGATGGCCGATCAGACTTTCGTCATCTACAAGATGGAAGTCACGGCGGCTCACGGGAAAGCGGTGATCGTTCCATTGGTCAATTGGACGCACGATCTCGACGGCATGGCCCAAGCCATGACGCCCAAGACCAGGCTCGTCTTTCTCTGCAACCCCAACAATCCCACCGGGACCATGGTTGCAGCCGATGCCGTTGCCCGGTTCATGGCGCAGGTTCCGGAAGATGTGATCGTCGTCTTTGATGAAGCCTATCTCGAATATGTGCGCGATCCGCATTTCCCGGACAGCCTGCAGTATGTGACGCAGGGGCGGAATGCCATCGTGCTGAGAACATTTTCAAAGATCTATGGATTGGCCGGATTAAGAATCGGCTATGGGATTACGACTCCGGAGATCACGAACTGCCTGAATCGTGTGCGGCCGCCGTTCAATGCCAACACGCTGGCGCAGCGTGCGGCTCTGGCCGCGCTGGGTGACGACGAGCATGTGGCCAAGAGTCGAGCCGTGAATACGGCAGGGATGCAGCAAATCGAGAGCGGTTTACGAGCGCTGGGGTTTGCGACGATTCCTAGCCAGGCCAACTTCGTGTATTTCGACGTCAAACGCGATGGCCGGGGGGTGTTCGATGCCTTGTTGTGCGAGGGCATCATTGTTCGGCATATCGAAGGGACGTTGCTGCGCGTGACCATCGGCCAGCCGGACGAGAATGCCGCATTCCTGGACGCGTTGAAGAAGGTCTTGCAGTCGAAGTGAAGCAACAGAGAGGGCACCATGATCATCGTCTTGAAACCTGAGGCGTCCGAACGGGAAGTCGATCATATTATCGATCGGTTGCGCGAGTTGGGATTGAAGTCGCAAATTTCCACCGGTCAGGAGCGCACGATCATTGGGGTGATCGGCGACGATCGAATTTTGCACAATCAGCCTTTGACCGCGCTGCCCGGGGTGGAAAGCGTCTTGCCGATTCTCGCTCCCTGGAAACTGGTGAGCCGGGAATTCAAGAAAGAACCGACCATCATCGATGTGGGCGGGGTGAAGATCGGCGGGAAGAAGCTCGTCATCATGGCGGGACCCTGTGCGGTGGAGCGGCTTGAACTCACGGTGGGGATTGCCCATGAAGTGAAGGCCGCCGGAGCCTCGGTATTGCGCGGTGGAGCCTACAAACCAAGAACGTCACCCTATTCCTTCCAGGGGCTGGGTCGAGAAGGACTGGACTATCTGCTTGAGGCCAAGAAGCAAACGGGGTTGCCGGTCGTCAGTGAGATTTTGGATACGAGAGACATTGAGCTGTTTCTGGAGAAGGCCGACATCATTCAGATCGGCGCCCGCAATATGCAGAATTTCGAACTCTTGAAGGAGGTCGGTGCCTACGACAAGCCGGTGCTGTTGAAGCGCGGATTATCGGCGACGATCAAGGAGTTTCTCTTGTCGGCGGAATACATCATGTCGCGCGGCAATCGCAACGTCATGCTCTGCGAGCGGGGTATCCGGACGTTTGAAACCCAGTATCGCAATACGCTGGATCTGGCGGCGATTCCGACGCTGAAAGAACTGTCGCATCTTCCCGTCATCGTCGATCCCAGTCATGCCACGGGGAAATGGCAGCTGGTGGCGCCCATGTCCAAGGCGGCGATCGCGGCCGGCGCTGATGGGTTGTTGATCGAAGTTCATTCCAACCCGGAATGTGCTTTGTGTGACGGAGAGGAATCGATCAAGCCGTCAAAGTTCAAGGAGCTGATGCACGATCTTGGAAATATTGGCCGCGCTGTGGGTCGAGACATTTAGGCCGCAAAAGGATCCCCTTCAGGAAGAGTGAGCCCAGGCAGCTATGGCAGTTCATTTTAAACAGGTCGCGATTATCGGGGTAGGCCTGATCGGCGGATCGCTCGGGATGATCCTGCGCCGCAAGGGGCTGGCCGATCAGGTGGTCGGGGTCGGCCGGCGGGTGGAGAATCTCAAGACGGCTGTCGAGCTGGGCGCGATCGACCGCTATGTCGTTGACCCGAAGGAAGGCGTGCGCGGCGCGGATCTCGTGATTCTGGCCACACCGGTCGATACCTATGATCGACATCTGAAGGACTGGGTCTCGTGCCTCTCCCCCGGGGCCGTCGTGAGCGATGTCGGAAGCGTGAAGGGTTTGTTGGTCGAACAGTCCGAAGCCAGCATGCCGGCCGGTATTCATTTCGTCGGCGCGCATCCGATTGCCGGAAAAGAAAAGACCGGTGTCGCGGCGGGAACCGATCAGCTCTTTCAGGGCGCGCGCTGTATTGTGACGCCTACGCCCAAGACCAATGCGCAAGCCTTGGAGCGAGTGCGGGCCTTGTGGCAGGAGACGGGCTCGATTGTGCTGACGATGGATCCGCATGTGCACGATCAGATTCTTGGCGCCGTGAGTCATTTGCCGCATGTGGCGGCTTTCGCTCTGATCACAGCGTTGGCGAATCTTCGTGATCGTGAAATCACCTCGCTCGACTTGGCGGCTCACTCCGGAGGCGGGTTGCGGGATACGACCAGAATTGCGGCGAGTTCTCCTGAGATGTGGCGGGATATTTTCCTCTGGAATCGCGAGAACGTGGTGCATTTCATCGATGCCTATCAGGAATCGCTCCAGGAGTTCCGGCGCCTGGTCCGTACGGGCGACGGAGCCGGGATCGAAAAGGCGCTTGAGCGCGCCAAATCCGAGCGCGAGAAATTGAACGTTCGTCCTTCTGTGACGGTGTAACTGAACATGGCTTCATTGACGATCATCCCAGGCCGCGCGCTCACAGGGACCATGACGGTGCCCGGCGATAAGTCCGTGACGCATCGCGCGATCATTCTCACGTCGCTGGCTGAGGGCGAAAGCCGATTATCCAGCTATTGCCGCGGGGAAGACTGTTTGAATACGATGCGCGCGTTTCAGGCGCTCGGGATTCAGATCGACGAACAGCCCGATGTGCTGCTGGTGCATGGGAAAGGGATGTGGGGCTTGCGGGAAGCCGATGCTCCGATCGATTGCGGCAATTCCGGGACCGGGACCCGTTTATTGACGGGACTATTGGCCGGTCAGGACTTTTTCACGATTTTGACGGGAGACGAGTCGATTCGTCGGAGGCCGATGGGGCGGGTGGTGAAGCCCCTGCGGGAGATGGGCGCGGTGATTGCCGGGCGCAAAGGCGGCGAGCTGGCTCCGCTGGCCATCACCGGCGCGCGGTTGCACGGGATCGATTACACATCGCCGGTGGCCAGTGCCCAGATCAAATCGTCGCTCCTGTTCGCAGGGCTCTTTGCCGAAGGCACCATGCGGTTTCGCGAGCCGCGCTTGTCACGCGATCATACGGAGCGGATGTTCCAGTCGTTCGGGATTCCGTTGCGGCAGGATGCGGGCACGTTGGTGCTGCAAGGGCGCCCATCGTCCGGTTGGACCGGCCGCGCGATCGTGATTCCCGGAGATTTTTCTGCTGCGGCATTTTTTCTAGTCGGGGCGAGCATCATTCCAGGCTCTGACCTTATGATTCAGAATGTCGGGATCAATCCGACCAGAACGGGCTTGATCGATGTGTTGACGGCTATGGGGGCTAAGATCGATGTGCTCAATCGGCGCGATCAAGCCGGTGAGCCGGTTGCGGATCTTCGTGTCCGGTCGGCGGCGCTGAAGGGTGTGGCGGTTGGTCCTGAGCTGATCCCGCAGACGATCGACGAATTCCCGATCCTCTGTGTTGCGGCGGCGGTCGCGGAAGGTGACACGACGATCTCCGGGGCCGAAGAGCTCCGCGTGAAGGAAAGCGATCGCATTGCCACGATGAGCGCCGAGCTGAGAGCCATGGGAGCGCAGATCACGGAACAGCCTGACGGTATGGTGATTCGAGGGCTGGGGCAGGCGGGGAAGAATGGCCGGTTGATCGGCTCCCTGAAAGGGCAGAGCCATGGCGACCATCGCGTCGCGATGTCGCTCGCCATCGGCGGGTTAACCGCGAGTACTCCCACAGCTGTGGCTGACACAGGCTGTGTGGATACCTCGTTCCCGAATTTCGAACACACCCTGGCGAGCTTGTTGACGGCATAGGCGTGAGGGCTATAATACGGCTCGTTCGGCTTGAGGAGGCAGGTAGCGGCAGTGATCATTGCGATTGACGGACCGGCTGGAGTGGGAAAAAGTACGGTTGCGCGACAGCTGGCGTCGAGGCTGGGGTATCTCTATCTTGATACGGGAGCGCTCTATCGGGCCGTGGCCTGGAAGACGCTTCGGAGCGGCATCGATCCGGCTGATCGGGAGCAGGTGACGGCGCTGCTTCCATCCCTGTCGATTCAGATGTTGTTTCAAAACGGTGCGATGTTGGTATTGGTCAACGATATGGATGTCACGAATGAACTGCGCACACCGGACGTGACGGCAGCGGCCTCTGTCGTCTCGGCGATTCCCGCCGTCCGCGAATGGCTCCTACCGGTGCAGCGCCAAATCGGGCAGCGCGGCTCGGTGGTGGCTGAAGGCCGGGACATTGGAACCAAGGTGTTTCCAACTGCGCCTGTGAAATTCTTTCTTGAGGCAGACGCGACCGTGCGGGCCGAGCGTCGCCATCGCGAATTGGTGGCTGCCGGACATGACGCCCCGATGGAGAAGACCTATCAGGATCTATCCGGTCGCGACGAACGGGATCGCACGCGCGCGGTGGCGCCGCTCGTGCCCGCAGCCGATGCGCGATTGATCGATACCTCGTCGTTGCGTATTGAAGACGTAGTGGAGCAGATGTTGGCGGCCGTTGCGGCGGTCTCGTGAGCGGATTGGTCTACGGGATCCTCTGGGTCCTGGTGCGAGCCTCCGCAGCGATCTTGTTTCGGTACAAAGTGGAAGGGGCGTTGCCGCGGACCGGCGGAGTGCTCGTTGCGGCCAATCACGCCAGCTATATAGACATTCCGCTTCTGGGTTGCGGGATGAAGCGGCGGGCCTGGTATCTCGGACGCAATGACTTGTTTCCTGTGCCGGTGCTTAACGGGATTTTGCAGCGGCTTGGCTGGATCCCTCTTCGTCCCGGTCGATTGGATCGGGAGGCCTTCGGGAAAGCCATCAGCCTGATTCAGGCCGGCAAGGTGGTGGTGATCTTTCCGGAAGGCGGACGCAGTCACGATGGCCATTTGCGGCAGCCGAAATCCGGTATCGGAGTGATTGTGTCGCAGACCGGCTGTCCGGTGGTGCCGGCCTATTTGAAAGGGACCTTCGACGTTTTGCCGACCGGTGCACGATGGCCGAGGTTTCGGCAAGTGACGGTGAAATTGGGAGACCCGCTGACTTTCGAAAGCGGCCATCCCAAAGAACACGATAAGGGAGATGCCAAACGGTTTTATCAACTGGTCAGCCGCACGGTGATTACGCAGATCGCCGCCCTCGGAAACGTTCCGCCTCCCATGGTGGGGCACGAAGGCGAGCGAGTGCCGCCGGAGCAGCCGACTTCCGGAGCTCGCAACGCTGAGTGAGTCCGGTTTCTTCACCATCAGCACCCGGCCCATGCCGGAGGATGAGGATCTGTCCATGAGTACCGCATCAACAGGGAATGAACCGAAGTTAGACCGCGCCGCGCTGGCCGCCCTCTACGAGGAGACCTTTCGCAATCTTGAGGAGGGGACGATCACCGAAGGCCGCGTAGTGGCATTGACGAAGGACAAAGTCGTCGTCGATATCGGCTACAAGTCCGAGGGGATGATCCCGAGCGATCAATTCTCGCCGGACGATCTCCAGGCCCTCAAGGTTGGGGACAGCCTCCAGGTCTATATCGAAGAATGCGAAGATGACGACGGCAACTTGGTTCTGTCCAAGGAAAAAGCCGATAAGATGAAGATTTGGGAAGAGCTCGAAAAGCTCTTCAATGAGGAAAAGAGCATCGACGGGAAAATCATTTCACGGATCAAGGGCGGCATGATGGTCGATATCGGCGTCAAGGCGTTCTTGCCGGGCTCCCAGATCGACCTGCATCCCGTACGTGATTTGGACGGTCTCGTCGGCAAGACTTTCCCGCTGAAGATCATCAAGATCAACCATCGCCGCGGCAATGTGGTGGTGTCCCGTCGCGTCCTCCTTGAGGAGACGCGCGACAAGAAGCGTCAGACGACGCTGGCGAATTTGAAGGAAGGCCAGCTGATTCAGGGCATGGTCAAGAACATCACCGATTATGGGGCGTTTATCGACCTGGGCGGAATCGACGGCTTGCTCCATATTACGGATATGTCGTGGGGACGCGTCGGCCATCCGTCGGAAATGTTCACCGTCGGCGATCGTGTGGAAGTCAACGTGTTGAAATACGATCGGGAGACCGGCCGTATCTCGCTCGGTCTGAAGCAGAAGTCCGCCGATCCCTGGACCAATGTGGCTGGGAAGTATCCGATCGGGACGCGGGTGCGCGGGCGGGTGGTGAGCCTGACGGACTACGGAGCGTTTATCGAGCTCGAGCCGGGCGTCGAAGGATTGGTCCATGTGTCGGAAATGTCCTGGACTCATGAAGTGCGCCATCCTTCGCGTGTCGTGACTGTGGGTGATCAGGTCGAAGCTGCCGTGTTGAACGTGGATCCCGCCAGCCGGAAGATTTCACTGGGTATGAAGCAGACCGCGCCCAATCCCTGGGACATGATCGAAAGCAAGTATCCGATCGGCACCAAGATCGAGGGGAAAGTGAAGAGTTTGACCGATTTCGGGGCCTTCATCGGACTGGAAGAGGGCATCGATGGCTTGATCCACATTTCCGATATGTCGTGGACCAAGCACATCAAGCATCCGTCAGAGCTGTTCAAGAAGGCGCAGAAGGTCGATGCGGTGGTGTTGCGGATCGACAAAGAAAAAGAGCGGCTGTCGCTCGGGTTCAAGCAGCTCTCACGCGATCCGTGGGATGATGAGATTCCGGCGCGCTACCATGTCGGCGATTCGGTGACCGGGAAGGTCAGCAAGGTGGCCGACTTTGGGATCTTCATCGAGCTGGAGGGCGGCGTCGAAGGGTTGATTCACATCAGCGAAGCCGGACTGGACGGTGCGGCGAAGCTCGAAGAGAAGTTCAAGCTGCAAGATGACGTGGCGGCCAAGATTATCAAGGTCGATCGCGAAGAGCGGAAAATCGCGCTCAGCTTGCGCGAACATCAATCCGACTCCGACCGCCGACAGGTCGATGAATATCATTCAGCGCAGGGCGCGCTCGATCAAAGCCTCGGACGCGCCGCGAAGCAAAGCCGTAAAAAATCGCAGGCGGAAGACTAAGGCGAGGCCACGGGTTGTCTGACACCTACATGAGTCATCATGGCTGACGACCAACCAACAGAACGCAGTTCCAAACGCTCCCTGCTGCGCAAGATCCTTTGGGTCGTGGGGGGTGGTTTGGGATTGCTGTTCTTGGTCAATATCTTGTTGCCCGATCTTGATTTTTCGGGCGAGGACCGGATTGCGCTGATCCGCATCGAGGGCGTCATTCTTGACGCCCAGGAAACGCTCGGCGAACTGAAGAAATTCAGTGAGAATCCCTCTGTCAAGGCGATTGTGCTGCGGATCGATAGCCCGGGCGGAGGAGTGGTCCCCTCGCAGGAGATCTACGACGCGGTGCGTCGGGTGCGGACCAAAAGCAACAAAGCTGTGATTGCCTCAATGGGGAGCGTGGCTGCGTCGGGCGGCTACTATATTGCCGCAGCGACCGATCGCATCGTGGCGAATCCCGGGACCTTGACCGGGAGTATCGGGGTAATTATGGAGATGGCCAATGTCGAGGGCCTCCTCCAGAAGATCGGTGTCGAAGGCGTCGTCGTGAAAAGCGGGAAGTACAAAGATGTCGGTTCTCCGCTGAGAAAGATGAACGATGAAGAGCGGGGGTTGTTGCAAACCGTGATGGACGATGTGCATAAGCAGTTTATAGAAGCCGTCGCCGAAGGTCGCTCGCTCGAGGTGCCTGAGGTTCAGGCGCTGGCCGATGGCCGGATTTTTACCGGTCGGCAGGCGAAAGCCGCGAAGCTGGTTGATGAGCTTGGTAACCTGGACGATGCGATTCAGCTGGCGGCCGATGTCGTGGGAATCGAAGGTGAGCCGAAAGTCATTGAGCAGCGCCGCCGGTTTTCGATTCGCGAACTGCTGGAGTCGAAACTGTCGTCGGTTTTGCCTAAATTCGATTTCCACTCAGGGGTGAATCTGAAATATCTCATGGCCTATTAATCGCGCGGCAATGGCGTGCAACGGCACGTGTCCTTCAACGGGGCGAAAGGGGGGCGGGCATGACGAAGGCGCAGATCATCGAGCAGATGTCGGAGAAAGTCACCACGTTGACCAAACGGCAGGCCGAAGTCGTCGTGAACACTATTTTCGATTGCATTCGAGACTCTCTGAAAAATGGCGATAAGACCGAAATACGTGGTTTCGGAAGTTTTCGTTTACGTGCGCGGCGCATGAAAGAAGGGCGCAATCCGAAGACCGGTGCGACGGTTGCGGTGCCGGCGAAACGGGTGCCGTTTTTTAAGGCCGGCAAAGAACTCAAAGAGTTACTGAACCAATAGCAGGTGAGAAGGAGTTCCCATGTCATCCTCAGATTCTGCCGAGTCTGCCGGCGCGGAGATTCGCTGGACCGACGGTGCGCTGAAGCGCATGGAACGCGCTCCGGTCTTTCTTCGCGGCATGGTCCGTCGGTTAGCTGAAAAAAAGGCGCGGGAGCTCGGCTACGAGGAGATCGATGAAATCAAGCTGGACCAATTCAAAGGCCAGATGATGGGGTCGATGGGTGGCGCGACCGGTCTGGCGTCGGCGGCCGAGGCTATGGAGAAAGGGCAGTTGCCCTGGACGGCTGCCGCCAAAGCACGGCTCGATGCGGTTCCCGATTTTATGCGCGGGATGATCAAGCAGATTGCAGAAGAGATGGCTCGCGAAGGCGGGCATATGGAAGTCAATATCGATTTGCTTGATCGAGTCGAATCCATGGCCGATGCCCGTGAGCGGGATTTGCCTCCTCTGGCCTGGAGTGAAGGTGCCCTGGCGTTGCTTCAGCGGAAGATCAAAGATTCGCCGCCGATCGCGCTGGAATTTGTCAGTGACATGATTCGGCACGATACGGAAGAGGCGGCTCGAGAAAAAGGGTTCACGACCATCGATGAAACGAATGTCGTGCAATTGTGGGAGGCGCCCCAGCAGAAAGTGGCCTGGTCGGATGAGGCGTGGAAGCGACTCCAGACCTCGCCCGATTTCGTCAGGAGTGGCATTCGAAAGGCGGCTGAGCGTCGCGCCAGAAAGCTGGGCTTGTCCGAGATCGACTCGGATTCCCTCACGACGTTTCGCAATCAGGCGATGATGAAAGCGGTGAAACGCATTCGATCGTTCGGCTACAACGAGCTGACGTTTGACGCATTTGATACGGCGTTGACCAAGACGAAGCGGCTTCAGGGGAACGATCAGGCTGAAAAGCGCTTACAGGAAATCCGCGGGTATTTTTCCGATCCCAACGCGAAAAAGCCTGAAGGGGGGACGCTTGGGGCCGATCTCATGGGCCGGTTCCGCAGGTATCTCAAGGGTGAAGGGGCGCTTTAGCGCACCACACAGCTTACGGTCACCTTCACCATACACCTGTGCCAGCCAACGCACACCCCTACACTCACTTTTGTGTCAGGGTGAAACGGCGCTGCGTCTGATAAGTGAGGAGCCCCGGAATCGCGCGAGCGATTCCGGGGAGAAATCTCCGGCTAGATCGCGCCGACCGCTTGGGGCCAGAACTTGTGACGGATCTGCGGTAACGGTTCGTTGTCGAAATTCGGAATATCGTACAGGCACCGATCGATCGTTGCCACTTCATCTTCTGTCAAATCGAGCGTGACTTTTTTCTTCCAGAACTGATCGAGGGTGAAATAGTCCGCCGATTGCGGCTTCTCCGCCAGTAGGGTCTTCATCTTCTGGAAGACCTCGGTATCGACTCCACCGATGCGGCCTTTGTTTCGGTCGTGACACCAGCTCAGGACCTCCGCGATCCCGTACATGGTGATGTCCACTTTCACGTGTTTGCTCATTGCATCCTCCCCAAAGTGAGTCTCATTCTAGCGCAAGTCCGGTGAGATCAACAAGGCTGATTCGTCCATCAAAGGAAGAAATCAGGTCGATTGCATGGTGAAACAAGCCCTCTGTATACTCCGGCGGGCCGACATTTTGGTTGCATGGGGCAATAGGCCGTGAATCAGTAGGCCTATCGACCTATTCTTGTGAAAAGAGCAGTTGTGAAACCTGTCTTGTTTCGTGCCGTCTATCAAAAGATTCACGCCGTGAACATCGCGATGTGCTGTGTTTTGGCCATCGGGATGTGGTCCTGTACCAAGACCGATCCCTATCAACCGCCCGATCTTCTTTACTACTACGCCAGCTATAAAGTTGGGAAAAATCCCACGTCGATTACGACTGGCGATTTCAATCATGATACGTTTACGGATCTCATTACGACCAATATTTCCAGCAACACCCTCTCGATCCTCCTGGGCAATGGAGATGGAAGTTTCAGCGACCAAACCCAAATCAAAGTATGTCTGGAGCCACGGACATTGGCCATGGCGGATTTTAACCACGATACTCATGCGGATATTGTGCTGGCCTGTTCAGGCGGAGACGAAATCGCATTTCTGATGGGGCGAGGAAACGGCAAGTTTGAAGAGGGACCGCACTATCCTGTTCATCGAACACCCGTAGCCCTGGCCACTGAGGATTTGAATGGGGATGGTCATCCCGATGTCGTTGTTGCGCTCCGCAACGATAAGGTCAAAGTGTTTCTTGGGACCGGAACATCCGAGTTCCATCATGGGGCGCAATATACCTATGGCGATACGCCCACATCTGTTGCGCTGTCGGACCTCAATGGGGATGGGAAGATCGACATGGTCGTCACCAACGGTGGCCCTATGTCCAATGCCGTCTCAATCTGGCTGGGAAATGGGGATGGAACGTTTCGCGACCCTAAAGACTATCGGACCGGCAAACGTCCTCTCTCAGCGACGTTTGCCGATTTCAACAATGATCGCCAACGCGACTTGCTCGTGATCAATGGCGAACGGGACTGTTTCACTACGTTTCTTGGCAATGGCAATGGCACATTTCTCCCGGGAAAAGATTCCGGTGCCGACGCTGGTCCTATCTCAGGCGTCACACGCGATTTCGACGGCGATCGGGTCCTTGATGTCGCGATTGCGAATTTGCAGTCCAACGATCTGTCTATCCTTTTTGGCAAGGGTGACGGAACTTTTCACTATCCCCCCAGGAACTATCCGACGAAGGCGGGACCGTTTGCCCTGGCGACATTCTGGGTGACCTCGAACGAAGTCGAAGAGCCAGGCTTGGTGACCGCCGATAATGGAAATGGGACAGTTTCAATTTTTCTCCATCGCGGGCTGAAGGTAGTGAAACCTGCGCCAATCGCCTCGAATGAGCGGTGACTTCTCTGCGCGACGTGCAATGCCGGCACTTCTTGACAGGTCTTGGACCCTCCGTTAGAGTGGCCGACAGGTGTGATTCCCCGACACATTGTTGTCCGTGTGAGCGTAATGCCCCTGAGAACATTTACCTGGTGGTTTGCAATGGGTTCAGTCCTGACCCTTGCTGTCCTCATGGTGCAGGGAGGAATACGCGATCTGTTGGAAGGGACCCAGCCTGCCGCAGGCATCACCGCAGTGGTCTCCTTCGGCACGACTATTCTTGGCGGAGGGCTTCTGGCCGGCTGCTTAGCGGTTGTCCTCAATCGGCTTCGGTAATGCCACAGTAGACGCGACGGTATGCGCTGCTTGAAATGCAAAGGGTTCATGATGGTCGAGCGTCACTATACGCTCATGAATCGGCGGCTCTTTGCGCGCTGTCTGAACTGCGGGTTTTGGATTGATCTCGCGGATGTTCTGCGGTTCTTTCATAAAGTGATTGATAGCGGTGTCCGTGGCGGGAAAGTACGGGAATCCTACCCGCTGTAATGTGTCCCTGTAGCCCACCGTCCTTGGTAAGGAGCACCCCCTTGGTCAAGTCATTTTTTCTCACGTCAACGATTCTGGCTGCGACATTCGGAACCATCGTCTTGGGAACGTCTCTCGACGCCCAGGCCGAGTATAGCCATAAACATAAGCGCCAGGTTCGGGCCGTGAGTACCGCGGGAGATCGTCTTCCTTGGCGAGTGGCTCCCGCTCATAGCATTCTTCTGAAAGAGCTTCGATCCGGCCGCGTGCTCTACCAGCACGAATCCCTCAAGCGACTTTCACCCGCGAGTCTCACGAAAATCATGTCCGCGCTGGTGATTCTGGAGAAGGGAAAGTTAGATGATCAGGCGACCATCAGTCGCAACGCCGCGCGTGCGCCTAAAACGCATCTGCGGCTCCGTGCAGGAGAAGTGTTCAAACTCGAAGACTTGCTCAAAGCCATGCTGATCGTGTCGGCCAATGACGCCTGTCTGGCGGCGGTGGAGCATGTCGGTGGTGATGAAGAGCAGTTTGTCATGCTCATGAATGCGAAAGCCGCCGCGCTCGGGTTGACCGATACCCACTTCAGCAACGGCTGTGGATTTGATGGACCGGAGCATTTTTCGACGGCCGAGGATCTGGCGAAGCTCAGTGAGGCGGCGTTGCAGAATCCCATCTTCCGTGCGCTTGTGCGCGAGGAACGGGAGATCATCACGCCGATCAGTGGCCACCGTGCGTATGTCTTGCACAGCACAAATCGGCTGTTGGGACGCATTCCCGGCGTGGAAGGCGTCAAAACCGGCTTCACATCTAAAGCGGGCCGTTGCCTCATCGCCAAAGTTTCACAGAACGGCAGCGACCTGTTGCTTGTGATTTTAAACTCCAACCGTCGCTGGAACACCGCCCTCAGTCTCATTGATTTCGGGCTCAAATCTACCGCAACGGTGCAGTAAGTCCCTCTTCATTGCTTCCTCGCCCGCAGGGATTTTTCAGCGCGCAGCCTTTGAATGTTGTCTGGCCCATCTTTCGTGTGGATGGTGTGTTAGCGGTCTTGCTGGGTGTCGAGAAGACGATCTTGTCTCCGCGCCATTCTGTCTAGCAGCGTCCCTCACGGATCAGTCGGTTCGGCGACCTCCGTGTTGGCTTGATCGGCTTTGTCCCGATATGGACTCAGGACTCTATTGAGGTTCCGTGCGGCAGCGCGATTCCTTGCCATGTTGCGACAAAGAATAAGAGGGGGAAAACAGTCGATCCGCGATAGATCGAGGGAGAGGTATAGTCCCGACGCAACAGAGATCTAGTGGGGGGTAGAAAATTCGATATTGACGTCCTTCCCCAGGTAGTTCACCTGAAAGCCTTGCTTATCGTAGGCCATGACGGCGCCCATTACGTTTTCATCTCCGTACTCTTCCTTCCCCAACAATTTCCGGATGTCCTCGGGGCTTTCGCTGTTCAACACATTTCTAAATACGCCGCGTGCCTTGTGGGTGAATCGGTTGTTGATGAAAATGAGGTCCACTTTGCCATCCTGGACACGGACGCCAGCCATTGGACCGGTGGGCTTCCGTTGATCGATCAGGAAAATAAAGGCTGCTTCCTGTTCCGCTTTGATTCCGGCAATCTTTTCATTGACCAGGACATCCAGGGCCTTCGCTTCGGAGTCGCCTAACTTCACTCCGAACAGCGATACGGTCGCGCTGGAAATCTCCTTCGATTCCATCACATCGTTTTTGCTCAACTCATAGGGCTCGGCATGCAAGGATGAGGTCGCACTGGTGAGGATCGCCATGAGCATCCCGGCCAGCACAGGAAATCCATATTTCTTCCTCATCGTCTCCCCTTTCACAAATCAAACATGTCGGTTGATCGCACGGATTGTTCAGATCATGTCAAGGATAGGCAGGCTTCATGAAGCTTCCAACATTTTATCCAAGGGAGGCTGAACTTGCAAGAAAGGTCCAACCGGGAGTGAGAAGAGTCGTGAACCGGAAAATCGCTAACGCGAGACGCGCCTTAGGCGCGTCTCTGTGGCGGCCAACAGGAGTTCACCGAGACGATGGAGGCGTACGAAGTACGGTTGGCAATCCGCTTCCAATTCCGATGTCACCTCTTCAAGATCCGCCAGGCAATCTTTCAGAATCTCGACTCGCTGTGAATCCAACCCTTCTGGACTATCCAGGAAAAACATCACACAGCCGCTGATGACCGTATCAAGTGTCATCAGCTGTCCCTGATTCGGGCTGGCAAACGTGGGCCATCCTTCGCTGCAATATGTTTCCCAGGCCGATATGATAGTGGCACGATTTACGGTCATGATCCTCTACCCCTCCAGCTAATCCTGTCCCAGCCACCCAAGCGCATGGAGAAGGAGTGCGGCAAGCGTGCATAAACCGATTCCGACAAACCGGTAATCCACATCGTCCCGGTTCAGGCACCACTCAACCAAGCGTGACCGCCACGCCTCCGGCCCCAGGGCCAGGAACAATCCTTTTATGAGCATGGCCAGAGCGGTCAAAATCCACAGGGGTTGGTAACGGAGCGGAAGGGCTGCGAGAAGCAGGACGGCTCCCGCGACGACTGACAGCCACTGCCAGGTCCAGATCGCCGGCTGTTGGCGGATCACCTCCCGCAAGCGCTCGACCATAAAGAGGGGCATCAGCAAAAGAGAGAGGCCGTCAGCGAGCCAGATTCCTGCGATGGCGGCCAACGCGTAGTCCCTCATCATGAGGTAGAAAGAACAGAGATGGATTTAAAGAAGGATCGGATCAAGGGTACAGCCCCCGTTGCAAATGAGCTTGGGCGACTTTATCAATCCCGTTCATCAGTGCCGCCATCCGCATAGAAACATGTTTGTCTGAGGCGAACTGTTTGGTCTGGTGAAACGCCGACGTGATAATCTCCTGGAGGCGCTTTCGGATATCCGATTCATTCCAGAAAAACCGCTGAAAGTCCTGAACCCACTCAAAATAGGAGACAATAACGCCACCGGAATTGGCCAGAATGTCAGGGATGACAAAGACGCCCTTGTCTTCGAGAATCCGATCGGCCTCCAGTGTGGTGGGGCCATTGGCGCCTTCCGCAAGGATCCGGCACCGAAGGGCGGCGGCATTATGCACGGTGATCTGCTCCGACAAGGCGGCTGGAACCAGAACAGTACACTGAAGCTGGAGCAGTTCTTCATTCGTGATCCAATCGCCCATCTTGATATCCTTGAGCGCCTGGCCCTTTGTTTTGTAGCGGTCCAGGAGCTCCCGTATGTTGAGCCCCTTCTCATTGTAAAGCCCGCCGGTGACATCGCTCACGGCAATGACTCGGGCTCCCTCCTGTTCCATGATAAGGGCGGTGTGCGCCCCGACATTTCCAAACCCTTGGACTGCTACCGTGGCGCGATCGATGGAGAGCTTGAGATGCCGGAGGGCTTCCAGGGTTACATACACCACCCCTCGGCTTGTTGCTTCTTCCCGACCTAAGCTGCCGCCTATTGAGAGAGGTTTCCCTGTTACTACACCGGGGACTGCGTAGCCGACTTGCTGGCTGTAGGTGTCCATTATCCAAGCCATGACCTGCGCATCCGTTCCGACGTCGGGTGCGGGCACGTCCTTATCGGGGCCGATCAGCGGGAAAATTTCTGCGGCGTAGCGTCTGGTCAGCCGTTGAAGTTCCGCGCGGGACAACTGTTTGGGGGCGACGGCCACGCCACCCTTGGCCCCGCCGTAGGGCAATCCGGCCAAGGCGCATTTCCACGTCATCCACATGGCGAGTGCGGCGACTTCGCCGAGGTTTACGTCGGGATGATAGCGGACACCGCCTTTGGACGGACCGCGCGAGGAGTCATGCTGTACGCGATATCCAGTGAAGACCTCGACGCGATCGTCATCCATCCGGACGGGAATGCTGACCACGAGCGACCGCTGCGGTTGCTTGAGCCGTTCCCGCAGATTGTGATCCAGGTGCATCGTTTCCGCCGCCTGGTCAAACTGAGAGACGGCCAGTCGAAAGGTCGGGGTGTCGAATTCTTTCATGTTGTCCTCAATCTGCTTTCGGTCAGAATGTCGAGTTCATGATCCTGCACGAGTATGGAATTCGATGGGGGCCGGTGAGCCGGTCCAAGTGAGCGCCAATGCCCGCTCCAGCTGATCCAGAAGCGACGGCGTCACGGTCATGGAAGAAACCGGTCGACCGACGACCTCAGCCATGGAAGTTGTGTGGCAGCCTTGCAGGCCGCATGGAGTGATCCCTCGAAATGGTGAGAGATCCATGTCCACATTGAGGGCCAGCCCGTGCATGGTCACGCCTCGATCCACGCGAATCCCGATCGATGCAATCTTGGCATGGTGGAGACCTGTCACCCAGACGCCTGGGGTCTTCGCTTGCCGATGGCCGGCAATCCCGTTCTGCCGCAGACATTGAATCACTGCTTCTTCTAGTTGCTCTATGTAAGCCCGTACGCCTTTAACATGATCCGTCAGGCGAAGGATGGGGTACACCACAAGCTGCCCGGGGCCGTGATAGGTCACAGAGCCGCCTCTATTGACGTGGTGGACCTCGATTCCGTTCATGTGGGTCGCCGTGGGGTCGCCTCCCCAATCCGAAACCAGCGTTCGCCGGCCCACGGTATATACGGGTTGGTGCTCGAGGATGAGGATGGTGTCGGGTCTTGAGTTTACGACCCTCTCGTGATGCAGGCGTATCTGAAGGTCCCATGCATCAGCGTAGCGGATAGGCGAAGAAAGCCAGAGCAATTCTGTCGGAGTGCGGAACCCAGCTATCTTGGATGGGGCAGCGACGGTGGACTTGCTTAGAGCGACCGGTGTTGTCATGGTATGAACTTCTTCACCGCTGGCCGTGGCATGGTCAACGTGGTCTGGCCGGTACGCCCCTGGATTGTCATGTGAAGGGATGGTTGCTCGTCTTCCTGCATCACGCTATGCCAGAAGTCCCCCATGTTATAGAGCTGGCGTTGATCTAGGGCTGTGATGACATCTCCTGTTTGCAAGCCCGCCGCTCCGGCGACTTTGGCCGGATCAACGTTTAGAGCGAGAATCCCGCGCTCTGCCTCCAACCCGAAGCTGGCGGCGACACTGGGAGTGACCGTCACCGGCGTAAACCCGAAGTCCGGCCGGGAGATGGTTCCACGAAGCATCATCGAATGGATGTGAGGATAGACGGCTTCAATGGCAATCGCGTAACTGATCGCCTGGGCCGATGGCGCAATCGCGACATTGATGCCGACTACCTGGCCGGATAAATCCACGAGCGGGCCGCCGCTATTGCCGGGATTGATAGCCGCATCCGTCTGGATCAGATCGTACAAAGTCTCGCCGTTCGGAGTGAGAACCGAACGTTCCAGTGCGCTGACGACTCCCACGGTGACAGTCGATCCTCCCTTGAGAGCCAAGGGGTTTCCGATCGCGATCACGGTTTCTCCAATCTCTAAGGTTGCAGATGCTTTCAGTGTGGCTGGGACGAGATCAGTCGCATTGATCTTGACCACTGCAAGATCCAGCAGGAAATCCCGCGCAACCACACGCCCCGGCGTCAATCGCCCGGTCGGTAATCCCACGACGAGACTTGTGACCCCTTCCACAAGATGATTATTCGTCAGGATGTAGCCCGTTGTATCGATCACAATGCCTGAGCCGGAACCTGATTGTGTTCCATGGAGGGATGGAGCTGAGGGCATACCACGCGTCAGAATCGTCACGACGGAGGGGCGTACCTTGGCTACGACGGCCGGCACCGATAGGGGTTTTTCGTCGGCGATCGCTTGATTATTCCATGCGAAGATCCCAAGAGTCGCGATCATGAGGATCCTCACGGCCTGTGGCAACAGAGATCTGACGATTGGTTGGGGCTGCTTCATCGGTGTCCTTCAACAAGCCGGAGACACGGATCCAACGTGGATCGCATTCTCTCATACCTGAGCGGGAGGGGAAAGACGGAACAGGCGCACGAGCTTTATCTCTCGTGCGCCTGTTGATTGAGAGGATAGGGCTATTTGATTGCCGCAAACAGTTCTTTGATTTCCGGAGTCTTGAGTTTCTTCAAGGCCTTGGCCTCGATTTGCCGGATCCGTTCACGGGTCACCGACAGGTTTTGGCCGACTTGCTCAAGGGTGCAGGGCTCATCATGCCCGATTCCGAACCTGAGCCGGATCACCGTCTGTTCTCTCGGAGTCAAGGTACTCAAGATACGATCCAGCTGTTGGGTCATCTCGGTACGATGCACATGAGCATCGGGTGGCGGTACTTGGCGATCAGGAATCATCTCCCCGAACTCCGTATCACCGTCCCCGACCGGCCGTTCGAGTGCGACTGGTTCCTGAAATGCCTGCACGGTTTCATGCAATCGTTCAGGTCTCATTCGCAGTACGTCGGCAATCTCCTCCAGTTTGGCCGGACGGCCGAACTGTTGCCCGAGTCGGCGCGTGACCCGGAGAATCCGGCTGGAAGCCTCCGTCTGGTGCACGGGAATACGGATCGTCCGAGACTGATCCGCCAGGGCCCGCGTGATCCCTTGACGGATCCACCAGGTCGCATAGGTGCTGAACTTAAAGCCTTTCCGGTGTTGGTACCGTTCGGCGGCCTTCATCAATCCAATGTTCCCTTCCTGCACCAGGTCTAACAAGGTCAGACCTCGATGGGTGTAATGCTTCGCGACATCCACTACCAGGCGAAGATTGCAACGGACCATCTCATCTTTTCCTCGCTCCAAGACGAACCGGGCGGCCCGAATTTCATCGAGCACGGTCTTGAGTTGTTTCGCGACGGTGGCTGCCGGTTTCATTTCCCGGATCGCAGGTTTCAGAATATTCAGAATTGCCCGCTCGACTTTATCGAGCGCGGTGGCGGAAAATCCGCTGAGTCCGCGTGCGAGCTGAAGGGACTTTGTCGATTCCAGCAGAATGGGAGTGCGCTTCGCGCGCGCCATGACTTTCAGTGCTTCCCTTAATGCCACTCGAATACGGTGCGAGCCTTCGTCCAGGCGCTTCGCCAAGGCGATTTCTTCTTCTCGTGTCAGGAGCGCGCGCTCGCCGAACGAGCGAAAGTAGAGCGATTCCAGGAGGAAGGGGCTCGCGCCAGGGCTTGTCTTGAGCGTGGCGGCTTCCATGTCTTTCTCCGCCGGCTCAGCATCCACTTCCGCTCCCCGTCCGATCGCTTCAATCGCATCGCTGGCGTCAGAATCGTCGGTGCCGACGTCGGCTGTCGTGATCTGGTCGTCTATGTTTTCTGTTGTCCGCAGGTCTTCATGTCCCATCGAGTCACCTCTTGTCTCCTGGTTTCGCATCTGTTCACTCCTGTTAGAGTTGCCTGGGATCAAGAAGATTCACCGTTATTTCTGCCTCTCACATCCTTCTACGAAGCAAGAGTGATGCTGGATTGAACATAAGAAGGCGGACGCGCAATCTTGAAGATATTGCAGCAAGATTAGGGGAGCTTAATGAGAGAATCTGAATCGAGGTGTGATGCGAATGCGGCAACTATGTAGGATTTTGCACTGTATTCCAGCCGATTTGCCCCACTCTTTCTCTCTGCGACCATCGTTCATGGTCGATGAAGGCAGTCATGCTCACTGAAAAGGGCGAATCGTTTTTGGGCTTGATACTGAGAGTGGTGCGCACTCCGTGGGGTAGAGGAGAGGCCGACTACGGGGCTCCCGATCACCGGTTGCAAAGGGGAGAACGAACCCCCTAGAATGCCGCCCCATGTCACAACTTTTATCAGGCGAACGCATCCATCTCGTCGACAAAAAAGGGCGGCAGTACGCGCTGACGCTCAAGGCCGGGGAGACGTATCAATTTAGCGGGCAGGAGATTCCTCACGACGAGATGATCGGGCGTCCCGATGGGGCGGTGGTCATGTTGTCTGGTGGGAAAAAGATGTTGGCGTTGCGTCCGACCTTCGGCGACTACGTCCTGAAAATGCCACGTGGCGCGCAGGTGCTGTACCCCAAGGATCTGGCGCTCATTCCAATGTGGGCGGACGTGTATCCGGGCGCGCGCGTCTTCGAAGCCGGGACCGGGTCCGGCGCACTGACCATAGCGCTCTTACGTCTTGTGGGGCCGCAGGGCCTTGTGGTGACGTACGACTTGCGGGAAGACTTTGCAAAAACGGCGTTGACGAACATCAATCGCTACTTAGGGGCGACGCCGAACCTCGTGTCCTTGAGAAAGAGTGCCTACGAGGGGATTGATCTATTAGAGGACGGTATTCCGTTTGATCGCGTCGTGCTCGATTTGCCGGAGCCCTGGCAGGTCGTGCCGCATGCGGCCAAAGCCTTGCGGTCGGGCGGCATTTATTTGAGCTTTGTACCGACGGTTCCGCAAGTCGTTCAAACCGTTGAAGCGCTTGAGCGGGCGACAGTGTTTGGCATGGTGGAGACGTTCGAGTCCCTCATTCGTACCTGGTCGGTGTTGGGACGAAGTGTTCGTCCCGATCATCGGATGGTGGCCCATTCAGGTTTTATCACGGTGGCGAGGAAGGTAGAGCCGGGTCTGCTGGGGGTCGGCCGCGAGCCGGATCTTGCGGCGGCGCCTGGCTCAGAGTCTCTCGGGAACAGCGAGACAGAAGGGGCGCCATCATGAAGCGGTTGGACGGCAAAGTTGCATTAATTACGGGTGGGAATGCCGGCATTGGGGAATCCGTCGCCAAGCGGTTTGCCGAAGAGGGCGCCGCTGTCGTGATTACGGGCCGACGCCAGGCCGAACTCGATCGGGTGGTACGTGAGATTTCAGCGCATGGCGGCAAGGTGCTCGCTGTCGCCGGGTCGGTGACGGATGACGGTCATGCACGGGCTGTGGTCCAGCAGGCGTTAGCGTCGTTTCGAAAAATCGATGTGTTGGTGAATAACGCGGGCGTCGGAGATTTTGGCAAGCGCCTTCATGAGATGAGTGATGCGGCCTGGGCGAATGTGCTGGATGTGAATGTGACCGGAGTGTTCCGCATGACACGGGCGGTCATTCCAGAAATGCTCAAGCAGGCCGGCGGAGCCATCGTCAATATTTCATCGGCCGCCAGTCTGGTCGGCATCCCACTCTTGTCCGCGTATGCGGCTTCCAAAGGAGCGCTCGACGCGCTCACTCGATCGATCGCGATTGATTACGCAACCGACGGCATTCGCTGCAATGTGGTGAACCCGGGTCTGATCGATACGCCGATGGCCGCTCCCTTGATGGCCAATCCGGATCAGCTTGGATCGATCTTGTCGCACTATCCGATCCGCCGCCCGGGCAAACCCGAAGAAGTGGCGAACATGGTCCTGTACCTCGCGTCGGACGAATCGGCATGGGTCACCGGCGGGACGTTTCGCATTGATGGCGGAATGACAGTGCGGTGAGCAGTCCCGCCGGCCCCAGAGTGCAGGTGAGCTGAAGTATGGAGATTGACGCACACACAGGGTTCTGCGGGGTTATCGGAAATCCCGTCGAACATTCGCTTTCTCCCGCCATCCACAACGCGGCGTTCCAACAACTTCGGCTGAATCTGGTGTATCTCGCGTTTCGAGTCGAGGCGATTGGTGAGGCGATCAAGGGGCTCCGCGCGTTGGGTGGATTTCGAGGCGCCAGCGTCACGATCCCTCATAAAGTTTCGTCGATCCCGTTTCTCGATGAGATTGACCCTACCGCCAGGCACATCGGGGCCATCAATACGATCGTGGCAAAGCAGGGCACGCTGACCGGGTATAACACCGATGCCACCGGTGCGTTGCGCGCGCTTTGCGGAGGGGTGGGGCCTCTTGCAGGAAAACGGGTCGTGATGGTGGGATCGGGAGGGGCTGCTCGAGCGATTGCCTTTGCGCTTGCCGGGGAGCCGGGAATCGCCGGATTAACATTGCTCGGTGTGGACAGGGATGAACGGTCGCGATTGGCGGCGGATCTTCGATCGAAGACGTCGCTTCCAGTGGAAGAAGCTCACCTCGACGAAGGCGTGCTGGAGAAGACCCTTCCCGCTTCGCAAATCCTGGTCCACTGTACTCCGATCGGCATGTCTCCAAAGACTGAAGGGACCTGCGTGCCGGCGTCGCTTTTACACGCAGGACTGGCCGTTATGGATATTGTCTACAATCCGCGCGAAACCCAATTGCTTAAGGATGCCCGGCGGGCAGGATGCGTTACGATCCCCGGGCTGGAAATGTTTCTGCACCAAGCTGTTGCGCAATTCGAGTTGTGGACTAATCGCACTGCTCCGGCGGATGTCATGCGAGCCGTGTTGGAGTCTCGTTTCCGATGAATGTCGTGCTGATCGGATATCGTGGGACGGGGAAAAGTACGGTTGGGAAAGTACTGGCTGCGAGGCTCGGATGGCCGCTGGTCTCGACTGATGCGGACATTGTTCGGCGGGCGGGGCGATCAGTTCCGGAGATAGTTGCGCAGCATGGCTGGGAGTATTTTCGCGATCTGGAATCGACGGTTTGTCGGGACTTTGCCGAACAAGATCGATGGATCATCGATACGGGTGGAGGGGCGATTCTTCGTCAGGAGAACGTGGCTTGTTTGAAAAAGAACGGCATGCTGTTTTGGCTGACCGCTTCCGTCGCGACGATCGCTTCACGCATCGGGCGTGATACCCAGCGCCCCTCACTGACGGGCGCCAAATCATTCGTTGAGGAGATTGAGGAAGTCTTGGCGGTACGAATGCCCAAATACCGGGAGGCCGCCGACCATATTGTGCCCACCGATGGATGCGCCATCAATCAAATCGTCGAGACGATTCTTTCCTCTGTCCAACATTAGATCGAGCATGGTGCATGTTCCGTGCTGATGTCTGAGGTCGTGCAAGTGTATCCTTGACATTTCTGCAGCAGAAGTGATTGAAGTGTCATTGTGCGCCCGTAGCTCAGTTGGATAGAGCGCCGGGCTTCGAACCCGTAGGTCGCAGGTTCAATTCCTGCCGGGCGCACCACGAGCGTTGAGTCGCAACGATGACTGATTGCTAAGTGATGGATATGTAATAAGTATAATCATTTCATCTGCCTTTATCCCCTGTTGGTTCCCACTCTCTTCTCCTGCCAAAGGGGAATAGTATTCAGTCAGCCCATGCCCTACAATAAAAATAGTTCAGGCGGGGGGTTGTTCCATGAGTGGTTGTTGCCGAAAAGAGAGACATGGGAAAAACTGGTCTGGTAAACTTTCCGTATCGGCTCGGTGGCGGTGGACTCGTTCTTGCCCTTGCTGCGGTCGGATCCTACAAAAGCAAGAGCCCATGAATGCATGGTACTGCAAGTGTGGATGGCAGTGTGGGTAGCAGATAGGGAGGGCGCGATAATGACCCCTGTATTGCACGATGTAAAGGCAGGTTTTCTTCTTGCTGTGGGTCTCGCGATGCTGATGTTAATCTGTGCCATTGCCGGATTGGGGACAATTATGCGACCGGCTCGGTGGTCTGAGCGTAGGGCTTCACGCTAGTCGTCCTTTAATCAGAATGGCGGGTTATCGTATCTCGCTCGCCCAGTCCTCCCCCTCACCCTGGGTTTTCTCCCTGCTCGATGCAGCCCTCGAACCTGAGACTTTTCTCGTATAATTTGACACCTTACATCCATCCGGCCGGTCTAATTCCCGCAAGGGGGTTTTGAACCAAGTTGTTGGAATTCCGTTCGCTTCCAGTTGAAATATTAGCGGAGTGACCTAGGTAGAACGATCTTGGAAAAGACAATTCTGAGCCTGGTGCTATAGTTGTTCTAACGATTTGCACTGGTTGTCACAACGCAGGGAAGCGAGAGCCTCTTACAGGATATGGGATTCATGCTCATTTGAACAAAAGGGGCGTAGACGATTGCATCACGATAGGGATTACTAACTGAGGGAGAATTGTATGACGGGAAGAGATGTTTCCATGGGCAGTGTGGTCATGTTGGGTCTAGTCATGATTATGAGTCAGGGTTGCGGGATGAAATGGCTTCAGTCTGACGGAGATGTCACGTCGGCACAATTAGATAAATCAGACAAATTGAAGAATTGGAATGGGGAGGGCGCAGAAAAATCGGATAAATCGAAGAATTGGAACGGGGAAGGCGTCAATCCCAATGTCCCAGGAATGGCGCGTGGGGAAGCGTCAGGGGAGCTCAGGGGATTTTCTCAGAATCCCGACGAAGAGCGATTAGCTCAAAGTGGCTATCGAGCCTCACTGAATCCTTCCGATGTCACAGCCAGACGGCGCGCCGAGTTGACGAAGGAAGAGATGGCGGCCATTGAAGCAGGACTCCAAGACGTGTTCTTCGGTTACGATCAGTGGACTGTATCTAATGCCGGCATGGAAGCGTTGAACCGCGATGCGAGCTGGCTGAAAAATCATCCTGGAGCCGTCTTGAAAATTGAAGGGCATTGTGACGAACGGGGAACGACCGATTACAACATGGTTCTTGGAGATAAGCGGGCGAAGGCAGCAAAGACCTATCTGCTCGAAACCGGGATCAATCCCAAGCAAGTTGCGATCGTTTCATTTGGAAAAGAGCAGCCGTTTTGCTTTGATCATGCCGAGTCATGCTATCAACAAAATCGTCGTGGGCACATGTTGCTTCAGGTGAAGCAGTAGAAGGTCCGCGTCGGCATCAGCGCGAGGCGTCCTTTTGAAGATCATGCTGACGGACGCCTCGCCGGAGAGTCCTTTTCGTAAAACCGTCACGTAGCTTGCCTATATGCCAATTTCAGCGATGAAAAAAATGGCCTCGTTGTTCAAGTCTGAGAAGAAGTCGGATGAGACTGGCTCCGCGAGTCCCGATGAGCGTCGGAACCAACCTCGCTTTACCACGCAATTTCGAAGCACCTTCTCGGGCGGCCCAAATGAAGGGAATGGACGAACGCTCGATCTGTCTGTCGGAGGGTGCAAGATCGAAAGTGGAACAGTTGTCGGCCAACGGGATAAGTTTGAATGTCGTCTCCATATTCCAGACCTTGATTGGCCGATCATGATCGATGAAGCGATCGTTTGCTGGGTTGAGGGAAAGACATTCGGGTTGGCTTTTACACGTATCAGGTCAGGGGAACAAGACAAAATCGCGTCCCTCATCAGCAAGCTTGAGCAAGAGCAGCAAGCCTAACCCCCCCAATCCCTACGTTCAACCGTCTCCGTTATCTGGGCCTCATCCTCCGTCCCCTAGACTCTCCCTTAAAGCGCTGCACTACTCGGCGAAGAAATCCATCAGTAGATGAGCTGTTGCCTGGGCTGGAAAGCTACGTGAGCGCGCATTATGAGGGGGACTACCGATTGACAGGCTCCCTCTCCCTGTAACAAAGTACCGCCAATAGACAGGATGAAACGGAGAGTCCCTTCGTGGCCCTCGTTCTCAGTCTTTTCATTTTTACAGGGGAACTGAAAGGAGTGTGGAGTGGAGCAACGGTATGCGATCACAGTCAAGTTCTTGGTCAGCGCTGATTCGGCTGAAGATGCTGAGGAAATGATAGAAACCGCCTGTGAAAAGGCTACCGCCGCATTTCCTGAAATGAGCTATGAGGGCATTGAGGATATTGAAGAGGAAGAAGATGACTAGTGTGTCGGAGAGCCTGACGTGATAAAGAGAAGCGATCGATTCGGAAACAGACAACTCGGGCTCGGTGGGAAGACGGCTACGAGATGAGCGTCGGAAGCGAAGTCATCACTCTGGCCGGCGGATGCTTCTGGTGTCTGGAGGCGGTCTATGACCAAATCAAGGGCGTGCGTTCGGTTGAATCCGGTTATATCGGAGGCGCTCTTGAGAATCCTTCGTACGAAGCGGTGTGTGGCGGAAGGACGGGCCATGCCGAAGCGGTGCGCGTCACCTATGATCCCACGCTCATCTCCTGTCGGGAACTGGTCGAAGTCTTTTTTGCGATCCACGATCCCACGACGGTGAATCGCCAGGGTAACGACGAGGGCGCGCAGTATCGTTCCGCGATTTTTTATCATTCCCTTGAGCAGCGGCAGGTGGCCGAGGCGGTCAAAGCCGCGGTCACAGCCCAAGGGTTATATCCTAACCCGGTCGTTACTGAGATCGTTGCTGCGACAACGTGGTACGAGGCTGAACGATACCACCAAGAATACTTTGCCAGAAATCCGCTTCAAGGCTACTGTCAGTTTGTGGTCAGTCCAAAGGTCGCCAAGTTTCGGAAGCAGTTTGTGTCAAAGCTGAAGCCCTGACGCGAGTCCTCCCGTCACTTTTCGAAAATCCACGACAGCCCGCGTTTCGGCGCATACCATGGATCGGGCTTCTGGAAAATCTGATGAGTGTTCGCGAGCACCCGAGTGTGGGGTGGGCAGAATGGCCATTCGGAAACAGGGTTGCCTTGTACGGTGGCGAGTATGTCACCGTCCTCCCGTTGATCTTGTAATTCGAGAATGATGAGGGGGGTATTGGGGTCGAGCAGACAGGTTTCCCGTACCTGCGGTCCGACAGTGGTTCTGGGAACAGCGAGGTGTACCAGCTGCTGACCTTGGGAGAAAATGGTGTCCCCTGTGCGCAGGGGACTTGACGGCGCCAGCGAATACAAGAGCACTGGGACGGCGAGGATGACGAGGACGGCCAGTCCCATCGACCACAGCGGTGGATCGGATCGCACGTCATTGTTGGAATCACGCAAGACGCCCATCCCTCGACTACATTTGAGGTGATTCGGTTCTCTGGCAAGTGTAAGACTCTCTGCGGAGCTACTGCGGTGGATGTGCCTCAGCATCCAACCAGGCGTCGCCTTCGCCGCTATTGTCCGGTGCCGAGCGAAGCGTTTGAAAATCGAACAGGCGTTGGTCCATGAGAAGCGCGGGGGCGACGTTGGCGATAGCCGCGGCGATACTGTCAGAAGAGCCTGGCGACTGCTCCTCCCAATGACGCAGGAACGCTTTCACTTCCTTTCGTTTCAGATCCTCCTGGGACCCGCACAGATCGCACGGAATAACCGGGAACGCGCGGAGCTCCGCATAACGGGCCAGGTCTATCTCCTTGACGTACGCCAGCGGGCGAATCACGAGATGCCGGCCGTCTTTTGAACGGAGCTTCGGCGGCATGGCCTTGAGCTTTCCCGTATACAGTAGATTCAGAAACAGCGTTTCATTGATATCATCACGGTGGTGGCCGAGTGCGATCTTGGTGGCGCCCAACTCAGAGGCAATGCGATAGAGGTGCCCGCGTCTGAGCCGCGAACAGAGCGAGCACGTCGTCTGGCCCTCAGGGATCAGACGCTTCACGACGGAGTAGGTGTCGCGCGCTTCAATGTGGAACGGGATACCTCGGTTTATCAGATAGTCCGGCAGGACGTGCGCAGGAAATCCCGGTTGCTTTTGGTCCAAGTTCACGGCGACGAGATCAAAGTGAATCGGCGCCCGCTGTTGCAGGACGAGCAGAATATCAAGCAGGCCGTAACTGTCTTTCCCGCCGGACAGGCAGACCATGATCTTATCCCCGTCTTCAATCAGCCGATAGTCGGCGATGGCTTGGCCGACCAAGCGACAGAGCCGAGTCTGGAGTTTTTCAGTTTCCTCGTCTAACTTTGCGAGGGGCGTCGTGGGAACTGGTGATGAAAGCATGGGGCGATTGTACCTGCTCGCTTGTACGGCTGTCGATGGAGTCGGAGTGGAACGACGATGGCACAATATTCAGTAAGAACAATTCTCTTTGTCCGCTATGTTTGGGTCGGAATGAACCGATCCTCGATCTGCATGAGGCGCTGCCTGATTGGGAACAGAATGAGGAGCTGGCCAGGGCTTATGTGATTTCGGTGGTCGATCACATATGTGATGCGATTTCGCACTTCGCAGTCCGATCGCCTCATCTTCGGCAATCTCCTTCTCAATATTCTCGCTCCGTGGTTCATTCTTGTACTTTCAGTAACAAAATATTCCGCTTTTTGTCATAAATCCATGTCGCTATGTCTAGTGGCCGACGAATTTCACTTCGGATGCTATAGTTTCTCAAGCAGCACAAACATTCCGTCGAGAACGCACGAAGCGGTTGCACGATGCATCGATCAGCTCTTGAGATAACCAAACATCCGGCGCATGACTTGATTGATCCGGAGTGGGTCGGGTGGTCTGACGAGCAGTTGTTGGATCTGCCGATGGGTCGGCTCAATCTGGAGATTAAGGGCAGTTTTCTGGAGGGGCCGATTGCCGAGTTGGACCGTGAGTTGGAATCCCGTCGCTTGCGATTCCGTCCGCACTATTGGCTGTCGAATGAATGGTTCACGCCGGACGGTGTGCCGGGCATTGCCATTCCGTTCTATCTGGCGCATCCGCGCCTTGCCAAGCTGGAGTTGACGCAGATGCTTGAAGTCGAAGGCGGGACGCCTGATTGGTGCCTGCGTATTTTGCGGCATGAAGCCGGACACGCGATTGAAAATGCCTATCGGATTCGCCGTCGACGAACACGCCAGGCGGTTTTCGGCAAATCCTCCCAGGCCTATCCCAAGTACTACAGTCCCAGGCCGTACAGCCGGAGTTTCGTTCGACATCTCGATGTGTGGTATGCCCAGAGTCATCCGGACGAAGACTTTGCGGAGACGTTTGCCGTGTGGCTGACACCGGATTCCACGTGGCATGACCGGTATCGCGGGTGGCCGGTGCTGAAGAAGCTGAATTATGTCGATACGTTGATGCAAGAGTTAGCCGAGGTCGAGCCGACCGTCGCGACCACCGACGAGATCGATCCGCTTCCCGGCCTTAAGAAGACACTCCGTGAACATTACGAGCAGAAGCGCGCGCACTATGGCGTGGAACATTCCCTCCTCTACGACCCCGACCTCAAGCGGTTGTTTTCGGAAGGGTCAGCGCAGCCGGGTCAGCCCAGCGCCTCGGCCTTTCTCAACCGGTTTCGCCGGGAGGTGCGCCGCAAGGTTGCGAGTTGGACCGGAGAGTATCAGTACACCATCGACCAGGTATTGGAGGACGTGATTCAACGGTGCCGCCAGTTGGATCTTCGCCTGTCGGTGGCAGAGGAGCAGGCCAAGCTGGACTTCACCATTCTGCTGACAGTCCACACGATGAATTATCTGCGAAGCGGCCGACATCGGGTGGCGCTATGAGGCGACTGCGCATTCTCGTGCTAATGCATGAAGACCTGGTGCCGCCGGATGAGCTGAATGGTCATGACCTGAGCAAGGTCGGATGGAAGACCGAATATGATGTCGTGTCGACACTGAGGGAATTGGGCCACGAGGTGCATCCACTCGGAGTGAAGAACGATTTAGGGGTGATTCGGGCGGCGATCGAAGAAAGGCGTCCGCACATCGCCTTTAATCTACTGGAAGAATTCGACGGGGTCTCGGTGTATGACCAGAACGTTGTGTCATACCTCGAGTTGCTGCGCGTGCCGTATACCGGCTGTAATCCTCGCGGGCTCATGTTGGCGCGCGACAAAGCGCTTACGAAAAAGGTTCTTTCATATCACCGGATTCCCTATCCCGACTTCATAGTCGTGCCGCAAGGCCGGAGCGTGAAGCGACCCAAAGAATTAATGTTCCCTCTCATCGTCAAGTCCATTAGCGAAGAAGCGTCGTTAGGCATCTCTCAAGCATCGATTGTGGAAGATGATGAGAAGCTCAAGGAGCGGGTCGCATTCATCCATCACAGTATCGGGACCGGTGCCCTGGTGGAACGCTATATCGAGGGGCGTGAGTTTTATGTCGGAATTATGGGCAACGGTCACCTTCAGGTATTGCCCGTGTGGGAATTGATCATGGACAAGCTTCCTGAAGATGCCAAGCGCATTGCCACCCAGCGAGTCAAGTGGAGCCGGAAGTATCAGGACAAGTATGGCATCACGTCGGAAGAGGCGAAAAGTTTGCCGGTCGGCAAGGCGGAAGAGATTCAGCACCTTGCCAAACGGGTGTATCGAGCCCTCGGTCTCAGCGGGTATGCGCGAATCGATGTTCGTATGGATGCGGAGGGAAAGGTGTATGTGCTCGAAGCCAATCCCAATCCGCAGATCGCGCATGAGGAGGACTTTGCCGATTCCGCCGAGAAGGCCGACTATAGCTACAAGGGTTTGCTCCAGGAGCTGCTCAATGTCGGTCTGCGCTGGCAGCCGGCCAAAGTCGCATAGCCTCTCGCAAGCAATTCTTCCTAGATCGTGAGAAAGAAATCATCCGGCGCTCGGCCTGTTGAATCGCTGTACAGCGATCGTTATTCCCTATGAGGAGTCAGCGTGTCTACGGTCCCCAGCGGAAACCAAACATCAGACTGATGCTGGTCCGGTCTTTCTCGGGCAGGGAGGGCTGGAGATTGATGTCGTGGAGGTTCACTATCAGCGTGGATGACAGCGCGATGTTGTGAATGACCTGATATTCCAGCGACAGGCCGATGGGAATGTACCAACTGGTATCGTTGCGATTGATTTGCGAGGGTCCGGCCCCGCGGTCCAGATCGGCATGGATGAGACCGATGCCGGTGAAGGGCACGAGGTTGATTCCGTTATTCAGCCGGAGGTGGTATTTGCCGACTCCGGCAAACGCAATCTGGAAGAGATCCCCCGTTGGGCTGATCTGCATCATGGGTCCGAAGGAAAAGTTGCGATCGGCATAGTAGTCGATGTTGAAGCCGAGCGCGAAGACGGTTCCATCGACCGTGCCGGTCGTCAGTCCCAGGTCTGATCCGAATCCCCATCGGTTCTCATCAGCACGGACCTGCGTCGGAGAGACCAATCCCCAGAGCAGGATAGCCAGCGCGAATGTTCCGATGAGGTGGCGTGTCCAGGCGGTCGGTGTGAAGACATATTGTGAACGCATGTCGGGAATCTAGCATACCGTTTAGACTCGAACAAGGCGCTTGAGTGTCGGGGCGCAGGTGCAGTACCCTCGCAGGGCGCGCTCATCGACCTGCTGGGGGAGATCCGTTACCATGACACCGAACGATGCTGCTACCGGTCTATTTGCGGTCCTTCCGAAACCTGTCTCAGTCGATCAGATCCAAGAATACGGGATTGAGGTTACCGAGTCTCAGGCCCGCCATATCGCGCGGGAAATCCTGTCGCTGAATCTTTATTGGATTCTTGCGGCGGTCGATGCCCACATTCTCCAGAAATACCGGGCGTTGATCGGCGGGCTCCTATTCGAATCCGTGACCGCTCAATGGTCGCCGGATACATTCGGCCTGGAGCAGTGGGATGGGTACCGGCAAGAGCTGGATGAGCGGCGGGAGTACTATGCGCGGCTGATGGACGACCGGTTGAACCCGATGGGGCTCAGCGCGGAAGCCGCTACGCTGTTGGAAGACCGGGGTGTGGTGTCGTCCGACGACCGGCAGAAATTATTGGTGCTCTTGATCGACTACGCACCGGTCGATCAGTATGCGGAGCTCCTCAACGACGTCAGGTAATTTTCTGCCCTCAAGCGCGCTTCCTCTACAAGTATCGGTGAGACAACACCTTCCCGTTCTTGTCGAGTTCGTAGAGGAGAGGGGCGCCGGTGGGGATGTTGAGTTCCAGCACTTGCTCCTTCGAGAGCTGCTCCAATTCCATGACCAGTGCGCGCAGGCTGTTGCCGTGGGCGGCGATCAGAATCGTTTCGCCCTTCAGGACGTAGGGCTTGATCTTGCTTTCATAGTAGGGAAGCACCCGCTCGGCCGTATCCTTCAAGCTTTCTCCCCCTGGCGGCCGCACATCAAAACTCCGGCGCCAAATCTTGACCTGGTCATCGCCATACTTCTTGGCCGTCTCAGCCTTGTTCAGCCCCTGCAGCTCTCCATACATCCGCTCGTTCAGCGCTTTGTCCTTCTCGATCGGTATATTCGTTTGTCCGACGCCCTCAAGCGCCAGGCGCAAGGTCTCATTCGCCCGGGCCAGCACCGAGGTAAACGCCCGGTTGAAAGAGAAGCCGCGCAGTTTATCGCCGGCATTTTTGGCTTCCTGGATGCCGCGCGGGGACAGCGGGACATCGACCCAACCGGTGAACCGGTTTTCCAGATTCCATTGCGATTCACCGTGACGCAACAAGACCAAGCGAGCCATAGTCATCTCCTTTTCTCATGACACCACAGATGTGCCAGCAAGAATACTGGATCGGCTGATCAAGTCAAGCCGTTGCTTTCATCCGGAACCGGCAGTACCATGCCGCTCTATTCGCTCCACGTAGGAACAGATGATCCATGACGGTCCCGCCGGCAGCTGATATGAATCGGTCCGCGCTTGAAGCCTGGTGGTGTGGGATGGGCGCGCGGTTGGCAGTTCTGGACCGGGCGCAGGCCTTCTTCACAGCCGTCCAGGCGGACAATCATTTCGACCGCATTGCCCAGGTCGGCGCGCAAGTCGACTATGTCCTCTTTGTCCTCATGCGCTACTGGGTGCCGACCGTGCTGCCTCCCCCAGGCCGCGAACGGTTGACGAAAAACGACCCGGACTACTGGCTTGAGTCGGAACATATTCTCAAGGCCGCGGCAGCTCGCTTGCGGGAGCTGAAGCCGCTGATCGAATTACTCACGGCTCCAGGTCCCTTGGCCGACGCGTCTCAAGGGAAAGGCCTCAGCCCGTCGCCGGTTACGGAACTCGAACTGGCGAACATCGTCGAAGGGATTGCCGAAGCCGCAGGGACCTACGGCGGTCCGGACTACACGTCGATCGTCAAAGCCTTTGACCCCGTGCCGCTCCGCCAGACCCAGCCGTTCAAGCACAACAAAAAACATAGCGCCGAACTGTGGGTCGTCTTTTTGTTGCGTGAACATTTCCGCAGTCTCGGTCTTGGGAAAGACCGCTATTGGCCGATGGTTGCTCCGCTCTGTGCGGCTGCCGGCATTCTGAATCCCAACGGCCAGCCCTATCCGCCGGACGAACTCAAGTCCTGGTGGCAGAAAAACTGGCCACGCACCTATACGCAACTCGAACAGCGGCAGGAAGCGACCGATGCAGGCGGCGCTGCGTACGAACAGGACTTTCAATGGTTCCGGGCATGGATGGGGTGGCAGCAGAGAAGAGGCTGACAGAGTTTCTCAGGCCCGTCGCTTACAGCGAATTAGGTTGAAACAGGCTTGGCAGGACGTGTCGGCACCTTGTCTCCGTCCAGCGGTCCTTCCTCAATCATCTTGGCAAGGCCGGCCAGGGCGATCACATAGAGCACGATTCCCACATAGATGACATACGGTTGGACTCCGCCGGCTTCCTTCAGTGCGGCCTCCTGCGCCGCCGAGTTGAGCTTTCCCGCCTTCTTGATCTCCGCGATCTCTTCCTTACAGTGCCAGTAGTACAGGTAGTTGGCCGTAGCGCCGGCCATAATGCTCCACACGAGGCTGACGGTCATGTCGCCGGTAATATAGGTCGAGGCCATCGGGCCGACGGCATACACAAACGCGTGCAGGTACATCTTTCGATAGAGAAACCAGAGAAACGAGATGTACAGGAAGGCGGGCCAGTTCCAGCTGAGCGCGAATTTAGGTTGCCCGTTGGAGGAAAACTTCTTGAATTGTTCGAGATAGCGATCGGCATTCGGCCCGATAAACTGGCGCCAGAGCTCCTGGTCGGATGCCGGGGGAGCATAGGGAGCTGCTTCGGGTGCCGCATCAGCCGTCGTGCTTTCTGACGGCGCGGTAGGGGATGTCACGGCGAGCGCACGGCCGCATTGAGCACAGAAGTTGGCGTCCTCAGAATTTTGTTGCCGACAGTGCTGGCAGGATTTCATGGAGATGCAGCTTAACACACTCGGACATCCTGGCTGAGGTCTTATTACGAGGAGCCGGATGGGTTACGGTCTGACACAAGGAGAGGGGGCGAGCCTTGATATATATCTGTGTCAGATCGCCGTGAAAGCCGGGCTGCAATCCTCCTGACCGGCCTTCGTCGTTATTGATTTCGACTCAACCCTATGCTAGCTTTCTCCTTCTTTCTTGAGGGGATACGCCTACTATGCCGACAGAGGAACTCAAAGATTTCGCAACCAAGTATTTAATGCAAACCTATGCGCGCCAGCCGATTTCAATCGTGCGGGGGCGTGGGGCCAAGGTCTACGACATGGAAGGCCGGGAGTACATCGACTTTGTCGGTGGCATCGCGGTCAATATCCTGGGCCACGGCCATCCGGATTTGGTGCAAGCGATCCAGCGCCAGGCGGCGCAGCTGATCCATGTGTCGAATCTCTACTACACCGAGCCGCAGGTCAGACTTGCGCAACTGCTGGTCGACCATTCGTGCGCCGACCGGGTCTTTTTTTGCAACAGCGGCGCCGAGGCGAATGAAGCGGCGATCAAGCTTGCGCGGCGTTACGGGCATGAGAAGCGCGGCGCGAACCGGTTCGAGATCATCACGATGAAGAACTCCTTCCACGGCCGCACAATGGCGACGTTGACGGCGACCGGCCAGGAGAAGGTGCAGAAAGGCTTTGAGCCGCTTGTTCCGGGGTTTGTCTATGCGCCCTTCAACGATTTTGCGGCGATTGAATCGCTCGTGACGGACAAGACGACCGCGGTCATGCTGGAGCCGATCCAGGGTGAGGGGGGTGTGCATGTCGCCGATCAAGCCTATCTGAAGAATCTGCGAGATCTCTGCACGCAGAAGGATATTCTCCTGATTTTCGACGAAGTCCAGACAGGAATGGGGCGAACGGGGACGTTGTTTGCCTACGAACAGCTGGGGGTGGAGCCCGACATCATGACGCTTGCCAAGGGGCTCGGTGGCGGTATGCCGATCGGGGCCTGTCTGGCAAAGGACGCGGTCGCGGCGGTGTTCACCGCCGGGACGCACGCCTCGACGTTCGGCGGCAATCCGTTGGCCTGTGCCGCGGGGCTCGCGGTCTGTCGGATTTTGATCGAAGGCCGTGTGCTCGAGCAGGCCCGGCGCATGGGGGACTATCTGGTCAAAGGGCTGGCCGACTTCAAAGACCGCCATCGTGCGGTGCGGGATGTTCGGGGGCTGGGTTTATTGCAGGGCCTGGAAGTGGAGATCGATGCGAAGGCGGTTGTCGCAGACTGTTTGACCCGCGGTGTGCTGGTGAATGCCACCAGTGAACAGGTGCTGCGCTTTGTGCCGCCGCTGATCATTACCCAAGCGGAAATCGATCGCGTCCTGGAAACGTTGTCGTCGATCTTCAATCAGCGGACGATGGCGGAAAAGGATCAGCATCACTAATATGGCGACATCTCAGGCATCGAAGAAGCGGACCGTTGCGTTTACGAAAGATTTGCTGGATGTGGCGACCATGCCGCGTCCCCAAATCGATGCCTTGCTGCGGCTGGCGGCGGCGCTGAAGACGAAGCTGCGGCGGGGATCCTCGCATTCCTTGTTGGAAGGAAAGACGCTGGGGCTGCTCTTCCAGAAGCCGTCGACCAGGACTCGCGTGTCGTTCGAGGCCGGCATGAATCAATTGGGCGGCCATGCGATGGTCTTGCCCATGGCGGATATTCAGCTCTCGCGGGGCGAGAGTGTGGCGGATACCGCTCGCGTGCTGTCTCGCTATCTCGACGGGATCGTCATCCGCACCTACGATCACGGGATCGTGCGGGAGTGGGCGGAAGAAGCCACCATGCCGGTGATCAACGGATTGACCGACCTGAGCCATCCCTGCCAGGCGTTGTCGGACTTGATGACCATCAAAGAGAAGAAGGGACGCCTCAACGGGCTGAAACTCGCCTATATCGGCGACGGAAACAATGTGGCCAATTCGTTGATTGAAGCGGCCGCCAAGGTGGGGATGCACATCGCCTTGGGGTGTCCGACCGGCTATCAGCCGGATCAGCATGTGGTGGATCGGGCGCGGCAGGAAGCGGCTCGCAACGGCTCGGACATCGAAGTGGGCGTCGATCCGCAGATTGCCGTGAAGGATGCGGACGTGCTGTACACCGATGTGTGGATCAGCATGGGGCGTGAACGGGAGCAGGCTCGCCGTTTGCGGACGCTCGCGCCCTATCAGTTGAACGGGCGTTTGTTGCAGAAGGCGAAGCCCGATGCCATCGTCATGCATTGCCTGCCGGCGCATCGCGGAGAAGAAATTACCGCCGACGTGCTCGACGGGCCGCAGTCCGTTGTGATCGATCAAGCGGAAAACCGGCTGCATATGCAGAAAGCGATTTTGGTTCAGTTGCTGACTCAGAAGAAAGGCAGGGCATAAGCGTTCACCATGACACCAAAACCCATTAAGAAAGTGGTGCTGGCCTATTCCGGCGGACTCGACACGTCGGTTATCCTCAAGTGGCTGCAGGAAACCTATCACGCCGAAATCATCGCCTTCTGCGCCGACCTCGGCCAGGGCGAAGATCTGCAGGCGATCAAAGCCAAAGCCAAGAAACTCGGCGTGAAGAAAGTCTATGTCGAGGATCTGCGCGAGACCTTCGTAAAGGACTATGTGTTTCCGATGTTACGCGGCAACGCGATGTACGAAGGCTGCTACTTGCTGGGGACGTCGATCGCCCGTCCGCTGATCGCCCGCCGCCAGGCGGAGATCGCGTTGAAGGAGGGGGCCGAGGCGGTGTCGCATGGCGCGACCGGGAAGGGTAACGATCAGGTCCGGTTCGAGTTGACCTACACCGCGCTGGCTCCGGATCTCAAGATTATCGCGCCGTGGCGTGAGTGGTCCCTGCGATCGCGGCGCGAATGTATCGAGTATGCCGACAAGCACGGTATTCCCGTGACGGCGACGAAAGCCAAGCCCTACAGCATGGACCTGAATCTTTTTCATGTGAGCTACGAGGGCGGCATCCTTGAAGATCCCTGGGAGTCGCCGCCGGATGAAATTTTCCAGATGACCGTGTCTCCCGAGAAAGCGCCGAACAAGCCGCTGGAAGTCGAAATCGAGTATGAGCAGGGGAATCCGGTCGCCGTCGACGGCAAGAGAATGAGTCCGGCCAAGCTGCTGGCGCATCTCAATAAGCTGGGCGGGGCGCACGGAGTCGGTCGTGTCGATCTGGTCGAGAATCGCTATGTCGGGATGAAGTCGCGCGGCGTCTACGAAACGCCCGGCGGGACGATCCTGCATGTCGCGCATCGCGGACTTGAATCGCTCACGATGGATCGGGAGGTCTTGCACTTCCGTGACAGCTTGATTCCTCGGTTTGCCGATCTGATCTACAACGGATACTGGTTCAGCCCGGAACGGGAAATGATTCAGGTGACCATCGACGAAGCGCAACAAGATGTCTCGGGGACGGCCCGCGTGAAGCTCTATAAAGGCAGTTGCACCCTCGCCGGCCGGAAGTCGAGGAATTCTCTCTATCGGCTGGATATTGCCACGTTTGAAGAAGACGACGTGTACAACCAGAAAGATGCCGAGGGTTTCATCCGGTTGAACGCGCTGCGGTTGAAGATTAGGGCGCAGAGGCGGAAAGCGAAGTCCTAATGGCCAGGCGGAGATCCGGCAAAGCCGTGTCAGGCAAGCAGCCGAGTAAGGCGTGGGCCGGTCGCTTTCGCGAACCCACCGATCGGCTCGTAGAAGCCTTCACCCGGTCCATCGCGGTGGACAAGCGGCTGTATGCGCACGATATCCGTGGCAGTATCGCCCATTGCCGGACGTTGGCCAAGGCCGGTGTGCTTAGCCGCCGCGAGACCGCGACGATCGTGCGCGGCTTGCAGCTGGTGCAGCATGAACTGGAGTGCGAGCGGTTCAAGTTTCTGCCGGAAGACGAAGATATTCACATGGCGATCGAGCGTCGATTGACCGAGTTGATCGGCCCGCTCGGCGGCAAATTGCACACGGGCCGCAGCCGGAACGATCAAGTGGCGCTCGACGTGCGGCTCTATGTGCGCGATCAGCTCACGGTCCTGATCGGCCGGCTCACGGAATTTCAGCGTGTGCTTGTAACGCAGGCAACGGAACATCTCGATGTGCCGATGCCGGGGTATACGCATTTGCAGCGCGCGCAACCCGTGTTGTTGGCCCATCATCTGCTGGCGTACGTGGAAATGTTTCGACGCGACAACGCGCGTCTCGCGGATGCACGGACGCGTGTCAATGTGATGCCTTTAGGATCCGGGGCGCTGGCGGGATCGAATTATCCGGTGGACCGGCTCTATACCGCGACTCTGCTGGATTTTCCCGGCGTGACGCAAAACAGTCTCGATGCCGTGTCCGATCGCGATTTCATGATCGAAGTGGCGGCGGCGCTTGCGGTCGTCATGATGCATTTGTCGCGCATGAGCGAAGAGCTCATTCTCTGGGCCACGCAGGAATTTCATTTTGTCGATCTGCCGGACGGATTTTGTACCGGCAGCAGCATGATGCCTCAGAAAAAGAATCCGGACGTGCCCGAACTGGTGCGTGGAAAAACCGGCCGCGTCTTTGGTCATCTCATCGGATTGCTGACGACGTTGAAAGCGTTGCCCCTCAGCTACAACCGCGATTTACAGGAAGACAAGCCGGCGCTGTTCGATGCGTTCAATACGACACAAGACTGTGTCGCAGTCATGACGGAGTTGATGCGCCGGCTCAAAGTGGATCGGGCCGCGCTGACTCGCGCCTTGACAGGCGGCGGGATGTTGGCGACAGAGCTGGCTGACTATTTGGTGACCAGGGGTGTACCATTCAGAGAAGCGCACGCAATTACCGGCCGGATCGTGCGCTGGGCGCTGGATGCCGGGCGCGAACTCTCCGAACTCACGGTCAAAGAGCTCTGTGTGTTTTCGCCCCGCTTCGAGAAATCCGTGCTGGAGCGGCTCACGGTGCAGGGGGCTATCGACCGGAAGTCGCAGATCGGCGGGACAGCCAGATTACAAGTGGTTCGCCGTTTGAAAGAACTGGCGAAGTTGTTGGCATGAGGCAATCGAGTTACGTTTCTTTGGTTGGTGCGAGCCTGACAGTATTGACCGTAGTGACGGCCTGCGGCGTCGTAGGTGCTCCGATTGCTCCGGAGAACGTGGGCGTCAATCCGACGATTGCCAGGCAGAAGGCGCAGCTGCGGAAGTCTGGCACGGCGCAGCCGGCGGAGAATGCCTCAGGGATTTCGGTCCCGATCGAGCCGATGGAGCCGATGGAGCCGAAAGGGCAAGACGAAGAATTGCCGCCGTTACGACCGGTCGGAACGAGATAGCCGGGGGAAGAGTCCTGAGGGATTGTCGGTGGAGTCGATCCACCAGTCGGGACGGATGGGTTAACCGATCGTGAGCGTCTGCTCGCATGCTACGGGGATGAAGGCGGGTAGTGGCATCGGAGAATTTCGCAAGATACCCCGCAGCTAGCTGCGGGGAGCTTCATTGAACGGGGATTGTCTAGATGCATAATTTCGAATATCGCCAAGGTGAACTCTACTGCGAGCAGGTCCCGGTGAGCCGCATTGCCAAAGAAGTAGGGACGCCGTGCTACATCTACAGTCATGCAACCCTGATCCGGCATTTTCATGCGTATGACGGGGCCTTTAAGAATATCCCGCACATCGTAGCTTTCGCCATGAAGGCCAATTCGAATCTGGCCATCTTGAGATTGATGGCCAAGGAAGGCAGCGGGGTGGATATTGTTTCCGGCGGTGAATTATTCCGCGCGCTCAAGGCGGGGGTGCTGCCGTCCAAGATCGTCTTTGCCGGAGTGGGAAAAGACGCCGGCGAAATTGCCGAGGCGTTGAAGGCCGACATCCTCATGTTTAACGTCGAGTCCTCGGCGGAGATCCGCGCGATCAACGATGTCGCCGCGTCCATCGGCAAGAAAGCCCGTATTGCGCTACGGATCAATCCGGACGTCGATCCCAAAACGCATCCTTATATTTCGACAGGCATGAAGAAGAGCAAGTTCGGGATCGCCGCAGACCGCGCACTGGAAGAATACAAGATGGCCGTCTCGCTGAGCCATATCGACGTGGTTGGCGTCCATGCCCATATCGGGTCCCAGCTCACCGATGTGACTCCGTTCGTTGATTCGTTGAAGAAGGTCGTCGGGCTCATCGGAACGCTGAAAGCGCAGGGAATCAACATCCGGTATCTGAATATCGGCGGCGGGCTGGGGATTACCTATTCCGAGGAAAAGCCTCCGCTGCCGCAAGATTTGGCGGATGCGATTTCACCGATCATTACCGATCTCGGTCTTACTTTAGTGATGGAGCCGGGGCGTGTGATTGTCGGCAATGCCGGCATCCTTGTGACCAAGGCGTTGTACTTGAAAGAAGGGGAGGCCAAGAGCTTTGTCATCGTCGATGCCGCGATGAATGATCTCATTCGCCCCAGCCTCTATGGCGCCTATCATGAGATCAAGCCGGTCAACGAAGAGGCCGGTCATCGCGCCAAGCAGCAGGTGGATATTGTCGGGCCGGTCTGTGAGTCGGGAGATTTCCTGGCCAAGGATCGCTTGTTGGCCGCGGTGAAGCCGGGTGAATTGATGGCGGTGATGAGCGCAGGGGCCTACGGGTTCGTCATGGCCTCGAATTACAATTCCCGCCCCCGCGTCCCGGAGGTGCTGGTCAAGGGTGGAGACATCCATGTCATCCGCGAGCGTGAAACCTACGAGGATCTGGTCAAGGGCGAGAGGATCCCGGCATTCTTGCAGTAATACGAAGCGCGAGCTGCCTCCAGATTCCCGTACCTTGAGAAGGAGCCATTATGTTTACCGGTTCTCATGTCGCCATCGTGACACCCTTTCGAAATGGTAAGGTCGATGAGCGGGCGCTTGGCGATCTCATTGAATGGCAGATCGCCAAGGGTACGAACGGCATCGTCCCTTGTGGCACCACCGGAGAGTCCGCCACGCTGTCACACGAGGAGCACAACCGTGTGATTGAACTGACGGTGGAGGTGGTTCGTCGTCGAGTCCCCGTTACGGCAGGGACCGGCTCCAATAGTACTGATGAGGCCATCTCGCTCACGAAGCATGCGATGGAGGCCGGGGCCGATGCGGCGCTGCTCATTACGCCGTACTACAACAAGCCGACGCAGGAAGGCCTGTATCGCCACTATAAGGCGATCGCCGAGGCAGTCGATTTGCCGCTGGTGCTGTACAACATTCCCGGGCGAACCGGCGTGAATATGCTTCCGACGACGATTGCCAGACTGGCCGTGATCCAGAACATCGTGGGTGTGAAAGAGGGCAGCGGGGTGATACAGCAGGCATCGGATATTGTGCAAACGTGCGGTGGCCGCCTTGCGGTGCTCGCCGGCGACGATGCGATGACCTTGCCGATGCTGGCGGTCGGCGGTCAAGGCGTGATTACCGTGACGGCCAATATCGCTCCGACCGAGATGGCGAACATGGTCAAGGCGTTTACGGCCGGGAACATTGAGGAAGCTCGACGCATCCACTTCCAGCTGTCTCCCTTGTTTGCCGCGTTGTTCTATGAAACGAATCCGATTCCCGTGAAAGAGGCGTTGGGAATGATGGGAAAGATTGATCCCGAGCTTCGCCTGCCGCTCTGCCCGATGGGAAAAGAGAATCGAGACAAGCTGATGCAAGTGATGAAAGAGTCCCGGTTTATTTAGTGTGGTCGGCAGAAAGATGAGACGCGGTCATGATTAAAATTGTGGTGGCGGGTGCGGCGGGACGGATGGGCTGCCGGTTGGTTGCGCTGGTGCGGGATTCGACGGCGTTGACATTGGCCGGGGCGCTCGAGGGAAGCGGGCATCATGCCATCGGCGAAGATGCCGGAGAGACTTCCGGGGCCGGGCGCGCCGGTGTGGCTATCACCAGCGATCTGGCCGCATTGATGGAGCGCGGTGAAGTCGTCATTGATTTTTCTGCTCCCGAAGCGACGCTCGAGCATTTCCGTATGGTCGCTCAGCATCGTCGGGCTATGGTCATCGGCACGACGGGGCTCAATCCGTCTCAACTTGAAGAGATCAAGGGGCTGGCGAGACACGTTCCCTGCGTGCTGTCTCCCAATATGAGTGTGGGCGTCAATTTGATCTATAAAGTCATCGGGGAAATGGCCAAAACATTGGGTGACGACTACGACATTGAAGTGATTGAGGCGCATCACCGTCTCAAGAAAGACGCCCCAAGCGGTACTGCTTTGAAAATTGCCGAAGTACTCGCGCGCGCCGTCAATCGTGACTTGGACCAGGTCGGCGTCTATTCCAGAAAAGGCCTGATCGGAGAACGAAAGAAACAGGAAATCGGCATTCAGACCATCAGGGCCGGCGATATTGTGGGAGATCACACCATTCTCTTCGGTGGGATGGGTGAGCGCATCGAGGTGACACACCGTGCCAGCAGCCGTGACACCTTTGCGCGCGGCGCGTTGCGCGCGGCGCGATGGGTGGTGCGCCAGCCGCCGGGCCTCTATGACATGATGGATGTGTTGGGTCTGAAGTGACTCTGTTCTGAGTCGGTGTCGGTACGCGGCCTTCTTACGGTGTCTCCCCAACGTCATTGCGTTTTCTTATTGTCCCTGCGCAGCCTGATCCGGATGAACGGTGTGGGCGATGCTGTTGCAGAGGAGGAGTGCCTTCACGGAGACCGGCAATTTGTGTCGGGGAAACCCGAGCTAGTTCGACGAAGGGGGAGATTGCAGGAAACTGTGGCCGCAGGCATCGCAAGAAACGACGAGTTGGTCGCGTGTATAGCTGATCATGCGATAGCAGGAGGGGCAGCACAGGACGGCCGTCCGGGGAGCGGCAGCCAACTTAGTCACAGCGGGCTTCATCGACGAGACGTGTCCCCGCCATGAATCGCGGCTCCAGTTGACGTACCGATCGTTTCTTTCGAGCGAGTCTGGATCGTCGCCGAAAGCCTGATGTAGAGCAACTGAGCCGCCTCGGTCCATTTCGGATTCGAAGGAGCCCCCATAAAAGCCGCCTCAGCAGCTTTCTGCTCATCGTAGGTGAGTGGTTTTGGTTCTGCCATAGACGGTCAATGTCTTGCCGTGATGGGCCGTGGTTCCTGGTCCGCTGCTTTTCTCCGACCACAGTTTAAGCACGCAAACACTGTGATCGCAAGTCCTGCGTCCAAATCCACCGCCCGCTCCGGCAACATTGATCCGCGGCATTTATCGCATGTCTTCATGGGCGGACTGTAACATTTACAGAAATGGATGCATATCCTTCTGAAGTACTGGATGCAGCGGGCAAGAGTCCCTTTTGGCCAGCAGAAACCTAGGTCATTTGGCCCTTCCTATGCAAAGAATCAAGCTGCGCCAGGGCTGGCGACCTTGACAGCCTTGCGGTGGTTACATAGGATTGTGGTTGGTTTGGCTAGTACCTACAATGTATAGATTATTTCTGATTTTGTGCTTGCTTGTCGTATTATTCGTGCTCTTGAAGAGCGCCTATCGCAATTCCAAGCTGGCCGGTAGACCGGCAGGGCCACCACTCGATGGAGATCAGATGGTCCAAGATCCGGTCTGTGGGGTGTTTGTCCCAAGAAAAATTGCAGTCGTTCTTCAAGTCGGAAGCGAGACCAAGTGCTTTTGCAGCCAGGAATGCGCGGAGAAGTTTCATGAACAGCGAACGAGCTAGCAGCCTGAGTAGCTGTAATCCGACAACTTTTCTTCCTTGTCGAACTTCAGTAGGATCTGACATTGGTTCGGTGAGAAATTAAACAGAGGGGGGCCGGATTTTCCGCCGGCTATGCGGTAGTACGTCCAGGTTTCGCCGCCGAAGAAACGAGACGCTTTGCCATCCGGGGTGCCCCAGTTTTTCTCAAACCAGGCTTTGTCTTTCCCTTGGAGTTCTGCCGGTTTGAGCGAGGCTTCCAGATAGGGATTGCTGGAGCTACAGGCGGTCAGAGCCAAGCAGCTGATCAACAACATCACAGAGAGACGCATTGGTGAGTTCCTCCTCAGATGCGAGACACAACGTCCGATGCGAAGCTTGGTTGACGCGCAAATTCTAACCCCCGTCCGGAGAGCTGTCAAACCACGGTGTCGCGTTGCCCTAAAACAGAGATAGGAATTGGGTGGGAGGCAGAAAAAAACCTTGTCGGCCG
>CAZWOX010000014.1:0-69547 GCA_964635345.1 uncultured Nitrospira sp.
GGCGATTTCCCTTCGATGACGTTGGCAATCAGGAAGGCATCGAACGAGACCGGCGCGTTCTCTGCCGAGATGATATCGAAATGCTCGGAGTACTGAATCGGACGGATATCGACATCCACCACTTTGGTCGTCGGGGCGACCATCACGCGTCCCGTCTTGGTGGGCACCGGATCGACACCGCCGTGGCCAAAGAAGAACGGTTGTTCGACCAACACACCTTCATGCCCCGCCTCAATCGCCACACACCCGGTTCCCAAGGCCGTCAATCCGAACGCCAACACGATTCCACACAGGCTGCTCGCGTCTCTCCTCATACGCTCCTCCTCGGTTAGCCTCGTCTTCATGCAAGACGGTGCAAGACGATGATGGGTGAATAGCCGGCGCCTATCAGCCGCGAACCAATCTCATGGAGTTACCATACGAAGCGCTTTAACGGAATGTCAAACGACGGCTCCAGCATCGCGTGAGCGCGAAACCGAGCGGGACGGTGGAAAAATCTGATGTCAGGGGGCTGATTTCCGGAGGGAATTAGAAGATGCCGGCTTCCTTCTGCAACCACCGCACATACTTGATGATCTGATCCACATCTTCGGGTGTGACGGCATCGATCTTCGGCATGTTGCCAAACTCCCAGTGGTGCGCCTTGACCCCGCTTGCCGCGGCCCGCTGAAAGGCGGCATCGCCATGATGATTGGGCTCGTAGATTTTATGGACGAGCGGTGGCCCCTGGTTGGTGCCGACTCCACCCGCGCCATGGCAGGCTGAGCAATGAGCTTTGAACTTTCCCTCTCCGGCCTGCAGATCAGCGGGAACCGCGACACTCACCGCCGCCTTCGGAGCCGACTCACCTTGGCTGCAAGCCGGAGCCGCTCCCACGAGAAACACAATACCCGCCAGGCCACACATACGTGAGATCTTCATCGAGAGATTACCCCTTAGGAGAGGATTGATCGGGTGGTATCCGCGGCTGCCCGAACTGCTCTTGCAACATGGCCTGCGTCTTCGCCAGCGTCATGCGACGATAGACCCGCGCGCCGACCGGCACGAGGACGATCAACCCGATGGTCAGATACATGAAAAATTCTTCGGGCGACATGCGAAGCTCACTTTCCGTTACGCATCACGCGTCACACTTCACGTTTTGTCAGAGTACCGCATACGCGACCGGATCCTCAACTCCCGCGCCGGCAAATCCCTGGCGGCGAATGAGACAGCTGTCACACCGTCCACAGGCCAGCGACCCGATCGGATCGTAGCAGCTATGCGTCAGATGGAGCGGCGCTTGCAGCTTCATGCCCAATTGAATAATTTCCGCCTTGGACAGCCTTAACAATGGAGCGCGGACCTCCAGGCGCGTCCCCTCGACGCCGCTCTTCGTGCCGACCGCGACGGCCTGCTCGAATGCCCGGATAAACTCAGGGCGGCAATCGGGATAGCCGGAATAATCCAGCACGTTGGCCCCGAAATAAATGACCGACGCTCCCACGACTTCGGCATGGGCCGCCGCCAACGATAGGAAAATCAGGTTTCTGGCAGGGACATAGGTGACCGGAATGCCCTGCGTCCGCTGCTGCTCCCGGCGATCCTTTGGAACGACCAGCTCTCCGGTCAGCGCGGATCCCCCCAACGCGCGGAGATCCACCTCCACGACCAGATGGTTGTGGACGCCTAACGCGACAGCCACCTGTTTGGCTTGCTCGACTTCAACCATGTGTCGTTGACGATAGGCAATGGTCAACAAAAAGAGTTCGCACCCCTCTTGCTTGGCCACTGCGGTCGTGACCGTCGAATCCAGGCCTCCACTCAGGAGGACCACGGCACGGCGCTGGGGTGTTGCGTCATGAGGCATGGAGAGAGGGGACGCCAGAAATATCAAGCCCGGCATGCAAGTTTCACCCAGCATCGGGCGGAAAGAAAAGCGCGACTCAGGACATGACGGGACGCAGGAAGAAGAACACGATCAATCGCGATCTTCCTCCTTCTCAATCTTTTCCAGCAACTCAGCTTTGGATTGACACTCAACGCAGAGCTTGGCGAAGGGCACGGCCTGCAGTCGCTTCTCGCTGATCTCTATACCACACTCGGCGCACATGCCATAGGTGCCGTCACGCAAGCGATTGAGCGATTCATCGATGGCTTGCCGACGGCGATTGCGCATCTCCATGAGAGAGATACCGAGTTCGCGATCAAGATCCATCAACGCCTGGTCACCGACATCGCGGGCAGACTCCAGCCGACGCTGCTGATCTTCCGTCAATGACTGTCCAAGATTGCCTTCGATCTCGCGAATGATCTCTTGGCGCTTGCCCATCAACATCTGGTGCAAGGTTTCTTGGCGGCGCTCACGTGCGTCGCGATCTTTGGCAGATTCCTTCGGACGCGTCGCCTCGACGACGATCTGCGCAGGAACGGCCTTCGCCGTCACTGCGGCGGCAGGAGCAGATTTCTTGGAAGCAGCGGGAGGCGCCGGCTTGGTCTTTTTCACGTCGGTTTTTTTCTTTGCAGGCACTTTAGTTGCCATAAAATAATGCTCCTTGGGTAGAGAGCCCCCCAAAAAAAGTCCGGCATCTATATCACGGCATGTAGGCTTTGACAAGGGCTAGTGGTCACGAACCAGGAGAACCCTAGGAATAGAGGATCGTCGAATGCACCGCATACCCGGCGAGTTTTTCTCTTCCCTTGAGCCCCTGTAGCTCAACCAGAAAATCCAATCCCACCACTTCTCCGCCGAGTTGGCGAACCAGACTGACCGTCGCCTCGGCCGTGCCTCCCGTGGCAAGGAGATCGTCTACGATCAAGACACGCTCGCCCGATCCGACGGCATCCCGATGGATCGCCAAGGTGTTCGATCCATATTCAAGACTGTACTTCACCTCGAAGCGATCGGCCGGCAATTTCCCCGGTTTGCGAACCGGCACAAACCCGGCGCCCAGCCGACCGGCCAACACGCCTCCAAGGATAAACCCTCGCGACTCGATACCTACGATCTTATCAATCCTTGAATCTTGGTATCGAGTCGCGAGGTCGTCGGTCAGCTTGCGAAAAGCCGCGGCGTCCTTCAGCAATGTCGTAATGTCGTAAAAGAGGATACCGGGCTTGGGGAAATCCGGCACTTCACGGATGAGGGCTTGATAATTGATGGCGGTCTCCGGAATTAGAGCAGGTCGGCCTGCGTCATGGTCTTTCGTTCGATGGTGCCCCGAAGCCGGACTAATGCCGTTGTTTCGATCTGGCGGACCCGCTCACGGGTCAAGCCCATCTCCCGGCCGATTTCTTCCAGCGTCTTAGACTCATCACCGTCGAGCCCAAACCGTGACACAATAACAGTTTGCTCTTTCTCAGGCAACTCCTTGACCCAACTCATCAGTTCCGTACGACGCCTGACTCCATCTGCAGTGTCGTCGGGAGACAGGCACATCGGATCCTCGATGACATCGCGCAAGAAGGTATCCGTGCGATCGTTAATGGGGCTATCCAGCGAACAGGTCGTCCGGGTCAACTGCTTCAGATCGAGGATCTCCTCCTCGTTAGTCTTCATCTTCTTTGCCACTTCGTGCGCCATCGGCTCCCGGCCGAGCTCCTGCACCAACTGCTCGACCTTCCCCATATACCGGTTCAGCCGCTCGACCACATGGACCGGCAGACGCACCAGCTTGCCTTGATTGATGATGGCCCGTTCGATGTATTGGCGAATCCACCAGGAGGCGTAGGTGCTGAAGCGGAACCCGCGCTTATAGTTGAACTTCTCGACCGCTTTGATCAGTCCAAGATTTCCTTCCTCGACGATGTCGGAAAAAGGGAAACCTCGATTGAGGTAGCGCTTGCCGATGCTGATCACCAGGCGAAGATTGGACTCGATCATGATCTGCCGCGCCTGCTCATCGCCGGCCTGCACACGCTTGCCTAATTCCTGCTCCTGTTTGAAATTGAGCAAGGTCGAACGACGCACTTCGCGCAGATAGCTCTTGAGCGTATCGAGTCCTTCAGACCGGTTCGAGGGCTTTTCCTCGCGGTCGGGCAGACTGTCCGCTTCAGTTTCCTCGACGTCATCAGCCGACTGTCGTCGGGCTTCACTCATGTCCTGACGCTCCTCGTCCTGTCGGCTCATATCGGTCGGCATCCTCTGAGATGGTTCGCTAGCGCCATATTTGAAACTCGGTAAAACGTTCGGTTCCCGGATTCCACTCCACCGTCACCGCCGTGACTCGTGCGGCCGGAGGCCCGACCCCAAGCTCTGTGAGAAGCCCTTCGATCGTCTCGCGCGGCCCTTCGACATCCAGCTCGACCCGGCCGTCGTCGAGGTTGCGCACACCGCCGACCAGCTTGCGCTGTGCGGCCATTCGAGCCGCAAATGCCCGATACCCGACACCCTGCACGCGACCGCTCACAAGAATGTGCGCGCGTACCGGAGATATCGCCCTTGAATCAGTCATGCGAGCCACGCCGGATTGCCTGACACGTTGGAATACTCTCACACCTCCCGAAACCCGTCACGCGTTTTGCAAATCTACGCGGGCCCAACGGAAGAAACTATTGGATGAGCCAACGTCGAGTACGAATAGGGTGACCGCCTGATCCTGCGATCCGCAACGAAGCGCGGAAAGATCAGAACAGATCGCCTGGGGGATTCCCGTCGCCCCGCTGAAGGAAGAGGCTCCGGGTTGGGTGGAAGAGAGTGGCTTGGTCGGGGCGAAAGGATTTGAACCTTCGACCCCTGCGTCCCGAACGCAGTGCGCTACCGGGCTGCGCTACGCCCCGACAAGGCGACTCACAAAAACAGGAACCGGATTGTCTTACAAGACGGGGGTAAAACGCAAGCCATGCGCTTCAGCCACTCCGGGGCAGGTCACTTGGCCGTTTTTTATGTTGACACCTTTCGCTAAACCTGAATCGGATTGAATGGCCCGATCGACCCCTTCTGAGGCCAGGCGAAAGAGATACGGCAACGTGGCATTCGTGAGCGCGAACGTGGACGTCCGTGGAACGATGCCCGGCATGTTGACCACACAGTAGTGCAGCACGCCATCGACGAGATAGACAGGATCTGAATGGGTCGTGGCCTTCGTCGTCTCGAAACAACCGCCTTGATCGACTGAGACATCCACCACGACCGCCCCCGGCTTCATCCGTGAGACCAGGGCGCGCGAGACCAGCTTGGGCGCTTTGGCTCCCGGAACAAGCACCGCGCCGATCACCAGGTCCGCTTCGCGCACCGCCTGCTCGACCGCAGCTTCATCCACCGCGCGCGTGATAATCCGCCCCTGATACAAGTCATCCAGATAGCGCAGCCGATCCACATCCAAATTGATCACGGTCACCTGCGCGCCCAGCCCAACCGCAATCCGCGTGGCGGAAGCCCCGACCACGCCGGCGCCAAGCACCACCACCTTCCCCGGCTCGACACCGGGCACACCGGCCAACAACACCCCGCGTCCGCCCTGAAGCTTTTCCAAATAGTGGGCCCCCACCTGAACCGACATGCGCCCGGCGATTTCGCTCATCGGCTTCAGCATCGGGAGACTGCCGTCGCGGGCCACGGTCGTTTCATAGGCAATGGCGGTGATCTTCTTATCTAATAGGGCTTTCGTGAGATCGGGAAGGGCGGCGAGATGAAGATAGGTAAAGAGAACCTGCCCGGGATGAAACAGCGAACACTCAGATAGGAGCGGCTCCTTGACCTTGGCGATCAGGCCGGCCTTTTCAAACACCTCAGTTTTGGACGAGGCGATCATCGCACCGGCCCGTCGATACTCATCATCGGTGAAGCCACTCCCCGCCCCTGCCGACGGCTCCACCCATACCGAATGCCCGGCCTTGCACAGCGCAGCAGCCCCATCCGGTGTCAGGCTCACGCGATACTCGTGATCTTTGATTTCCTTGGGAACGCCGATAATCATGTACGATCCTAATTGGCAGGTCTCAGAGGGCGGCCCGTCATGATCTCATACGCTTCTGCCAGGGTCCCAACCTCAGTCACTTTGATGGATCGTGCCATTCCTTTATCGGTAATAGCAAATGTGTTTTGTCCGGCGGGCAAGAGCATCTCATGGAAACTCGGAATGATATGGCACCCGTCAATCTTGTCCTCTAACCCACCAACAGGGCCGACAACCATATTTGAATCGATGGTTCCCGACATGCATACGTCTGTCCGTATAGGATCCCCCAATATTGCTGCCGCCACCGCAACAGCCTGAACCCCACCGGCACTGGGCCCATCGATCAAGTCTCCTCGATGAAGAATTGATCCTACCGGCATACTCAGCCGAACATTGAGAAAACGAGGGTCATACTGCACCGCTTTCGCAGCAGCCAGGACAGCCGTTGCAAATGCCTGTCTGGGCGTATTCTTGAAATGGTGATCTGTCTCCAGATATGGACCGTTACCGGACGGCCAGAAACTTACATCAATCTGAACCAATGCAACATCCCCCTTATTGGGCCGACTCCACCCCTTACGCGAATATTGTTTGTAGTACAGATTGGGGACCATCCGGGAAGTCGCCACAAAATGACTCGATGACAACGGCTGCGTGACCTTCTTCGGAAGAACCGGAGTCACGCTTTCGATCTTCGGCTGCGGCGCGAGGGGAATCCGGGCTGCCGAGGTTCTTACCGACTGCAACTCAGGTAAGGCATTCATCTCACGACACTCAGTTCCGCCCCCGTCGCTGAACACCACGCTCCCATCCGGCTGCGTACATTTCCACATATCGGCTGCCGTGATAGCAGGACTCATCATCACCCCGACCACGATTGCACTCACGGCCTTCCACATGTGGCTTCCCATACAAATCCTCCGATTCCTCATCAAACTATAGCAGAGCCTCTTGCGCGGCTAGACAGTCCAAAAACCCCTGGTGTAAGATGCGCGCGCCATTGAATATGTTCCCGTTCATCTTATCGAGGAGGCACGCAATGGACCTGTCGACCGGATCATGTCATGCCTGTCAGGCTACTGCCGGCCCGGTGATCAAGTATTCACTGGGAAAGGATTTGTTCGGTCGCCCCTACGATCGGCTGTCGCCCTCTTCCGACCAAAGTCCGAAGTGGTACTGCGAAACCTGTTCCATGCATAAGACCCTGCAGCGGGACTTCCGCGATATTCGAATGGAATACGAGAAGCTCTCTGTCGCTCAAACCTCGGAACTGGCCAAAGGCGAAGAGTTTCGTCGCGCGTTCCTGCGATTGCGTGAAATCCGCACAATCCTGGATGCCCAGCCCGGCCAATCTCCGTTTCTCAATGTTGCAGAGGTCCAGCTGCTGATGGAACGACTCAACACCGCCACCATGCCCGCATAGGACGCCACCCATGCCTGGATTCAAACGTCATATCTTCGTCTGCACCAACCAGCGATCCGCAGATGATCCGCGCGGCAGCTGTTCAAAGCTCGGTTCACAAGCATTGCACGACGTCTTCAAGCAGGAAACGAAACGGCTGGATTTGAAAAGCACCGTCCGCGCGAACAAGTCCGGCTGCCTGGATCGTTGCGCCGAAGGACCCAGTGTGGTGATCTACCCGGAAGGCGTCTGGTATACCGTCAAGTCGGAAACCGACGTGAAGGAAATCATGGAACGCCACGTGATGAAGGGCGAGATTGTGGACCGGCTGCTCATGCCCGATCACCCGGCTCCGGTGAAACTCGCGCCGCTTGAGAATGTGAAGCGCACCTCGTGAAGCGTATCTCGCCACAGAAATTCTGATGCTTTACGCTTCACACACGACGGCAAATTCCAAAATTGAATGACCGGTTGAAGGCACTCATCAAAGGAGTGGAAGTGAGCAGTCTTCCCGACAAAAACATGTTTGAGATCTTCTCCCAAGGTCTCTTTGAAGGAGTGAAGCCTATGATGGTCATTCGCGATCACCTGGTCCGCCATCCAGACCGTTGTCTGCACAACAGCATCTGCATTCCCATCTGCCCGACCAGCGCGTGGCTCTCGACGCCTCCCTATAAGTTCGATCCCTCCCGCTGCTTGGAAAGCTGCCGTCTTTGCCTAGACGCCTGCCCATCCCAAGCGATCTTTGCGGTGTTCAAAAAGGGTGAAAAGATCCTGGAGCCGCAAAAGAAGACGGGGTAACCTGGTAAGTTCCCGTTGCTCGCAGAGCCCCCACGATAAAGCGGTGGTCGCTCGATGCGCGCAGTTGGGGACCAAACCAGGCCACCCCTAAATGTTAGCTGGGTCATTGCCGAAACGCCAGCAGCGGTTAGTCGAGGCGTGGGCTGAATTGCATCAAGCAGAACTGGTCGCCGATTGGGACCGACTGCAAACCGGCCACAAAGCATTGCCCATTGCTCCATTAACGTAGAACAATCATGAATCATCCTATTTATCAAGTTCGAGCCGTTGAGGTCGTGGGACCTTACACGCTACGCGTCCAATTCACGGACGAGGTGGAACAGGTTATCGACTTCAAACCTGTCCTGGCTGGCGAACTGTACGGCCCGCTCCTCGATGAGAAGCTATTCAACCAAGTCTCCGTCGACTCAGAAGTGAAAACGCTCGTGTGGCCGAATGGAGCGGACTTTGATCCCGCCACATTGCACGATTGGCCCGCCTACCGAGACGCCTTTGCCGCTCGTGCCGGGGAATGGGAACGCATCTCTGCCTAATCGGCCATCTCTCGACGATCGAACAATCCGATCCAATTCTCCATTATTTCAGCTGCCGGCTCAGACAATCTGCTTCCTCAACCTGCCCCAATAGACCGTCCCGACATAGCCGCAGGCGCCGGTGAAGGTGGTCAGCGCCAGGATCTGATAGACCTTGCTGCGCGGAATTTTCACTTTCACGGCGGGGTTCAAGAGGTTGGGCGAATTTGTGACGAGCTTCAGCGATTCGTCGCGGCAGGTCATCGACTCGTCACCCCTGCGGCAATCTCTCAATGAAGCGCTGAATGTGGTCCAAATACACGGGAATCCGGCGGACCGCGACAGGCAACGCCTCATACACTCGCTCAGGATCGATGTCATCGTATTCATGCACGATCCTGTTGCGGAGGCCGGCGGCCATGGCCATCTCTTTGGCAAGATCGGCCGTCATGACGCCGAGCGTTCCGAGGAGCACGAAAGATTCGTGATAGTCTTTGGGCGGCGCATGGCCTGACTCGGTGACCAGATGAAAATTGACGTCGATCATGCGGCCGATGGCTCGTTCGAGATACCGCTCGGCCAAGGCTTCGTTGATGGAGTCTTTTAGGTATTGCTCGCGAGACAGGTGGGACAACCGAGTCATCGCAGCCAGGTCCTCAAGAATGAGGCTCATCTTTCTGGTGATGAGCGGGCGATCGATCATGGGCGTGAAGGCTCCGCCGCCAGGGCTGCCAGCCGCCGAACGACAGACTGTCGTTCCAGTTCCAGGTAAGGTCGAAAGTCTTGATACGCTTTGAACGCATAGAGACGCAGGCGGGCAAGGGCCTGGGGTGTGCCGAAGAGCATATGGCAGGACTCAACAATTTTCTTCAGGAAGAGTGGGTCCGCCCGGTTGAGGATCGCCAGATCGACCTCGCGCCCAGGAAACTGGGCCTGCAAGGCCTCTTGAATTTCCAGGACGGTCTGCAACGACACGTTGGAGCTATCGAGTTGAACCGCCAGGTCCAGATCGCTACGGGCGTGGGTTGTTCCTGTGATCGTCGACCCGAACTGGAGGATCATTCGAATACTGAAGCGCCGGGCGAGATCGCCCAGCCCCGGCACTGCCTCTGTGACACATTCCTCGCTCATCCGCGCACCCTGTAGATTTGCATAGGAGACGTAGCCTAGCCCATCGCGGGTTCTGTTGTAAATGCGCGCCAATCCAGGCCACAACTTCCCGAACCAGCGGCAAACCGAGCGACAAGCTTATCTCACGCAATCTGCTTCCGGAGCCGTCCCCAATAGGCCGTCCCGACATAGCCGCAGGCGCCGGTGAAGGTGGTCAGCGCCAGGATCTGATAGACCTTGCTGCGCGGAATTTTCACTTTCACGGCGGGGTTTAAGAGATCGGGCGAATTCATGATCAGCTTCAGCGACTCGCCTGCAGACAGAATCGGCCACATGCAAGACAACCGCAAACGAGTTTCATATCGTGGAATCGCCATCGTATACATCCAACCCTGATCCAGATGCTCTGTGGCCATGCGGACCAGCTTGCTCAAGACTGGCCGGAACCGTGACGAGTTAGTTTGATCCAGCAGGTCACGCGGCGTCAGCCCCGCCTCAGCTAACATCGTCTCCGGAATGTAGCAGCGCCCCTTCTGCAGATCGTGCGCGACATCTTTCACGATGTTCGTGAGCTGCAGTCCTTTCCCGAACCGCACCCCCACATCCGACATATGCCGCACATCCCACGATGCCAGCGACTGACGATGGGCGCACATGAGATCGGTCCAGAACTCGCCGACGCAACCGGCCACGTAATAGGTGTACCGATCCAGATCGTCGATGGTCTTCAACGCCGTAAGATCGTCGACCGACTGCCCGGGGAAGCGGCTGAGGTCCATCTCCATCCCCTGCGTCAGCGTCGTCATGAGCCGCTGCACACGACGCCGGTCTTCCGACAAACACTCTTGGAACAGTCGGAAACAGTCTTCCAACCGTTCAAGGAGCACACGCTCGGATGAATCCTGCTGGAGCGGGCCCATCGCCTGCTGGATGTCACGAATCTGCGACCATGAGATCTGGTCACTCACAAACTGCGCTTTCAACTGACTGAGATACTCGAGACGCCGCGCACGATCAATCAGATCCGTATCGGCGATTGTGTCGGCTGCACGGGCAAACAAGTAGCCCAAGCCGATCTGATCCCGTACATCTGCCGGAACTACGACCAACGTAGTATAGAACAGACGGGACACTTGCTTGAGCAGGTCGCGAAGCAGCGCAGACTTGGAGGGATTCGTACTCGTGGCCAACCTGCTACTTCACTTCCAACTTCCCTTCCATCCCTTTGTCGCGATGGCTGGGCAGGGGCCAGAGACGCTTGTCGCAATAGATAGAAAACGTCCCCGTCTGTGTCGGCGTAAACTTGACGACGACGGTTTTCCCGGCCGATACGTCCTGCTCGACGGAGAGCTCCTTGATGATGAAGTTGTGCGGCGTAATCGTGGTCACGCTCGTCAAGGTCAATTCCACCGGCTTCCCCGCTTCAACGATCAGATGCTTCGGAGTATAGGAATAACTGTCGAGGGTGATTGTGGCGCGCTGAACCCCATCAGTCGCCATAGGAATTACAAAGGGCGGAACCGGCTGGGCAACATCCGCCGCCTGGGCAACCGCAATCTGCAAGGCGATCATCAATCCAAACGCACCGATCAGCCTACACGTTCCCATGTGCACCTCCGCGATGAGACCCTTCTAACAGGATCACGCCAAAGGGGTCAACTTTCCCCCGCACATTCAGGAGCTTCCGGCGTCTTGACCTTTGCCGATCGAGCATTATCTACCACTTTCACAACGCCAAAATATCGGCGCTGCATTTCAAGCGAGCGGTTTGTGTATAATCATGGCAACCTAATCACTCGCCCCCTACTGACAGCGAGTTTCTGTCTCGAAGGAGGATATCGATGAAGTGGCTTAAGGGCATTGGGCTCTTCTTAATTGCGAACTTCTTAATCTATCTCACGCTCTCGTTCACGGCCAACCTGTTGGTCAATACGGTACTCCCGGCATTCGGCATCGATGTGCGCGGGGTGTTCAGCCAGCAACTGCTCGTCTGGTCCTTGGTGATCGGTTTCGGCGGCGCTTTCATCAGCTTGGCCTTCTCGAAGCAGATGGCCCGCGCAATGCTCGACTGTGAGCAGATCGCCCAACCCCGGTCGCAGGCAGAACATGTGATCTATGGGTCGGTTCAGGAGATTGCCCAACGGCTGGGCATCACGATGCCGGAAGTCTGGGTCTATCAGTCCCCCGACCCCAACGCTTTCGCCACCGGCCCCAGCAAGAACAATTCAATGGTGGCGGTATCGACCGGACTCCTGCAAAACTTAAAGGAGGATGAGGTCAAGGCCGTCCTGGCACATGAGATGGGGCATGTCTACAACGGCGACATGTTCACAACGACGGTGCTGGCGGGCTTGATGAATACGTTCGTCCACTATATCAGCAATTTCCTTTCGTCGATCGTCGGGCAACCTTCGGGCCAGGACCGGGATGAAGGCAGCTCCGCCGGCAATCCGATCCTGGCCCTGGTGGTCTACATCGTCTTGCAAGTGGTGCTCTCGTTCCTCGCGATGATCGTCGTGAGCTGGCACTCGCGCCGCCGTGAGTTTGCCGCAGATGCCTTTTCCGCCAAGGTTTACGGAAAAGAATCGATGATCGGAGCCTTGCGAGGCATCGACCGGTGGGTCAGCCGTACCCAGTTTCAACCCAGCGGTCAGGATGCCCTGGCGACGATGAAGATTTCCGGCAACAGCTCCGGGTTCATGCATCTCCTTGCCACACACCCGCCGATCGAAGAGCGGGTCGCGGCACTGGAACAGCTCTAAGAAGAAGGAGCCCATGATGAACACACTCATCACTGCCGCATCTCTGATGATGCTCATGGGTGGGCTCCTCTTGGCGATACCGAATGTGCAGGCTGAGCGGGAAGGACGATGAAGCCGTCATCGCCGGAGATCGTTAAGGAAATAGAGCGCCTGCTCGCCGCTCAGTAGCGGCGTCACGCCCTGCGATAGAAGGTGATGTGCTGCCGATACTCCTGGATCGCCGCCTCAAGCGCAGCCTTGCCTAGAGGGATGTTCGCCTCCAGCGTATCTTCGATGGCGATGTCGTTGATCTCGACGTCGTAGCGATCCTGAACGTTGGTCCGGACAGGCCCTCCCTGCGTAATATCCCTCGGCATGAAGATCTCTTTCCAGACTTCCTTTTCGACCAGACAAACATCCCGAAATCGCTCATAAAGCAAGGTCAGCTTCTCTAGATCGGACACCTTCACGCGTTCTCCCATCGTGGCAAGTACTCCTTCGTAGTCTCGTCATGAACTCATGTGTGGATTGATAGGAATCAGCGCGCCGGCTGAGGGGGGAGGAGCATCTTGTCGGTAATCGTAAACCGCAGCGTCCCCACCTGATTCACCGCATGAAACGACTGTTGGCCATGCGGAGCAATGTAGAGCTTGACCACATACGCTCCCACCGGCCAACGCTCCCCCGGTCGCTTCAGCTCAAGAAACCCATACCGTTCATAGCCAGGTAACTCCAGAATATCCTGCCCGAACGGCTTGGCTGGCAGGGTGCCACCCTCCCCTTCAAGAAACCACTGTGCGCCGAACTGTGTGGGGTCTTCCAGAGGGGCCGATTCAAAGACGACGTAGACGGCCGCCGCGTCCGGCGGGAACACCGAGGTGGGATCCACCGGCTTTAATCGAGGATCCTGCGTATACCAGCCCTTCCTGCCGAAGGTATCCCACTCGACTTCGTACCCCTTGGCCAGCTTGATCCAGGTAAATAGCGACTGAGGAATGCCCGCTTTCTGGTCGTCGAACGAAGGACTCTGCGTGGATCCGAACTCCGTCGTTTCCTGTTCCTTCTGGGGCATCAAGTCTTTCCCGTGTGCCGGAGAAACCCAGAGGCTCACTGCCAAGAAGCAGCACCCCACCGGAGATACCGTACCCAGAGTACGCCATCGATTCCCGCAGGGTTCGAGCCATAGAGTTCTCATTGTCCTCATCCTCGCACTCATGGTATCGGGAGTCAGCAACAGGGGTCAACCGTACACTCGCCTCGACCGATGGAGAAATCGATTGGTCACGTCCTGTGGTAGAGTGCCATGACGGTCATACTTCCCTGTGAACATAACCGAATGAATTCAGCCATCCTCGCTGCCACAACTCAAAAATCCGCCGAAACAGCCGCCGCGCATGAATCCGGACGGCGATTCGGTCTGCGCGACGGCATCTTTCAGGCCACGACACAGGGGGCCGGCGAGCACTATCTTTCGGCCTTTGCGCTCATGCTCCACGCCACCCCGTTTCAGTTAAGTCTGCTTTCCGCGCTCCCGCAGCTGTTCGGCGCTTGGGCCCAATTCGTATCGGTGAAGGTGTCGCATTGGTTTCCCCATCGCAAGGCCCACGTGCTCTGGGGCATCATCGGACAGTCTATCGCCTGGCTGCCTATTCTGGCGCTCCCGCTTCTCTTCCCACAGTGGGGGCCGTGGCTGATCGTCGCCGGAGCAGCTCTCTACTTCGGCTCGACCCATTTCACCTCTCCCGCCTGGACGAGCCTGATCACCGATCTGCTCAGCGCTAACGAACGGGGAGCCTATTTTGCGAGACGCTCGCAACTCATGGCCATCACGAGTTTTGCGGCGCTTTGTCTGGGCGGCGCACTCCTCAGTCTCTTCGAGCGCTACGACCGCCTCTGGATCGGGTTCACCTCGCTCTTCCTGATCGCCGGGATATTCCGCAGCCTATCCGCACTCTCGCTGGCCCAGGTCACCGATCTCCCGATCCAACACGAGGAACCGGCAAGCCGTGGCTTTCTTGCCTTTCTCCGCACCGGCACGACAAAAGACTTCCGCCGCTTCCTTCTCTTTTCAAGCCTGATGCACCTCGCCGTTTTGATCTCCGGCCCATTCTTCGTGATCTATATGCTGCAGGACTTGCACCTCTCGTATTGGGCCTACGGCACCTGGGCGGCTGCCGCCATTGTCGGCCAGTTTGTGACCCTCCCAGGCTGGGGCGAATTCGGGGACCGTTTTGGAAACAAGGTACTACTCACCTTTACCGGATTGCTGGTGACGTTTCTCCCCATGCTGTATCTGATCAGCACGACCTGGCTGTTCCTGGTGCTCGTGAATTTCTTTGGAGGGGTCGTCTGGGCGGGACTGTCGCTCGGACTGAGCAACTACGTCTTCGATGCCGTGCGTCCGGCGGATCGGGCGAAAGCGGTTGCAGTCTCGAGCGCCGTGAATGCGATCGGATGGGCCATGGGCACGCTTGTCGGCAGTTGGCTCATCGGCAGAGTGCCGGGAGATCTTCGCATCGGCTCCCTTTATATCGACCCCGTGTCTAATCTTCCGTTTATCTTCTTCCTCTCAGGAGGCCTGCGACTCGTCATCTCTCTGGCCTTGCTCCGAACGTTTCACGAGCCGCGGAGCGTCGAGCAGCAGACTCCTGCGCGATTGTTTCTGGAACTCCCTCTGATCAAACCCTTGGGCACATTCGTCTTTCGACGGCCGGACAGATCCTCCCGCTAGCGCGGCATTGCGGGATCGGCCGAGCGCCCCTGTTCTTCCAGCTTCAATTTCTCGAAAGCCTTGTCGGCATGACCGCGCACCTGCTCCGGCGTCATCGTAGAGGTCGACTTCGGCGCCTCGCTCGCACATCCGCCAAAACCGAGAAGCATGCTCGCCATAACTACTCCGGCTCCCATCGCTCGAACTCGATTCCTCATAGCCTCCCCTTTCCTCCAGCCGATCCGACAACATCAATCCGCCCGCATTTCTCATTCGCCATCATACTACGCTTTCATGTCATCCAACGCCACGACACCCCGTTCGTTGACTCGCTCACGGGGCCAGAGTATTCTGACTCCCTGCTACTGATTCCGATGAACGATTGAGGTGATCATGTCGTTACGAGACCGCCTGACAGAAGATTTGAAACTGGCGATGAAATCGAGAGATCAGCTTCGGATGGATGTCATCCGGATGGTCAAGGCCGCGATCATGAACAAGGAGATGGAGATCAAGAAGGATCTGGACGACGCGGAGATGAGCAAGATCATGACGACCTTGATCAAACAACGCCGAGACTCCGTCGAGCAGTACGAAAAAGCCCGGCGCCCTGAGCTGGCTGCGAAAGAGCGCCAGGAAATCACCATCATTGAAGGCTATCTCCCTCAAGCGCTCTCCTCGCAACAGCTTGCGGACCTTGTCGGAAGCGTGATCACTGAGTCAGGCACGCGCTCGCTGAAAGACATGGGCACGGTCATGAAAGCGGTGATGGTCCGCCTGGCCGGACAACCCGTCGACGGAAAAGTCATCAGCGATCTCGTCAAATCGAAGCTCCAATAGACCCTTTCCTCGCCCCACTCGGACTCCCGATTCGCATTTGCTATACTTAGGAAATATTCCGTGGAGAGGATCGACCGTCCATGCCCTCTCCAGTTTTTCCCGCAATTGTCCGTTAAGGGAACGTATTATGGCTATTCTGATTGTCGATGACTCCCCCGACCAGCATCTGCTCCTGCGCTCGCTCCTGACCAGGGCGGGGCACGGAGATATCCTGACGGCGGAATCCGCCAAAGCCGCGTTTGCCGCCCTCAATCTGGAGGGACCCGCGCTGTCCGCGCCGGTCGATCTCATCCTCATGGACGTGCTGATGCCGGAACTCGACGGCGTCTCTGCCTGCCGACAGATTAAAAGCACCGGCCACCTCCGCGACATCCCGATCATCATGGTCACCGCAAAGAACGACCTCAGCAATCTGAAAGAAGCCTTTGCCGCCGGAGCCATGGACTACATCAATAAGCCCGTGAACAGCGTGGAACTCCTTGCCCGCGTCTCTTCTGCCCTGGCCCTCAAGCACGAAATGGATTGCCGGAAAGAGCGGGAGAGCGAGTTGCAACGGAGCAACGACGAATTGCAGCGGGCACTCAAAGAAGTGAAAGTCCTTCGCGGCCTGATTCCGATTTGCGCCTCCTGTAAGAAAATACGCAACGACGGAGGCTTCTGGCAGCAACTGGAAGAATATCTCTGCGACCACTCCGAGGCCGAATTCAGCCATGGCCTCTGCCAGCCCTGCGTCAAAAAGCTTTATCCTGGTGTTTACCCGGACTAGCTGGTACGGTTCCTCAAGCGTCTCACTGCGAGCACATGACACCCATGGCTATTCTCATCGTCGACGATTCTCCCGATGATCGCTTGCTGCTGCAATCGATCCTCTCCGCCGCCGGATACGAGCAAATTCTCGTTGCCGAATCGGCATCTCATGCCTTCAAGCTCATCGGGTTGGATAACGGGAAACAAGCCACGGCCAGGGTCGACCTGATTCTCATGGACATCCTCATGCCGGCCATGAGCGGGATCGAAGCCTGTCGCCAGATTAAAGCGAACGACCGGTTCCGGGATACGCCCATCATCATGGTGACCGTCAAAACAGACCCCGTAGAACTCCAACTCGCGTTCGCCGCCGGCGCCATGGATTACGTCGCCAAGCCCGTCAATAAGATCGAGCTGCTGACCCGCGTGCGATCGGTGCTCCGGCTCGTCCACGAAATCGACCGACGCCGCGCGCGCGAACAAGAGCTTCTCGAAGTCATGCGGCAGCTGCAGGAAGCCAACCAGATGCTGCTCCGGCTCTCCTGCCTGGACGGCCTCACCGGCATTACGAATCGGCGTCAGTTCGACGATTTCCTCGACCAGGAATGGCGGCGCGCCGTCCGCGACTCAATCCCGGTCTCGCTCATCATGTTCGATATCGATCGATTCAAAACGTACAACGACAGCAAAGGTCATACAGCCGGAGATGAGTGTCTCAAACAAGTGGCCACGGCCGTCACGGGAGCCGTCAACCGGCCGGGCGACCTGGTGGCCCGCTACGGCGGGGATGAATTCGTCATCGTCCTTCCCGGCACCGGCATCGACGGCGCGGCGCAAGTCGCCGAAGGTCTCCGCCGACGGGTCGAGGAGTTGCGAATTTCTCATACTGACGACGCTCTGGTTACCGTGAGCGTCGGCTATGCCAGCATGGTTCCCAATCGCCACACCTCGCCGACCGACTTAATCAAGGCCGCCGACCAGGCGCTCTACCAGGCCAAACAGGAAGGCCGGAACCGCGTCAAACCAGCCGGACTCCTCTCCTTGGTACAAGACACCCGCGACAGCTAGGCTCGGTCGAGAAGATCACCCGAACTGATTCAGAGAGAGCCGCATGCCACGTCATCCAGATCTTCCTCGACGACAATCGACGAGGCCATCGGCCGCCGCTCCACGCCGGCGAGCCCGCGCCACCCCATCGGCCACACGGAATGCCACGCCGAAACGATCTCGCACGTCTCCCGCCAGGCTCTTGGAGCAATACCAGGATGCCCTGAAAACCCTCGCCCATAATGACTCGCTGACCAGGGGAGATCTGCCCGCCGCATTCCAGGCCATTACCGCAGCGTGTGGAAACCTCTTGCAGGTGAACCGCGCCGGCATTTGGCTCTTCGATAGTAACCGGCTCGCGATATCCCAGATCGATCTCTATGAGAACGGTACGCACCTCACTCGGCCTGATGCCAGCCTCACGGTCGCGGACTATCCGCTCTACTTTCGCGCACTCGCCGGCGAAGAACATGCGATCTCCGCCCACGATGCTCTGTCTGATCCACGCACGGCCGATTTTGCCGAAACCTATCTCCGCCCCCTCCGCATCGGTGCCATGCTCGATGCCCCGATCCGCCAAAAGGGGCAAGTCGTTGGCGTGCTCTGCGCCGAACATGTCGGTGGGCGCCGTCAATGGACACCCTACGAAGCGCACCTCACCAGCTCCCTCGCCACAATGGCCACACTGGCGCTGGAAGCCGCCGAACGACGGGAGGTCGAACAGGCCCTCCGAATCGCCAAAGACGCCGCCGAAGTGGCGAGTCAGGCGAAGAGCGAGTTTCTCGCCAGCATGAGCCATGAAATCCGCACCCCTATGAATGCCATTATCGGCATGGCCGACCTGCTCTGGGAAACCCAGATGACCCCGGAGCAACGAAAGTATCTGCGCATCTTTCGACGGGCCGGCAGCAATCTCCTGAACCTCATCAACGACATTCTCGATTTGTCGAAAGTCGAAGCAGGCCACCTGGAACTCGAATCCATCGACTTCGACCTGAACGAAGTCCTCGACAAAGCCGTCGAGATTCTCGCCATGCGCGCGAATGAAAAGGGCTTGGAGCTCGCCTGCCACCTGGCGCCGGATGTCCCCTCCTCGCTGATCGGCGATCCGCATCGGCTCAACCAGATCCTGATCAATTTGATCGGCAACGCCTTAAAGTTTACCGACAAGGGCTCCGTGATCGTCCGCATCGCAAATGACCCGGATGCCGCAACGCCCGGCGTGATCCGCTTCTCTGTCACCGATACTGGAATCGGCATTCCGCCTGAGCAACTGGCAAAGATCTTCGAAAGCTTCACGCAAGCCCATAGTTCGACCGCCCGACAGTACGGAGGGACCGGATTGGGTCTGACCATTTCCAAACACTTAGCGGAACGGATGAACGGGCGCATCTGGGCTGAAAGTACGGTGGGACAGGGCAGCACGTTTCATTGCACGCTCGCCTTTGGCATCGCCTCCAACCCACCTGTTAATAGGATGATCCCGCAGATCAACTTGTCGGGCGTGCATACCTTAGTCGTAGATGACCACCCCACCAATCGCCTGATTCTCAGGGAGACGCTAGGCGCCTGGGGAGCCACCGTCTCCGAGGCGGAGAACGGTCAGACGGGCCTGGTCGAACTCCGGCGCGCAGCGGAGTCTGCCACGCCGTACGAACTGCTCCTGCTGGATTGCCGCATGCCCGGCATGGACGGATTCGCCGTGGCCGAAGCGTTGAACTCCTCGCCTATTCGAAAAGCGCTGACCGTCATCATGCTTACGTCCAACCACTGGGCCGACGACATTGCCCGCACCTATGATCTTGGATTGGGCGGCTATCTCGTCAAACCGATCCGACGATCCGATCTGTATCAAACCATCGGCATTGCCCTGGGGCGCACCAAAGGCACACCTGTGCCCGTGGCCGACACCGCCATCCCGGAACACACCACTCCGACAACATCCCTGCGAGTGCTACTGGTCGAAGATTCCGCAGACAATCAGCTGCTGATCCGCTCCTATCTCAAGAGCACCAGCCACCGCCTGGATATCGCCGATAACGGGGCCATCGCTGTCGAGAAATTCAAAAACGGTCATTACGACCTCATTCTGATGGATATGCAAATGCCTGTGATGGACGGCCTGACCGCCACGAAAACCATTCGCCGGTGGGAGCGCGATCACGATCTGCCGGCCACACACATCATTGCCCTCACCGCCTTGGCTCTGAAGGAAGAAGCGGTCAAGATCTTTGAGGCCGGATGCAATACCCACATGACCAAACCTGTCAAAAAGACCGCCCTCATCGAACTCTTACAAGCCTGTCAAGGACATCGCCCATGACCAACCCCAAGCTGGCCTCTCCCGAGCGCATCACGGTCTATATCGACCCGGATCTGGAGGACATCATCCCGACCTTCCTGGCCAACCGCCAGAAAGATCTTCAGACGCTGCGGACCGCCATGACCGAAAAGGATTTCGAGGCGATTCGCATCCTGGGTCATCGCATGCGGGGCGACGGAGGCGGTTACGGGTTCAACGCCATCAGCGACATCGGCGGCGTGATGGAGTTAGCGGCAGGCCGGCGCGACGAACCAGCCATTCAGCGCCAAACCGCCGCGCTCGAAGAATTTCTCTCCCGCGTCCACATCGTGTACCGCGCATAATCGAACGCGGAACAGCCTTGTCCCGCGCTCAGCGGACGACCAGAACAGAGCAGGTGCTGTGCTGCACGACGCGAGTCGACACGCTCCCCAACAGGACCCGCCCGACGGCGCCGAGCCCCTTGGCCCCGGTCACGATCAGATCCGCCTTATGCGCCTTGGCGGCTTGTAGAATCTCCTCGGCCGGCTTGCCAAGCTTCGGAGCCTCTTGAACTTGAAACCCGGCCTTGGCCAGCTTGTCGGCATACCGCTGAACAATCGCCTTCCCCGTCTCCCTCACTTCCGGATATTTGAGGAAGGGCATCGCGTGTACCACAGTGATGTTCACCGGTTGCTCTTCCGGCCCGTTCGGCTGGGGCGTCAGATTCCTGAGGAGAAACCGAACCGCCTTGTCTGATGCCGCTGACCCATCGATCGCCAGCACGATCTGCTTGAGCGGACGAGCCGCCTCTTTCACAATCAGCACCGAACACGCGGCATGATGAATCGCATGAGTCGAGATACTCCCCAGCATGAAACGATCCAACGCGTCCAAACCTCGCGACCCAAGCGCCAGTAACCCGATCCCTCGCGAGGCATGCTTCGCGATCGTCGACGCCACCGCGCCTCGCTCCAAAGCGACCGTGCCGCTTAGGCCCAACGAAGAGAGTAAGTCCTTCGACTCCGTCTTCGCAGCCTTTGCCGCAGCTTCCATGCGTTTCACTTCTTGCTGGATATATCGTTCGGTCCCCACCACCACCGGTTGAATCATGAACGGCGCCCGGAGGCTGGCCACATCCACCACATGCAAAACACGCAGCACCGGCTTGACCACCAGCGGGAATTTCGCAACCCATTCAATAGCCCACCGGCCGTATTTCGATCCATCGGTCGCCACAAGCACTTTCATAGCCCCTCCATCAATCAATCACACGATTAGAACGACAGCACTTTTACCTTGGGAGCCAATCGTCGCACATCCTCCACACGACACAGCTGATTCCCCGGCGCCAACGTCGCCGCGGTCCCCGCCGCCGTCGCAATACGCGCACATTCTTCCAGCCCTTTTCCTGATGCGTGAGTGAACACAAATCCTGCCACGGCGGAATCGCCCGCCCCGACCGTGCTCCGGACCGCCACCGGCGGTGGCGTCGCGCGGTACCGTTCCTGCGGACCGACGAGCAAGATGCCTCGCGACCCTCGCGATACGATAACCACCTCGACTCCGGCACGGTGCACCGGCTCGACCGCGCAAAGAATAGCCGCTTCCGATTCAAGCGGCTTTCCGGTCAACCGGCGAAGCTCGTTGACATTCGGTTTGATGGCAAACGGCTTTGCCCGGAGGCCAGATTTCAGACAGGGACCATCCGCATCCAATACCGCTCGGGCACCGCGCGACTGGACTACGGCGATGATTTGGCGATAAGCATCGGTCGGAACGCCTCTTGGAAGACTCCCGCTCACCACCACGTAGGCCTCCCGAAGATTGAGCAACGTGAGGTGCGCGAGAAAGGCGGCCCATTCCGTCTTCGTCACCATCGGCCCGCGCGAATTGAGCATGGTCTGAGTACGCCGCCGCGCGGTGGTCACAATGATATTCCGCCGCGTGTCCTGCGCAATGGGGGTGAAATAACAGGTTACCCCTTCCGCCTTCAGCAACTCAATCATGACCTGGCCGGTAGGTCCGCCGATAAACCCCAGCGCCATACTGTCTCCGCCCAAATGCCGGATCGCGCGCGACACATCGATTCCTTTCCCGCCGGCATAGAGACATTCCCCCTTGACCCGATTGGCATCGTCCAGGCGCAGTTCGTCCACATCGAGAAAGTGATCCAGTGCCGGATTAAGCGTAATGGTGTAGATCATACGATCATATTAGGAATGCGGCGGCGTAAGGGAGGATTCGGCCCCCGTACCTCGCGTCTCTGGCCTCGCGCCGTCCCCGCGAAGATACACGAACCAATAGACCAAGGCTACGAGCCCCGTCCCGCCGATCAGATTGCCCAGAGTCACCAAGCCAAGATTCGCGAGGGCGCCGGACCAGGACAGCGCATCCGCCCCGGATGCCGTCAATGCGATCCCCAAGGGAAGAAAAAACATGTTGGCCACAGAATGTTCGAAGCCGCAGGCGACAAACGCACTGATCGGAAAGACGATCGCCAGCATCTTATCCGTCACACTTCTCGCCGCCATACACAGCCAAACGGCCAGACAGACGAGCACATTGCAGAGGACACCGCGCGCAACGGCGGAAACAGGATCGAGCGCCACCTTGCTTCGGGCGATGCGCACCAGCGTGTCGCCGACCGCGCCGTCTCCGAGCGCAGGCACACCGGCCAGCAGCACCAACACCACCGTACCGAATGCACCGAGCAGGTTGCCGAGATACACCCACCCCCAATTCTTGATGACCTGGCTGGTCCGCACACAACCGACGGCCCAGGCCATGGCAATGAGGTTGTTTCCGGTAAAGAGCTCCGCCCCACCCACTACCACCAGCCCCAGCCCCAGGCTGAACGTCACTCCCCCGGCCAGGCGCAGAAGTCCGAAGGGAACGGGAGCGGCCTCTTTTCCGGTCGTGACAGTCACGGCGTAAAACAGAGCGCCCAATGAAATAAACGCGCCGGCCAGAAGCGCCAACACGATCATCGTGGAGACCGGTGTCGTGACTTTCGCCAATCCGATTTTACAAACACGGTCGGCAATCTGGGCGGGGGCATAGGCATCATTCGTGGGATCAGACTGTTCCATCGGCCCCCTCAGAGAATCAATTGCCGTCGCATGTGCCGCAGCGTTTCCTCATCCTCCGCGTCGAGCTCCTCACGCTCGAGCCGTTCCACCCGAACGACGGAGACCTTGTACTCCGGACACTTTGAGCTGTCATCGGCGCTCGACGAGAGCAGTACATTCACCTCGCTGGCCGGGAAGTGAAAGCTGGTAAAGAGCTGGCCGGGCTGAACACGCTCGCTGAGCACGACCGGCAGGATCGCCTGCCCTCTGGGACTGACCAGCCGCGCCAGATCCCCCCCTGCAAACCCCAGCCTGGCCGCGTCCTCCGGATGCATCTCCAGCGCATCGACATCCACCACTTCGAGAATGTCCGTCCGCCGCGTCTGGGCGCCGCAATTATAATGTTGCAGGATCCGTCCGGTGACGAAAGTGAAGGGATAGTCCTCCGTCGGCGATTCGCCGGGAGGCAGATAATCCACCCCGACAAAATGCGCCTTTCCTTTCGGAAACCGGTCGCGGTGCATGAGAGCCGTCCCTTCATGTCCGGGCGCCGGCACAGGCCATTGCAGACCTGACGGCGACTCCAGCCGATCATAGGACACCCCGGCAAACATCGGCGTCAGCCGCGCGATCTCGTCCATGATGTCCGACGGGTGGCGATAGCTCATCGGGTAGCCCATGCGGGTCGATACCTCGCAGACGACCTGCCAGTCCGGCAGAATGCCATAAGGCGGATCGACGGCTTTTCGTATGCGTTGGATCCGCCGCTCCAAATTCGTGAACGTTCCATCCTTCTCCAAAAAAGCCGCGCCCGGCAATACGAGATGGCCCATCTTCGCCGTCTCACTCATGAACAAATCCTGCACCACGAGAAACTCCAGCCGTCGCAGAGCCTGATGGACTTTCGTAAGATTGGGATCGGTCTGGGCCACGTCATACCCGATGATCCACAACCCTTTCAGCCGACCGGCCAGCGCCGCGTCCCACATATCGGGCGTCTTCATGCCTCGCTTCGTCGGCAAGGGGCGACCCGTCACAGCTTGATGCAATGCGCCGAGGGCCGGATCATTCAACGCCTGATACCCGGTGAAAAATGTGGGCAAGCATCCGACATCGGATGCGCCCTGCACATTATTCTGTCCCCGAAGCGGGTTGATCCCCGTGCCTGGTTTGCCCAGGTTGCCGGTCGCCAACGCCAGATCCACCAGCGCCATGACGCCATGGCTGCCCCAGCGATGTTCCGTGACACCCAGGCCGTGCACGCACAATGACGCGCCGCTCGCGGCATAGAGCCGCGCCGCCGCGCGAATCAGATCGGCCGGCACACCGGTGATCTGCTCGGTCCATTCCGGAGTACAGGGCCCGACGGCTTTCAGCCAATCGTCCACGCCGTCGGTTCGGCTGTCGATGAACGGCCGGTCGAGCAAGTCCTCTGTCGCAATGACATGACCGATGCCGTTCAACAAGGCCACGTTTGTTCCGGGCTTGAGGGGTAGATGCAGCGTCGCCAGCCGCGCCAGCTCAGTCTTTCGAGGATCGATCACAAGAAGCGGGACACCCCGCCGATGAGCCTGCTTGATGCTCGCGCCGACGACCGGATGTGATTCGGTCGGGTTGGCGCCCACCACCATGATGAGCTTGGCCCGATCGAGATCCTGGATCGAGTTGGTGGCGGCCGACGCCCCAAGCGTCTCCATCATACCGGTGACCGTCGCGCTGTGGCAGACTCGCGCGCAGTTGTCGATGTGATTGGTGCCCATCGCGCAGCGGATGAATTTCCCGAAGAGATAATTCTCTTCGTTCGTCCCCCGGCTCGAAGAAATGGCCGCCAGCGCATCCGGACCGACCTCCGTCTTGATTCTGATGAACTCGTCGGCCAGGCGGTCGAGCGCGACATCCCAGGAGATCTCCTGCCACGTGCTTCCGGTGCGCAGCATCGGCGACTTCAGCCGGTCCTCCGCATAGATATAGGTCCAGCCGAACCGCCCCTTCATGCAGGCATGGCCGTGATTAGAGGGCCCGTCATCGGCCGGCGCCATCGTCACGACTCGCCCGTCCCGAAGACCTGCGTCGAACATGCATCCCACACCGCAGTAGGCGCAGATCGTGCGGACAATCTCCGTTGGATTGCCCTGCTGCTGGACTGTTTTCTCAACCAGTGCGCCGGTCGGGCATTCCTTCACGCAAGCCCCGCAGGACACACAATTTGAGGTCGCAAACCCCATGGCAACCTCGCCATAGCAACTCGCCCCGGCCATCGGCCTGGCGCCGAATCCCCGTCCTGCCATCGTCAGGGCGAATGTCCCTTGAATCTCATCGCAGGCCCGCACACAGCGCGCACAGGAAATACAAATCGTGTTATCGAAGATGAAGAACGGATTCGAACGATCGCGCACCTCCGCGCGAACCGCCGGCCTGCGATACCGAACACGGTCAAGCCCCACCGACCGCGCCAACTCTTGGAGCGCAGCCGGGAGCGTCCCGTCCGTGGGCTGCTCGGACAGCAACAGTTCCGTTACATTCCGCCGCAGCCGAACTAATCGCTCTGTCTGCGTGTGAACCGCCATCCCCGCCTGAACCGGCGTCGTGCAGGAGGCCGGCGTGCCCTTCTGTCCGTCCACTTCACAGACACAGAGCCGGCATGAGCCGAACGGCGCGAGATGGTCTGAGGCGCAGAGGCCGGGAATCGTCACCCCCGCGCGCTTGGCAGCCGTGAACACGGTATCGCCCGCATGCGCCGGCACCGGCCGGCCGTCGATCGTAATCAGCATGGAATCGCTCATGATCGCAACCGGCTGCGAAACTCCACGGGAAATCGCTCCAGGGCCGATAGCACCGGATAGGGAGCCCTTACTCCCAGTCCGCAGAGGCTGGCGGCCTTCATCGTGTCGCCCAACTCGATCAACAGCGACAAGTCCGCCGTCGTCGCCTGGCCCGCTTGAATCGCTTCAAGAATCTCGCGTGCCCGTAGGGATCCGATGCGGCAGGGCACGCACTTTCCGCAGGATTCATCCGCCACAAACGCCATCAGATGCCGGGAGAGTTCCAGCATATCGGTCCGGTCGTCAAATACGACAATGCCGCCATGACCGAGAATCGCATCCGCCTGGGCGAACGCGTCGAAACAGATCGGAATATCCAACTGCGCATCCGTGAACAGACTGCCGAGCGGGCCTCCGACTTGCACAGCCTTCAGTCGCGCGCCGTCCGCCATGCCCTGCCCGAACTGATCGAGCACCTCGCGGAGGGTGAGACCGAACGGAACCTCTACCAGCCCCGGCTGCTTCACCCGTCCGCCCAATTGAAGCGCAATCGTGCCGCGAGACCCCTCCGTTCCCAGCGAGGCATGCCAGGCTCCGCCCCGCGCGAGGATATTGGGAATGGTCGCAAACGTAAGGACGTTACTGACAATAGTCGGGCGACCGTAGAGGCCGGACTGGGCCGGATGCGGCGGCCGGGCGCGCACGGTGCCACGCCGTCCTTCGAGCGATTCCAGCAGCGCTGTCTCTTCTCCACACACATACGAACCCGCACCGGACATCACCTCGATAGAGAATGGCTGCCCGTCGGACTCCAGCCATCCGGCGTCACCCGCAACCCTGATCGCCGCCCGCAAGCAAGCCGCGGCCGCCGGGTATTCCTGGCGACAGTAGATGTACCCCGCCCCGGCGCCGATCGCCCTGGCACAGATCAGCATGCCTTCGATGAGACGGAACGGATCGCCCTCCATGATCATCCGGTCGCAATAGGTGCCCGCGTCGCCCTCATCGGCATTGGCGACGACGTACTTGCGATCGGCCGAGGTCGTGGCAGCCACATCCCATTTTTTCCAGACGGGAAAGGCTGCGCCACCCCGTCCACGCAATCGGGAAGTCTTGATTTCCTGGATGATCGCCGAAGGGCTCACCTGGCGCGCCGCACGGAGACCGGCGAAACCGCCCTGCGCCTGATAGGCTTCCAATGACAGGGGCTCGGTCATGCCGAAGGCGGCAAAGGTATATCTGGTCTGTTTAGAGAGAAAGGGAATGGTGGAAACCCGAATCCCGCCATCGCCTGCCAGAATCCTGGGAAGGTCACCAGCGGTCACATGACACCAGGCCGCGCGCCCCTCAGGACAATCCCGCTCAACCATCGGCTCAAGATAAAACGCGCCGCGGGAAGACGTTCGCACAAGCTCAACATCCGACCGATGCCGCCAAGCCTCAGCGAGACGCTCCGCCCCGGCCGCACATGACGAGGAATCGTTGGAAAGATAGAGTCTGGTGCGGCTCATTGATATCGATCCAAAAGACCGGCGACATCACTGGGCCGGACACGCCCGTGCAACTCGCCGTCGATTCGTACGCTCGGCGACACGGCACAATTACCGACGCAGGACACCAGCTCAAGCATGAACCGGCCATCGGGCGTCGTCTGACCGAATCCGATTCCCAGCTTCGATTGTATCGCTTCCACCACCCGGTCGCAGCGATTCGCCAGGCAGGACTCCCCCAGGCATGCCTGAATGCGATGTCTTCCGGGAAAATGCGTGTTCAAAGAGGGATAGTAGGACAACACACCGGCGACATCGGCCGCGGTGACCCCTTGCGAATGCGCGACAGCCGGAATGAATCGCGGATCGATGCGCCCGCACATATCGTGGATGGCCTGGAGCACGCGAAGGATGTTCGGCGGCTCCCCGTGCGGGGGACGGGCACGGGCCAGCAGGTCATCGAGTCCGTTCGGCAGGGCGGTCTTCACGGCGTACCTCATCGATGCCAACATGCCCGCGCAGCACGTTGTAGTCAAATGCCGGCCGGCCGAGATGGGACCAGCCGAGATCGGTGCGCTCCATCTCATCAAGCAACCGAGCCACCTGTTCGCGGCCGGCCGGCGTCGTGGCGGCATGCCGCGGCGTGTTCCCGCTCAGCACCGGCGCCTCTCGATCAGCCCAATCCAGATAAGCCGTTTCCAGAAATGCATGTACCAAATCGGCGTCCTGCTCAGGAGTCACGATGACTTGCACCGGCCGCTCAGCATCGAGTTCTTCCGCACTTAGGAGATGCGGCGGCGGAGCGGTCGCTTCTCCCCTGAAATGAAGCGAAAAACCTAGGGCCGACGCCAATTGATGTTTCAGAACATCCAGCCGTTCACGCGAATCGGTTTCCACCCACAGTTGAGTGGCCGTCAAGGTGAGGCAAGTGACGATGCTTGGTTTGTCTGCGTCAGCCGATCCATATTGAATCCACCGCCCACACGCGCCCGAGCCGGCCAGCGCATTCGTAAAGGCCGGATCGGACTCCAGCCCTTTCATCCCGGACAAGGTCTCATGAAGAAACGTGAACTCCCGATGTTCGTACAGCGCAAACGAGTATAAGTACGGCTGCCCATCAGAATGGCAGTACTGAATTCCGGCCACGACCTCATACAGCGCTCTGAGGCGCATCTGCGAATACACCCAGAGCAACTCATGCCCGAATCGCTTGGCAAACTCATGCCAGTCGCCAAGCTCGAACGACCCGGCATTGATTTCCCGTTGGCGACGTAATTCACAGACGGCATCGTACAACGTGCGGCCTTCCTCAGGAGAGAGCATCAGCGCGCTCCCTGCAAGCACGACTTCATTCGTCTCAGGATCGCCCGGCTGTTGCACGAATCGCGTCAACAACACCTGGCTTTTCCGGAGGCCTTGACTGACGTCACCGCCCCGGACCTGATAGAGGCGACCATTTCCCAACGACCGGCAAACCCACTTCTCTGCGGCTTCACTGCCTGGCAGGATTTCGACCAGATCCATATACGAATGTTTGAGCGGATCCATCCAGACCCGCTCTTCATCCGGAATATGCTCAGTCACCACATCGCGCAGTTGCTCGATCAGGGTCAGCTGCCCGTCCCGCGGATAGTAATCTGCATAGATCGTGAATGTCGCAAGATCGACTTCCTGGGCAAACGGTGGCAGCGGCGCATTCCCCGCAAACTCAAAATACGGGCGCAGGGCCTGGCGCAAGGCACGATCTCGCTCTGCGGCAAACAGCGGTCCGAGGGACAGCGCCTCCAGTCGGGCCACCAGGCCATCAAGCCCCGGCGGCAACGGCGCCCACACCCCGGCGGTTGATTCATTCGCGAGCTTCATGAATCTCTTCCATCACGATCGTTTCCGCATCGAGCCAGTCTTCAAGATCCCGCCCTTGCCGACACCCACGCTCGTTCCACAATTCGTAAGCCTTCGCGGCGATACGATCCCTCATGCCGTCGGGCAATTCGATGGGATTCGCACTGCGCGACGGCCGGCCGGCCGGCACGTTCTTTCGCTTTCGGATCACAGTCGCCATGATACCCCCCCCCTGGTGAAAGAGTGGACTCTTATGTGGACATTCCAGGCAACACCCGGCGATGCCCCGGCCCATATTTCGGGCTGCGTACGGTGAGCACCGGGCAACGAGACTGGCGCGACACCGCCTCTGCCACACTGCCGCTCAATGCATGAGACAAGCCACGCCGTCCATGCGTTCCCATCACGATCAGATCGGCCGGGATCGTCCGGGCACTGTCGAGGATGGACTCGAACGGGGTTCCCCCGCGCACCTGCGAATCGGCTGGAATCTTGGCCTCGGCCAGCGCCCGCGTCATATCGCCCAAACGGGACGTCAATCGCTCCCGCATCTCCTCCCGCTTGCCGGCATGCAAGAGGGCGAAATCCAGTCCGTACGAAACCGGCTCCAGTACGTGCAGCAACGTCAGAGACGCACTATGCCGCTGCGCCATACGTGCGGCATAGTCCATGGCTTCGAGAGAACAATCTGAGAAATCGACCGGGACAAGAATACGGTTGAGACTGATCCCCGCGCACGGCCCCGCCTGGTCCGGCGATACATCGTCAGGATTCATACGCACAGTGAGCACCGGACAGGGCGCCGTGCGAATGACTCGTTCTGCCGTGCTCCCGAGCAACACATGCTCCAGCCCAGACTTGCCTTTCGTCCCGACAACCACGAGATCTGAATCCTCTGCTTTCACGGCCGCCAACACCTCTTCACAAGGAATTCCTGTGGCGATACGTGTATGCAAAGAAATCCCGCGAGCCGATGCCCGCGCCTTCAGCTCCACCAACTGTTTGGCCCCAGCCTTCATGAGCTCGCCGAGATAGACCTGGTTGACCGGATACTCGGGATTCATGCCGGGCGGGAACTCCAGCACCGTGAGAACGGTCAGCGTGGCCCGCCATGTCGCAGCCAGACAACAGGCGTACTCCTCCGCCCTTAGGGCCCACTTGGAAAAATCGGTCGCCAGAAGGATGCGTGGCCTGTCGGTCTCTCCGCTCACACAGCCTCCACATTCAACAGGAGCAATTCACCGCTCATATTCGGATGGATCGAGCAGCGAAATTCGTGACGGCCGGGACGGGACATATTCAACCGCAATGAGACATCCCGCTTGGCATCGAGAAAGACTCCCCCGACCCCACGCCCGTAGACGACCACCCCGTCCGTTTCAACCTGCGTCGGAATCCCTTCAAACATGGTTGAGCTGAAATCGTGGCGCTCCGCATCCTCGTTCTTAATCTTGATCACGGTCGCCACACCGAGCCGGAGCGGGCTTTGCTTCGTCACAAACTTGAAATCCTTGATCGTGACATCCACGACCTGTTCAGATTGCGGCCAGAGCGGAAGATCCGCTCCGCTCCACAAAGCCCATGTCACACCCAATACGGTCACCCATCCCCACATCCGCCCTCTCCGCGTTCTCATCGTGACAGGCCTCCTTGATTGCAGCGTATTGTGATCATCGAGCCTTCACCGGCAAGGGCACCGTCAGCACCGGACAACCCGCCGTCCGCACCACCTTTTCCGCCGTGCTGCCGAAGAAAATCTTATCGACACTTCCAGACCGTCCTCCATAACTGCCCATGACGACAAGATCGACCTTTTCGACCCGTGCGGTTTTCGCAATCTCCACAAACGGCGCGCCCTCTAAGACAACCCGATTCATCGCAATCCCCTTCGCCGCCTCCGAATTCAGCAATCGACGGACATTCAACCGGGCAAAGTGCCGCAGGCGACGCTTCTGGGCCGTCGCATCAGACGGTACCGCGAGCAACCCCATCCGATTAAAGGCGCTGAGCGCGCTTGTATCGATCACGTGCACGACCAAAATCTCGGCGCCGCACAGCCGCGCCAACCCGCTGGCCACCCGAAAGGCCTCTTCTGAGCAAGGCGAAAAATCCACCGGCACTAGAATGGAGGAAAACAGTCCATCTCCCATCGCAACCTCTCACCTCACTAGGTTTCTCTTGGCCTATCAGCAAGGCCAATGCCACTACATCAACAAGAAAATATAGTGGCCGACCGCACATAGAAACAACGGCTTGCTCGCCTCTACCCATTCCAATGCCGTCAGCCCCTCACCGCTTCCTCTCACGTGGGGGAGGCCTGCTACAGTGAAGAGGCACTTCCTGGGGCAGAAGGCGACAGACGCGGCTCCCAGTGAAGAGCGACGACCAAGAACTCGCGAGATCGCTCAGAGCGAAACCCTTTCGCCCCTTGCGCTTTCACATCGTCTTCCGACCTCGCAATCGGAACTGCCGGAACGGCATTGGACTTGCTGCCCCCACCGAATAAGAGGAGACGCCTATGACACGCACGCGCTGGATTCCGGCAGGAGCAATTGCGCCGGGCCTGGCGGTCGGCGTGGATCTCCTCTTCTTCTGTCCAACGGATTGTCGCTGAGCAACAGAGAGGTCACCGATGAAAATGCTGCTGGCCGTCGATGGATCGGATCAATCCTATGAGGCGGTCCGAGCGCTGAAGTACCTGGCTCGCGCTGAAGAATTGCATATCCTGCACATCCTGGATGTCCCGTCACCGGCTTATCCGATGATGGTACCGGAAATCGCGCATGAACTATACACGACCATTGAGCGCACGATGCGCGAAGATGGCGCCAGACTGCTTGATCGTATTGTGTCGCTCCTGCCGATGGACTGCGGTCCTGTGACCAAGCGCATGGAAATCGGCTCACCGGCCGATCGGATCGTGGAGTACGCAGAGCAGCATCAGATCGAACTCATTCTTGTCGGAGCGCGCGGGTTTGGACCGATCGCGGAACGGTTGATCGGCAGTGTCTCCCATCGAGTGCTCACATTCTCCAAGAGCGCCGTCCTGATCTTGCCGAACTTTGTGAAATCCCTGAAGCAGGTGCTGCTGCCGCTGCAAGGGTCACAAGACGCCGAGCGAGCGCTCTTGTTTCTCCGACAGCGTCCATTCCGGGAAGCCGTCACGATCACTGCGCTCACGGTACTCCCGCAGACCAGGCCGCCCTGGCCGGTGGACGCCGTAGCGGAGCGGGAAATGGAAGGCCAGGCGCTTCGGAGCGCCGAAACTTTTATCAACTCAGTAGCGGCGGATTTGAAGCAAATGGGCTACAGCACTCAGGCGAAATCAACATTGGGCGTTCCGGTCAAGGCGATTCTCCAAGAGGCCAAAGCCCTCAGTCCCGATCTCCTGATGATGGGGTCCCGCGGCCGCCACGGGCTGAGCCGGATGGTGCTCGGCAGCGTCGCGCACGCCGTCCTTCATCATGCGCCATGTCCGCTCCTAGTCTTTCACTAGCGGAATCGTTGCCGATATGCCGATGTACGATTATAAGTGCCTCGATTGCGGCAAGGAATCACTGATCGTGGTGACACTCAAAGAACACGAACGCGGCGAGGTGCAATGTCCGTCCTGCGGCAGCAAAAAACTACAACAACTATTCACCTCATTCATTGCCCACACCACCAAGAAGAGTTGATGATGTGCAAGACGTCTCGAGCGCTCGCATTCGCCGCCTGTGTCAGCCTCCTGCCAGGCGCGCTATCCGTTGCCGCGCAGGATCTTTCCGCCGACCTGCCCCGAGGTAAGGCGCTGTATCAGACTCACTGCGCAACCTGCCACGGCCGAACCGGCTGGGGAGACGGCCCCGCCGCTGCATCGCTCAGAGTCGCGCCGGCCAACTTTCATCGGTTTCGATCCTTTCTGAAATCCGATGAAGAGCTGCTGCGCACGATCGAACACGGGATCGTCTTCAGTCCCATGCATGCCTGGACCGGCAGCCTGACCGAGGGACAAATGATCGATGTCTTGGCCTATGTGCGGCTGCTCTCTCAGCAAGGCAATTGAGACAGAGTCCATTACGTACCAACGTACGTCATACAGAGATCATGGGTAGGGGGCCGAGAGAACGCGTCCGGACGACTCAAACTGGGCGCGGCTTGTAATTTGTTCCGATATCTGTTCTGGTGCTCGAAGATGCTTCATGTATGCCCAGAAAATCTTTGAGCGTCAAGCGCCGTCCTGACAGAGGCGAATTCCCCTAGATGCTCTCAATGCAGGCAGCCAACCTGGCCTCAACGACCGGACTGACCCAAGCGCAACTGGACATCGCCTGCGTCGATAATCAGACTCTGTTGCCGGCGGAGCTCAGCCGACCGGCGCCTTGCGCAATGACAAAGAAGAAAGCCGGAAGCCGCTGAATGGCACGAGGGCGGTGAGAAAAACTGAGGGTGCTAAGAAGCAGCACGGTGATATTAGGGTGAAGAAAACCGCTAGCGACGGAAGAAATCGATATGACCTGCGGCCTGCTGAACGCAGGCCCTGAACGGTTGTGGCGGAGACGCCACCTAAGAACTCCAGCCGGCACAGTCCCGCAATTTCGACGATGCCGAACGCGCCGCGCCGGAGCTCCAACGCCTAACGAATAACCGATTAGGCAGCGGCGGTTTCAACTTCCTTCGCGGCTTTGGCAGCGAGACTGTTTTTGCGATTGTTGGAGATCGTCCGATCAATGATCGCTCCACAATTGACGCACTTCCAAGCATAGAACACCAGAAAGAAATCTGAGAAGCGCTCTAACATCATCAAGCCTTTGCATTTCGGACAACCCATGATTATTTCCTCCCCCAGGTGAAAGTTGACGTATGCCTTGGGGGCTGAGCAAGTTGTGATCCAGCATTACTGATTTATAATTATCAACGGCTTAGAATACACATCACCTAAAATTGTCTTTATGGAGACTACTTACACGTACATTCTTGTACAGCGTGTGCCTTTTATACGCCCAGCATTACCTACGACACCTATTGTTGAGAATTTTCGCCAAAATTAGCCCAGGCAAGTAGCCTTAAAATGCCAAATCCACAACGATCAACTAAAACAACAAACAATTTTTCAAAACTATAACAATAAGTTACGCAATTCGTACAAATCAGAACAAACGGAGCCGACGATGACGACTAGACACGAGCGCAACGTCCAGATCATCCAGGGTGAGCTGGCTCTTGAAGGCATCCTTGGCCTCCCGCCCAATCCACTCGGCGTTGTCGTCTTTGCTCACGGCAGCGGTAGCGGGCGATTGAGTCCCCGAAACAACTTCGTCGCCCGCTACCTCCAACAGAACGGTCTGGCAACCCTGCTCCTCGACTTGCTGACGCCGGACGAAGCCGGCGATCGACGGAAGGTGTTTGATATCGATCTGCTGGCCGACCGGTTATTACTGGCCGCCGCCTGGCTGGAAGAGGGACCTCGGACGAAGAAGCTGGGTATCGGCTATTTCGGCGCCAGCACCGGAGCCGGTGCGGCATTGCAAGCCGCGGCCAGAGACCCCGCTAAAATCCAGGCTGTCGTCTCGCGAGGCGGGCGACCGGATCTGGCAGAGGCTTACCTGCCATCAGTGACCGCGCCTACGCTGCTGATCGTCGGCGGGTGGGACGAACCGGTGATCGAAATGAATCGATCCGCCTACGAACTGCTGACCTGTGAAAAGAAGCTCATTATCGTACCCGGTGCCACGCATCTCTTCGAAGAGCCGGGCACGCTGGAAGCAGTAGCGGGCCACGCATGCAAGTGGTTTCTGCGTTACCTTCACTGAGCGGAAAAGGGCATAGTTTACAGAGGAGCTATTTACTGAACAAACCGCTCCTTCACCAGCGTCAAGAGGTTCTCTGCTGCAGCACCCGCATGAGCTTTTGACGTATTTATTATCAGGTCGGGATTCACTGGCGCTTCATACGGCTCTTGTAACCCCGGCACGGTGCCGGACTCACCTCGCTGGCCGCGCTGATATGTCCCCTTGCAGTCGCGCTGCATGCAGATCTCCAGCGGACATTCCACTGCCACTTCGATGAATCGGGGAATCAGACTTCTGGCAAAGTCACGATACTCGCGCCGACTGGCCGTGGCATCGAAGACTACCGTGACGTCATGCGCCACCAGCTTCGCCCCCATCAGCGCCAACGCGCGATAGAAGAGATCCCGCTCGGCCTGCGAATAGGTTGCCTCAGGCGTGAGCACGCGCCTGACGTCATCCGATTCCAACACCTCGACAATAAGACCTATTGCTTCAAGTTTGGGCCTGAGCGCGCGCACGATCGTACTTTTGCCGGAAGCCGGCAGGCCTGTGATCCAAATGGCGAACGCCTGGCCGTGATGAGTGATGGGTGATGGGTGATCAGGGATGGAGGGCTCTTTCATCTTCTTCTCACATCACAGATCGCTCATCACTCGCAGTATTCGTTCACGTGAGCGGGATCGAAGCGCGGTGCGGCGAGGACCTGATCTATAAATCGAAAGATGGTTCGACGCACACCGATCGGCAACGTGGGATACCAGACGGGACTTGCCAACACCAAGCCACGGAACGCAAAGAACGGCGCCGCTGCTGCCACCACATCCTCATCGCCGCTCGCCTCGACATACTCCTCCCAGAACAGACGGAAAAGCACTTCGAACGGCCCCTTCAACCTTCCCCACCGGCAGAGCGAATAGAAGAAATAGTTGATCGTCATAGAGGTCACGTCGTCCGCCGGTTCACCCCACTCTCCGCGCGAGCGATCCAGCACCGCAAAATCGACACCCTTTTTGAATAACACGTTCCAGGGGTGAAAATCCCCATGCACTTGCGACAATCGTTTGGTCTGTCCGCGCAATCGCCACCGCCAACGGTTGGCAGCTTCCTCAATTCCGCGCAACAGATCTTCCGTGATAAACCCGAACCGCTCGGGGTAACTGTCGGTCAGCCCCATGATGCATTCGCCGTGACCGATCAACTCCCGCAAACGGCGGCGGTACAAATCGGCATCCCGTTTCTTATGCGCATGGATCTGCGCCAGGTAACGCGCGAGGGCGATGGTCCGCTTGCGATCGAGCGGGCGGAGCGATCGTCCCTTGGCGAGCCGTTCCAGATCTTCGTGATAGCTTACCCCCTCGGTCCATTGATTCAGGACAAAGTATTCCCGCCCCTCTGCAACAGACAGCAATTTCTGTGTGCCGGTAAAAATGCCGACATCGAGCGCCTTCACATGCCGCGGCAGCCGTCCATAGGACTCGTAGTCCCACAACATCGCCTGCGCCCGATCGGCCATATGCTCGTGTCCGAAGGGACCGGGCTTCATGGTTTCCAACACAGCCGACCGCACATCGTTGCCGACACGGAACATCAGCTTGACCGGCGTCCCATAGCCGTATTGCTTATGCGCACCCTCTGAGCTGGCCTTTCCGATCACGCCGAACGACAGCAATATGGCTTCAGGCCCAAAGCGCGACCGGAGATACTCCTCAAGAGCCTGTTTCCTCAGCGTAGGCATATAACCGTCACACGCAAGTCACATTCCAAGGCATGCCAGGAGAGAGGCACGAGGCGCGAGGCGAGCGCGAAGAGATTGACCTCACATTCAGCTCTCCCTTGCTCTAGCCTCTTGCCCCTAGCCGCTCGCCTGTTTTTCCACTGGCGCATTGCGCGTCATCGGCTCATCTGGAACTGGGGAGGAACGCACCATTCTGAGTGAGGCTCGAGGCACGTGGCGAGGGGCCGAACATACAAATCATTATGCCCCAAGCCTCTCGCCTCTCAACCCACGCCTATTTTCCAAATCGGCATCCGGCTTGCTGGTAAGTAGTAATGAATGAAAGGAGGGCATCAGATGGAACTGGAAATGCAGAGCCGCAATGTTGAAATGACGCCCCGTTGGAAAACAGAAATCGAAGCCCGCATGGAGGACCTCCGGCGGGGTCATGATGACCTCACGCACGGCCGCGTGACGTTGACCAAGAACCGCCATCACAAGAAACAGGACCACGTCGCCGAGGCGCTCGTGGTCGTCACACTCCCAGGCCGCCATACCTTGACGGCCCGCAAGGAGGATAAGACGTTCGAAGAAGCCATCCGAAGCGCCTTTGAAGCCGTGACGATGGAACTGCGGAAGTTTCGTGAGAAACGCGCAGAGACCGAAGTGCGCCTGCCGCCGGTTCCGCCCAATCGCGGGGTCATCTGCAAACTCTTTCCCAACGAAGGGTACGGGTTCATCCTCCAGGAGGGCGGGGGGGAGGTGTATTTTCATGCGAACGCACTCCACAGCCTCATATTCGAGCAGCTCGAAGACGGAACAGAGGTGGTGTTCGGAGTGGAGCAAGGAAAGAAAGGCCCGCAGGCCACAACGGTACAGCCGCTTCCGACGGTCGCAACGAAAGCACTCTAGATGAGCACCGACAAATTCAGGGTTCCCGTTTCGATGCTGTCGCCCGCAGTCGATCCCGCACAGTTGGGGTTCGAAGACACGAGCGAACTCGAACCGCTCACCGATATTATCGGCCAGGAGCGGGCGGTCGAAGCGCTGGAGTTCGGTCTCTCGATGAAGAGCCCAGGATTCAATCTGTACGTCTCCGGCCCGGTCGGCACCGGCAAAGCCACCCTGGTTCGTCAGATGGTGACACGGCTGGCTGAGGCGACCCACGCTCCTTCCGACTGGTGCTACGTCAATAATTTTCAGGACGCCTCGCGGCCGGTCAGCCTTTCCTTTCCAGCCGGACAAGGCGGCACCTTCAAACGTGACATGGCCACGTTCATCGAGAGCTTGCGCCGCGACATCCCCGCAGCGTTCGAAAGCAAGAAATACCTTGATGGCAAAGCCAAGTTGCGCGACGAGACGGAGGCCACGAAGAAAACGCTGTTCCAGGAGCTCACCAAGTTGAGTCTCGCCCGCGGGTTCGGATTCGATGAAACGCCGGCGGGATTCGGGCTCGTGCCGCTCAAAGACGGACATCCCATGACCGACGAAGCCATGGAGGCGATGACCGAATCAGAGCAACAAGGCCTCACCGAACGGCGTCTCGCGCTCGAAGGCGAGATCCGCGACTTTCATGTGCGTCTCCATGGCCTCGATAAAGAAATGGAGCACCAGCTTCGCCATCTCGATCACCAGATGGTCACCAACGTGCTCGAAGGCCGTTACGAAGCGATGCTGCGGTCCTATCAAGATCTGCCGGCGGTCTCCGCGCATCTCGAGCGAGTGAAAGACAACATCGTCCACCATTACAAAGATTTCCTCCCCCATGAGGGACCGGCGTTACCCATTCCCGGACTGGAACTCCGCCGGCCGGACATGACCCGCTATCTGGTGAATCTCATCGTCGAGCATGACTCGACCGGCGGCGCGCCCGTCATCGACGAATCCCACCCGACCTACACCAATCTGATCGGCAAAATCGAACGGCGCGCGCATATGGGCGTCATGTACACGGATTTTACCGAGATCCGCGCCGGCGCCGTCCTCCAAGCCAACGGCGGCTACCTGATCGTGAACGCGCTGGACATGTTGCATCAAGCCTTTTCCTGGGACGCATTGAAGCGAGTCATCAAAACAGCCGAAGTAACCATCGAAGATCCCGGCGAGTTCTATGGCTTCTCCACCGCCGGTCTCAGACCGCAAGCCATCCCCGTCACGGTGAAAATCATCATGGTCGGGCCGCCGATGATCTATCATCTGCTCCAGGCCTACGAAGAGGACTTTGCCAAACTCTTCAAAGTGAAAGCGGATTTCGACACGGAAGTGGTCAGAAGCGAACTGCAGGACCGTCAGTATGCCCGCTTCATCGCGAAGCTCTGCCGCGAAGAAGGGCTGCCGCACTTCGGCGCCGATGCGGTCGCCGAAGTGATTCGCCAGGGGTTTCGCTTCGCCGACCGGCACGACCGTCTGTCACTGCGGTTCAGCCTCGTGAGCGACCTCATCCGCGAAGCCGGCTACTGGGCCAGGAAAGAGAGTCATTCGTTCGTGACACGCGGAGATGTCGACGCGGCAATCGCACATAAACGCCACCGGTCGAATCTGGCCGAGCACTGGATCCAGGAGGAAATCAAAGAGGGCACCTTGATGGTCGATCTCGACGGAGAGATCGTCGGCCAGGTGAATGGTCTCTCTGTCTATGAACTCGGCGACTATGCATTCGGCCGTCCCACCCGCATCACCGCGCGCACCTACGTCGGCACCAAAGGCGTGATCGATGTGCAACGGGAAGCGGAACTCGCCGGCAACATCCACAGCAAAGGCGTGATGACACTCGCCGGCTATCTGGCCGGCAAGTTCGCCGGATTGCACCCCTTCGCCATGAGCGCGTCGCTGACCTTCGAACAGACCTATTCTGAGATCGAGGGAGACAGCGCCGCAGTCGCCGAGTTGACGGCAATCCTATCCAGCCTGGCCGATCTGCCGATCCGGCAATATCTCGCCGTCACCGGGTCCGTCAATCAGTTGGGCGAAGTCCAACCGATCGGCGGCGTCAATGAGAAAATCGAAGGGTTCCTTGAATCCTGCTCACGACGCGGCCTCACCGGCAAACAAGGCGTGATCATTCCGGCGCGCAACACGAAACATCTCGCGCTTCGCCGCGATGGGGTCGAAGCAGTCGAGTCGGGACAGTTCACCGTCTACGCAGTAAACACGCTGGAAGAGGCTCTTGAATTGCTCACCGGCGTGCCGGCCGGCGAACGCGGCATCGATGGCGAATATCCGCCCGAGACGGTGTTTGGCCGCGCAGCTCAGCGACTCACCGAAATGGCCCAGGCCGTCGCAGAATGGGGTGAGGGCGAAGAACGACCCGACGGACGGATCATCACGGAACCGTGAAGAGGCCACACTCTTCACCGATGGACTGATCGCGTGTACCGTGTACAGTGGGCAGCGATTATGATAGCGTACCTTTGAAGATGAGAAGACACGATGCGTAATGTTTTCCATACCCTGACACACCGACTGGTGCCCATGATCATTCGGATGTGGGTCATGCTGTGGGTCCTCTCGGTTCCCCTGTTCCACGTACATCCTGAATTTGCCGAACACTCAGGTCACGGTGGAACTAGGCATAGCGGGACCGCGCACACCGTGTTTTCCGGCGATCTCGACGGCGAGTTCGACACCCACGAGGCGTCAACATACAACGCCGCAAACAAGTCCGCTCATCTTTCACATACCTGGTTCGAGCATTTCGAGTTGGGATTCTCGCTGCTCACCGACTCGCACCATCGCACAGATCTGAAGCCAATTCTCGTGCAGACCATGGCGCTGCCTATCGGAGACACCGCCACCGTTCAGTGTCATGAACGAGCAGCAGAACACCTTGCGGCAATGCCTGCTTCCATCCTCTTTGCGCATCAGCTCCCTTCCCGCGCGCCACCCTCGCTCCTTCTCTAAGTTCCGTCGGTACGAATCAACGCCATCACAGACATTGTGGCATGACAGACTCATTCCTCACGAGTTGAGCCCGGTGTTTGTTGAGCAGAGGAGGCTCACATGATGACTCGTATTCTCGTTTCTATCTTGCTGTTAAGCGGAGCGGTCCATCAAAGCCAAACCGTCGAAACGACATGGGCAGCAGAGCCGCTCACCGGCGCCTACTCGCTCGACGGCATCGTGGCCTTGGCCATCGAGCGCAGTCCCACCCTGGCTGGCGCTGAGGGGTTCGTCCGGCAAAGTCACGGGCAACAGATCGCGGCGGGAGCCTATCCGAATCCCACCCTCTCAGGCACAACCGGGCGCGGCGCCATTCGAGATCCGAGCACCGGCGCCCGGATTACCGAGCGCACCGTCACGCTCGAGCAACCGCTTGAGTGGACGGGTAAACGGCAGGCCCGCCAAGAAGCCGCTGACGCCGGCGTTGCAGGCGCCAGCGCCGCACTGGATGAAACCCGCCTCACGCTGATTGCCGATGTCAAAGTCGCGTTCTATCACTTGCTGTTCGCTCAACGTGACGCCGAGATGACCGCTCAGAACGTCACAACGGTCGAAGAAGTGCTCCGCACGGTGAAAGCGCGCGTGGCGGCGGGCGAGGCGACGTCCTTCGACAACATGAAAGCCAGTGTTGAAGTGCAGAAGGCACAAAAAGAAGTTGCGCGAGCCCAGAACGTCTTGGTCGTGGCCAGGACCCGATTGAACACCCTCACGGCCGGGGGACTCGGCACACAGTTCTCGATTCAGGGCGATTTTCAATCAGGCAAACACACCTTCGATCTGGATCGACTGACGACCAACGCCCTTGAGCAACATCCGACCCTGCAGCGATTGGCGAAACTCGCCGAGCAGGCGGGCCATACAGTGCAATACGAACGGGCCTCGCGCGTGCCGAACCTGAGCGTTCAGGGCAGCTACCATCGAGAGGCGGGGGATGAATCGCTGACGGCCGGGCTGAGTGTGCCCATTCCCCTCTGGTACCGGCGACAGGGGGAAATCGAGACGGCGCTCGGGACGCAATATCGAGCCGCCGCCGACCGGCGGCGGGCGCGAAGTGAGTTGGAACAGGCCATTACTCAACATGCGCAGGAAGTCCGGACGGCGCAGGATCAACTACAAGTATTCGAAACGGGCTTGCTCAAACAAGCGGAACAGACGTTGACCGCGGCACGGACCAGCTTTCGACAAGGCGCGGCCAGCCTGCTGGACGTGCTGGATGCCCAGCGCGTCTATCGGCAAACCCTATTGGAATATGCCCAGGTGCGCGCGGATCTCTCGATCGCCCTGGTCCGGTTGGAACGTGCCGTCGGTGCGCCGCTGTGAGCGAACGAGGAGGACATCGATGACACCACAACCCGCTGCCTGGACCATCGCCGTTATCATGTCACTGCTTCCTGGCTGCAGCGATCGAGGGACCGAACCGCCGACACGTCCTCCCGAGTCGGGCACGAAGCCAAGCACGCTCCAAACCCGTGTCATCCAACCGCCTCCTGTCATTCGAGACCGCTTGCGAACCGAGCCGGTCACCCTGCATACCGTGGCCGAACTCGTGACGGCTCCCGGCGAAGTGTCGTTGGATCTCAAGCAGGTAACCAAGATCACCTCACGCATTGACGGGCAAGCCGAGCACATCCACGTGCAGCTCGGCGATCACGTCAAGAAAGGCCAACCGCTGGTAGCCATCGGCGGCCTCCAACTCGATCAACTGATCGAGGAATATCTCGTCTGGAAAGCGCAGGCCGACGTGGCCGACAACAGCTTCCGACGAACCCAGAAATTACGGGCGGATGATATCGTGCCGGAACGCAAACTGATCGAGGACAAAGGCCGCTATCTGGAAACCCGGGCACGCTACCAGCACATCCGCGAGAAATTGCTGAATATGGGACTCAGCATCACGGAACTCACCGCGCTCGAACGGGGCCACCAGGATGAGAGTCATCGGTATACATTGACCGCTCCCATCGCCGGGACCGTCGTCGCGCAGAATGTCGTGCGCGGTCAAGGCGTCGCGCCGGGGAATGAGCTGTTTGAAGTCGTCGATACCAGTCGCGTGTGGGTCTTCGCCAACCTGCCGATCGAGCAGGCGCGCAAGTTCAAAGAAAGCGACAAGGGAACCATCACGCCCAAAGGCGGCGAACCGATCACCGCGCCGCTCACCTACCTGGCGCCGGTCGCCGATGAAACCACACGCACCATCCGAATCCGGTTTGAAGTCGCGAATACCCAGGGAACGTTAAAACCTGGGGAGTACGTAGACGTGTCGCTGCCTCTGGCCGGCGCCCCGACACTCGCGGTACCGATCACGGCGATCACGACCGTCGATAATCAGCGAGGTGTCTTTGTTCAACGTGAGCAGGGCTTCGCCTTCGCCCCCATCGACAGCGGGCGGGAAGGCGGCGGATGGGTCGAGATACGGAAGGGGCTGAACGACCAGGATACGGTCGTCACTAAGGGCGTCTTCGACCTGAAGAACGTGCTGCTCAAGGACCACATCGGGTCAGGAGAATAACGGCACATGGATCGCTTGCTGACATTCTCGCTGCGCTATCGGTTCTTCACGCTGGTGGCCATCGCGGTCGTGATTGCCGCCGGCCTCTGGTCCTTCGCCCATCTGACGATCGACGCCGTGCCGGATCTCACTCCGGTACAAGTCCAAGTGCTCACGAAAGCGCCGGCCTTGGGACCGGTCGAAGTGGAACAATTCATCACATTTCCCATCGAGGCCTCGCTCAGCGGACTGCCCGCGCTGCGCGAGTTGCGCTCGGTGTCGCGCTATGGCCTCTCCGCGGTCACCGTCATTTTCGAGGACAGCACCGACATCTATCGAGCCAGACAACTGGTGACGGAACGGCTGGCGCGGGCCATGGAAAAAATTCCGGCCGAGTACGGTCGCCCGGCGATCGGACCGCTCACGACCGGCTTGGGCGAAGTGTATCAATTCACACTCAAAGGACCGGGCTACAGTCCGATGGCGCTGCGAACGTTGCTCGAATGGGACATCGGCATGAAATTGCGCGCCGTGCCCGGCGTCGTCGAGGTAAACATCTGGGGCGGCGAGCCGCAGCAGTTTCAAGCGGTGGTCGATCCGGCCAAACTGCTGTCTTTCAAACTCTCCCTTCGGCAGGTGTTTGATGCCTTGCAGCGAAACAACGCCATGGCCGGAGGCGGCTATCTCGAACGACAGCGCGAACAACTGCTCATTCGCGGCGAAGCCTTGGTCACACAGGCGTCGGACCTGACCCGTATTGTCGTGGCCCATGGATCGGGCGGGGTCCCGATCTATATTGCGGATGTGGCGACCGTGCGGGAAGCCTCGGCCTTGCGCATCGGTGCGGCCACCGCAATGGGCGAAGGGGAAACGGTCATCGGCATGGTGCAGCTGCTGGCCGGCGAAAACGCGCAGCAGGTCGTCGAACGGGTCAAAGCCCGCGTCCGGGAGATCCAGACGACGCTCCCCCCCGGAGTGACGATTGAGCCCTACTACGATCGCACGCTCTTCGTGTCCAACGTGATGAAGACCGTGCGGAACAATCTGGCGGAAGGCGGCCTGTTGGTCATCGCCGTGCTGTTTCTGTTTCTTGGCGACCTGCGCGCAGGCCTGATCGTCGCCGCCGCGATTCCCCTGTCGATGCTCATCACATTCACCGGCATGATGCAGGCCGGATTGTCCGGTAATCTCATGAGTCTCGGCGCCATCGATTTCGGCCTGCTTGTCGACGGCTCGGTGGTGATGATCGACAACATTCTCCGCCGATTAGCGCAGAACAAGGACATGAGCCGCGAAGAGCGGCTGGACAACATCCAAGCAGCCGGTCGCGAAGTCCTGCGACCGATGGCGTTTGCCGTGGGGATCATCATTCTCGTCTATGTGCCGATCCTGGCGCTGACCGGCATCGAAGGGAAAATGTTCCGCCCGATGGCCCTGACCGTCATCATGGCGCTGGCCGGCTCGCTCCTCGTGGCCGTGGCAGCCACGCCGGTCCTGGCCTCCTGGTTCGCGCGGGCGCGTCCTGGACAGGAAGAGACAGGCCTCCTGCGCTGGATACGGCGGATGTACGAACCCTGTCTCCGGTGGGCCATGGCTCATCCGCGCCGAGTGGTCGTTCCGGCGGTCCTGCTCTTTGTGATGAGCCTCGGACTCGGATCGCTCCTCGGCATGGAATTCATTCCTCGGCTCGATGAAGGAGATCTGGCGATTCAGCTCTGGCGGCTCCCCAGCATCTCCTTGACCGAATCAGTGTCGACGGCGCTGGAGGTGGAGCGGGTCCTCCGCCGCTTTCCAGAAGTCACACAGGTTGTCACCCGAACCGGCAGCCCGGAGGTCGCCACCGACGTCATGGGAATCGAACTGTCGGATGTCTTCGTGATCCTCACGCCTCAGAGCGAATGGGTCACCGCCACCACCCGCGACACGTTGATCGCGAAGATGAAGGACGCGATCACGAACGAGGTGCCGGGTGTCGGGCTCGGCTTTACCCAACCCATCGAAATGCGGTTTAACGAATTGATCGCCGGAGTTCGATCAGACCTCGCGGTGAAAATCTTCGGCCCTGACTTGGATATTCTGAAACAGCAGGCCGAACAGGTGGCCCGCGCGCTCGAACGGGTGCAAGGAGCGGCCGACGTGAAAGTCGAGCAGGTGGCGGGGCTCCCCTTGCTCCGCGTCATCATCAATCGCGAGGAGATCGCGCGGTACGGCCTCACGGCGGATGACGTGCTGCTGCTGATTCAAGCCACCCGCGTCGGCCACGTCGTCGGGACAGTAGTCCAAGGATCGAGGCGATTCGACCTGATCGTCCGGCTCGTGGATCAGGCGTCGGCCGATCCCGCCACGCTCGGGAATCTGTTGATCCCCACCATGCACGGAGAATTGGTTCCCCTCTCGCGCGTCGCCACGATCCAGGTGGACTCAGTGCCGGCACAGGTCAGCCGCGAGCACGTGCAGCGGCGCATCGTGGTGGAAAGCAATATCCGCGGTCGCGATTTAGGCGGATTCGTGGCCGCAGCCCAACAGGCGGTTCGACAGACCGTCGTCCTTCCTCCCGGCTATGAACTGACCTGGGGTGGACAGTTTGAGCACTTGCAGGACGCCACGCGACGACTGCTGCTCGTGGTGCCGGTGACGCTGCTGCTCATTCTCGGCATGTTGTCCGTCATGTTCGGCGCGATGCGACCAGCAGTACTCATCTTCTTCAATGTGCCCCTGGCCTTGTCCGGAGGCATTCTGGCCCTGTGGCTGCGGGGATTGCCGCTCAGCATCTCGGCGATCATCGGCTTCATCGCCCTCTTCGGCATCGCCGTGCTGAACGGCGTCGTGCTCGTGAGTCACATCCGGCAACTGGAGTCGAAAGGACTCTCGACCGACCAGGCCATCACCCAAGGCACCAGTGATCGAGTCCGACCGGTCCTGATGACCGCGCTCGTGGCAAGCCTTGGTTTCCTGCCGATGGCGTTAGCCACGTCGATGGGAGCAGAGGTACAGCGCCCGTTGGCCACCGTAGTGATCGGCGGACTTCTCACCTCGACAGTATTGACCCTGCTGATCCTGCCCGTCATGTATCGATGGGCAGCACAACGGCAAACTGCACGTTCCTGATCCCGTAGCACTTTCTGAGTGCGCTCTAGTTTGAGGGATTGTGGAACACTGGTCGAGGAGGGAGTGCTACGGTTCACTCTTCGGCGCCTCGCCGATGATCTGAATCCGAGGGCCTTTGGGAAGCGGGGTCACTTTGTCATCTTCCGCCTCCCCACCTAATACCCACTCGAAGAGTCGTTTCGCATCGTTCAACTCCGGATCTTTCGGAATTCCATACTGCTCCTTCTGCATCGGTTCGTCATAGAGCCCGATGCAGCCGTGCGAGGCCGGATAGCCCGGCAAGTCCCGCCCGTGAATCCAGTACGACACACCTGCTCGATTCACGAAGAAACGCAATGCATGGTTCATTGGATAGGCGCGGTCGGTCTTTTCAATCTTGTAGAGAGAGGATTGATGGACGCGATGGGCGGCGGAGAGACGAAACTCTCCCGTCGGCGTTTCGTCATGTCCGTGTCCTGAAGCGATCGGCAGCGCAAACCGCAACGCGCCGTATTCATAGGCTCCAAGAAATTGCTCTGCGAGATCGATGAGCACAAACTGCGCGTCAAGTTCGGCGAAGGGATACCACAACGGAAGCGGCGCGAAGAACTCCAGATCGTCGAGCCGTTTCGGCACTTTGAGAGAGGCGCCGGCACGCGCATGACGCCGATCGATCCGGTTGAACCGGGCGACCTCGACCCAGCGCTCGCCGAACAGCTTCTCCAACGAGTCACCGGACCGCAGCATCCGGCAGTCCCACTCGATGGCCGCATCGCTGGGATACGCGATCTGACAGGGGCTCGGATGTTTCTTGGAAGGCTCCGATAAGGCGGCGGAAGGGAACAACGCAATCAGCAGCACCGCGAGGCGGATGAAACTCACATCCCCATTGCAATCTCTTGCTCGTCGTTTACAGAAGATGTGACACAGTGACATCGCCGGGATACGCTTCTCTGGCTGCTACGGCACCGTCTTCCAAGCCGCCCCATCCCACACATAGGTTTGCCGCAAAGGATCACTCTCGATTCGCTGCAGGAGAATAAACCGGCACCCGCTCTGTTTATAGAACTGCTCGGACTTGTGCCCCATCAACATGGCGAGATGCGGATCAGGCAACGTTCCGGACACGGTAACCGGCACGAAGATCTGTCCTTCCGACCCGCGAAACACTTGCGTCACATCGACACGGGGGTTGGACTCATACGGCTCCTCGTGAATCGCAACCATAAAACGCTGCAGCGCCGCCAGCTCATGCCGATCCAGCTCGGCCCGCAACCGGTGATTCTGATTCATCGTCATATCGGCTCCTACCCTTTCCCGTCTTTCCAGCTGCTCAAACTGACTGTCCAGCAAGGCCGCAACCGATGAATGCACCGGAAGCGTACCCTCAGGGGTACGTTGAGGATGCGTTCGAGGCGAGAACGCCGCTGGCGGTCAGTTTCAGCAGCCGACTAAGACCAATACTGCGAGGCCTGGGTATACCCGAACAGCAGATCGCGCCGCGCCACAATGCCGACCAGTTTGCCGTTCCGTACGACGGGCACTCTCGTGAGATACCGGTCTTGGAACAGATCGGCGACTTGCGCGAGGGTTTGGTCCTCCGTCACCGTCACCGGATGGGCCGACATGATTTCAGTCGCCAGAACCTTGCGCAGATCCCGCCCTTCGATCATCACTTGCAGGAGATCGTATTCGCTCACAATACCCACCAGCGTCCCGTCCTCTTCCACAACCGGCATGCTCCCGAAGTTCCGATGGGTCATCATGTGGGTCACGGTCAACGCATCCGTCCGCGATGTGCAGCGGGTGACCGCGTCCTGCATCAGCTGACCGACCGTTAATGTTTTCGGATCGCAGGCCTTCAGAAAGAATTCCGTTTGTCGCATCGCAGGCCTCTCACTTTCTACGAGGTGATCTCGCCCCCAAATAGGTTCGCAAAATATCGCGCCGGGCGATGATACCGATAAGCCGATCGTTCGCATCCACGACCGGCACACGTACAAGATCGCTGGCCCGTAAAACATGCACCAGGGTTCCCAGCGTCGTTTCGGACCGAACCGAATACGGATTACCCGTCATGACATCCGCTGCGGTCAGCTCCCCAAGCGCGTGCCCGTCGTCCAGCGCCGCAAGCAGATCATGTTCACTCACAATCCCGATCAGCTTTCCGGTGCCATCCACCACCGGGACTGCGCCGAATCCTTCGATCATGAGCGATGCGATCACATCACCCTTCGTTCTCAAACGGGCGAACTGCACCCGTTTTTCCATCACCGGCTCCACCAGCATCGAAGCAAAGTCCGGTACTTTCGAAATCTTGGCCGACTTCCTTACCGGTTTCTTTTTCGTCGTCTTCGGCATGACATCACACTCCTTCATCGCTCATATCACACAGACATTGCCGACCTCCGGGAATCATTTAGTCGGTCGGCAACGCTCCGGCCAGGCCGAGATCCTCTGCCCATCGCAAATGAATCGTCTTTTGTTTCCCCGCCGCGACGGTGATGCCCTTCAGCCCCTGCTTCCGGTCACGATGGAGCGCGGTCACGTCATAGACACCCGGCGCCAAATCAACGAAGAGCCAAGGCCCCTCCACCTGTTCTTGGGGGATCGTCACGGCGGCTCCGCCTTTGATCGACTGGATCGTCACGGACACTCCGGAAAGGAACGGCTTCCCTCCGGCAGTAAAGACGAGCTTCAACGAAAACGGCGGGTACTGGGCCGCCCGCTCTTCAAGACCGATACCGGCGCTGAAATACCGAACGTCGCCGGCCCGGTGAAGAGGCAGTAGATCGACCGTCGTGCGGCCGTCAACCTGATGACTCAACTCGACAAACTCACTTGAAACCCCGATCCGTGCCACCGCGCCGCCATCAGCCAGCCCCACCCCCCCGTTAAGCACGACCGAAAGCCCAACCACCCACAGGACACTTCGTTTCATACATCCTCCTTTTTTCTCATACTTCCCCTCACGCAATGAGAATGCCATAACACGCCATCCATCCACCTCCGAATTTCCGCGCTGGAGCGCAGGATCTCCATTTATCTCGCCTTTTCCACGATAAGACTGATGCCAATCACCACAGTAATCATGCGAGGCCTGCCGCAAAAAGCCGCAGTCGCCTGCCCGATCGAGACGCTCATTGCCTCTGAGCCCTTGAAACGATGCAGATTCGCCATCGACATCGCCGGTCTCCACAGGCATATCCAATGCAGATTAGATACCGGTGTATTCGTGATCGCTGATGCGTTGTTGAAGGAGAAGTCTCTCATGCGCATCGTCTGTGCGGTCGATGGGTCGGAGCATGCCCGGTGGGGAGTTCAGGCCCTCCAAGCGCTCGCCGGCCGGGAACCTGAGCATGTGGTGCTCTTGCATGTCGTCGATCCTTCGCTGCTCCAGGCGGCCAAAGGGAACAATCCGGTGGCCGTCGCCCGCGCCCTCGCTGCCTTAGACAAGGCCGGCACGTTACTCTTGCGAAAAGCGGAACGGTCGGCATGCGTGGCCCTTAGCCAAGCTTCCACCGGCCCCCGCACTCATTTCCAGACCGTCCTCGCGCACGGCTCCCTTGCAAAAACGATCGCCCGGCAGGCCAAACGGCTGAAGGCGGATCTTATCCTGATGGGATCTCGCGGATTGAGCGACATCAAAAGCTTTCTGCTGGGCAGCACCTCCCGGCAAGTGGCGGCCGTCGCCCCCTGCTCGCTCTTGGTGGTTAAGCAGCCCCTCACCGGGTTCAGCCATGTGGCGCTCGCCGTGGATGATTCGAAGCCCTCACGGGCCGCGGCCCGCTTTCTTCGAACCCGCATTCTGTCGGAATCCGCAACGGTGTCGATTCTGACATCCCCCGAAAGCCCGGTAACAGACTTAGCCTCCCGCTATCTGTCCGAATCGCAAGTGGCGTCCCTGACCGAGCCGGTCATGGATCGCGCCACCAGCCTCGTCAATGCCTTGCGGGAAGACTTCATCAAGGACGGATACCCCGCGGTGATCCATGTGCGGATGAATCATGTGATCGATACCATCGTCAAACACGTGGAAACTGAGCAGGACGATCTTCTGGTATTCGGCTCTCGCGAACTGACCAAGACCGAGCGACTGCATCTCGGCAGCGTATCCGAAACGCTCCTGCGCCACGCTCCCTGCTCCGTGCTGATCGTACGAGGTGCCCGTGCCTGAGTTCCGGTATCACGATATTGGAACCCTCGCGATCGACGAGGTGCTGAAGCGGCTTGCATCCTCTCCCGGCGGTCTTTCGCAGGAAGAGGCGCAGCAACGGCTCGGCCAATTCGGCGCCAACCGGCTCACGGAACCTGATCGCTATGCCCTCCTGCGAGGGTTTATCCGCCACTTCACCCATTTCCTCGCCCTGTTGCTCTGGATCGCGTCCGGCCTCGCATTCGCCGCGGACTTCATGAAACCCGGCGAGGGCATGGCCACACTGGGCTGGACCATCCTCGGCGTCATCGTCATCAATGCCGTGTTCGCGTTCTTTCAAGAATACAAAGCCGAGCGCGCCGTGCAGGCGCTCCATCGCCTGCTGCCGGACAAGGCCTGGGTCACCCGCGGAGGCCAGCCGCTCGAACTTCCTCGAAGCGACATCGTGCCGGGCGACGTCCTCATCCTGGAGAAAGGAGAACGAATCCCGGCGGATGCGCGCCTGATCGAAGCCACCGGCATGCGAGTGGACAATGCGGCCCTGACCGGTGAAGCGAACCCGAAACGACGGATCGCCGAACCCGCCGAGGATGGCCACTGGCTCGACCTCCCGAACCTGGTCTTCGCCGGCACCACCGTCCTCTCCGGTCACGGCCTGGCGGTGGTATTTGCCGTCGGCATGCGGACGGAATTCGGCAAAATCGCCGATCTCACCACGTCGGTTGTCGTTGGTCTCAGCCCCCTCCAACAAGAAATCATCACCGTCACCCGCATCGTCGCCGCCGTTTCTCTGGCCATGGGAGCCACGTTCTTTGTCATCGGGATGGGCGCCGGACTCGGCTTCTGGGTCAGCGCGATTTTCGGCATCGGCATTATCGTCGCCAACGTGCCGGAGGGACTCCTGCCGACGGTGACGCTGGCGCTTGCCATGAGCAGCCAGCGGATGGCGAAGCGCAACGCGTTGATCAAACACCTGTCCTCCGTTGAAACACTCGGCTGCACGACCGTCATCTGCACGGACAAGACCGGCACCTTGACGGAAAATCGGATGAAGGTGGATCGCTTTTATGCCGACGGGCTCGTGATCGAGTCGAGCGAGGGATGCTTCTTCGCCAGAGGACGCCTGATCACGACGGCTGATGCCGAGCGCTGGCGGGTCCTATTTGACGCGCTGCTGAATTGCCACAATGCCAAGCGGGTGCGGGGATCGGACGGACGATTCGTCGTGACCGGCGATCCGACGGAAGTCGCGCTCCTGGAATTCGCCATCGAGCATGGAGTCGCCCACCGCCCTCCATTGCGACGCATGGGAGAGCTCGCCTTCGATGCCGACCGGAAACGGATGAGCACCCTGCACTGGATGGAGGGCCGGCTCATGGCCTTCACGAAAGGCGCCCCGGAGGCCGTGCTCCCGCTCTGCGCGCGATCATTCGTCCATGGCGAAGCGATGGCCATGACGCCGGATGAGCGGAAGCGCATCCTTGGCCAAAGCCGGACGTTCGCCGAGCAAGCCTACCGTGTGATGGCGGTGGCCATGCGCGAGGTCGCTCATCAGCCCGAACAGATCGAAGTCGAGACCATTGAGAACGACCTGACGTTTCTCGGGCTCGTCGCCATGATGGACCCGCCGCATCGGGAAGTGCCGGAGGCGATCGCCACATGCCGCGCCGCCGGCGTGCGTGTGGTCATGATTACAGGAGATCATCCGCTCACCGCCCTGGCGATTGCCCGTAAGATCGGCCTCGCCCCGGAACAGACGCCGCAACAGTCGGCCGACTTTGTCCCGGTGATCGAGGGCGCACAGCTCGACGGCATAAGCGATGACGCCCTTCGCCGGCTGCTGACCCCCTCTCGATCGGGAGAACCGGATCCGGTGTTTGCCCGCATGGCGCCGCGCCACAAGATGCGCATCGTGGGCACACTCAAAAACATGGGCCACGTGGTCGCCGTCACCGGAGACGGGGTCAACGACGCGCCGGCCCTCAAGCACGCCGACATCGGCGTCGCGATGGGAATTGCCGGAACCGATGTCGCCAAAGAAACCGCCGACATCATTTTGCTCGACGATAATTTCGCCACCATCGTGCGCGCGATCGAAGAAGGCCGGGCAGTCTACGAGAACATTCGCAAATTCACCAGCTACATCCTGGCCAGCAACGTCCCTGAAATTGTGCCGTTTCTGGGCTACGGATTCTTCGGCATCCCGCTGGCCCTCACGATCCCACAAGTACTCGCGGTCGATCTCGGCACCGATATGGTCCCGGCGCTGGGTCTCGGCACCGAGCGCCCGGCGGCCGACGTCATGGATATTCCGCCGCGCCCGAGGACCGAACGGCTCCTGAATCTCCCGTTCCTACTGCGCGCCTATCTCTTCCTCGGTCTGATCGAAGCCATCGTGGCCATGAGCGGGTTTTTTCTCTACCTCTACAGTCAGGGGTGGACCTGGGGAGCTTATCTGGATTGGTCTTCACCGCTCTATAAGGAGGCGACGACCGTCACCTTCGCGGGTATCGTCTTAGCCCAGGCGGCGAATGTGTTCGCCTGCAGGTCCGATCGGCTGAGCGCGACCAGGAGCGGCTGGTTCAGCAACGCGCTGATCCTCTGGGGCATTGCCATCGAGCTGACGCTGCTTGCCGCGATCACGTATACGCCGATAGGCCACGAGATCTTTGGAACGAGCCCCGTCCCGGCCTGGATCTTCGGGCCTCTCGCGCTGGGCGCTCTCATGCTGTTATCGGCAGAGGAAGCTCGTAAGATCATCGCCAACAGACTGCATCATCGCGCGCCGACCGACATGGCACAGAAAGCGAGTGCATCATGACCGACAATCCGAATGAGCCAACCCGGCATGTCCCTGTCAGCGAAGTGATCCCACGCCCGGCAGCCGCACCTCCATCCGACCCCTCACAGGAGCGCGAGCGTCCACTCCCCATCACCGTGATTCCCCTCCCGCAGAAACGACCCGGATCGGTGCGTCCCTGGTGGTTCGGCGGCATGGCGACACTGCTCCTGATCGGCGCCGGCCTCTGGTATTGGGTCTCCGGCGGTCCCCCTCCCATCCAATACAAGACAGCGCTTGTCGACCGGGGCCCCATCACCGCCATCGTCACCGCGACCGGCACGGTCAACCCCGTGGTCTCCGTCCAGGTCGGCAGTCAGGTATCGGGCAAGATCGCGAAGCTGTTCGTAGACTTCAACAGCACGGTCAGGCAAGGGCAACCGCTCGCTCAAATCGACCAGCTCCCGTTTCAATCCCGCGTGAGTCAAGCCCGCGCCGCCGTCAAGGGCGCCACGGGAACGCTCGCCAAGGCGAACAATATGGCGGCGCAACGCAAACGGGAACGGGACCGAACGGCGGCGCTCCGACCGCAGGCCTTCGTATCGCAGGCCGATCTGGATCTCGCCGAAACAAACTATCGCGACGCGGTTGCCCAGATTGATGTCGCGCAGGCTCAGGTGGACCAGGCACAAGCGACACTCGCCTCGGCGGAACTGGATCTTGGCTACACAACCATGTATTCACCGGTCGACGGCATCGTGATCTCCCGCGCCGTGGACATCGGTCAGACCGTCGTGGCCAGCTTCCAAACGCCCACCCTCTTTGTCATCGCGCAAGACCTGATGAAGATGCAGGTGAACGCCAATGTCAGCGAGTCCGACATCGGCGGCGTCGCGGAGGGAAAGACGGCCAGCTTTCGCGTGGATGCCTACCCGAAATACTTCTTCGACGGGACCGTGACGCAAGTGCGGAATGCGCCGATCAGCGTGCAGAACGTGGTGACCTACGACGTCGTGATCACGGTCGACAATAAAGACCTGAAGCTCAAACCGGGCATGACGGCCAATGTGACCGTCGTGACCGCCAAGAAAGAGTCGCCGTTGCGTGTGCCGAACAGCGCGTTACGGTTCCGGATGCCCGACGTTCCGGTGGATAAGAAAGTGTCGCAGGTTTGGGTGTTCGATCAGGAGAACAAGACACATCAGGCCGGCGTCACCACCGGTATTGCAGACTCTCTGTTTACGGAAATAGCTGAAGGACCGGTGAAGGAAGGCGATAGGGTAATCCTTGGCATTGAAACGCCTGAAGAACAGGCACAAAAGAAACTGCCGCCCGGCTTTGAGCCTGGCCCGCGGATGAGATGAGACAGAGAACGGTTTGTTTTGTTCGTCTGGTTTATTTGGTTTGTTTGGTTCTTTGAACCGGACACCAACGAAACAAACTAGAAAAACCAAATCAACCAGACGAACCATTCACTCGCACACTATGTCTTTCCTCTGGCTCACCATACTCTCCGCCCTGCGCATCCTGCGGCGGAATCCGCTGCGCGCCGGGCTGACCATGCTCGGGATCGTCATCGGCATCGGCGCCGTCGTCGCGATGGTGAGTCTGGGGCAAGGCGCCACCGCGTCGGTTCAAGCCGAGATCGCCAGCCTCGGCACCAACGTCCTCATCGTGATTCCCGGCGCCACCACGGTCGGGGGCGTACGCGGCGGCCTGGGTTCCATTTCCACGCTGACGGTGGACGATGCGCAGGACATCGAGAAAAAAGTCCCGAGCGTGACGATGGTCATGTACGGCACCCGTTCCGTGCTGCAGGTTGTTCGGGAAAACAAGAACTGGAGCACGATCGTCCTCGGGACGACACCGGAATTTTCGGACGTCCGCAGCTGGCCGATCGCCCAAGGCAACTTCTTCACCCAATCCGACATGGAGGCGGCCGCCAAAGTCGTCGTCCTGGGCAAAACCGTCGCACAGAATCTCTTCGACACCGGCGAAGAGGTCATCGGCAGCGAGATTCGCATCCGCAACGTGCCGCTGCGAGTCATCGGCATTCTCGCCTCCAAAGGCCAGTCCATCACCGGACAGGATCAGGACGATCTCATCGTCCTCCCGTTCACCACCGCGGAGCGGAAAGTGCTCGGAACCAGGTTCCTCGGGACGGTCGGCATGGTGCTCGTGGCAACCCAGGGCCGGCACGACATCCCCGCCGTCGTGGACGACATCAAAGACCTCTTGCGCACCCGCCACCATCTGCAATCGTCGGACGAAGACGACTTCACGGTTCGCACAATGGAAGACCTGGCCAAAACGATGGCGGGCACCAGCCGTACCATGATGCTCATGCTCATGGGCATCGCCTCCATCTCGCTCGTCGTGGGAGGTATCGGCATCATGAACATCCTGTTGGTCTCGGTCACGGAGCGGACCAAGGAAATCGGGCTGCGCATGGCGGTCGGCGCGAAACGGGTCCATATCCTGCTGCAATTTGTGATCGAAGCGATCATCATGACGGCCATCGGGGGCATCCTCGGCGCCGGCGCCGGCATCGGCATCTCGCTGCTCCTAACGAAACTGATCGGCTGGCCGACGATCATTTCCACGCAGGCCGTCGCATCCGCCTTTGTTTTTTCCCTGATCGTCGGCATCTTCTTCGGCCTCTATCCGGCCAACAAAGCGTCGAAGATGAATCCCATCGAGGCGCTGAGATATGAATGAACGCGAGATGAGCGGGAAAAGCGCGCTGGCTGGCCATGAACATCCAGGACAATCGAGCGATTGCTCAGAAGTTGCGGGAGGTCGCGCTGCTGCTGGAAGAGCAAGGCGCCAACCGCTTTCGCATTCACGCCTATCGAGCCGCCGCGGACAAATTGGAGCGACTGGAAGTCCCCGTCTCCCAGATCGTCGAACAGCAAGGCACGGATGGGCTCCAAGCCTTGCCCGGCATCGGCGTGAGCCTGGCCCGGTCGATCCATACACTCGTCGTCACCGGCCGGCTGCCGATGATGGATCGCTTGCGCGGCCACATGGATCCGATCGCCCTGCTGACGTCAGTCCCCGGCCTCGGTTCAGCCCTCGCCCACCGGCTGCACGACGATTTGCACATTGAAACATTGGAACAACTCGAAGTGGCGGCACACGATGGACGACTGGCGGACATCGAAGGGGTCGGCCCGAAGAAACTCCAGGGGATCATCGACTCCCTCACCGCTCGCTTAGGCCGTGTTCACAGACCAACTCAAGCAGTCGGGAGTCACGCGGCCCGAGAACCGTCAATCGAGGAGTTGCTGGACGTCGACCGGGAATATCGAGAGTCGGCCTTGGCCGGCACGCTACAGAAGATCGCCCCACATCGGTTCAATCCCAAGCAGGAAGCCTGGCTGCCGATCCTGCATACACAGCGGGGTTCTCGTCACTACACCGCTCTGTTTTCAAACAGCGCCCTGGCCAACCAGGTAAAGAAGACTCGGGACTGGGTCATTCTCTACCACGACGATGACCACGGCGAACGTCAATGCACAGTGGTCACAGGACGGAGCGCACCCTTCACAGGAAAACGGATTGTTCGTGGAAGGGAAGCCGATTGCGCCTCGTACTATCACTCCCATGAACCAGGTGCGGCGGTCGGGGACTCGGAGAGTCAGACATGATCGAGAGAGGGGTTCCTGTGAATGAAAGACCGTATTGGGCGACGCCGGCAGATGAACTCCTCGTTCGTCTGGAGACGAAACCTGAAGGTCTCCGCGCGGAGGAGGCGCAGCACCGTCAAGCGTGCCATGCGTCCATCCGGCTCAAACCGCACCAGGACATCCACCCCCTGTCTGCCCTGCTCTCGCAATTTCGCAGTCCGATTATCCTAATCCTCTTGTTTGCTGCCACCGTAATTTCTATAGATCCCACATGCTCCAAGATATCGGACCGCAAAGCCGAGGATTACACCGAAGCTGTTCGCGTCTGATAGCCCACCCGAACGAATCGGCTAGACAACCTTCTCATGTCCTTCAGGCGTCGCGGTGGCCCCCAAAACCCGGTTGATCGTGAGCCCCTGCACAAGAATAGAAAATACGACGACGGCATAGGTAATGGTCACCACCGCATCGCGCGACGGGCCGGTAGGCAGCGAGAGGGCGAGCGCCACGGAGATGCCTCCTCGCAATCCGCCCCAGGTCAGAATCGTGATCGTCCGCTCGCTGAACTCCCGCACCAGACTGAACCCTTTGACTTGCAGCACCACGCTGATCCAGCGCGCCGCCAGCACCAGCGGAATCGCCACTAATCCAGCAATCAGATACGACCGTTGGAAACTGAGCGCCAGCACTTCCAGGCCGATCAGCACAAAAAGCACAGCATTCAGCAGTTCATCGAGCAATTCCCAAAAGTTGTCGAGATGCTCCCGCGTCGTCTCGGACATGGCCCATTGCCGGCCCTGGTTTCCGATTAGCAAGCCCGCCACAACGACCGCGATCGGTCCGGATGTATGCAGCAGATCGGCTATGGCGAAACTCCCCATCACGAGGGCGAGTGTGATGAGAATCTCGACCTGATAATTATCCACCGACCGGAGCATGCGATAGGCGACATAGCCCAGGGCCAGTCCCAGCGCCGCGCCCCCGATAGCCTCCTCGGCGAACAACCTCAGCACGTCCATGGCACTGAAGGAGTCCTTCGGCACAAGATTCAACACGACCAGAAAGATCACCACGCCGACGCCGTCGTTAAAAAGCGACTCCCCGACGATCTTCATTTCCAGCGCCTTCGGCAGCCTGGCCTGCCGCAGTACGCCCATGACGGCAATGGGATCGGTCGGCGAAATCAGCGCCCCGAACAACAGACAATAAAGAAAGGGCAGTGGAAGTCCGACGAGATCGAAGAGCCAGTACCCCAGCAGGCCGGTGATGAGACTCGACAGGATCGTGCCCACGACCGCCAGCGTGCCGATCACCCACTTGAGGTCCAGCAAATCGTCCAGTTTCACGTGCAGCGCCCCGGCGAACAGCAGAAACCCCAGCATGCCATGCATGAGCGCTTCGTTGAAGTCGACGGCCCCGATGAACCGTTGGGCTTCCGCTTCGACTCCAAACCCCAGCTTGCCCAGCACGAGCAGCACAAGCGAAAACACCAGCGCCACCGCCATCAGCCCGATGGTAATCGGCAATTTTAATAGCCGGTGGTTGATGTAACTGAAGAGTGCAGCCAAACAAATCAGAACTGTTAACGTATGAATCAGCGGCACAGTAGCGCTCCCATTGCACGACGAGGTTACGACGCACAGGCTTCGCGAACGGCTTGTGGTCAACGGAATCGACTCCGGGCGCCGCCATCCCGGCGGCCCCTGAATTTACTTTCCCGGCCGCTTCACATCCCGAATCGCACGCCTGATCAGCAACACGACCAGAATGAGACAAATCACTCCTCCGACCAGCACGATCCAATCATGGATAGTCATAATGCATCCCCTGGCAAGGCGCGCGATCAACCAGCCGCCCGGGAACCGGCCGGCACCCGCTGAATCGCTTCCGCCGTTCCCCTGGATTTCGTTGCTGCCGATGGAGACACGGAACGTGTGTTTGGTCTCATTGTCGTAGACGAACAGATCCGTCACCCCGTTGATTCCCACAGCTTGCGAGGGCTAACCAGCAGGCGCACATGACCACAGCCTTAGTCATCATGCTCCGCTTCCTTGCGGTGACTCATCGCCGGTCGATCGGCGTGCTTGCCCTGTTCCGGCGTCCGATCCAGACGATGGATCAGGAACCGCAAAACATCCTCGACCTCCCCTTGATGTTTGATGTAATACTTCGCACGGGACCCGGCGCGCAGCCCGACCCGCACACCCAGAGCCAGCCCCTCCGTCAGTTCAAACACATCCTCGTCCGTCTCGTCATCTCCGATGAAGAAGAATGCTGACCGACGAAGATGCCGCATCAATGCGAGCGCCGCGCCCCCCTTGCCGTATTTCCCTGGAGGCAAGAGATTGATCGATTGCTTCCCGATGATCAGTCGAGGAGCCGGGCTTAGTCGAGTCGCAAGGGCCAGCAAAGCCCGACGGATGTGGTCCGGATCTTCACGTTCCCGATAATGCCACGTCAACGAATACTGTTTGTCTTCCACATCGATCCCGAAATCGGCCAACTGCGGCGCCAGCTCCCCCTTGATCGCCGCTCTCCACCCGGCACAGATCCCTTCGGCCCACAGGAGCGTCACCGATGGCATCAACGGACTTTCCAATCCGTGGTTGCCGATCAAATACGGGACGGCCCCGTTCACTCTCGGCGACAAATCGCCGAGCGCCCGCCCCGAGATCACGGCGCAGGGAGCGCGCTTGGCCAATTCCACCAACCATTCATGGATGGAGCGAGTCAGTCTGACCGCCCCGCGATCCGGAGAAATCTTGGCCAAGGTTCCGTCAAAATCGAAGGCGTAGAGCATGGGCCGGCCTGCGACGGCTCTCAACGCCTCACGTCCCTCCGAAGAGAGCAAATAGATCATCCCTGCCCTCCCGTGATCGCCCGCCCATCTCGCACGCCGGTCTGCCGCACAATGCGGGCTCGTTGCCGCATGCGGGCGGCATCCATCAACATGCGCCCGGCCCAGCGATACACATTAAATTCCTGCACGATGCCGCGCATGCTGCGCATCCGCGCCCGCTGTTCGGTCGGCGCCATGGTGAGCGCCAGATGCATCGCCGCCGCGCATTGATCGATATTGTACGGGTTGATGAGCAAGGCCTCGGGCAGTTCCGTCGCCGCCCCGGTGAATTGGCTGAGGATCAGCACACCTTGCTCATCGTCCCGCGCGGCAACGAATTCCTTCGCGACGAGATTCATGCCGTCATGGAGACTGCTGACGATGCAGAAGTCAGCACCCCTGTAATAGACGCTGACGTCCTGCGGCTCGTGATGCTCGATCCGCACCTGAATAGGCAAATAGCCCTCGCTGCCGAATCGGGCGTTGATGCGCTCGGCCGACGCCAGCACATTCCGGTTGAACTGTTGGTACTCCTCGATTTTCGCTCGGCTGGGGGCGGCGATTTGGACAAACGAAAATCGGCCGATCCACTCCGGCTGCAGTTCCAGCAGCCGCTCGACCGCGAGGAACCGCTCGAGAATGCCTTTGGTATAGTCGAGCCGCTCGACGCCGACACCGACGCGATGGGTATGGGAAAGCGTATTCAACGTGCGAATGCGGGTTTTGCACTCGGAGACCGGCGGCAGCTGCGCCATCTGCTGCCCGGGCCATGCAATAGAGATCGGGTAAGGATTTACGGCCGTAAATTTTCCTTGATAAGAAATCGTGGAGCTGTCGCGGTCGATTCTCGTTTCGAGTGACCGGTCCACGGTCTCGATGAAGTTGCTGCAATGAAAACGCGTGTGAAATCCGAGAATGCTGCTTCCCAGGAGCCCTTCAAGAATGTCCCGATACCAGGGGCAGATGGCATAGCGCTCCGGGTTGGGCCATGGAATATGCCAAAAGGTAATGATGGTGGCGTGCGCGAGGTGGTCTCGAACCAGCTTCGGGACGAGCGCCAGATGGTAATCCTGCACAAGGACAACCGGATTATCGGTCTTGGCCTCCTCGATAATGGCCAAAGCAAAGCGTTCGTTAATCTCCTTATAATGATGCCAGTCCGAGGATCGAAAGACGGGGCGGACATGAGCCAGATGGCACAGCGGCCAGAGGCCTTCGTTGGCGAATCCATAGTAATAGCCGGCCTCTTCTTCCGGCGACATCCAAACTCGTCTGATCTCATACTCAGGATGGTCCGGCGGCACGCGCACATGGCCCCGCGCATCGACGACCTCCCGATCGGCGTTGCCGCTGCCATGCGCGATCCACACACCGGAGCAGGCGCGCATGACGGGCTCCAGCGCAGTGACGACCCCGCTGGCCGGAACCTGCACCTCAAGCTGTTGATCATGCCAATTGTGGATGTAGGGTTCACGATTGGAGACGATCAGGACTTCATCCCCCGCAAGATGGTCGTGGAGAATGGTCTTCAGCGTGGCGGGCGTCCAGCTCATCTGGCTCTCGTCCCTCATGCGTTTGTCCGCTTCGAGATCGTGTATGAGGGCGCGAAGGTCCTGGGCGACCGGATGCAAGTCAGCATCGGGCTTCGGGTCTCCGATCAAGGCGACCAAGCCCTCCCCTCGCAACATCGACCGCACACCCGCAATCCATCCCCGCCAACTCAGATGCGCAACCAGGACCGTCACCAGAGAAATCACTCCACCGATGACGGCGAAGAGGTAAAACAGATACCACTTGGTATCGCTGCTGCGCCGCTCGATCCAGCTCATGTCGTGGACGAGCATAAGGCGCCCCCAGACCTTGCCGTTTCCTTCAATGCCGACGGCGGCGACATGGACGGCCCCTTGGCTGAGACGCAGGAGGGCCGTCTGCCCCGCTTTGAGCGTGCCCGGACCATCGCAGGAAATCGAGCCGGGGTACGTCAGAGTCTTGTAGGTCAGTTTCCCGTCGCGGTCGCAGAAACCAACGGCGAACAGCCGTTCGTCCTGGATGATCCGATGGAAATAGTTCAGCAGCTTGGTCTTCGACTCTGTCGCCAGAAGATCGACCAGGGGGCTTTCGACCATGCGGCCGATCAGATCCGACCGGATTTCGAGATCCCGCACGAACCATTTGAGCGTCAACGTATCGACAAGAGGAATAACGGCATAAGCCAGACCGGCCAGCACCAGAGCCAGGGGCAACAGGAATCGCAGCGACAACCGCATACATCACCTCTCGTTTACATCGGCCGGCAAATCGCCTAATGTAGGCGCATGTATCCCTACGGCCTTGTCGGTAACTGTCAAATATCCGCGCTGATCGGGTTGAACGGCAGCGTCGAATGGATGTGCGCCCCGCGGCCCGACAGCCCGCCGGTGTTCGGGCGGCTGTTGGATCCCGATGGCGGACACTTTGCGATCACCAGCCCGCTTCCCCCCTCTGCGCTCAAGACCGAGCAGCGCTATCTGCCGAATACGAATATCCTCATCACGACCGTCACATTGCCGGACGGCGACGCGTTCCAGATCACCGACTTCTGTCCGCGTTTCGAACAATACGGTCGCATCTATCGGTCGGCGGCGCTGTTCAGGCTGGTGGAGCCGCTGCAGGGCACCCCGGCGATCCGGGTCAACTGCCGTCCGGTCACCGGTTGGGACAAGACTCCGGCGCGACCGGTGCGGGGCAGTAACCACCTCCGCTATGAGATTCGCGGCGACGCCCTCCGGCTGCTGACCGACATGCCGCTGACCTACCTCTGCGAAGAAATCCCGATGGCGCTGACGCAGAAATTCTACTTCGGTCTCACATGGGGACTCGGCATCGAAGACGACCTGGTCAAAGTGACGCACGATTTTCTGGAGCAGACCACCCGCTATTGGCGCACCTGGGTCAAAAACTGTTCGGTGCCGCTGCTGCATCAACAGGCCGTCATCCGCTCCGCGCTGGCCTTGAAACTCCATTGTTTCGAGGACACCGGCGCGATTCTGGCGGCCCTCACGACGAGTCTTCCGGAGCAGCCGGGCGGACAGCGCAACTGGGATTACCGGTTTTGCTGGCTGCGCGATGCCTATTTTGCGCTCACAGCGTTTCATAACCTGGGTCACTTCGAAGAGATGGAAGCCTTCCTGAAATTCCTGCTGAACATTGCGCATACGCATGAACATTCCCGCGACCGGCTACGGCCGGTGTATACGCTCAGCCAGGGGCTTCCGCTTCCCGAGACGGAGCATCCGAATTGGTCCGGCTACCACAACAGCACACCGGTGCGCAGCTACAATCAGGCCGCTGAGCACGTGCAGAACGATGCCTACGCCGAAATGATTCTGACCTTTACCCCGATTTTTTTCGACGAACGGTATGTCGATTTGCGCACGAGAGATCTCGATGCCCTGCTGGCACATCTGGCAAAACTGTGCGTCCGCAGTATCGGCCAGCCGGACGCCGGTCTCTGGGAGATTCGCAACGGCTGGCAGGAGCATTCCTTCACGAATCTGCTGTGCTGGGCCGGACTCGAACGATTGGAGCGCATCAAACAAGCCGGGCATCTGCCTTCGGTCTCGGTGGGACTCACAGCCGGCCGCATCCGGGCGGAGGATGCGCTCCTCCGGGCCGTACACGACGGGGCGGTACGGAACGGTCCCGCCGACTCCACCTACGACGCCGCGCTGGCGCAACTGCCGATCCTCGGCTACCCGAACCGCCCCTTGTGCGAAACAACGGTGTCGCACATCGCCAGAGAATTGTCCCTCCGCATCAGCGGCGAGGACACCGGTTTCTTTTACCGGTATGTCCGGGACGACGACTTCGGAAAGCCGGAAGGCGCCTTCGTCATCTGCTCCTTCTGGATCGCCCAAGCCCTCGCCCGCCTGGGATGCGTAAGCGAAGCACGGACAATCCTCGACCGTGTACTGATGGCATCCAATCATGTCGGGCTGTTTTCCGAACACTTTATCCCCTCCACACAAACCCAGTGCGGGAACTTTCCCCAGGCCTACTCGCACGTCGGCCTGATCAACGCCGCGTTCGCCGTCAGTCCACCATGGAGCGCCGTGCTCTGACAGGGCAACTCAGTCTGCCGCCTGCTGCACACCGGGAACCAGCCTCGCTTTGCCGTTCAGCGGAACCAAGGAAGGCTCGCGCAAGTACGCAAGTACAAGTCCTGATCACACTCGGCACAACACGAGTAGATAGAACGAGGATGTGTGCAGAACTAGCGTACAGGAGGATGAAACACTGCTGAGGCAATCACGGGCACATGCGAAAGGGACGAGACGTTCGACGCTGCGACCGAGGTCGCAGGCATAGAAATGTCCGGGGATAGCGGAATGACGGAGAATCCTTCCGACACCGACGATCCGAGAAGATCAGAGGAATCGGCAGGACTGAGAAGCGTCGCCGGCACCCCGAGCATCTGGGCCATGACACAGAGGCACAGGCAGAATACGATCGGCAACCAGCCCCGTGAACGGCTCGCAAACTGTGTGGTCCTCATCACGTCCGATCATACCGATTCCAGCCCGGCATGACAAGCCGTCATTCAGACAAACCGCACTCCTGCGATCCTCCCTGCGATCACTCGCATCATCGGCGCCGAAATATTTTGGCCAGCTCCATCACGATAAAAGGCACGAAACCGGCCGATCCCATCAACACCCAGTCTTCGATCGACAACGGAGCCACTTTGAACACCGAAGACACCGCCGGCACGGTCAATACCGCTACCTGAACCGCGAATGAGAGGCACACCGCCCAGACCAGCGCACGGTTCGTGCCGAAGCCCAGTTTGAAGAGCGACCACCGGTCACTCCGGCAATTGAAGGCATGCACCAGTTGCGCAACCACCATCACGGTGAAGGCCACCGTTCTGGCTTGCTCGAGATTCTGATGCAACCCGTACAGACTGTAACTGAAGGCCCCCAATGCGAGTGCCGCCAACATCAGCCCCTCACCGCCGATGGCCAGCAATCGTCTGCCGTCCAACAACCGCGCCTCCGGAGGCCGCGGCGACCGCTTCATCAGATCCGGCGCCTTGGGATCGACCGCCAGGGCCAGGGCCGGAATACCGTCGGTGACAAGGTTCATCCACAGAATCTGAATCGGCAGGAGCGGCAGGGGCAGGCCCAGCAACGTCGCAAAGAGCATGACGAGGACTTCACTCACGTTGCACGACAAGAGGAAATGAACGGTCTTGCGGATATTGTCGAAGACCCCCCGGCCTTCCTCCACTGCCGCCGCAATCGAGGCGAAGTTATCGTCGGTCACCACCATATCGGCGGCTTCCTTCGTCACATCGGTGCCGGCGAGCCCCATCGCCACGCCGATGTCCGCCGCCTTGATCGCCGGCGCATCGTTCACGCCGTCGCCGGTCATAGCCACGACCGCGCCACGCCGCTTCCAGGCCTCCACGATGCGCAGCTTGTGCTCCGCCGACACGCGGGCATAGACGGTCACGCCCCGGACCATGGCAGCCAACTGCTCGTCCGTGAGATCGTTGAGTTCGGAACCGGAGAGCGCCATCCCCTCGCCATCATGCAGGCCTAACTCCCGTGCGATCGCCACAGCCGTCTCTTTGTGATCCCCGGTAATCATCACCGTGCTGATCCCGGCCTCCCGACATAGACGCACCGCCTCCTTCGCTTCTGGGCGCAATGGATCCTTCATGGCACACAAACCGAGAAACACCAGGTCACGCTCCACCGCATCGGCCGACCGATTCGCTCCATGATCATCGACAGGACGCCGCGCCACTCCGAGGACACGAAGAGTTTCCCCGGCCAGGGAGGCATTCGTCACAACAATGGCCTTCCGTTGTTGGTCACTCAGCGGCTCAATCCGTCCGTCCGACGTCATGCGATGCGTGCAGCGGGCCAGCAAGACGTCCGGCGCCCCTTTGACGTAGGCCTTGCTCCCTTCGGCCTCCCGTCGAACCACCGTCATCATTTTTCGCTCAGCATCGAAGGGATGTTCCGCCTCGAACGGAGCGGCGCATTCCAACTCCTCTTTCGTCAGCCCGACTTTCGCTGCAGCGACGAGCAACGCCCCTTCCGTCGGAACACCGATCACCTGCCAGGCTCCGTTTTCCTGTCTCAAGGTCGCTCCGTTACACAGCACCGCGGCTGTCAGGAGTTCGCGCAGACCGGCGGGAAGTGATGGGTGATGAGTGATGGGTGATGGGAGCTGAAGGGACTCTTCCTCACGATTGACGATTGACGATTGACGGGCTATCTCGCGGATCTCGCCCACGGGGCTATACCCTTCACCGGTGACGTCGAAGGATGCATCCCCGACAAAGAGTTTCGTGACGGTCATTTCGTTCTTCGTCAAGGTACCGGTCTTGTCGGAGCAGATGACGGTGGCCGAACCGAGCGTTTCCACTGCGGGCAGCTTGCGAATCAAGGCATGCCGCTTCGCCATGCGCGTGACCCCCAACGCCAGCGTGATCGTCACCACGGCGGGAAGGCCTTCAGGCACCGCCGCCACGGCCAGACTGACCGAGGTCAAGAACATCGCCACCAACGGCTCGCCGCGCAGATACCCCAACACGAACACGAGCGTGACCACGGCCAGCGCCAACCACAGCAAGGTATAGCCGAACTGCTCCAGCCTCCGCTGAAGCGGCGTTTCAGCCCGCTCCGCGTCCGACGCCTGCTGGATCATCGAGGCGATACGCCCGAGTTCCGTCCGGAGACCGGTCGCCACCACCAACGCACGCGCCTTGCCCGACACCGCGATGGTGCCCATGAACGCCAGGTTGGTCCGATCGGCCAGCGGCACGTCCACTGCGTCGAGAGTCCCGGCGCGCTTCTGAACCGGCGTCGATTCTCCGGTCAGCGAGGCTTCCTGTGACTGGAAATTCGTGGCGTAGGTAAGGCGGGCATCGGCTGGGACCCGGTCGCCCGCTTCCAGGAGAATCAGATCGCCGGGGACTAATTCGCGCGCGGGGATCGACCGGAGGACGCCGTCACGAAAGACACGCGCCATCGCCACGGACATCTTCCGCAGCGCCGCCAAGGATTGCTCGGCCCGGAACTCCTGCACGAACCCGAGCAGACCGTTGAGAAATACGATGGTCACAATCGCCGCCGCATCGAGCCAGTCTTCCAACAGACCGGACACGACCGCCGCTCCGATCAGCACCCACACAATGACGCTGGTGAACTGGGAGAAAAACAGCTTCAGCGGTGAGGCCGGCGGAGCCTCGGGCAGTTCGTTCGGTCCGACTGTCGCCAAACGATGCTGTGCTTCGGAGGCGGTAAGCCCTGCCTCTATGTCTGATTGGAGCTCTTGCTCGAGCCGTTCACTGCTTAGGGCATGCCACACAGCCGTCATTGTTGTTCCGCTCCTTCATGAATGGTCCTCGGTCAGTTCAGCTTCGGCCGGCTACACAGGCCGGCTCTGAGACGGTCTTACTGCGTGACTCCGTCCGGTCGCATCGCGCGGTGTTCTCTCGCCAGCGCGTCCGCCTCGTCTGCCGCCTTCAGATGGTTGTGTGCGATGGCCCGACCGTGTGCGGCGTGCTGCGCGGGCTCCGTTTCCCGTAGAGATCCGGATGCTTGTCATAGTACTCAGTCCAAGACTCCCACTGGTTGGCCTTCTCCCTCAGCTCCTGCGCCTATTGGGTGTAGAAAGTGGCCAGACCGTTATGATCGTTCGCGTTCATCATCTGTTGCATTGAGGTTTCGGCCAGCCTTGTAAGAGCACCACGCGGCTCATGCCCACGAACGTGAGAATCCATCTTCCCTGTCGCGTCGCCCCCCCTTTTGTTGGCAGTGAACCAGTTCACTGCACTCTGTTCATTCGTTCAGCGATGGTCACCGCCTCGGCCTGTTGCTTGCTTCTGCGGATGGCCGCATCCGGGGCTCTCATCGCTCCTTCCACCACCGCCATATCACATAAACGGGCGGAATGACGAACAATGTGAGAAGCATCGCCGAGAATACCCCACCGACCTGAGGAGCGGCGATGCGTTTCATCACGTCGGCGCCGGTGCCGGTGGCCCACATCACCGGGAACAATCCAACGACATCGACAAGCCCGATCATGGCCATGGGTCGGATGCGTTCCACCGCCCCACGATGGACGGTCTCGATGAGGTCTTGAAGCGTTCGTAGTCCCCCGGCCTCTTTTCGCCGTTTACAGGCCTCGTCGAGATAGGCCAACATCACGGCACTGGTCTCAGCGGCCGTGCCTACGACTGTGATGAGACCCACCCATACCGCAATGCTCATGTTGTAGCCCAGGATAGCCAGGTACCAAACTGCGCCAACCAGCGAGAGCGGCACCCCCACCATCACCATGAAGGTTTTCGCGACCGATTGGAACGCGAAATAGAAGATCACGAAGATGATGATGAGCGTCAACGGCACGACGAGCTTCAGCCGCTCTTTCGCCCGCTCCATGAACTCATATTGACCGGACCAGGCAATCGTATAGCCTGGCGGCAGTTCGACTTTGGCTGCCACAACCCGTTTGAGATCCTCCACGTATCCGCCGACATCACGTCCCGTCATGTCGAGAAAGACGTAGCCGGCCAACAGGCCGTTTTCATCCCGGATCATCGGTGGCCCATTGACGAATCGGAGCGTCGCGAGTTGCGCGAGCGGCACTTGCGCGCCGGTCGGCGTATCAACGAGCACGCGCTTCAGCTTTTCAGGGTCATCCCGCAACTCACGGAGATAACGGACGTTGATGGGATAGCGCTCACGGCCTTCGATGGTAATGGCGATATTTTCACCGCCGATGGCCGTTTCGATGATCTTGCCGACATCCATCAGCTTCAGACCATAGCGCGCGATCTCGTCGCGGTTGATGTCGAAATCCAGGAAGTAGCCGCCGGACACCCGCTCCGCATAGACGCTGCGTGTCCCTGGCACCTCTTTGAGGACCATTTCCAGATGCTCGCCGATCCGTTCGATCTGCTTCAGATCAGGACCGAAGATCTTGATCCCCACCGGTGTACGGACGCCGGTGGTCAACATGTCGATCCGCGCCTTGATCGGCATCGTCCACGCGTTCGTCACACCAGGAATCTGGAGAGCGCGGTCCATCTCATCCACGAGTCCCTCATAGCTCAACCCTGGTCGCCACTGGTCTTTCGACTTCAGCGACACCACCACCTCCATCATGCTGAAGGGCGCCGGGTCGGTGGAGGTCTCGGCCCGTCCCGATTTGCCGAAGACTTGCTCCACCTCTGGAAAGGATTTCAGTTTTCGATCCATCATCTGGAGGAGCCGACTCGCTTCCGTGACCGAGAGCCCAGGCAGGGTCGTGGGCATATAGAGGATCGTGCCTTCATACAGGGGCGGCATAAACTCGGAACCCATGCGCTGGTACGCGGGGACAATGCTGAGCATGAGTCCGATGGCCAGAACCACTACAGTTCCGCGATGCAGCAACGTCCATTTCAACAGAGGAGCATAGAGGCGCTGGAGACTCCTGCTCACCGGATGCCGTTGTTCCGGAAAGATCTTTCCACGAATGAAGGTCGGCAGGCAGGCCGGCACCAGCGTAATGGCCAACACCGCGCACATGGCGATCGCGAGGTTATTCGTCCAGGCCAGCGGCTTGAACATGCGACCTTCCTGGGCTTCGAGGGCAAAGATCGGGATAAACGAAACGGCAATGACGAGGACGGAGGCAAAAATAGGCGGACCGACTTCTTTGGCGGAATCGATCAACACTTGCAGCCGGTCCGAAACGGGGACAGGCAACTTTTCATCCTGAAAAGTAGTCTGTCCCCTTTCCCACTCCTCGAGCCGCTTATGCGCGTTGTCCACTATCACGATCGCTGCGTCAACCATGTCACCGATCGCCACGATGATGCCGCCCAGCGACATGATGTTGATGCCGATCTCCATCAGGTACATGG
>CAZWOX010000015.1:0-45665 GCA_964635345.1 uncultured Nitrospira sp.
CCGGGCATGCGGGCGGCGGGGCGATGCAGGGGCTGCTCGGGGCCTATGGGGTGAACGTCTCGCTGCCGTTCAATCGCAAGCAAGAGTCGGAAGCGGACTATATCGGCCTGCGCCTCATGGCTGATGCGGGGTTCGATCCGCGTGAAGCCGTGCCGTTCTGGGAGCGCATGAGCGGCTGTCCCCGGCAGATGATCGGGAAGGTGTGCTTCCGGTCGCAGCAGGCGGTTCCGGAGTTTCTCTCGACCCATCCCTCGGATCTCACCCGTATCAATCAGATCGAGGCCTGGTTGCCGGATGCGATGCAACATTATCATGGGCCCAATGCCCCGACGGCCCCGCCTCCGGCGCCCTATCGCCCCTTGATTGGTCCCATGCCGCAACTGAGCTAGTCTCCAACTATCGAGGACGCATGCCGAAACGCACTGACATCAAGTCGATTCTGTTGATTGGATCCGGGCCGATCGTGATCGGGCAGGCCTGTGAATTTGACTATTCCGGTACGCAGGCCTGCAAAGCGTTACGGGAAGAGGGGTTCAAAGTCATTCTGATCAACAGCAACCCGGCGACGATCATGACCGATCCCGAGCTGGCCGACCGCACGTACGTCGAGCCGATCACGCTCGAGGTCGTCGAGAAAGTCATTGAACGTGAGCGCCCCGATGCCCTTCTGCCGACGATGGGCGGACAAACGGCGTTGAATGCCACGATGGGGTTGGTGAAGCGCGGGGTGCTGGAGAAGTACGGCGTCAAGCTGATCGGCGCCTCGGCGGAAGCCATTCACAAGGCCGAGGATCGCGAGGCCTTCAAGCAGGCGATGCAGCGGATCGGGTTGAGCGTGCCGGAGAGCGGGACGGCGCACAATCGCGATGAGGCGGCTAAGATTCTGGAGAAAGTCGGATTTCCCGCCATCATCCGGCCCTCGTTTACGATGGGCGGGACCGGTGGCAATATTGCTTACAATCGGGAGGAGTTCGAAAAGCTCATCGACTGGGCCTTGGCCATGAGCCCGACCAGTCAGGTGCTGATCGAACGCTCATTGATCGGATGGAAAGAGTACGAGCTGGAAGTCATGCGGGATCTCAAGGACAACGTCGTCATCGTGTGTCCGATCGAGAATCTGGACCCGATGGGTGTGCACACCGGCGACAGCATCACCGTGGCGCCGGCCATGACCCTGACCGACAAGGAATATCAACGCATGCGCGATGCGGCCTTGCGGATCATTCGGGAGATCGGCGTCGATACCGGTGGCTCGAACATTCAATTCGGCCTGAACCCCGACAACGGGGAAATGATCATCATCGAAATGAATCCCCGCGTGTCGCGGAGCTCGGCCTTGGCGTCGAAGGCCACCGGCTTTCCGATTGCGAAGATCGCGGCCAAGCTGGCGATCGGTTATACGTTGGATGAGATCACCAACGACATCACCGGTGAGACCAAGGCGTCCTTCGAACCCACTATCGATTATGTCGTGGTCAAGATTCCTCGCTTCGCGTTCCAGAAATTCAAAGGGGCCGATCCGACGCTCACGACGCAGATGAAGTCGGTGGGCGAAGTGATGGCGATCGGCCGGACATTCAAGGAATCGTTGCAGAAAGCGATTCGCTCGTTGGAGCTGGATCTCAACGGACTGGCCTCACGGGTCGGCATCGATCGGGGGATTCCCGCCGAATTCAATCGCGCCGAAGCGGTCGAGAAAATCCGGCGTGCCCTGAAAACGCCGTTGCCTGAGCGGCTCTGGTATCTGGCCGACGGGATCAGACTCGGTTTCACGAACGACGAATTGTTCGCCGTTACCAAAATCGATCCCTGGTTTTTGGAGCAGGTTCGTGAGCTGATCCAGTGTGAGCAGTTGTTGATAGGCAAAGCCGACAAAGCCTCTGCGGTTCTCGCCGGCGAGCTGTTGTGGGAGGCGAAGGAGTTAGGATTCTCCGATGACCGGATCGGTCAATTGCTCGGCGTCGAGGGCGCCGTCGTTCGGAAGGCGCGCATGGGAATCGGCAAGTCCGCCAAACCGGCCAGGGCCGTGACGTATAAGCGGGTGGATACCTGTGCTGCTGAGTTTGAAGCCAACACGCCCTATCTCTATTCGACCTACGGCAGTGAATGCGAATCGCGCCCTTCCGATCGCACGAAGGTCGTGATTCTCGGCGGCGGCCCCAACCGGATCGGACAGGGGATCGAATTCGACTATTGCTGTGTGCATGCGGCGATGGCGTTGCGCGAAGAGGGTGTCGAAACGATCATGGTGAACTGCAATCCAGAAACGGTGAGCACCGACTATGACACGTCGGACCGTCTCTACTTTGAGCCGCTCACCGAGGAGGATGTCTTGAACATCATCCATCGGGAGCAACCGCTCGGGGTGGTGCTTCAATTCGGCGGGCAGACGCCGTTGAAATTGGCGTTGCCGCTCTCCAACGCCGGGGTGAAAATCCTCGGGACCAGCCCGGAAGCCATCGATCGGGCGGAGGATCGGGAACGGTTCCGCGATTTGCTGGACAAGCTCGGATTGCGTCAGGCCGAAAGCGGCATGGCTCGCTCCGTCGATGAAGCGGTGCGGATCGCCGGCAAAATCACCTATCCCGTGATGGTGCGTCCTTCCTATGTGTTGGGCGGGCGGTCGATGCAGATTGTTTACGATGAAGCCGATTTGCTGGAGTACATGCGTTCGGCCGTGAAGGCATCGCCCAAACATCCGGTGTTGATCGACAAGTATCTCTCGGACGCGATCGAGATCGATGCCGATGCCGTTTCTGACGGGAAAACGGTGGTGGTGGCCGGCATTATGGAGCATATCGAGGAAGCCGGGGTGCACTCGGGTGATTCGGCCTGTTCCCTTCCGCCGTATACCTTGGAGAAGGCCCTCGTTCGTGAGATTGAGCGTCAGATGAAGGCCTTGGCGTTGGAGTTAGGTGTCGTGGGTCTGATGAATGCGCAGTTCGCCGTGAAGGACCGGACGGTGTATGTGCTCGAAGTGAATCCACGGGGTTCGCGCACGGTGCCGTTCGTCAGCAAAGCCATCGGTGTTCCGCTGGCCAAGCTGGCGATGAAGGTGATGCTGGGAAAGTCGCTGAAAGACCTCGGGTTTACCACGGCGCCGCAGCCCGCGCACTTGTCGGTGAAGGAGGCGGTGTTCCCGTTCAATAAGTTTCCGGGGGTCGATGTGCTGTTGGGGCCGGAAATGAAATCGACGGGAGAAGTCATGGGCATCGACGACGATTTCGGCTGGGCGTTTGCCAAGTCCCAGGCCGGCGCCGGAGCCACCCTGCCGCAATCGGGCACCGCCTTTCTCAGCGTGAAAGAATCCGATCAGCCGGCGGCGTGGGGTGTGGCGAAACGGTTGCGCAGTTTGGGGTTCAAGATCCAGGCGACCAGCGGCACGGCCGGTTTCTTGAAAGATAAAGGGGTTGAGGTGGAGACCGTCAATAAAGTAAAAGAGGGGCGTCCCCATATCGTGGATCACATTAAAAACGGGGCTGTTGCGTTAGTGGTGAATACCGTGCGGACGGCCTCCGCCCATACGGATTCCCTCTCTATTCGTCGGGAGGCCCTGCAGAGGGGAGTGCCCTACTATACGACGATGCGAGGCGCGCTGGCGGCTGTGATGGGCATTGAAGCCCTGGCGAAGAAAGAATTGTCGATTCGATCTCTGCAAGAGTATCATCGAACTCAGGTGTAAGAGGAGTTCTGCGGTATGCCGACACCCATTACTCGAAAAGGTTATGACGCGCTCAAGGCCGAACTCGATCGCTTGCGCAAGGTCGAACGGCCGAAGAATATCGAAGCGATTGCCGAAGCCCGCGCGCATGGCGATTTGAGCGAGAACGCCGAATATGACGCAGCCAAGGAGCGGCAGGGGTTCATCGCGGCGCGTATGGCTGAGCTCGAAACGAAAATTGCCGAGGCCCGGGTGGTGGATACGACCGGTCGCACGACGGACACCGCGGTCTTCGGCGCGACGGTCCTGGTGATCGAGCAGGAATCGCAGTCGAAGAGGCAATATACTCTGGTCGGCCAGGACGAAGCCGACATGAAATTCAACCGGATTTCCGTGCAGTCGCCGGTCGGGCGCGCGCTCATCGGCAAGCGGGTCGGTGATTTTATTGAAGTGACGACACCGGCGAAGGTCATGGAATACGAAATCGTGGAGATCAAATTCGAGGAATTGTGACGCCTCTTCCGCGCCTTGCGGCCCTCCCGCTCATTACTCTCCTGACCGATTTCGGCTCTAAAGATTATTTTGTGGCCAGTATGAAAGGGGTGATCCTCACGATCCACCCCGCGGCCCGCATTGAAGATATATCCCATCGCATCACCCCGCATCGAATCGACGAAGCCGCCTACTGTCTCCAGGCCTGCTACCGGACGTTTCCCGAAGGCACCGTGCACGTTGTCGTTGTCGATCCCGGCGTCGGCAGCCACCGGCGGCCGATTCTGGTCAGAACGGGCCGCTATTACTTCGTGGCGCCGGACAACGGTGTGCTGACCCCGATTTTGAACTTGGAAGAGGATGTTGAGATCCGGGAAATAGAAAATCGGCAGTATCAATTGCAGTCCCCTGGAGCGACCTTCCATGGCCGGGATGTGTTTGCTCCGGCGGCAGCCTGGCTGGCGAAAGGCGCGGCGCTGTCGTCGTTCGGCCGGCTGGTCTCCGATCCGGTCGGAATGAAGTGGCCCCAGCCCAGGATGACCGCGCGGGCGATTGTCGGAGAGATCGTCTACATCGACCGTTTCGGGAATCTGATTTCGAACATTTCCAAAACTCAGATAGAAGCCGGCAAGATCGGTAGGCCGGAGATCCGGGTGGGGGAGCATCTCATTGGAAACTTGGTGGCGAACTATAGCGCAGGTCAGGCCGATGTCCTGCACGCCTTGATCAATAGCAATGGAATGCTGGAGTTATTTCTCAAGGAAAGGCCGGCCAGCGAATGCGTGAAGATTGGCGTCGGAGCCGTTGTCGAGATACATGGTTGATGGAGGGTTATCGTAGACGGTGGTCGATCTGATCGCACACATGACCGGCGAAGGGCAGTGAACAGGTGAAGGCCGGTGAGACCGCATTGAGGACGTGCATCGAGCGACGGTCTCCTTCCAGGACGAAGTCCATTTCGAGTTTCTTTTTGGTGATGTCGAGGAGTTGAGCCCGAATGCCGGGCCGTCCCCACTTCCGATAGTTCGATTCCTTCACCCCTTCAGCGAGCACCGAGGCGAGTTCGACCATCTTGCTGCGGGAGTATTTGGCAATCTCTTCCATGGCGAGGCGCCGGTAGTCGAATTGCGCATTAGTCAGCAGCCCGAGCCCGCGGCCCGCGACCTCCAGCATCTCACCCAGTTTGAAATTACTGAGGCCCTCGTAATTCTCGCGCCAGAAGGCCGGAATGGCCGTGGGGCCGATCTTGGCTTTTCCGTCAGCGGTAATGGTGAAGTGAACACCGAGAAACGGATTTCTCAGGTCGGGAACCGGGTAGATATTGGTGCGGATCGCGCCCGGCGGCTCGTTTGAATAGAGATAGAGCCCTTTGAAGGGCAGGATCCGATACTTTTCCGAGAAGCCATAATCCAACGCGATTTTGTCCGCATACAATCCCGCGGCGTTGACGACATATCCGGCGGTCATCGTGTCTGAGTTGGTCCGGACTCCTTGATCGGTTCGGCCGATGTAGGCGGTGTCGAATCGTATCTCGATTCCCTCGTTGACGGCATCGCGTTGCATGGCGTCGACCACGTGCAAGGGGTTCACGGTCGAGGTGCGGGGGGAAAACAGGGCGCGCTGGCAGGTTTTGACGCGAGGCTCGATCCGTTTGGCTTCTGCTTCGGTCAGCTCCTGAATCTCAATCGCGTTCGCTCGGCCGCGCTTCACCAGCTCGTCGAGGGAGGGAAGATCGCCGGCGTCTTTGGCCACGACGAGCTTGCCGCAGCGATTGAGGGGAATGCCTTTTTGCTCACAGTAGGCGGTCATCCGCTCGTTCCCGAGCTTGGTGAATTTCGCCTTCAGGCTGTCGGGGGAATAATAGAATCCTGCATGAAGGACGCCGCTGTTGCGGCCGCTGGCGTGGGCTCCGCAGGCGGATTCTTTCTCGATCAACATGATGCGGGCATCGGCATGGCGTGCCTTGAGCTCTCTGGCGATACTCAATCCAATGACACCGCCGCCGATCACGAGAAAATCATACGGACCCATCCGCGTCTCTCACTGTTCGCTTGGGTTTACAATGCGGGGCTCTGTGCTGCGTCAGGCACTCCGGTCGGATGAGTGCAAGTGTCTATGGAATTGCCCAAGATTTCCACCATTCTCGATAATTGATCTGGAGAGGAAGAAAGCGGCGGCATCAGGACGATCACATTGCCGATTGGGCGTAGCAAGAGACCGCGGCGGCGTGCCTCCATGGCGACCCGGTGACCGATTCGGGTCTGCAGGGGAATGGCTTCGCGTGTGGTCTTGCTCCGGACGAGTTCGATGCTCACCATCAGGCCGCGCTGGCGGATATCTCCCACGAGCGGCAGGTCGGCAAGGGGCTTGAGCAGGCGTTTCAAGAGTGCGATCTTCGGGCGTAGTCCCGCGAGGGTTTTTTCTTTGCGGAAAATTTCGAGATTTGCCAGTGCCGCCGCGCAGCCCAGAGGATTGCCGGTATAGCTATGCCCGTGGAAGAATGTTTTGAACTCTTCGTACTTCCCCAGAAACGCGTTGTAGATTTCTTCAGTCGTCAGCGTAGCGGCCAAGGGCATATAGCCGCCGGTCAGCCCCTTGCTGATGGCCATGAGATCCGGGGTAACGCCCTCATGCTGACAGGCAAACATCTTTCCCGTGCGGCCGAATCCTGTCGCCACTTCATCGGCGATGAGCAGGACATCATATTGAGTGCAGAGTTCGCGGATGCGCTTCAAGTAGCCGGGCGGGGACATGATCATGCCGGCCGCGGCCTGCACCAACGGTTCGATGACGAACCCGGCGATCTCGCGATGCCGGGTCGCGAGCAGCTGTTTGATCGGATCGAGGCAGGCCATTCGGCAAGAGGGATACGCGAGTGTGAGCGGACAGCGGTAACAGTAGGGAGGCTCGGCGTCGAGGGTCGGAAACAGGAGCGGTTTGAATCTGTCGTGAAACAGCTCAATGTTGCCGACACTAATCGCTCCGATCGTGTCGCCGTGATAGGCCAGTTTCAGATGGAGAAACGTGTGTTTGGGGCCGGCCTCAGGATGCCGTTGCTGCCAATATTGGACCGCCATCTTGAGCGCGACTTCAACGGCCGTCGACCCGTCGTCGGAATAGAACACTCGCTTGAGGCCTTTGGGTGCGATTCGGATCAGCTCGCGCGCCAGCCGAATGGCCGGCGGGTTCGAGAGGCCGAGAAAAGTCGAGTGGGCAATCTTGTCGAGCTGACGCTTGATGGCCCGGTCGAGCGTCGGATGCCGATGCCCATGGAGATTCACCCAGATAGACGAGGTCCCGTCGAGGTACTTCTTACCCTGTGTATCGATCAGGTAGGCCCCCTTCCCTCGTTCGATAATCAGCGGGGATTCCTGTTCCCATTCCTGCATCTGGGTGAAGGGATGCCAGAGATACTGGTGGTCCCAGGCTGCGAGTTGGTGGGGAGATGGGTGTTGAGTCATGGCGATCAAGCGCCCGTCAATCGTCAGTCGTCAATCGTGAATGCAGGGAAGGGTGTCCTCCCGTTCGACGCATGACGTATGACGGGGCGTCGACGCGCGTGGGGCGGATTATACGGGCGGGTCATCGCTTTGACAACCCGGGAGGCAGTTACTATAATGAACCGATTTTTTCTGAAAAGAGCTAGGATTTGCAAAGCCTTATACGAAACTTCTCAATTATCGCCCATATCGATCACGGCAAATCTACCCTCGCTGACAGGCTCCTAGATGCGACCGGCGCGGTGACCGCCCGAGAGGCCAAGGAACAGATCCTTGATGCCATGGATCTTGAGCGGGAACGCGGTATTACGATCAAGGCGCATGCGGTGGCCATTCGGTACAAGGCCAAGGACGGGAAGACCTACGATTTGCATTTGATCGACACGCCGGGGCACGTCGACTTCACCTATGAAGTCTCGCGCAGCCTCGCGGCCTGCGAAGGCGCGTTACTTCTGGTGGACGCGACGCAGGGGGTCCAGGCGCAGACCATTGCCAATGTGAATCTGGCCATGGCGAATAATCTGACCATTATTCCCGTGATCAATAAGATCGATCTGGCGAGCGCGGACGTCGAAGGGACCAAGAATTCCATTTCGGAAGTGTTGCAGCTCGATGCCAGCAATGCGATGCCGATCAGCGCGAAAGAGGGCAAGGGAGTGCCGGAGGTGCTCGAAGCGATCATCGAGCGGATTCCTCCGCCGTCCGGAGATCCTGCCGCCCCGCTGAAAGCGCTCATCTTCGATTCCTGGTTCGACAATTATCAAGGGGTCATCGTGCTCATCCGCGTCGTGGACGGCGAAGTCCGGCCCGGGATGAAAATCAAAGTGATGTCCAACGACCGGATATTCGAAGTGATGGAAGTCGGCAAATTTACGCCGAAGCGGACGAAGGCGACGCAGTTGCTGACGGGCGAGGCCGGGTATCTCTGCGCGAACATGCGTGAAGTGGCGGACGTCAAGATCGGTGACACGCTCACCGACGCCGTCCATCCGACGAGCACGCCGTTCCCGGGGTATAAAGAAGTGAAGCCGCTGGTGTTCTGCGGGCTCTATTCGACCGACACGGCGAAGTACGAAGATTTGCGGGACGCCCTCGTCAAACTGCGATTGAACGATTCGTCGTTCGTCTATGAGCCTGAGACTTCGCTGGCGCTGGGCTTCGGGTTCCGGTGCGGCTTTCTCGGATTGCTGCACATGGAAATCATCCAGGAGCGTCTGGAGCGGGAATACGGCCTCACGCTGATCACGACCGCGCCCACCGTGGTCTACCGTGTGCTGACGACCAAAGGCGACGTCCTGGAAATCGACAACCCCGCCGAGCTGCCGGAACCCAGCAGCATCGAGTCGTTCGAGGAGCCCTTCATTCTGGCCACGGTGATCACCCCCGAACGGTACATGGGGGCGATCCTGAAGCTCTGCCAGGAACGCCGCGGCATTCAGCGGGACATCCATTTTCTCGATCCGACGCGCGTCGTCATCAGCTATGAGATGCCGCTCAATGAAGTGATTCTGGATTTCTACGACAAGCTCAAGTCGCGCACGCAAGGCTATGCCTCGCTGGATTATGAGGTGCTCGGCTATCGCGAGTCCGATCTCGTGAAACTCGATATCCTGCTCAACGGCGAGGCGGTCGATGCGTTGTCCTTCATCACCCATCGCGATCGCTCGATCTATCGGGGGCGGCAGATGGCGGAGAAGATGAAGGAGCTGATCCCCCGTCAAATGTTTGAAATCGCCATTCAGGCGGCGATCGGCACGAAGATCATTGCGCGCGAGACCATCGGGGCCATGAAGAAGAACGTCATCGCGAAATGCTATGGCGGCGATATCTCGCGCAAACGGAAGTTGCTGGAAAAGCAAAAAGAGGGCAAGAAGCGGATGAAGTCGGTGGGGAGCGTGGACGTGCCGCAAGAGGCCTTCCTGGCGCTGTTGAAAGTGGGGGATGAATGAGTATTGAACCGACTCCGCCCAATCTTGAAGACGTGTCCGGAGTCGCCCCGGCCGCGGCGCCAACCGAGACTTCGGGGTCTGAGGCCGCTCGTCAGACCGGGAAATCCATTGTCCGGGAGTATGCGGAAGCCATCATCGTCGCGATGTTGCTCGCTTTCGCCATCCGGGTGTTCGTCGTGCAGGCGTTTAAAATTCCGTCCGGATCCATGATTCCCACACTGTTGATCGGGGATCATATCCTCGTCAGTAAGTTGTCTTACGGGTTGCAATGGCCGACCGATTGCAAGTTGCAATGGAACTTTCCGCCGGTGAATTGCTACACGTCCTCCAATGTGATGCCGTTCGGCAAGCCGCAGCGGGGGGATGTCATTGTCTTTCGCTTTCCGGAAGATGAAGAGAAAGACTTCATCAAGCGCATCGTCGGCACCCCCGGCGACACCGTGCAGATCCGCAACAAGCAGATTTTTGTCAACGGCGAGCCGCTCGACGATCGGGCCTTCACGCAACGGATCGACCCGGGTATCATCGACAGCACGATCAATCCCCGCGACAATTTCGGCCCCGTGACGGTCCCGGAAGGATCCTATTTTGTTATGGGCGACAACCGCGATCAGAGCCTCGACAGCCGGTTCTGGGGTTATGTGCGGGAAGAAAAGATCCGCGGGAAGGCGTTCAGAATCTACTGGTCCTGGAGCGGCCACGGGCAGTGGACCGAGTGGGTCCGATGGGATCGGTTCGGCAAAGCCATTCAATGAGCGGCACGGGCAATGGATCTGAAGTAGGCTCAAAGGGATCGGTTCGGTAACGCCATTCAATAGAAGGACGCGCCCGTCATGGCTCCGCAGACCACGCAACAGCAATCCGTGTCGCAGAAGGCGCTTCGCCAGTATCTTCAGCGGTTTCCTCAGGCCGGTTTGCTGGTCATCGGGGATTTGATTCTAGACCACTATGTGATGGGCCGGGTGAGCCGGATTTCTCCCGAGGCTCCTGTTCCGGTCGTGCATGTCGAGTCGGAAACGTTGCGATTGGGCGGCGCGGCCAACGTCTTCAATAATATTCTCGCGCTCGGCGGGAAAGCGGACTTGTGCGGCGTCATCGGCGCCGATGAGAGCGGGCGGTTGCTGCTGAAAGAGCTGGGCAAGTCGCGCTCAGGCCGGGGCGGCGTGATTATCGACCAGGATCGTCCGACTACGAGGAAGAGCCGAGTCATCGCCCACAATCAGCAGATCGTGCGCTGCGACATGGAAGGCCGTCAGGAACTGAAGGGGACGCTTCAAAAGCGTCTGTTGCGCTATGTCGAATCGCGGATTCGCGAGTTGTCCTGCGTGGTCGTGTCGGATTACGCCAAAGGCGTCGTGTCGGCGGCACTCATGACCGAATTGACGCGGATGGCGGTCTTGCGCAAGATCCCGATCATCGTTGATCCGAAGGTCGAGCATTTCAGCTACTACAAGGGCGTGACGGTGATGACGCCGAATCATCTGGAGGCCACGCAGGCCGCCGGATTGCACGGCGACGACGATCAAACCATCGACCAGGCCGGCGCCGTCATTCGCCAGCGGCTGGGGTGCCGGTCCGTGCTGATCACACGCGGTGAAAAAGGGATGAGTTTGTACGAGGGGGAGGGGATGTCCTGGCATCTTCCGACACAGGCCAGACAGGTCTACGATGTGACGGGGGCCGGCGATACGGTGATCGGTACCCTGGCGCTGGCGCTGGCGACCGGCGCGAGTATGCGAGAAGCGGCGACATTGGCCAATCATGCGGCGGGGATCGTCGTGGGCATGGTCGGCACGGCGACGGTCTCGCCCAAGCAGCTCCTGGAGGCGGTCGGCAATGGCTAAATCGTCGTCGTCGGCCATCGTTGTGATTCCGGCACGCTACGGTTCGTCGCGGTTTCCCGGAAAACCGCTGGTGAAGTTGGCCGGCAAACCGATGATCCAGCACGTGTATGAACGCGCGGTGGCCTGTCGCTCCGTAAACGAAGTCCTGGTGGCGACGGACGATGAGCGTATCAAGCAGGCCGTCGAACAATTCGGCGGCCGGGCCGTCCTGATGGGCGGCGAGTACCGGACGGGGACCGATCGTGTGGCGGCGGTGGCGCGGATGTTTGCGGGGGATTGTTTCCTGGACTTGCAGGGCGACGAGATTCCGCTGAACCCGGGGCTGCTGTCGGATCTCATCGACCCGTTTCTCCAGAGCGGCGCCGAAATGGGCACGTTGAAGCGCAAGATGGATGCAGCCGACGATCTGCAGAATCCGGCGATCGTCAAGGTCGCGACGGATGCCAAGGGCTATGCGCTCTATTTCTCGCGCGCGCCGATCCCGCTGGTCCGTGACGATGCGAGCCGCCGCGTGGTGAGCGGGCTGCACTACATTCATCTCGGGGTCTATATCTATACCAAGGAAACCCTGCTGCGCTTTGCCGCGATGAAGACGGGCGTTTTGGAAGATGCGGAAAAGCTGGAGCAGTTACGCGCGCTCGAAAACGGCGTCCGCGTGCGTGTTTGGGAGACGCCCTATGCTTCGCTGCGCATCGATACGCCGGAGGATGTTCCGGAGGCCGAAGAGAAATTGCGGCAGTATGAATCCCTGAAACAGGAACTCAACCTCAAACGGACCGCACCGAGCCGATGATGGGGGCGACCATGAGCAAGGTTATTGTTGTCACGGGCGGAGTGGTGTCGTTGCTGGAGAAAGAGCCGGCCACGGCGTCGATCGGCCGGGCATGGGGGCGACCATGAGCAAGTTTATTTTTGTGACAGGGGGAGTGGTCTCGTCGCTGGGAAAGGGACTGGCCTCGGCGTCGATCGGAAATCTCCTGGAGAGCCGCGAGCTCAAGATCACGTTCTTGAAGCTCGACCCGTACATCAACGTCGATCCGGGCACGATGAATCCCTATCAGCATGGCGAGGTCTTCGTCACCGAAGACGGCGCCGAGACGGATCTCGACTTGGGGCACTACGAGCGGTTCACCTCGCTGTCGCTGACGAAGGAAAGTAATTACACGACCGGGCGGATTTACAATTCCGTCATCACGAAAGAGCGCCGGGGCGATTATCTCGGCGGCACCGTCCAGGTCGTGCCGCATATCACCGACGAGATCAAGCAATGCATCATGCGGATCTCGCGGGGGATCGATGTCACGATCGTCGAGATCGGCGGGACCGTCGGCGACATTGAAAGTCTGCCGTTTCTCGAAGCGATCCGCCAGATGCCCTACGATGTAGGCCGCGATAATGTGTTGTATGTCCATCTGACGCTGGTGCCCTACATCGGCGCGGCCGGTGAATTGAAGACCAAGCCCACGCAGCATTCCGTGAACAAGCTGCGCGAGATCGGTATCCAGCCGCATATTCTGTTGTGCCGCACCGATCGCTATATTCCGCCGGAGATGAAGGCCAAGATCGCGATGTTCTGCAACGTCGAGAAGGATGCCGTCATCACCGCAAAAGATGTCGAGACGATCTATGAAGTGCCGATCGTTTTCCGGAAGGAAGGCTTGGATGAACTGATCGTCCGGTTGCTCCATATTGAGACCGGCCCTCCGAATCTGCGCGAGTGGGATGCGATGGTGCAGAAGATCAAGCATCCGAAGCACGAGATCTCCGTCGCGCTGGTCGGGAAATATGCGGGGCTGAAGGAATGTTACAAGAGTCTGGCCGAGGCGCTGGTGCACGGCGGGATCGATCATGAGACGAAGGTCAACATCGCCTGGATCGAGTCCGAGGACGTCGAACGCCAGGGGACCGAGCGAATCTTGCGCGAGGCTGACGGAATCCTGATTCCCGGCGGGTTCGGGACGCGCGGGGTCGAAGGAAAAATTCTCACCATCAAGTATGCGAGAGAGCGCGAGGTGCCGTTCCTCGGGCTGTGCCTGGGCATGCAATGCGCCACCATCGAGTTTGCGCGGAACGTGGCGGGCCTGGCGGGAGCCAATAGTGCGGAGTTCGACGAGCAATCGCCGCACCCCGTCATTCATCTGATGTCCGATCAACAGTCCGTGAGCGACAAGGGCGGGACCATGCGGCTGGGCTCCTACCTGTGCACACTCGGGGAGGGGACGCTGGCGCAGAAGATGTACGGCGTCAACGAGATCCGTGAACGGCACCGGCACCGGTACGAATTCAACAACGCCTACCGCGAGCAGCTCACGGCCAAGGGATTGGTGCTGAGCGGCCTGTCGCCGGACGGACGGCTGGTCGAGATCGTGGAGATCAAGAATCATCCTTGGTTCCTCGCGACGCAGTTCCATCCGGAATATCGTTCGCGCCCGCATCATCCGCATCCCTTGTTCAGCGGATTTGTCGGCGCGGCGTTACGCAAGAAGTTGGGCCACTAAATGAGCTACGAAGTCCAAATCGGTTCGTTCAAAGTCGGAGCGGGGAATCGGGCGTTCCTGATTGCCGGCCCTTGCGTCATCGAAAGCGAACAGCTGGTGCTGGATACGGCCGGGACAATTGCGGAGATCGCCAAGTCGCTCGGCATTCCGTATGTCTTCAAGTCATCGTTCGACAAGGCGAACCGGACTTCGATCAAGTCGTACCGTGGTCCCGGCATCGCGAATGGCTTGGCGGTCTTGAAAAAGGTGAAGGAGCAGCTGGGGCTTCCGGTTCTGACCGACGTGCACACAGAAGAACAGGCGACGGAAGTGGGGAAGGTGGTCGATGTGTTGCAGATCCCTGCATTTTTGTGCCGCCAGACGGATTTGCTCATGGCCGCGGCCAAGACCGGTAAAGTCGTCAATGTGAAGAAGGGCCAATTCCTCTCGCCGCTTGAAATGGCCAACGCCGTCAAGAAGGTGGAAGAATGCGGGAGTCAGCGCATCGTGCTCACGGAGCGCGGATCGTCTTTCGGCTATAACAATCTCGTCGTCGATATGCGCTCCTTTCCCATTATGAGAAGCTTCGGTTACCCGGTCGTCTTCGATGCGACGCATAGTGTGCAGTTGCCCGGCGGCGGGGGCACCAAGTCCAGCGGCCAGCGTGAGTTCGTCGAGCCGTTGGCCTGCGCGGCAGCCGGCGCCGGTGTGGATGGATTTTTCATGGAAGTGCATCCCAACCCGGACGAAGCCTTGTCGGATGGACCGAACATGGTGCCGTTGCATCAACTGAAAGCTTTGCTTGAACGGGTGATGCGGATATGCGACGCAGCAAAACCACGAAGCTAAAACCGAAGCCGAAAAGTTTCCCTGCGCCCAAGGGTGTGAAGAGCCTGGGGAGTCTGGGTGACGGGACGCGTGTGCTTGAGATCGAAGCGCGCGCCGTGCAGGCGCTCGTCGATCGGATGGACAGCAAGTTCGAAAAGGCGGTGGACTTGCTGGCTCAGTGCAAAGGCAAGGTCGTGGTCTCCGGGATGGGCAAATCCGGGTTGATCGGCCAGAAAATTGCCGCGACGTTGGCCAGCACCGGCACCTCCTCCTTCTTTCTCCATCCTGCCGAAGGTGTGCATGGCGACCTGGGGATGTTGGCCCGTCGCGATGCGTTGATCGCCATTTCCAATAGCGGCGAGACGGCGGAGTTGCTGCAGATTCTGCCCTATGTCGAGCGCATGGGCATTCCGGTCATCGGGCTCACAGGCCGGATAAGTTCAACGTTGGCCAAACAGAGTGACGTGGCTCTGGACGTCTCCGTATCGGAAGAGGCCTGTCCCATGGGGCTCGCGCCGACGGCCAGCACCACGGCGACCTTGGCGATGGGCGATGCGCTGGCGGTGGCCCTGTTGCAGAAGCGCGGATTCAAGGAAGAGGATTTTGCGCAATTCCATCCGGGCGGCACGCTCGGTCGCCGATTGCTGGTGCGGGTGAAAGATCTCATGCATCACGGGGCCGATTTGCCGAAGGTTGAAGAGTCGGTCTCCGGCACGACGGCGATGTTGGAAATGACCGCGAAGAAACTCGGGATGACGACGGTCGTCGATCAGGCGGGGAAATTGGCCGGGATCATCACCGACGGAGACTTGCGGCGGTTCATTCAGGGCGGCGGCGATTTCACGAAGGCGACGGCGAGCGCGCTCGCGTCGAGACATCCCAAGACCATCGGGCCCGATGATCTGGCTGCCAAAGCGGTCGAAATGATGGAGCGGTTTTCCATTACGACGCTCGTGGTGATCGAAAGCGATCAGAATATCCGCGGTGTCATTCATTTGCATGATCTGTTGAAGAGCGGCATCGTCTAAGGGACACTGGCAACCTATGCATCGCGTCTTAGCAGCATGGCGGGAAATCGGGCAGGATTCGTTGAATCTGCCCAACCTGCTCACGCTTACCCGCATTCTCCTGATTCCGGTGTTCGTCGTGTTGTTTGTTACCCCGGATCCGGATCGATCGCTGATGGCCGCCATCGTGTTTGTCGTGGCAGCCCTGACGGATATGCTCGACGGCTATCTGGCGAGACGGTCGGGTCAGGTGACCAAGCTCGGGAAGCTGCTCGATCCCATCGCCGACAAACTGTTGGTATTGTCCGCGCTGATTCTACTGGTGAATGTGGATCGAGTCAGCGCGCTGGTCGCCATTCTGATCATTGCCCGGGAATTGGGCGTGACCGGCGTTCGCGCCATTGCCGCAGGCGAAGGGATGATCATTGCCGCGGAGACGACGGGCAAGTACAAGATGGCCTTGCAGGTCGTGGCCATCGTCATGCTCATTCTCGAAGGAACCAGCTTCGCCGCGCTGGGGAACCTGCATCTGGCCGGCAGTGTGACGCTCTATTTGTCGCTGGTGCTGGGCTATATATCCGGCGGCCAGTATGTGTGGAGTTTTTGGAAGCAGGTGGTGGAAAAAGGACTCTAACCTCGATCCAGCGTATACCCTACGCGCGCAGTTCCTAGTTATCCCACTCACATGGAAAACGAGTTGCTCTGGGTTCTCATGGCAATGGCCGGCTATCTGCTGGGGGCTATTCCATTCGGCATCGTCGTGTCCAAAGCGATGGGGTTGCCCGATCCGAGAACGGTCGGCAGCAAGAATGTTGGCTTCACCAATGTCCTGCGGGTCTCCGGCAAGAAAGCCGGCAGCCTGACGCTGATCGGAGATATGGGCAAAGGATGGGTCATGGGATTTGCGGCCACTCAGGTCTTTCAGCAGGAGTGGATGATTTTGCTGGTTGCTCTAGCCCCGTTTCTCGGCCACCTCTTCTCGCCGTTTCTTGGATTCACAGGGGGCAAGGGTGTGGCCACGGCGCTGGGCTCCGTCTTGGGCGTGGAGCCGGCGATCGGATTCTTGTTGCTCTTGGCCTGGCTCGGCGCCGTTGCGCTCTGGCGCTACTCGTCCGGCGGCGCGCTGACTGCCTTCGGGCTCTTCCCGCTGATTGCCTCGTTGGCTCGTCCGACCGTGGAGTTCGTGCTCTTCTCCGTGATCGTCAGCGGGCTGATTGTGCTGAAGCACAAGGGGAATATCGAGCGTCTCTGGAACGGGACGGAGAGTAAGATCGGGCAGCGCAGCTGATCCTCTGTGCTCGCCCACCGCGCACGCAAGGCCCCATCAAATTTACATCAGATCAGGCGGTGCTCGGTGGACGCGCGCACGTAAGGATCAAGCCGCGCTGCCCTCATGAGAAAAAGGAAAGGAAGAAGTCTGCTCGAGGTGCTGGTAACGACAGGCTGCCTACTTTCTATTCATGTCTTGGGAAGGATTGGTGGAGGAGCGAGGGGCGAGTGTTCGATGGCCGAGTTCGGTTTCAGACTGACCCCATGGCTTAGCCGAAGAGTCTTCCCTGCGGTTGCACATCGGACCTGATCTCCGGCCAAAGCTTGAGAAACGATGCTGCGGAAATGCGAGCCAGTTCGCTCGGCTCAATCTTGTTCAAACCGCCACCGTACACCCGGCCTTCGCCCCGCAGTTCGTGGCCGGTGACTTGACCGAGCAAAGCGTGGACGTCTTCGGCACGGTCGGGATGTCGGCGTAGCATCGCCGCGAGGCTGTTCTGCGGGTAGAGCATCAGGTAGAGATTGGTTCCAATCGCCTTCGAGCGGTTCCAGATGAAGCGGAACGGCTGCTTGTCGGCAGAGCCACGACCCATGTATGTGCAGAGGAACGGGGTGGGCTCTCGTTGTTCCTGCTTGTACCATGGACTGCGCTTACCGACCAGATAGCCATTCATAATGCCAAGTGACTGAGCGGACCTCAGGTATTTCCAAAGCGCCGGGTGCTTGGCCTCGACCATCGGCTCGGGCAGGTTGCAATCGATGACGCAGAGCTGGCGGTCGAGAAGGGGGTAGCCATCACCGTCAGCGTCGATGCTCGTGGATTTAAGGTGCCGTGGGCTGGGAAGGATCGGGCGGAGGTACTCGCCAGGAAGTCCGAGGCTTTTCGCGTCGGCGCGGTCGAGCACAAAAAACTTGTTGCAGCCGGTGGCAATGCCTCGCTGGACGCGGAAGAAGTCTCCAAGCATCGGGCTGTTACTCTCGCTGAGTGTGTGTCGATCGTTATTGGCGTGACTTGGGTATACGGTCCACTTGCGAGACTCGCGTAATTGTTCACGCGAGACAAGGTCGCGGGCATGTGGCTTAGCCAGCGTGCCGCCATAGGTGAATTCGACGGCATGAGCGGCGTCGGGTGGTGTCTTGCGGAAGACCAGCACGACCGACGACACAAGGGCATCACCGAACTGAACATCGTCGGGGGCAAAGCGGTGAGCACGTATCAGCGTGACGTGATTCGCAAGGAAGCTCTTGAGGGCCGCGCCGTAGTTGACGTCCATGAACTCCGAGGGGATGAGCCATGCGGCGATCCCACCATCTTCCATCCAGGCCGTGGCGAGCAAAAGGAAGTAGACGTACAGACCTGCAAGGCCGTTGACTTCAACCCCGGTTATCTTGAACGTAAGACGCTGGAGGCGCTCCTTGTCCTCTCGGTTCATGTGGTGGTGTCGGACGTAGGGTGGGTTCGCCAGGATGATGTTGGGTGCGGGTGGGCATGAGTCGGTCGCAACGACTCGGGTGAAATCGCCTTGCACAATCTCAAGTCCGGCATGGGCCCACAGATTGTGGGCGGCGTCGGCGAATGCGGGGTCGAGCTCGACCCCGACGGCGCTGCTGATTCGCTTGGAGCCGAAGACTGCGAGCGCTGCCGAAAAGAAGCTGCCCGATCCGATCGAAGGGTCGGCAAAGCGAAGACTGCCTTTGGCCTGGCCGAGGACTGATTGGACATGGCGAGCGATCTCGACGGCGAGTGCATTGGGCGTTGCGAACTGGCCAAGGCGATTCCGCTCTGCTGCCGACTTGTGCGTATCAATCTCTGCCTGAATGGCTTGTCGCCGTGATTCAATCAAGCTGTCCTCGTAAGCGATCACGCGAGTCACAACCCCAGTTTCACAAGGTCGTCAATGCGATGCTCCCAGACCCAATCGATACCCTCGGCGGCTTCGTAGCCCAAGTAGTCACTACCAAAGTAACCGCAGAGAAACAACACGAACGGCACAGTTTCGCCATAGGCAGCTTGAAGTTGGTGGATTTTGGTGGCTTCTTCTTTGCGCCGCTTGTTGGTGTTAGTGAAGTCACCAGCCGACTTGGCTTCGATCAGGATCGGCAGCCGATCCTTGCGTCGTTTCTTGGGCTGAATCACCACGTCAACCGGAATATTGACTTTGAGCGCCTTGCCGACCGCGAGGTTCATGCGGAATGCGTATGTCGCGGCTTTCATTTCGGTCAACGGCTGCCCGCTGGGATGGCTTTGCTTCCGGTAGCCTCGGGCGTCGAGCCAATCGCCCACGAGTTTGAGTTGCCGTTGTTCCTGAGCGTTGCGGACGATCGGGTTGGCCACGGCACTGCATAAGCGGTCGGCGACGATCGTTGATGCTCGGTCGCGCTCGTGATCGGTCGGGTCTTTCTCGGCGTTCAGCCACGGGAAGATATCACGGTCCAGGAGCCTTGAGATGATGCGACAGAGTTTGGTCAACTCCGCATTCAAATCGACGGCATTCATCTTGGTCGGGAGCTTGCCATCTTCCATCCGACCGACGAGGTTCTTACTCGCGTCAGCCAAGCCGATCAAGCGATCCACGGCCAACGGCGGAGCCGTACACATGCGGAGCGTTGACAGCGCACTCGGGTTGTTTTTGAGGGTGGCGATGTCGATGCTGCGCAGGTCTCTGGTGGCGAGCAATGCAGCCTTGTATCCCGCCAGGATTGGGACCTAAGTCCAAGATTTTGGGGCCTAATAACCGGGACGTGATACTGTTTTCGAATGGGATGAGAGGCTACGTGGGGTGTCGTAGCGGTTTATCTCCGGATGGAGTGAGGCAAAAGGAGTGGGTGATAGGAAACTACCGGGAGACGATGCTGATCTTAGCGGAATAGCCGAGTTGGGCGAGGAGTTGTTCGCAGTCTTTCCATGAAAGGCCGAAGGCACACACGTTGGCGACTTCGATTCGGGCTACCGTATCGTGAATAGCTACAAAGTGGGTCGGATCGAATTCGCCTTCCATCAATGCTGACTCGGCCCAATCGACGAGATTGGCAGTGTCAGCTCATGCTGCAAGTACGCGGCAAGCTTTCCGGCAACAGTCTCGCGGGTAATAGGTTCCATATGGCCAGCCCCCCTCGTTCTCTCCTCACTTGCCGTTTTATCCCCCTCCATGAATCCGAACGGTGGTCTCATCGACAATCCACAGATGACCATCGATACGTTCTTTTTCAAGAATGGGTAGAAGCCCTTGAAGGGCTCTCAAGACGGAAGTTCGACTTTGACTATTGAGCCGCATGACAATGAGGCCTGAGTATTGATCGGGTGGATAGGTGCGAATATCTGCAAAGTCGAGATCGAGGGTAATGAATATTCGCTGTTCCTCTTGGCAAACTCTAGCGATGGTGAGGTCGAGTTGGCCTTGAAGCTTCTGATCCCAGACTGTGAGTGCATCGTGTCCGCTGTTCTGAAGAAAGGCGGAGGATTCAGGCGGGAGGTTCTCGTCGATCTTAAATCGCACTAGGCCGCACCGGTCTCCAGCGAAACAATACGCCCGCGCGCCAATTCAGCGGCGTACTGTAACGCGGCTTGGACGTCTTCTTTCGCCAGGCGATAGGCAGTCGTAATTTGGTCGAGAGTTTCGCCTGCCGCGATGTTATCCAAGACGACCGATACCATCACTCTCGTTCCTTTGATGCAAGGTTTTCCGTGACAGATAGCGGGGTCTACGGTAATGCGATCACGCCAGGTCATAGGGACCTCCTCAATGATTGGTATCGCTATGCTGGCATAGGATCGTCAAATCTTGCAATGGATCGGCTGTTCCAGCATTAAATTGACTCTCTCCCACCCCCTTCCTATAATGTCGTTCCATAACAGTTTTGACTGCCTTTCCACACACTTATGACTTCCTTGACCAAGGCCTCGCTGACGGGAAAATGGGACCGGGTTCGTGCGGAACTCTCCCATGCGTTCTCCACTCGTTCTGAAGCCGAAACCTTTACCACCGAAGATCTGGCGTTGCTGCAACGCATAGCGGATGTGGTGGTGCAGCGGCGTATGGCCGCTCCGGCCGTGGTCTTTCTGGAATCGCTCGGCCCGATGAGTTTCCTTGGCAGCCAGGTGCTGTATTTCTTTGTGCCCATTATCGAGCTCGCATTCAGTGCCCGGGAAGTGGCGCAGGTCGCCGTTCTTCTTGAGCGCCGGGATACGACGGTTCGCCTCATTGCCTTGATCGAAGCGGCTTCGGCTCCTCAGAGGGCGGCAGCTCAATGAGCACAGCCACTCACGCTGCTGAAAAACCGAAGTTCGACCATCCGCTGAACGTCATCGTTGCCACGGACTGCGGCAGCACTACCACCAAAGCCATTCTCATTGAAAAAGTCGGCGATGAGTACCGCCAGACGTTTCGCGGCGAAGCGCCGACAACGGTCGAAGCGCCGTTCGAAGACGTGACACGCGGCGTGCTGAATGCCATCGCCGAAATTGAAGAACTGTCGGGTCGCAAGATTCTTGACGGCGAGAAGATCATCACCCCTTGCCGCGCTGCCAAGACCGGCGTCGATATCTATATCTCTACGAGCAGTGCGGGCGGCGGGTTGCAGATGATGGTGACGGGCGTGGTGCAGAACATGACGGGGGAGAGCGCGCAACGGGCCGCCCTCGGCGCCGGCGCGATTGTGATCGATGTCTTGGCCTCGAACGATGGTCGTCTGCCGCACGAGAAGATCGAGCGGATCAGAACAATGCGGCCGGACATGATTCTGATGTCCGGCGGGACGGACGGCGGCGCGGTGACGCACGTGGTCGAAATGGCGGAATATATCGCGGCGGCGGAGCCGCGCCCGCGGTTCGGCGCAACCTATAAGCTGCCGTTGATCTATGCGGGCAACAAAGAAGCGCAGCCTCAAGTGCGGAAGATCCTGGGGGAAAAGGCAGCGCTTGAAGTGACGGACAACATCCGCCCGGTGTTGGAAAAGGAAAATCTGGCGCCGGCCCGCAATAAAATTCACGATCTTTTCCTTGAGCATGTGATGCAGCAGGCGCCGGGGTACAAAAAACTCATCGAGATGACCGGGGCGCCGATCATGCCGACGCCGGCGGCGGTGGGCCTCATTATGGAAGCCATCGCCAAGCGGGAGCATCTGAATCTGATCGGCGTGGATATCGGCGGCGCGACGACCGATGTGTTCTCGGTGTTTGAACGCGTCTTCAACCGGACGGTGAGCGCGAATCTGGGGATGTCCTACAGTATTTCCAATGTGCTGGCGGAGGCGGGGCTGGCGAACATCATGCGGTGGGTGCCGTTCAACATTGATGAGCAGACGCTCCGCAATCGCATTAAGAACAAGATGGTCCGGCCCACGACGATTCCGCAGACGCTCGACGAATTGCAGATCGAACAGGCGATCGCCCGCGAAGCGCTGCGGCTGGCATTGATCCACCACAAGTCGCTGGCGACGGGTCTGAAGGGCATTCAACAGGAGCGCACGATCTCCGACGTGTTCGAGCAGCAGGCCTCGGGCAAGAGTCTGGTAGACATGCTGAAGCTGGACCTGATCGTCGGGAGCGGCGGGATCCTGTCCCATGCCCCGCGCCGCATTCAGTCGATGCTCATGATGGTGGATGCCTATGAGCCGCTCGGGATTACGATGCTCTCCGTGGACAGCATCTTCATGATGCCGCATCTGGGCGTGCTCTCGACGATCAACGAGAAGGCGGCGACGGATGTCTTCGTGCGCGATTGCATGGTTTACCTCGGTACGTGTGTGGCGCCTATCGGGCAACTGAAAGACGGTGAGCGGCTGGCGGACTACGAAGTCACGTTTTCAGATGGGCGCATCGTTAAGGATCAGGTGAAGATGGGTGAGCTGCGACTCTTCCCGCTCGGGCCGAATCAGAAAGCCAAGCTGACGATGCAACCGGCGAAGGCGGTCAACCTTGGGCAGGGCGCCGGCGTGCCGGTCAGCTGCGAGGTGCAGGGAGGGGGCGTCGGGCTTCTGTTGGACGGCCGCGGCCGGCCGCTGCAGCTGCCGGTCGATGAACCGGCTCGTGTCGCGGCGCTGACGAAATGGTTCAACGCGGTAGAGCTTTACCCAGTGCCGGGTGCTGAGCGATGAGTGCTGAGGTAATTATTCTACGCTTCCATGAGACTCAGAACTTAGCACTCAGCACTCAGGACGGTTGTTAGCATGGCGCACTCATATACACCAGGACTCACAGTGACCGAGCAGACCGTCATCAGGCGGCGGCGGCAGTTGCCGTTGCCCGGCGCGGTCTTGGTCGCGGTCGGTGACTTCGTGCAATCGAATCGGCCGGTGGCCAGAGCCGAGTTGCCGGGCAAGGTCTATCCATTGAACCTGGCGAATCAATTGGGCGTCGCGCCGGACGAGATCAAAGAGTATCTGATCAAGAAAGAGGGCGAGCCGGTCCAGAAGGATGAAATTCTGGCCGAGAATAAGCCGCTGATCAAATGGTTCAAAACGGAGATCACGTCTCCGATCACCGGCACGGTGGAATCGCTCTCGACCATCACTGGACAGGTGCTGCTCCGTGAGCCGCCGCGCGTGCTGGAACTGCTGGCCTATGTGGACGGGACAGTGGTGGAGGTGCATCCGCGCCAGGGCGTGACGGTCGAAGCGCGGTGCAGTCTGGTCCAGGGAATTTTCGGCATCGGCGGGGAGACCTCCGGTGTATTGGCCATCGCCGTCGCGAGGCCGGACGAAGCCCTGACGCCGAATCATTTAAAGGCGGACATGAAGGGGAAGATCGTCGTCGGCGGGTCGTTTCTGTCCGCCGAGACGATGGACAGGGCAAAAGAAATCGGCGTTGCCGGGTTGGTGGTCGGGGGAATTCATGATAAAGATCTCCGGGCTTTGCTGGGATATGACCTGGGCGTGGCAATCACCGGAACCGAGCAGGTGGGATTCACGCTGATCCTTACGGAGGGGTTCGGGACGATCCCCATGGCGCAGAAGACCTTTGCGCTGCTTTCCGCCCATGCCGGTGAGAAGGCGGCGATATCGGGGGCGACGCAAATTCGCGCCGGTGTCATCCGGCCCGAGATCATCATCGCGAAGCCTGCCGGCACGGCACAGTCCGGTGTAGCGGCAGCGCCGCAGCGCGAGGGCATCCGGATCGGCGATCCGGTCCGTATCATTCGCGATCCGCTGTTCGGCAAGATCGGAGAGGTCTCGGCGCTTCCCGCCGATCTGCAGAAGATCCCCACAGAAAGCGATGCGCGGGTGCTGGAAGTGCGATTTCCCGACGGGCAGGTCGCCGTCATTCCCAGAACGAATATCGAAGTGATCGAAGGTTCGTGAGTCAGTGAAGGGTAAGGGGTGAGGGGCACTACGTTGAATATGAAGCGCGGGAAGCTAAGGGTTGCAAGCGTTGCAACCATCGTCTGCGCCATGGCCTATGGTTGGTATCCGTCCGCGCTTCTTGCGCAGGAACCGCTCGTTGCACAGACGAATCTGGAGGCCTTCGACACTCCGAATGATGGCGGTGAAAGTCTCACGATCAACTGGGCGCCGAGTGCTTTGGATAGCCCTGATGCCCGCTATCAGGTGCTGCTCGGCGATGCCGGTGCCTCGGATGCGGCTTCATTGAAAGTCATTGCCGATTTTCCGGCTCAGACTCGTCTGGTAAAAGACCTCAAGGGGCCCTGGTGGACGAGAACGGCAGAGGGCAATTGGCATCAGTTCGTCATCCGGAACGGGAAGGGTGTCGAACTGAAAGACGGGACTGCCTATACGGTGACCGTAGCGATGCTCAAGGGAGAGGAGCGAACGGTCGGTCCTTTGCTTCATGCGACGCCGGTTCCCAACTGGTTCAACTGGAACTCGGTAAACAACCTGGTCTTAACGCTGCTCTTCGGCGGTGTGGTGTTTTACTCCATTGCGCAAGCGAAGCGCCGCGAGATCTTTCTGCGGCGGATTCCCGGTCTCGATGCGGTGGACGAGGCGATCGGCCGGGCGACCGAGTTGGGCAAGCCGATTCTCTATCTGACCGGCGCCCACGATATGCACGACCCCTCGACGATTGCAGCGGCCGTCATTCTCGGGCGGGTTGCGAAAAAGACGGCGGCTTATGAAACGGAGCTGCTCGTGCCGCACCGCGATCCCATCACGATGGCGGTCTGTCAGGAGATTACGAAACAAGCCTATCTGGAAGCGGGGAAGCCCGATCTGTTCAAAGAGGATTCGAATTTTTTCATTACGAGCGATCAGTTCAGCTACACGGCCGCGGTCGACGGCATCATGCTGCGAAAAAAACCGGCGGCGAATTTCTTCATGGGGGCGTATTTTGCCGAGGCGCTGTTGCTGACGGAGACCGGCGCCGGCACCGGGGCCATTCAGATTGCGGGAACCGACTCGGACCATCAGTTGCCCTTCTTCGTGACCACCTGCGACTACACGTTGATCGGGGAAGAGCTGTACGCCGCGAGCGCCTACCTGTCGCGGGAGCCGGTCCAGCTGGGGACCTTGCGCGGGCAGGACATCGGCAAAGCGATGATTCTCTCGGTGATCGTCATCGGGATTCTGCTGGCGACGCTGGGCGTCGCGACGCAGGCCGCCTGGCCGCAGCATGTTTTGGACTTCTTTAAGGATGTGAAATGATTTTTCTTCGCCGACAGATGCCGTTGCTGATCACGATGATCACCGGGCTGATTTTTGCGGCCCAGTATTATGTCCCGCATCCCGCCTCCGAGCAGTTGCTCACCTCCGCGACGAAGTGGATCCAGATTATCGGAGGCTTTGCGCTGGTGCTGGGTGTGACCAGCCTATTCCATGTCCATGCGGCCAAGATCCGCCGGAAAGAATCGGGTTGGGGCTACAGTGTGGTTCTTTATGCCGGCATGTTGGGCACGATAGCCGTCGGTTTATGGGCCGACGGCAAGGAGAGCGTCGAAGGCGTCTCGACGGCATTCGGCTGGGTATACAACTTTATGATGGTCCCGCTGCAAGGGACTATGTTTGCCATTCTCGCGTTCTTCATCGCCTCGGCGGCCTATCGCTCGTTCCGCGCCAGAAGCCGGGAAGCCGCCGTGCTGTTGATCGCGGCCGTGATCGTCATGATGGGCCGTGTGCCGCTGGGCGAATACCTGGCGCCGATCAGCGGGGATATATCACAGTGGATTTTGAACGTGCTGAACGCGTCCGTACGCCGGGCCATTTTGATCGGCGTCAGCCTGGGGGCCGTGGCTCTGTCTTTCAAGATTATCTTCGGCGTGGAACGGTCGTATTTGGGCGGGGGAAAAGAGTGATGGGTGATGCGTAATGTGTGACGAGAAGAGAATCTCACTGCCTCGCTGTTGCGGATCACCGATCACTCATCACGGATCACTGTTATGAGTTTCGCTGAGCGCATGCTCAATATCGACCGGCGGATCATCTTTGCGGTGATCGGGCTGTGCACGCTCTTGCCGCTGCTCTATCCGGTCGGTCTGCCCATCAAGATTTCGCAGGAAGTGCGCGGCGTCTACGATCACATCGAAAGCCTGCCCGAACACTCGGTGGTACTCCTCTCGCTCGATTTCGATCCCGCCTCGAAGCCGGAGCTCTATCCGCAGGCCGTGGCCATTCTCCGCCATGCGTTCAAGAAGAATCTCCGGGTGGTTGCGATGACCCTGTGGGTGTCCGGCACGGGCATGGCCGACGAGCTGTTGACTAAGGTGGCGACTGAATCCGGCAAGCAGCGCGGCATCGACTATATCTTTCTCGGATGGAGCCCCGGAGGGACGGCCGTCATTATCACCATGGGGCAGGATCTCTATAACGCATTTCCCAGCGATTACGGCGGCAAGCCGACTAAAGGACAGCCGGTGCTGGAGGGCGTCAACAGTCTGAAGGACGTCACCTATGCGATCAGTCTGGGCGCGGGGAATCCCGGCGTCGAGGCCTGGTATGTCTTCGGGAAGGACAAGTACAAATTCGAGTTGGGCGGCGGTTGCACGGGGGTGATTGCGCCGGGCTTGTACCCCTTGCTGCGCAGCGGCCAGATCAACGGGTTGATCGGCGGGTTGCGGGGCGCGGCGGAATACGAAAGTCTGATCGGGCAAAAAGGCCGGGCCGTGGCGGGGATGGATGCGCAATCGGCGACTCACCTGGCCATCATCGTGCTCGTCGCGATCTGCAACATGTTTTACTTCTCTTTGCGGCGGCAGAAAGGTTTAGGTTGAGGTCAAGGTTGAGCGAAAGATCTCGGTTTTCTCAGCCTCAGCCTCAACCTTAGCCTGGAATTGGGAACCGTCATGGATGCAACGATCATCGGCGCGTGGGTGGCCACAGGGTTGACTCTATTTATCTTCTCCTTTTTGTATAAGGATAATCCGCTCTTCAAGCTGGCGGAGAATCTGTATGTCGGCGTGTCCGTCGGCTACACGATCGTGAAGACCTACGATACGGTGATCGTGCATCTGATCTGGAAACCCATTGTCGAAAATCAGGAATGGACGCTGCTGATGCCCGTCGCGATCGGCCTGCTCATGCTGGCGCGCTATGTGCCGAAAGCCGCCTGGCTGTCGCGCTATGCGTTTGCATTCATCGTCGGGGTCGGGGCGGGGCTGGCGATTCCGCGCACCGTGTCGTCGTTTATCCTGAAGCAAATTGAGGACACGGTCCGGCCATTGTTGACGCTCGTGCCGGGAGCCGGCGTCACCTTCTCCTGGAATCTCTTGAACCCGGCCAGCAGTGTGAACGTCATTATTGTATTGATCGGTGTGATCTCCGTGCTGTTCTACTTCTTTTTTTCGGTGGAGCACAGCGGGCCGGGAAAGACGGTGGCCAGGACGGGGGTGCTGTTCCTGATGATCGCCTTCGGCGCGGCCTTCGGGTATACGGTGATGGCCCGCATGTCGCTGTTGATCGGCCGGCTGACCGATTTGATCGAATATTCCGATCCCTCCTACGGGCGGCCGACGCTTTGGCTGTTGATTCTCACCATCGGAATATTGATAGGGTTGAGTCGACGCAAGCAGCCCAAAGAAGAGTAGGTTTGTCTGGTCTATTTGGTTTGTCTCGTTTGTCTGATGAACCAAATCAGCCAGATAAACTAAACAAACCCAATGCAGCGGTTGCAGCTTCTTCTTTCCCTCCTTTACAATGCCGCTCAATAAAGGAGCGTTATGCCGACCACGACTGCCAAAGACCCCAAGCACTATCCCGCACTGCGGAATCTCCAGTTCTCCCCCATTAAAGAAGGGGAGGAGCAGTACATCGTGTTGTGGGACCCGACGGGCCTGAGCAAGGAACGGCTGGTTCTTCCGCTCAACTACTTTTTCATCATTCAGCATTTCGACGGCGAGCATTCTCTTCAGCAAGTGGGCGCCCTCTATCTGAAACGGTTCGGTGAATTTCTGATGCCGGATAAGGTCGAGCAGCTGGTGACCGATCTCGATCAGAAATTGTTTCTGGAAGGGGAACGGGCGGAAGAGGCTCGCAGACAGCAGCGCGCCCGGTATCGCGAGAGCCCGCTGCGCGCAGCGGCCTTCGTCGGCCGCGCCTACGAGGCGGACGGCGCGAAACTGAAGAAACAGATCGACGGATTCTTTACGTCGAAAGAAGGTCCGGATTTCAAACCCTCAGAGAATGCCGGCAAACCCATCAAAGGCCTCGTTGCGCCGACCTACGACCTGAAACAGGCGGGGCCTGTCTATGCCTGGGCCTATAAAGAGCTGCAAGAATCCACGCAGCCGGATGTGTATGTCATCATCGGGACAGCCTACGCCGGTCTCGACAATCTCTTTGCCGTCACCGACAAGGATTTTGAAACGCCGCTCGGTGTCGTGCAGGCCGATCAGCCCTTGCTGGCGAAGATCAGAGAACGGTTCCCGGTCGCGTTCGAGGAGGATCTCTGCCACCAAGCCGAGCATGCGATCGAATTCCAATTGCCGTTTCTCCAGCAGATCGTCGGAGCCAGGAAGCCCTTTACCATCGTGCCGATCCTGTGTTCATTTTCCGCGCTGAGCATGGCCGAAGCCCCGGTGCAACAATCGGTCGAAGTGTTTCTGGCGGGGCTGCGCGAGATTCTCAAGGCGTCAGGCCGCAGTTACTGTGTCGTGGCAGCGGCGGAGCTGGCTCATCTCGGGATGCGCTACGGCGATAAGGAACCGCCGACGGACTTTTCATTCCATCGATCGATGCAGCACGACCTGGAAATGTTGAAGCCGGTGGAAGAACGGAAGCCGGAAGAGTTTGCCAAATACATCATCACTGAGAACGACAAACGCCGGATCTCCGGCTTTGCGCCCATCTTCTCGCTCCTGCGTCTCATCGAGGCCGAAAAGGGCGAAGTGCTCCGCTACGACCGCGGGATTACCGACCAGTACAACTCCACTGTGACCTACGCCAGCATGGCGTTCTTTTGATAAGAGCGGATGGCTGATGGCCTGTGGCTGTCGGTACGAGAGTCGCTAGAATTGAACACGGAACGTGACGCTCCCGGCATGATTCGTCGTGCGGTAGGTGCCGTTCAAGGTGGGATTGGGACTGCCGGTGACGATGCGGGTGTCGAACAGGAAGGCTTGGTACGACAGATCCATCCCCAGCGAACGTTTGGCGAAGAATCCTTTTTCCGCATCGGCGCAGGAAATCAGGCCGAAGAACTTGCCGCCGGCACGGCAGAGAAACCCCACTCCTGCCGACACTACATGGGCGTCATTGTCGGCAAAGGCGGGATCGAAGTTGAGATCCGACACCGGGGTCTGTGAACGCATGTAGCCGGGAACGGCGGGCATCACAACGTCCCGAACGTCCTCTCAAAAAACTCCTTCGTTTGCTTCATGTGCTGCTCAATATCGGTTTGCAGATGTCTGGCTCCTGCCTGCCAGTCGTCGGTGGTGTAGCCGACGCGGCGGGCGAGGAAGATGAATTCTTCTGAGTCGGGCGGAGGGAGGACGAGGTCTTTGGCGTTGCCACGGACCATGCGCAGACCGTCGATCAACATGCGGATGAAGAGATAGGCTTTGCGTAGTTGCTCGCCGTCCTGCCTGGCGACCAACCCGCATTCCACCAATCCCGCCAAGGCCTGCATCGTGTTGGGCGTCCGCAAGATCAGCTGCTTGTGACCGTGCATCACTTGGAGATATTGCACGGCGTATTCGATATCGACGAGGCCGCCGGCGCTGTGTTTCACGTTCACGGTGCCCGGCTCGACGAGTTGCTTCAATTGCTGTCTGCGCAAATCCAGCGCCGTGGGGAGATCCCAGGGCTCGCCGCCATAGACGTAGCGATCCCGATGGGCTTCTACTTGCTTGCCGAGCGCGGTGTCACCGGCGACGGTGCGGAGCTTGATCATGGACTGGCGTTCGAACGGCGCGGCGAAGCCGGTGGAGCTGTAGTAGCTGATGATTTCTTCGAGCGGATTCGTCAGGGAGCCCTTGCCGCCGTGGGGGCGCAGGCGGATGTCGAGGTGGAAGATGCCTTCCTGCTTGGCTTCGATCCACTGGAGAAGTTCCTGCGCCAGCCGTTCGAAGTATTCGCTGTTCTCGATGCCCTGCTTCCTGCTGGTGCGCCCGGCTCCGCCGTAGACGAAGAGGACTTCGATGTCCGACGCGTAGCCCAGTTCGCGTCCGCCGAATTTCCCCTGGCCTAGGATGGTGAAGGGACAGGGTTTTTTGTTTGCCAGCTTCGGCGCGCCGTACTGTTTCTCCAGCTTGGCCCGGCAATCGCGCAGGCTGCGGCTCACGATGACTTCTGCCAGTTCGGTCAGGGCCAGGGAGAAATCGGCCAGGCCGGAGGATTCGACCATGTGCTTCATGTCGATCCGGAACAGTTCCTGATCCTTAAACCGGTTCAACGCTTCTTTGCGGGCCTCGGCGGTCTTGGCCTTGTCCACGAGCTTGTCGAGTTCCTTGCGCAGCGCGGCTTGCGGCTTGATGAGCGGGGCGTCGCGATAATGGTGCAGCAGCGGCAAGAGATTGCCGTGCTGGCGGCGCAGAAAATCCTCCCACAAAAAGTCGCTGGTGCCGAGCAGGCGGGCGAGGAGGGGGAAGGTCTTCTTGTCGCCGAGGAACGTGAGCGCCTGTTGCTGGGCCTTGCCTCTCGTCTCTTGCACGGTCAAGTCGAGGAACTGATCGAAGGCTTCGAGCGCCTTGGCCGGGTCAGGCGCCCAGGTGAGGGCGTGGGTGAATTGCTTGATGAGGACGGCGGTGAGGCGCAGGTTTTGTTGATCCACGGGATCGGTCAGCTTCTGCCCATGGCGGTTGCGGACGTAGAAGCGATCGTGCAGTTTTCCGCCTTCGATGGCGAACTGCGCTTTGTCGATATAGATGTTGCGCATGGCGAGTGCATTGGCAAAGGCGTACAAAAATGCGGGTGTATCGTCCGATTGAATATCCATCACCGTATCCGTCGGGGACTGGCTGTTATCGAAGGTGATATGGACGGTATGGAGCAGGCCACTGAAGGAGCCGCGACGCTTGCCCAATTGCTCGACCAGTTGGCGGTTCACGGTCTGGCGTGCTTCGTCGAATTGACCGGCATCAAGTTGCTGCATCAGGGCCGTGAGTTCACCGATCAGCCGACTATGATCGTCCGGTCCGAACGAAATGCCGCGCCCCGGTTGCACACGAAAGACATCCACGATCTTTTTCCGGCTCAAGCCCGGTCGGCTCTTGGGACGTACACGGTGTCCGCCCGCATAACTGCTGCGGGCTGTCGTCGGTGCGGTGCTGTCGGCGAAGGTGTAGATCTGGCCTTCTTCGATGTTCAGCCCGAAGGCGGAGAGCAGGCCGCAGATATTGGCAAAGGCGGAAAAGTAATCGTAGGCGACGAGCGTCAGATCGAAGTGCTGATCTCTCCGTTCCGCAATGGTGACTTCGCAGGGGTGGTCGGGGGTCAGGCGCGCGGTGAGTCGAACGTGTTTGTCGATGATGGCCGGTTCGAATCGGCGAAAGTATTCCTGGTCCATGCGGCTGAGGAAATCCTGAAGAATATCAGGGGCGACATCGGAGCAGCGGGCACTCACCGTTTGCTTGAGCTGCTCATCGAGAGGCATAGAGATCGAATCCTTTAGCTGACCGGTCCCAGTATACCGGAATGGGTTGAGTCAGTATAATGCCGCCCCATGACTCGCCGTTCGAAAACAGAATCTGAAAAATCGGCTCAAGCCCTTGTCTCCAAGCCCGATCCTCGTCCGGTCCTTCTCGCTATTGAACGTGATCCACAACAAATAGGGGCGATCCTTTCTGCCTACAGTCTGCATGACGTTGATCAGGCCGACCGCAACCTTCAGGCGATGGCGGGAGACCCGCATCATCGCCGCCAACTTGCAGAAATCCTTCCCATCCTTCTGGATTCTATCTCGAGAACCGCCGATCCTGATCAGGCCCTGAACCATTGGGAGCGGTTGTTCGGCGAGGTCGCGCGCTCGTCCTTTCTCGACTATCTGCGCAGTTCGCCGCGCATGCTCGATCTGCTCTGCACGATCTTCGGCAACAGCGATGCGCTCGCGTTTACCGTCATTCGCGATCCCATGCTGGTCTATTGGCTGTCGGAAGAGGCGGTATTGTCGAAGCCGCCCGCCCGGAAGGAGCTGGAGACATCGTTGCGCAAGAGCCTGGCGCATCTGAGCGTGAAGGAGATGAAGCTGGAGGCGCTGCGTCGGTTTCGCCGACGGGAGATGTTGCGCATCGGCGTGCGCGACTTGTTGCGGCTGTCGCCGGTGCCGGAGACGACGGCGTTGTTGTCGGATCTGGCGAGTCTCCTCATTCATGCGGCCTATGAGATCGTCGATGCCGACCTGCGGCAGCAATACGGCGTGCCGATGCACAAGACGAAGCAGGGGCGGTGGGTGGAGACGGGATTTGCCGTGATGGGCATGGGGAAGCTCGGCGGGCACGAGCTGAACTACAGCTCGGATGTCGATTTGATTTATGTCTATGCCTCGCACGACGGGGAGACCAAGGCGCCGCGCGGCAAACAGGCGGTGAAGCCAGGCGCCGTCGGCATTTCCAACGAAGAATATTTCGAGATCCTTTCGCGCGAACTGACGAAGGCGTTGGTCGAGCAGACGAGGGAAGGCTATGTCTTTCGCGTGGACCTGCGCCTGCGGGCCGAAGGTTCGGTCGGCCAATTAGCGCGGTCGCTCGACGACTACAAAAAGTATTACTCCACCAGGGGAGTGGTGTGGGAACGATTAGCGCTGCTCAAGGCCTGGCCGGTGGCCGGCTCCATGGAGGTGGGGCTGGCGTTCTTGAAGATGGTGAAGCCGTTTATCTTTGGACCGGCCAAAGAGAAAGTCGATCTCTCCGGCGCGCTGGCGATTGTGCAGGATGTGCGGGGTGTGAAGGAAATGATCGATGCGAAGATGGCCGATCGCGGCCATGAACGGCGCAACGTGAAACTCGGCATCGGCGGGATTCGCGAGATCGAGTTTCTCGTGCAGACGGTGCAAGTCATTGCCGGGAAGCGGGTGACGGGGTTGTTGGACCGGAGCACGCTCGGTGCGCTGAACCGGTTTGTCCGCTACAAGCTGATCTCGACCCGGGAGCGGGATGACCTGGCCGCCGCCTATGTCTTTCTCCGCGACGTCGAGCACAAGCTGCAGATGGTGCAGGATTTTCAGACCCACGCCTTGCCCGATACGGCGGAGGAATTGGAACGCTGCGCCATCCGCGGCGGCTACGACACAGACGACCGCGCCAAAGGCGTCGCCCGGTTCCGCGCCGATCACGAGCGCTACACCGGACTCGTGAACCGGTTCTTCCGCTCCTTCTATTACGACTCTCAAACCTCGCCTATCCTGAAGGCGACGATGCAGCTTGTTACAGCCTCCAAATAGTCCCTGAGCTGAAAACACGCCGGACGTGATTCAGACTGCATCGAGCAGCGCTTTGGGGTTCTTGTGCGCAATAGCCAGGAGTGTGCGAGCCGGCCCGGATGGAACCCGTCGCCCCTGTTCCCATTCTTGTAGTGTGCGGACGGACACGCCAAGCAATCGTGCAAATTCGATTTGTGACAAGCCTACGCGTGCCCGCGTTTCTTCAACCGGGGGATGGGTGAGGATGCGCCCTGTGGCTCCCTGCTTCAGTTCTCGGAGTCCACGGAGAATTTCATCCCCGATGTTTCGAGGGGTTGCCTTTTTCATTGTCGATCTCCTGTTTGATCTGTCGGAGCACGTGAGCTGGAATATTCTCCGCCACGTTCTTCGGGTAGAGGGTCAAGAGCCATATCTCGTCTTGCGTGATCACATAATAAATGATCCTGAGTCCGCCTCGTTTCCCGCGTCCTGCGACTCCCCACCGGATCTTACGAAGGCCGCCTGACCCAGGGATAAGTGGGCCTGCTTCTGGATCTGATGCGAGCGCGGCTTGTAACTGCCGATAGGAATCATCGGAAAGATAGGTTACGACCAGTTTCGAGAACAGCTTGGTCTCGATGAATGTGATCATTGGAGCGCAATATACGTCAGAGACGTAGTTGCTTGCAAGGCGCATGGTTTCTTTCCGGAAGCGAATGAGATCTGGAGGGGAGCATGGAGCAGGCGGCGGGTGTCCATAAACACGAAGGCCCCGGCGGGGTCACCGCCGGGGCCTTCGCTGCGGAAAGCTGATCGCTTCCTAGCTTCTTCTTAGTACATCCCTTCCATGCCGTGGTTGTGGCCTGCGTGGCCGCCAGCCGGCTCCTTCTTCTCTTCGGGGATGTCGGTGATCATGACTTCGGTGGTGAGCATCAAGCCGGCCACGGATGCCGCGTTCTGCAATGCGCAGCGCGACACCTTGGTCGGATCGATGATACCGGCCTTGATCATGTCCACATACTCTTCCGTCGCCGCGTTGTAGCCGGCGCTGAGGTTCTTGTCGTTGCGCACTTTCTCGACGATGACGGACCCTTCCATCCCGGCGTTGGCCGCGATCTGGCGGATCGGCTCTTCGAGGGAGCGGCGGATGATGTTCACACCCACCTGCTGTTCGGGGACCAGCTTGATCCCTTCCAGGGCGCCGATGCAACGGAGATAGGCTGTTCCACCGCCGGGCACGATGCCTTCTTCGACGGCTGCCTTGGTCGCGTGGAGGGCGTCCTCGACGCGGGCCTTCTTTTCCTTCATTTCGGTCTCGGTCGCGGCGCCGACGTTGATGACGGCCACGCCGCCGACGATCTTGGCGAGGCGCTCCTGGAGCTTCTCGCGATCGTAGTCGGACGTGGTCTCTTCGATCTGGGCCTTGATCTGCTTCACGCGGCCTTCGATCTTCTTCGGATCGCCGTAGCCTTCCACGATCGTGGTGTTATCCTTGTCGATCGTGACCCGCTTGGCGCGGCCGAGGTCGGTGAGCTTCACGTTTTCCAGCTTGAGGCCGATGTCTTCCGAGATCACCTGGCCGCCGGTCAGAATCGCAATGTCCTCCAGCATGGCCTTGCGGCGATCGCCGAAGCCCGGGGCCTTGATGGCCGCCACGTTGAGGGTGCCGCGGAGCTTGTTGACCACGAGGGTCGCGAGCGCTTCGCCTTCGACTTCTTCCGCAATGATCACGAGCGGCTTGCCCATCTTGGCGACCTGCTCGAGGACCGGGAGGAGGTCCTTCATGCTGCTGACTTTCTTTTCATTGATGAGAATGAGCGGCTCTTCGACGGAGCATTCCATCCGCTCGGCGTTGGTGACGAAGTAGGGGGAGATGTACCCGCGATCGAACTGCATGCCTTCGACGACGTCCAGCGAGGTGGTCATCGACTTGGCTTCTTCGACCGTGATCACGCCGTCCTTACCGACCTTTTCCATCGCCTCGGCGATCAAATCGCCGATGGTCTTGTCGTTGTTGGCTGAGATCGTGCCGACCTGGGAAATCTCGGTCTTGTTCTGGCAGGGCTTGCTGAGCTTCTTCAGCTCGCCGATCACGACTTCGACGGCCTTGTTGATGCCGCGCTGAATTTCCATCGGGTTCGCGCCGGCGGTGATGTTCTTCACGCCTTCACGATAGATGGCCTGGGCCAGCACGGTGGCGGTGGTGGTGCCGTCGCCGGCGGTGTCGCTGGTCTTGCTGGCGACTTCGCGCACGAGCTGGGCGCCCATGTTTTCGTAGGGGTTCTTGAGTTCGATTTCCTTGGCGACGGTGACGCCGTCCTTGGTGATGGTCGGAGCGCCGAACTTCTTGTCGAGAATCGCGTTCCGTCCCTTGGGGCCGAGGGTGGCCTTGACGGCGTCCGCGAGCTGGTTGACGCCTTTCAAAATACACGCGCGAGCTTGCTCGCTATACAACAGTTGCTTTGCCATGTGGTTCCTCCGTTAATTCAATCGTCGTCGTGGTTGTCGATTAGCTGGCGAAGATGCCGAGGATGTCTTCTTCCTTGAGGATCAAGCATTCCTCGTCTTCCATGCGGAGCTTGCTGCCTGAGTACTTGTCGAAGAGGACCTGGTCGCCCACCTTCACGTTCTCGACCTTCTTGCCGATGGCCTGAACGATACCCCGTTGCGGCTTTTCCTTCGCTGAATCCGGCACATAAATCCCGCCGGCGGTCCGCTCCAGCTCCTCGGTGTAGGTGACGAACACCCGATCACCCAGGGGCTGGAAGCCCTTGGCGACATTCTTCTTGTCCTTCGCTGCTGAGCTCATAACAAACCCTCCTCGTGCGATGAATAAACTGTGGTGAACGTGACAACGATTTGATGCAAAGCCACACTCGTCGGCTGGACTCGCACGCTCTTCAAAAAACAGAGCGACTCCTACCGTGCAGGATGAGAGATAGTCCGAGGATGGTCCAAGTCAAGGGGGCTGGAAAAGAATTTCTTTTACAACCCCGGCGGCTGGCTGGAGAAAACATAACCCATTGAGATTCAAGAGTTCCAAAGGAGAAATGTGAAGGGAAGGTGGTGAGACCGGCTAGATCTTCAATCGGTCGAAGTCTTTCACGTCTTTCTTGATGTATTCGCGTAATCGCTTGATGATACGAGCCTCCAGCTGCCTGGTGCGCTCCTTGGTGATGCCATACTTGTCGCCCAGGTCGTCGAGGGTGAGGGGTGTTTCAGACAGGAGCCGGTTTCTCAGGATATCCTCCTCCCGTTCATCCAGCGTCTTCGCAAACTCGGCCAGCTTCTTCCGGAACAGGATCCGAAGCTCGTTGTCGGCGATGATTTCGTCTACCCCGGATTGCTGGGAGGGGAGGACCTCGAGCAGAGTGCCGTCCTGCTCTTCCCCGATCGGCTGGTCCAGAGACAGCTCCCAGTTCCCCAGCCGCTGGTCCATTTCGATGACATCGCGTTCGCGCACATTGAGACGGTCGGCCAGAAGTTTGGTGTCGGGGGCGAAGCCCTCCCGGGCGAGCTTGGCCTTCTCTTTTTTCAGATTGTAGAAAAGCTTTCGCTGATCCTGGGTGGTGCCGATCTTCACGAGCCGGAAGTTGTTTAGGAGATAGCGGAGAATGTAGGCGCGCGACCACCAGGCGGCATAGGCGTAGAAGCGGACGTTTTTCGTCGGGTCGAATTTCTTGATCGCCTGCATCAGGCCGACATTACCCTCCTGAATCAGGTCCATGTGGTCGGCGCCGGTGTGGAGGTACTCGGAGGCGATGGCGACCGACACACGCAGGTTGGCCATGATGAGCTTCACGGCGGCTTCGCGGCTGCCTTGCACGTGGTATTCGTGGAACAAGAGCAATTCTTCTTCTTTTGAAAGATAAGGGTAGCGCCGGATTTCCGCGAGGTATTGCTGCAGGGCCGTGACGGGGACGACGGCATGGGCATCGGCCGGCCGGCGCCCGTCGGACTGCGGGACATTCAACACGACGGGAGCCGCTTCCGTCTCGGTCACCTCCTCGTCGGACGGATCGAGAATTTCCGGTTCCAGCGCGCTGTCGGACTCGTCGTGTGATGGATTGCGATCGCTCATGGGATGTTGACTATAGCAGATGCGACTTGTCGGACAAAGGTCGCTTCCTCCGAGCATTCAAGACCGGCCTTGGCTTGCGCCGGAGAAAGGGGCTCCCCTATAGTGACCCGTTCTATTTGGAGGACGGTGCGTGGCTGATATCCGGCAGATGGTCTGTGGCGGTCATTGGCCCACGTTGCTTGGGGCCTGGTTGCACCTCACGGTCAGTTTCATGGTGTGGCTGCTGATCGGGGCGTTGAGTCTGCCGATGGCGCGCGCGCTCGGGCTCACTGGGACCGATCTGTCGGTGCTGGTGGCGTTGCCGCTGCTGGGCGGGGCCGTCTTGCGGGTGTGGGGCGGATGGAGTTGTGATTGGTTCGGTACCAAGAAGACCGGGGTCCTGATCCTTCTCGGGGTCGGCGGGCTGAAAGGCCTGACGGGAAGTTATGACCTCGGCCTCTGGTTCTTTGCCGGGCTTGGGGTTTGCGCCTGGGGCACTGTCTTCATGCACCTTCGGGCTGAGCGAGTCACACGCTTCCCCCGAGGGCATTTTCCCGTTGACAGGTGGGGGCAAAAAAACAATGTTAAATGTTTAATGTTAAATGATAAATTGGTTATCCATTGAACATGTGAACATAAACCATTGAACATTCGGGACCGGAGTTATGGCCAATCCATTCAACAGTATCCAAGACGCGATCAAAGACATTCGCAAGGGCAAGTGCATCATTCTGGTCGATGACGAAGACCGTGAGAATGAAGGCGACCTGGTCATTGCCGCAGACAAAGTGACGCCGCAAGCCATCAATTTTATGGCGAAGCATGCCCGGGGGCTCATCTGCCTGGCGTTGACTCCCGAGCGGTGTGAAGAGTTGCAGCTTCCTCCACAGGCCATTGAGAATACGGCGACCTTCGGCACGGCGTTCACCGTCTCAGTGGATGCCCGCAAAGGCATTACCACCGGGATCTCCGCGGCCGATCGATCAACCACGATTCAGGTGGCGCTCGATCCGAAAGCCAAGCCGGGCGATCTGGCCAGACCCGGGCATATCTTCCCGCTCAAGGCGCAAAAAGGCGGGGTGCTGAAACGGGCGGGGCAGACGGAAGGCTCGGTCGATCTGGCGCGCCTCGCGGGGTTGCAGCCGGCGGGCGTCATCTGCGAAATCATGAATGAAGACGGTACTATGGCCCGCGTGCCGGAGCTGGCCAAGTTTGCCAAACGGCACAAGCTCAAGATGGTGACGATCAAGGCGCTGATCGAATACCGGATGCAGCGCGAGACGTTCGTGAGACGGGCGGCGACAGCCCGCATGCCGACGATCTTCGGCGACTTTGAAGCCGTGGCGTTTGAAAACGAAGTCGATAATGTGACGCATATCGCGCTGGTGAAGGGCAAGGTAGACGGAGGGAATCCGACCCTCGTCCGCGTGCATTCCGGCTGTCTCACCGCCGATGCGCTGGGGTCGCTCCGGTGCGATTGCCGGGATCAATTGCATCGCGCGATGCAGATCATCGAAGCCGAAGGCCGCGGGGTGTTGCTCTACCTGAATCAGGAGGGCCGGGGCATCGGTCTCCTGAACAAGCTCAAGGCCTACGGATTCCAGGACGAGGGCAGCGATACGGTGGAAGCGAATTTCAGACTGGGCTTTAAGGCCGACCTCCGGGACTACGGCGTCGGGGCGCAGATTCTCGTCAATCTCGGCCTGCATCAGATCAAATTGATCACCAACAACCCGCGCAAGATCGTCGGGATCGAAGGCTATGGATTGAAAGTCGTGGAGCGGGTCCCGATCGAGATCGCGCCTCGCGAGGCCAATGTGCGGTATCTGCGCACGAAGAAGAATAAGATGGGGCATTTGCTGAAAAAGGTGTGACGGGAAGAGCGGTAGCCGGCCAGCCCTTCGTGCTCGCTGAGCGCCTACGATAAGGCTGTGGTCGCTCAATGCGCGCAATAGAAGGGCAGCCGGCCACCGCTCGATATGAGGGAGTGGAAGAGCAAGAAGTATGAAGCTGCGTAAGGGGTCACATGATGCGACGGGGATGCGGTTCGGGGTCGTCGTCGCCAAGTTCAATAAATTTGTCACCAGTAAGTTGCTGTCGTCCTGTCTGGACGGTCTGACGAAGCACGGGGTGAAGGATCAGGATATCGAGGTGGTGCGGGTGCCGGGCGCGTTCGAGATTCCGCTGGTGGCGAAGACGCTGGCCGGGTCCGGACGATTTGATGCGGTGATTTGTCTGGGCGCCGTGATTCGCGGCGACACACCGCACTTCGACTATATCTGCAATGAAGCGAGCCGGGGGATCGGACAGGCGTCGCTGGAGACCGGTCTGCCGATTATCTTCGGTGTGTTGACGACGGAGACCGTGGCGCAGGCGATCGAACGGGCGGATCCGGCGAAATTCAACCGCGGCGGCGCGGCGGCGAAGTCGGCGATTGAAATGGCGAGTGTGATGAGGATGTTGAAAGGAGAGGCTGACAGGTCTGCAAGTTCCAAGCTGACAAGTGGGAAGGCCAAGCGCCGAGCCGGGAGAACGCGATGAGTCATTCTTGTCAGCCCTCCGGCTTGGCCGTTTGCCAGCCTGACATCTTGTCAGCCCGCAATCTTGTCGGCTTGTCAGCTTGATAGCTATGGGATCACGCCATGAAGCGCGCGAACGGGCGCTCCAGATTTTGTTTCAGTACGACATTCACGGCAAGCCGGGTCTGTGGCTCGACGAGTTCTGGAAGCCGCTCACCGCGGATGACGAGACCAAGGCCTTTGCCGAGCGGCTGGTGGCCGGTGTGTTGGAAAAGAAGAAGGATCTCGATCTGCTGCTTGCCAAGTATGCGACGAATTGGAAAGTGAGTCGCATGCCGATCGTGGATCGGAACATTTTGCGCGCCGGGCTTTACGAGTTGATGTGGATGGACGACGTGCCGGCAAACGTGACGATGGATGAGGCGATCGAGTTGGCCAAGAGTTTCGGCGACGAAGAAGCCTCGAAGTTCGTGAACGGGGTGCTGGATAAGGTGCTGGCGACGGAGGCGCGACTTGCCGAAAAGCGGGCGACTCCCGAGACGCCGGTGTGGAGGAGGACAGGCGCGTGATCGAGCGGTATACGCGTCCCAAGATGAAAGCCATCTGGGACCTCAAACACAAGTATGAAATCTGGCTGGAAGTGGAACTGCAGGCCTGCGCCGCATTCGAGCGGGCCGGACAGGCGCCGCGCGGCACATCTGCGAAGATCCGCAAGAAGGCGAAGATCAATGTCGCCCGGATCGCCGAGATCGAGAAAGTCACCAAGCACGACATTATCGCGTTCCTCGAATCGCTGATGGATACGGTCGGGCCGGAACACCGGTTTCTGCACATGGGCCTCACGTCATCGGACATTGTCGATACGTCGCTGGCGGTGCAGATGACTGAAGCGCTCGACATGATTCTCGAAGGGCTCGACGGCTTGATCGACGTGCTCAAGCGCCAGGCGGTGCGCCACAAAATGACAGTGATGGTCGGCCGCTCGCACGGGATTCATGGCGAGCCGATCTCCTTCGGATTTAAGCTGGCCATCTGGTACGAGGAAATGTGCCGGCATCGGGAGCGGCTCGGGGCGGTGCGGCAGGAAATTGCCGTCGGCAAGTTGTCCGGGGCGATGGGCACCTTTGCGCACCAGGGGCCGGAGATCGAAGAATTTGTTTGCGCCAAGATGGGCCTGCGGCCGGATCCGGTGTCGAATCAGGTGGTGCAGCGCGACCGCCATGCCTCCTATGCCACGGCCTTAGCGCTGCTGGCGGCGAGTATTGAAAAGATCGCCACGGAAATTCGCCACCTCCAGCGGACGGAAGTGCTTGAAGCGGAGGAATTCTTTTCCGAAGGGCAGAAGGGCTCGTCGGCGATGCCGCACAAGCGCAACCCGATTGTCTCGGAGAATCTCTGCGGGCTTGCTCGGATTGTGCGGGCGAACAGTCTGGCGGCGATGGAGAATGTGGCGCTCTGGCACGAGCGGGACATCAGCCATTCGTCGGTCGAGCGGGTCATCATGCCTGACAGCACGATCCTCATGGATTACATGCTGGCAAAAGTCACGGATCTCATCAAGGATCTCATGGTCTATCCCGCGAACATGCAGCGGAATCTCGATCTGACCGGCGGGCTGGTCTATTCGCAACGGCTGCTGCTCACGCTGGTCGAAAAGGGCGCGCAGCGCAAGGAGTCCTACGAAGCGGTTCAGCGAAACGCCATGGCCTCGTGGAAAGGCGCCGGCGGGCTTCAGGACCTGGTCGGCAAGGACCCCTTCATCTCGCAGCATCTGAAGAAGAGCGAGATTGCCGCCTGCTTCAATCCGGAATACTATCTGCGGCATTTGGATCAGATCTATCGCCGGGTGTTCGCTCGCAAAGCGGGATCCGCGGCAGGAAAGCGAACTGGAAGGAGCCGTCGATGATGAATCGCGCGTGTGGAATTGGATTGGCTGGTGTGATGTTCGCGCTCGGTTGTCTAACCGTCTCTCCGGCGTCGGCGGTCGATCGTGACAAGTTGCTGAGCGAGCCGGGTGTGTATGGCACGTTCGCCGCGTTTCGCATCGAGACCGATTGGGGCAAGCTGGATCAGGCGATGAGGATCGCCAACCTCACTTCGTTCAGAGGAGTGGTGGAGCAGCATCGGGAGAAACTGGCGATCGATACCTATTTGATGCGCGGCCTGTCGGATCATGCTGACTTTATGTTGCGGGTGCATGGAACGGAATTAAAGGATACCCAGCAGTTTCTGGTGGACTTGCAGAACAGCGCTTTTGGCCGGTATCTCACCAGCGTGGTGTTGCTCAATGGCCTGACGAAGAAGCCCAACTATGTGCCGGGATTTTCCGAGCAGCTGAAGTCGGATCTCAAGGGCCCCAGTGAATCGGGGCCCTATGTCATGGTGCTTCCGATCCGCAAAGATGCGGAATGGTGGGCTCTTTCTCAAGAGAAGCGCGCCGCGATGATGCAGGAGCACACCGAAGCGGCGTTGCCCTATCAGAAGACGGTGAAGAGGAAGCTCTATCATTCCACCGGCCTGGATGACTTCGATTTCATCACTTATTTTGAGACGGCTAAGCCGGAAGAGTTTCATTCCCTGATCCTGGCCTTGAACAAGGTGAAGGAAGCCAGGCACAACCGGCGCATGGGCAATCCGACGCTGGTGGGCACGGTGCGGTCGTTGGATCAGTTGATTGAAGTATTGGCGCAATAGGGCGTGAAGAGCGAGGGAATCTTATGACGGCAGGAACGCTGCTCTACGAAGGCAAAGCCAAGAAAATTTTTACCGCCGAGCGGGCCGACGAGGTTGTGCACTACTTCAAGGACGACGCGACCGCGTTCAATGCGCAGAAGCGGGGCACGATCGTCGACAAGGGCATCATCAATAATAAGGTGTCGGAGCGGTTGTTCGCGCTGCTCGAGGCGGAGGGCATCCGCACCCACTTTGTGAAACGGCTCAGCGATCGGGAAATGCTCACGAAGAAGGTGACCATTGTCCCTGTGGAAGTGGTGGTGCGGAATATCATTGCCGGCAGTCTGGCTAAGCGCCTGGGGTTGAAGGAAGGGGATTCGATTCAGCCGGCCATCGTGGAGTTCTATTATAAAGACGATGCCCTCGGCGATCCGCTCGTAAACGACGATCATTTGCGCTTGATGAATATTGCTACGCCCGCCTTGCTCAAGGACCTGCGGGATCTGGGGCATAAAATCAACGCGGTGCTGAAGCCGTTTTTCGCCGAACGGCAGATGCGGCTCGTGGATTTCAAGCTGGAGTTCGGCGTGTTTCATAACAAGCTGGTCCTGGCCGATGAGATTTCCCCTGATACCTGCCGCTTCTGGGATATGACGACCGGCGAGTCGATGGACAAGGACCGGTTCAGGAAAGACATGGGGAAGATCGAAGAGGCGTATCAGGAAGTGTTGAAGAGGGTATGTGGATAGGAGGCGGGCTTGCCGTTCCTCTTGCTCACGCTCCGCGCACCCGGAGCTAATTAGAAGTGAGATTTTGGTATGTGCTCGGTGCATGCGCGCAGGGAGGAACGGCAAGCCCGCCTCCCAGTGATGAGAGGGAATAAGGTGTGAGACGCTTCGTGATCTTTGTGCGGGATAACGGCCCCATTATTTCTTTGGGGATCGGGACGACGTGCATTGTGGCCTTTGCGATATTGACGGAGACGACGCTGCACCGGCTAGGTTTTGTGGCGCTTGCGCTGTTGGGTGTGGGGCTGATGGCGGGGATCACCTGGGCGAAGCGGCATTTGACGGAGTTGTCGAAGCCGCCGGATACGGGGGTGTGAAGGGGGGACGAAGCGCGTGCGCGTAGTCCCTGTGCTCGCTGACCGCGCGCGCCAGACTTGATTGAAAATGAAATTATGGGCGGCGCTCGGTCAATGCGCGCAGTGGGACTACGCGCACGCACTTCTCGTAGAAAGATGAATGAGGATGCGATGATGAAGAGGGGAAGAATATGAAGGCGAAGATTCATGTGACGTTGAAGCAGGGGATTCTGGATCCGCAGGGGAAGGCGATTGAGCATGCGCTCGATTCGCTCGGGTTCAAGAATGCGGCGAATGTGCGGGTGGGGAAGTATATGGAAGTGGATGTGCAGGAAACGGACAAGGCTAAAGCCGACGCTCAAGTGAAGCAGATGTGCGAAAAGCTGCTGGCCAACACCATCATCGAAGAATATCGCTACGAGTTGCAGTGAGGAGTGATGGGTAAGGAGTGACGAGATGAAGGTCGTCTCAGCGCCGGAACAATCGAGTCCGAGTATTCGTCGTGCGCGTATCACTGATCACTCATCACGCATCACAGGGGTGTGGTCATGAACATCGGCGTTATTGTATTTCCTGGTTCAAATTGCGATCACGATTGCCGGCACGTGTTTCAGGCTGTGCTCGGGCAATCGGTGCAGATGATCTGGCACAAGGAAACGTCGCTCAAAGGACTCGACGCGGTCGTGCTGCCGGGCGGATTTTCCTATGGCGACTATCTCCGGACCGGCGCGATTGCGCGGTTTTCGCCGGTGATGGGAGCTGTAACGGCATTCGCCAAAGACGGCGGGGCGGTCATCGGCATCTGCAACGGGTTTCAAATTCTATTGGAGGCAGGCTTGTTGCCGGGCGCGATGTTGCGGAACAAGTCGCTGCATTTCATCTGCAAAGATGTGCACGTGAAGGTTGAGAACGCGGCCACGGCCTTTACGGAGGCGTGCGAGTCGGGCCAGGTGTTGAAGATTCCCGTCGCCCATGCGGACGGCAACTATTACACCGATCCGGTCACGCTGGCGGCGATGCAGGCGAACGCGCAGATCGTCTTGCGCTATTGCACACCGGAGGGAAAGGTGACGCCGGAAGCGAATCCCAACGGATCGCTGGACAATATCGCCGGCATCATCAATCCCGAGGGCAACGTGCTGGGGATGATGCCGCATCCGGAGCGTTGTGCCGAAGAGATCTTGGGGAATCAGGACGGGAAGCTGATTTTCCTGTCCTTACTGAAAGCAATGAAGGTGAAGGTCTAAACCTGTGGTCGCGAGGAACCGGCAGTAAGTCTGACGAGTTGATTGCCAATAGAGGAACGGGTCGATGTCGCTTGTCATTACCAAAGAACTGATCGCGCAGCATAATCTGACGGGCGACGAGTTCAAGAAGATCGTCGAGATTCTCGGGCGGGAGCCGAATCTGACTGAGTTGGGCATGTTTTCCGTCATGTGGTCGGAACATTGCTCCTATAAGTCGTCGCGCGTGCATTTGAAGAAGCTGCCCACGACGGGGCCGCGCGTCATCCAGGGCCCCGGTGAGAATGCCGGCGTCGTGGATATCGGCGACGGGCTCTGCGTGGTCTTCAAGATGGAAT
>CAZWOX010000015.1:45675-68390 GCA_964635345.1 uncultured Nitrospira sp.
AGCCCTATCAGGGCGCCGCGACCGGCGTGGGCGGGATTCTGCGCGATGTGTTCACGATGGGGGCGCGGCCGATTGCCCTGCTGGATTCGCTGCGCTTCGGCGGGTTGGACACGGCGAAGAACCGCCACATTGTCAAAGGCGTCGTGGCCGGGATCGCGGGCTACGGCAATTGCATGGGCGTGCCGACGGTGGGCGGCGAAGTCGTGTTCAACGATATCTATTCGCTCAATCCGCTGGTGAATGCATTCTGCCTCGGTATTGCGCAGAAGGACAAGATCTTCCTCGGGACTGCGGCCGGCGTCGGCAATCCGGTGATCTACTTCGGGTCGAAGACGGGGCGCGACGGGATCCACGGGGCGACGATGGCGTCCGATTCCTTCGATGACCAGTCGGAAAAGAAACGGCCGACGGTGCAAGTAGGCGATCCGTTCCAGGAAAAGCTCTTGCTGGAAGCCTGTCTCGAACTGATGGCGGGCGATCTCCTGGTCGGCATTCAGGACATGGGCGCGGCCGGGCTGACGAGTTCGTCTTGCGAAATGGCCTCACGGGCCGGGAATGGCATCGATCTCGATCTGACGCACGTGCCGCGCCGCGAGCCGGGCATGACGCCCTATGAACTGATGTTGTCCGAGTCGCAAGAGCGCATGCTGATGGTGGCGAAGGCCGGCAAAGAAGAGGAGTGTATCCGGATCTGCAAGAAGTGGGATCTGGATGTGGCGGTGGTCGGGAAGGTGACAGGCGACGGCGTCTTGCGCGTGTTCGATCAAGGCAACGTCGTCGCGGAGATTCCGGCGAAGTCGCTGGCCGATGACGGGCCGCGCTACGAGCGCCCCTTTTCGCCGCCCGGCTATCAGGACATGCTCACGAATTTGAATTACGACGCCTTGCCGGATGTGAAGGATGCGAATGCGGCCTTGCTGGCGTTGCTGGAATCGCCAACGATCGCGAGCAAGCGGTGGGTGTACGAGCAGTACGACCATATGGTCCGGACGAATACGATGGTGCGCCCTGGGTCGGATGCGGCGGTGGTGCGCATCAAGGGGACGACCAAAGCGGTAGCCATGACGGTGGACTGCAACAGCCGGTACTGTCTGCTCAATCCCTATGAAGGGGCGCGGCTGGCGGTGGCAGAAGCCTCGCGGAATCTCGCCTGCTCCGGCGCGGAGCCGATCGGGCTGACGGACTGCCTGAATTTCGGCAATCCCGAACGGCCGGACATCATGTGGCAGTTTGTGATGGCGATCGAGGGGATGAAGGATGCCTGCGAGCAGTTCAAGATTCCGATCGTGAGCGGCAACGTCAGCTTCTATAATGAGACCAACGGACTCTCGATCTATCCCACGCCGATGCTGGGCATGGTGGGGCTCATCGAGTCCGCCGACAAGACCATGACGCAATGGTTTCGGGAGGACGGCGACGACATCATTCTGCTCGGGACGACGCGTGAAGATCTGGGCGGGTCGGAGTATCTGAAAGTGCAGCATTCACGCGAACAGGGCTCCCCGCCGTACTTGAATCTGGAGACGGAGCAGGCGGTGCAGAGTTGTGTGCTGCAGTTGATTCGGGCCGGGCTCATCCAGTCCGCCCACGATTGTTCTGATGGAGGACTCGCCGTTGCGCTTGCCGAATGCTGTATGTCCGGGCCGGATCAGCCACGCGGCGCTGTGGTACGATTAACCCCTGGTCGCCAGAGGATCGATTCAATGCTGTTCGGTGAAAGCCAGTCACGGATTGTCCTGTCGGCCAAACCGGCTCAACGGCAGGCCATTCTTGATCGGGCACAGCAGATGGGAGTCCCGGCGGGAGTGGTTGGCGCCGTGGGGGGCGCGTCGCTGGTGATCTATCTCGGGGACGAACGGTCGACGACCAAGACCATCGATCTGCCGGTCGCGACGATTGCCGATTGCTGGGGCCTTTCACTGGAACGGAGTTTGAGCCAGGAATAGCCTGGACGTACGATTATGCATAAAGAACTTCCCATCATCTCGCCGGACAAGTTTCACGACGAATGCGCCGTATTCGGCATCTTCGGCCATGAAGAGGCCGCGAATCTGACCTATCTGGGACTTTATGCGCTCCAGCATCGCGGACAGGAAGCTTCGGGTATCGTCGCTGGCGACGGCGAACAGTTTTATATTCAGAAGGGGATGGGGCTGGTCGCGGATATTTACAACAAGAGCATTCTGGAGAAGCTGCCGGGACGGATGGCCATCGGCCACAACCGGTATTCCACGGCCGGCGGAAACGATCTCAAGAACGTCCAGCCTTTCAACGTCAACTTCGCCTTCGGGAATCTGGCGCTGGCGCATAACGGGAATCTCATCAATGCCCAGGTCTTGCGCAATGAGCTCGAAGCCTACGGCGCAATCTTCCAGTCCACCTCGGATACGGAAGTCATCATCCACCTGATCGCCCATTCCCGGGCCAGCACGTTTCTGGCGCGCGTGATGGATGCGTTGAATCAGGTGCGGGGCGCGTTCTCGCTGGTCTTGATGACGGACAACGGGTTGATTGCCGTGCGCGATCCGCATGGCCTGCGGCCGCTGTGCTTGGGGCGAGTGCGCGGGAGTTGGGTGGTGGCGTCAGAGACCTGCGCGTTCGATCTCTTGGATGCCGAGTACATTCGCGAGATCGAGCCCGGCGAGTTGGTGGTCTTGAGCGATCAAGGGATCGACAGTCATCGGCCGTTTTCTAAAGTCGATCCGGCCATGTGTGTGTTCGAGTATGTCTATTTCGCCAGGCCGGACAGCCGGATCTATGGTGCGAACGCGGTCTATTCGACGCGTAAGGCGTTAGGCCGCCGATTAGCCAAAGAATCCTGGGTTGAAGCGGACATCGTGATTCCCGTGCCGGATTCCGGCGTGCCTGCCGCGCTGGGCTATAGCGAGGGCGGAGGAATTCCCTTCGAAACGGGGTTGATTCGTAATCACTATGTCGGACGGACCTTCATCGAGCCGGAACAGTCCATCCGGCACTTCGGCGTCAAGGTGAAGTTGAACGCGGTGCCTGAGGTGTTGGCCGGCAAACGGGTGGTGGTGGTCGATGATTCGCTCGTACGCGGGACGACGAGCCGGAAGATCGTCAAGATGCTGCGGAACGCCGGCGCGAAAGAAGTCCATATGCGGATCAGCTCGCCGCCGATCATCTCACCGTGTTTCTACGGCATCGATACGCCGACCAAAAAAGAGCTGATTGCGTCGAATCATTCCACCGAAGAAATCCGCAAATACATTACCGCCGACTCGCTGGCCTATCTGAGCCTGGACGGTATGCTGCAATCGGCCCCGGGTGCGCCGTCGCAGTATTGTAATGCCTGCTTCACCGAACAGTATCCGATCGCGTTCACTCGGGCGGAGGAAATGCAGCTCGGACTGTTCGAGCCATCGGCCGACCCGCGGAAGGTGATGTAGGCGGTCATTGTGTCACCTGTGCCTCACGGGAGGGCGCTTCGATATGCAAGAGCGAGGTCGGCCGCGGATTGAAGTCAATTATCCCGTTCAACTCAGCGGTGAAGGCGTTGAGGGCACCGGAACGGTGACGAATCTTACCATTACCGGTGGCGAGATAGCCTCGGATCTAACCGCCCAAATCGGAGCCCACTTCCGGGTTCATATTCAGTTATCCGGCGCGCGGAGCCCCATCGACATTGCCATTGCAACGGTTCGCTGGCAGCGGGACAAACGGTTCGGCGTCGAGTTTGTCCGTTTCGAGGGGAATGCCAAAGCTCAGCTTGAAGAGATGCTGAATCAGAGCGACGCTTCTTCCTCCTCATAAGAAGGTTTCAGTTCTCACGCTACTCAGCAGCTTCTCCAAAGTCCTTCTCACCATCACTTATCAGTACCCAATGTCACCCTTCTGTCTGAGTGACAGTCGGCATGCCGCTTCCTGGCTGCCATGGCTGATTCGCCTGATTTGTCCGTTCAGAATTGACCAGCCTGTAGGTTCGTTTAATCCTTCTTTAGAGGGGGTGGTGCGATGGACCATAACTAGGCTACTCTGCCCCCATCTTTACCTGACTATCCCGTAAGGGTTGCCCTGTTCTGATTCCGGTTTTAAGGAGGCCTTCTCTCGATGATCGTAAGGCGTCACTCCAGTCCGCCGGACTCCTCCAGTAGTCGTCCGTTTCGATCCGACGGTTCTATTCCCTCCTCATGTCGAGAATGGAGAGCGTCCGATCAAGGGCGACGGGTGTATGAATCACGGGCCCGCATCACTTGGAATCAATGAAGGCGTAGTCCACGGAGATTTCTCTACCATCGTCACCCTGGTCAATGACTTGATTCAGGAAGGGTTACTTCAACAGGAAAGGAGGTGAAGAAGAATGGAACAACAGAAAGAGCAGTATGTCCAGCCGGTGGTCGTGAAGCACGAGTTGCTGCGCGACATCACGGCGGGCCAGTCCGGCTACGTTTGTCGTGAGAAGTGCGATCAGTAGCTGCAGTCTGAAAGGCTGGCCGACTCGCGAGGATCGGCCAGCCTTTCTTCTCTCAGGTGTCTCCTTCTTTCGTGGCGCGCTTCTCCGGTGGGAAGTAGACTTTCCTATCTTGATCTCGGTGGTCTCCGCTTCTCCTTTTCAGACCTATATTCGTAGTCTCCTCTTTTTTTCGGGATGTTCGTTAGGTTCTTGCTCGCGTGATTCGTCCAAACCAGAAATCCACGCTGGATGCGGGTTCTGCTTCTGCCACCTACCAAGGTAGGGTATGTTCCAGGCCTTTAGGGGGCTAGGCAGAAATTCAATGTCAGGCTACCTTTCTTGAAGTGGGCAGACGGTGTGACGGGCCTGCCGGAGATCGGCGTAGACAGTCGCCGCCGGCAAAGCGGCTCGCAATAGGGAATCCCGGCAACGACAGACCAGGGAGGATGGCTGATGGCTGACTTAGCATCAACGAAGACGTTATCTGGTACGACTGGACCTTTGGTCGACCGAACGCAGCTTGATGGCATTGTTTTACGGTCGAGCCCCGATGTGCAGGGCACAACGATGGACGGAGAAACCGTGATCTTGGACCTCAGCAGCGGACGGTACTACACCTTGAATCGATTAGGCAGTGTCATCTGGGAGCATTGTACCGGCCAGAGTACGATGGCTGATATTCATACGGCCATCTGCGAGCGGTTTGACGTGGTGCCGTCACGAGCCCTCGACGATCTCGTCGCCCTGGTCAATGACTTGATTCAGGAAGGGTTACTTCAACGGGAAAGGAGGTGAAGAACAAATGGAACAGAAGAAAGAGCAGTATGTTCAGCCGGTGGTCGTGAAGCATAATTTGTTACGCGACATCACGGCGGGGAATTCAGGTAATTGCAATAACGGGTTCGGCAATGGCGGTAACGATTGCGTTCCTGGAAATTCTGTGTTTCAGGACATCACTCGTTGACGGGATTGGCGATACTTGCTCGTGAGCTGTTCGGATTCTCTGTGAGAATTCGAACAGCTCAGGCGTCAGGGGCTGGCCGGTTTACAGAGAGCGGCCGGCCTCTTATTTATAACTGAGGAGGTAGTTGGAGATGGAACAGAAGAAAGAATCCTACGTTCAGCCAATGATGGTGAAGCACGAGCTGTTGCGCGATATTACGGCGGGTCAATCCGGCTACAATTGTGATGACAAGAAGAAGCACCGATGGTGGAATAACGACTGATGTGAAGGGGTCGGTCCGCTGAATGAGCGGGCCGGCTCGTCTCCTTGCTGTGACGGGTGGTAGAGCGAAATACGTCGGTTGAATCCTGAGGGCATGGTAGAAATGAGTATGGCTGAGTATCGGTATTCACTCTATGGCACAGCAGTCCGCTATGAGACGGATGTGCCGATTCTGGCGAAACCGGTGCACGAGTTGCTGCGGCATTTTCGTCGGGATGATGCGCTCGAAGCCGACGCGGCTCTGGCCATTCGTTTTCACCAAGTGAAGGATCGGGCAGCGGTCCCTCTTACGATTTCTGCATCGGCCCGGCAGCTGGCGTCCGGTACGGGCGAGGCCGTCGGGGATCGGAGAGCTACCGGATTGCCCTATGAAGTGATTTTGGATCAGGGGCTTCTGATCGCGGAGTTTCATGGCATCGGGGTCTTGGTGATCGACGGCGCGCAGAGTCGGGCCGAGGGGTATCTGATCAATCCTGATCGGCTGCCCTCCAATCTCATTGAATATCTGTTTCACCTGGCGCTGATTGAATTGCTGCGGCGCCGCGGGCTCTATACGATTCATGCGACGGCCTTGGAACACAATGGCCGAGCCATTTTGATTCCCGGCAACAGCGGGCGCGGGAAGACCACCTCGTTTATCTCCTTACTCCGGTCGGGCTATCGCTATCTGTCGGACGACCATCCGCTCCTGCAGGATTCCTGTGCGCATGTCGAAGTCCTGCCGTTCCCCATCAAGATTAATGTCACGGATGCCACGGTGCAATTTTTCCCTGAGCTCAGAGAGGCTTCGGAGCAGGTGCTCCATCCAGGTGTCCCTAAACGATTCTTCTATGCCGAAGATCTCTATCCGACGGCGGTGGGGGAGCGCTGCCGGCCGGCAATGGTGCTCTTCCCTCATGTCGTGGATGCGCCACAGAGCCATCTCGAACTGCTTCCCAAGAGCCGTGCGCTGGAAGCGCTCTTGCCGCAAGCACTATTGGTATACGATCAAGAGGTCGCCAGGCGTGAATTTAAGGTGCTGGCCAAACTCGTGCAGCAGGTCGATTGTTACCGTCTGCATTTCGGTCGCGATATTCTGGACTTGCCGAAACTGATCACCCCGTTGCTGGAGAAGGGGCGATGAAGGAGAAGCGACAGTTTCCGTGGTCGCCTGAATCGGAGCTGCTGGTCTGGTGCGCCCGCACGCGCGTGACCGAGGAGCTGCGCGCGCGCATCTGCTCGCGGGTCCAGGAGCCTCTGGATTGGGGACTATTGCTGAACCTCGCCGCCTATCACGGTGTGCTTCCGTTGCTCCATCGGAATTTGTCGACGATCTGTCCTTCTTTCGTGCCGGCCGATACGTTGACGAAGCTGCGTCAGAAGACGCAAGCCTGTGCCATGCTGAATCGATCGCTTGCCCAAGAGCTGGGAAGTCTGTGTGACGCGTTTGCCGCGCGCAGCGTGCCGGTTGTGCCGATCAAAGGCGCGACGTTAGCGGTGGCTGCGTACGGCGATTTGACGCTCCGCGATTTCAGCGATATCGATCTTCTGATTCCCGAATCTGCGATCGGGGCCGCGCAGGCGGTGTTGTTCGCCCAGGGCTATGAGCGGAAAGATCCTTCGACCGACCTTGCGGAAGCGGAACACGAAGAAGGGCCCTATCATGTGTTTATCAAGAAGCGGAGCCTATTTCGAGTCGATCTCCAGTGGGTGATGGCGCATCAGCATTTTGCCTTTCAGCTGGATCGTCCGGAGTTCTGGGCATATCGGTCGCCTGTGATGCTGGGGACTTCGACTGTTCAAGGGTTGGCGCCTGAGGATCTCCTGATTCTTCTCTGCGTGCATGGATCGAAGCATGCCTGGGAGCAGCTCAAGTGGGTCTGCGATGTTGCCGAACTGCTCCGCTCGCATCCGGACCTTGACTGGGAGCGGATCTTTTCGCATGCAACGGCCTGGCGTTGCCAACGATTGGTGCACATTGGATTGGCGCTGGCCCATCGGGTATTGGATGCGCCGATCCCGGATTCCGCCCATGCCCGCTATTCGACCGATGCCGATGTCCGGATGTTGTCCGGGCGTATGCCGGCCGGCCTCTTAGGGAGTCCCCGGAAGGGCGTCACTGAGGAGCAGGCGGGGGCATTCTACTTCATGTTGAAAGATACCTGGTGGGAACGGTGGCGATTCGGCCTGGTGCTGTGCCGGGACGGCTCGTCAATTGTGGATACTCCGCCGAGCTGGTTTTCCCAGGGCAGGTCGCTTATGCGATTGGCTTATCTCGTTCGGCCATGTCAGCGGGCGATGAGGGCTCTGGTTCCGTCATCAATTCGAGGTGCGCTCAATCGATGGGTCGAACACGGAAGCTGATAGTTCCGTCGAGCCGATTCAGATCGAGCCGTTCATCCTCCAAGTTCGGCGAAGGCTGGGCGACCTCTCCTGCAGGTCCGGTGCGGCGGCGATGGCTGGAATTTCCCGGACGACTTGTTACAGTGAGCCCACGATGAAGCGAGTCGTTAGAAAATATTGGATGCTGCTGCAGGTGGCTGCGATCGTGTCCTGGATTCGCCTTCGATTGCGTGGGGAGAGTCTTCCGGCGGTGTTGAAGCGGCTGGATCCCGGCGCTCTCTCCGGGAAGCCCCATTCGGCGCGGTTCGAGGATCTCGTCTACTATGTGGACCGGTGGCTCCAACTTTTTCCCTACAATGCGAAAGGGAATTGCTTTCCCCGGTCGTTGGCGTTGTATTGGTTCGCCACACGATCCGGCTACCCGGTGTCGTTTCATTGCGGGGTGAGGAAGGACGGGTCCGGCCTTGATGGTCATGCCTGGTTGACGCTCGATCGTCACCCGTTTCACGAGCCCGGCCAGCATTGGCAGCGTTTCACCGTCACCTATTCGTTCCCTCCCGAGCAACCGGTCAATGGTGAGCCGGTGCCGCCTGTGCGTCTCCGGAATGGGACGACTGCGGTCATCTGACGTGAGTACGCACACGGCCTACCTCCATGAATAGTCTTTTACTCCGCATACGTCCCTTTCTCCAGACCCTTCGGTATGCCCTTTCATTTGTCTGGCAGAGCAGTCCGCGTCTCGCGGCCGGCAGCATTGTCGTGCGAATTGTCCAGGGGCTGCTTCCCCTGGCCGTGCTGTATCTGACTAAATTGTTGATCGATGCGGTGACGGAGAGGCTCAAGGCTCCCTCGCAGGATGCCACGCTGACCTCCATCGCGACGATTCTTGCGGGTCTGGCAGGGGCCGCAGTGATCAGCGCGATGCTCACTGTCGCGGCATCATTAATCTCCAGGATTCATGCGCAGGTCGTGACGGATCATATGCATGCATTGTTGCAGGCCAAATCCGTCGAAGTCGATCTCGAGTACTACGAGAATGCGCGGTACCAAGATACGCTGCATCGGGCGCAGCAGGAAGCGCCGTATCGTCCGACGTCGATCCTCAATGCGCTGCTTCAATTCGGCCAGGACGGCATTTCGCTTTTGGCGATGGCGGGCATTCTCTGGTGGTTGCACTGGGCGGTCATTCCGGTCCTTGCCCTGACGGCGATTCCGTATTTCTTTGTCCGCCTGCAGCAGTCCAACCGGCTGTTTGCATGGGAGCGCGAGCGGACACCACTGGAGCGGAAGGCCTGGTATGTCAACATGCTGTTGACGCAGGCCACGGCAGCCAAAGAAGTCCGTCTGTTCGACCTCGGCCCACGGTTGCGGGACTGGTTTCGCAATGCGCGAACGGTGCTGCGTCGTGAGCGGATTGCTTTAGAGCGCCGGTGGGCGTTTGCCGGTTTAGCGGCGCAGATCGCGGGGGTTGCGGGAGTCTTCGGGGTCTATAGCTTCGTGGCAGTGCGAACGTTTCAGGGCCTCCTGACAGTGGGCGACCTCGTGATGTTCTTTCAGGCTATCCAGCGGGCCTCGGGATTTCTCGAAGGGCTGGGCTGGAGTGTGTCGAATTTGTATGAAAGCAATCTCTTCCTCACGACGCTGAACGAGTTTATGGCGATTCGCTCGCGCCTGCCGCAAGCGGATCGCCCGATGCGTTTCCCTCCGGCGATCACGCAGGGGATCACGTTCGATGGGGTGTCGTTTCAATATCCCCACGAAGAGCGGGTGGCTGTCCGCGACTTCACCTTTACGATCAAGCCAGGCGAGCATGTGGCGTTCGTCGGGGCCAACGGCGCGGGGAAAACCACATTGGTGAAGCTGTTGTGCCGTCTCTACGATCCTACGAGCGGGCGCATTACGATCGACGGGGTGGATCTGCGTGACTATGCCATCGCCGATGTCCGCGGAGCGGTCAGCGGGATTTTTCAGGATTTTGTGAAGTTTCAGTTTGCCGCCAAAGACAACATCGCGTTGGGGGTGAACGCTTCGGAGGTTGCGCTTCCAGCGGTCGTTCAGGCTGCCAGGCAGGCCGGGGTCCATGAGGCCATTGAGCGTTTGCCGAATGGCTACGAGTCCTTGTTGGGCAAGTTATTCGATGGGGGGCATGAGCTGAGTATCGGAGAATGGCAGAAGGTGGCGTTGGCCAGAGCCGTGCTCCGCAATTCCCAGATCCTGATTCTCGACGAACCGACCAGTGCCATGGACGCCAAGGCGGAAGCGGAGCTGTTCGAACGGTTCCACGAGCTCGCGCAAGGACGGACGGCCATCTTAATCAGCCATCGGTTGTCCACGGTCAAAATGGCCGACCGGATTTTCGTGGTGGATCGTGGCCAGATCGTGGAGCAGGGCACCCATGATGACTTGATGGGCCGCCAGGGCCTCTATGCCTCGTTATTCCTCACGCAAGCGCAGCACTATCAATAGTCATCACCTCTCTGATCGTCCCCTTCTCCTGGCCGGAATTGAACAGTCCTGCCTGTCTTGTCGTGTCTGCGGTCCATGCTCGCGGCCGAGTCTTCAGTGACGCGTAGTGCTACGTACAGACTTATGTAGGGGGAGGCCCCCGCTTCTAGTGATCTAGGCAGAACGTCCGGCCGGGGCTACTCTCCTCGAAGACGTGGCGCGCTTTCCTGTCCCCAATGCAACAATTCCACCATCTCAGGCGCCGGAGAGGAGTCACCCTCAGTGATTCTTATTCTTGCCGATTCGACTGATCCCTGGGCGACGTTGGTCCATCGGGAAGCCCAACGGACGGGTGGGGATGTTTTCTGGGTTGAACCCTTGCGGCTTCTGGATAAGATCCTGCTCAATTGGCCAGTCGTGGCCGGGGAAGCGGTCGTTTCCGGATCTCTGGACATCGACGGCCGGACGATTCCTCTCGACGATCTCACCGGAGTTTTTGCAAGACTTCCCTTCCCACTCCGTTTGGATCTCGATGGACTGACGGACTCCGATGCCGAGTATGTGACGAAGGAGGCGACGGCCGCCTGGATTGCGTTGTTCAATGCGCTGCCCTGTTCCGTCGTGAATCGGCCTGTTCCCGGTGGCCGGCCCACTTTGCTGACGGGAAGTCCGCTGCTAGCTCGGCTTGCTGCGGAGCATGGATTTCTCCTGCCCGCCTCCCGCTGCACGTCAAACCAGGCCGATGCCCTGCAGCAATTCAAGGCCTGGGGCGAGTCGGCTTACCTCAAGCCTCTCGGGTCGGTCGAGCCGGGTCAGTTCCTGCATTCGCACGATGGGGTTGAGCAGATCCGCCGAGTCATGGAACAGCAGGCGGTGTCACTCCAAACGGTTCCGTCTGGGCAGCAGGCGACGGTCTATGTGGCGGGCGAGCAAGTAGTCGCCACCGTGCTTCGTCCCAGTGAGGCCGTGCCCCAGCGGATGGAGGTGCTCTCGACGCACGCCGCGCCGTGTCTTGGTCTTGTGCGCGCATTGGGGCTCAGCTTCGCCGAGTGTCAGCTCGTGATCAGCCCAGACGGGAGAATGTATTGCCTCGATATCAGTAGTGCGCCGAATTTCTGGCGCTGTCCGCAGGATGCCCAGCAGCAGATTGTGGCGCATCTGCTCGAACATCTTTCCGAACTGAGGAGTCTTTCGCATCATGATTCTTCTCATGGGGCCGATGGTCGATCCAGTGCTCGCGAATGTGTGCGCCCGACTCGCAGTCCGGAACGCTGATCTCATGCTCGTCCATCCGGAGTCGGACGGACAGGATTGGGATGTCTCCTGGTCCACCGACGGCGGTCGGGTGGTAGGACGCAGTCGGCTTGGCCAGCGGGTCATCGATGCCGCAAGCGTCGATGCCGTGTATCTGCGTGGAGTCGGCGCCCGTTCAGCCTCGACGCCGCATGAGCGAATGGTGGCGACGACGTTGTGGGAATTCGTCGAAAGTCTGCCGGTCCTGGTCGTCAACCGACGCCAGGCCGGGCACACGAACATGTCGAAGCCCTATCAGCAGCGGCTGATCGAGCAGTATGGCTTCCTGGTTCCGAAGACGCTGGTGACGATGGTGCCGGAGGAAGCGCGCCGGTTCTATGACGAATGCCAGGGGCGCGTCATCTATAAATCCATCAGCGCGGAGCGGTCGATCGTGAGGCCTCTCATGCCTGCAGATTTTCCTCGACTGGAGCAGATTCGCTCCTGCCCCGTGCAGTTGCAAGAAACGATTCCCGGCGCCGACCTGCGGGTACACACGGTGGGTGACCGCCTGTTCGCGACGGAGGTGCTGTCGGACGGGGCGGATTACCGGTATGCCGAGCGCGAGGACAAGCAACGCACAATGCGGGCGGTCGAATTGGAAGGGAGCGTGCAGACTCGCTGTCTCAATCTCGCCAAGGGACTGGGATTGAGCTTGAGCGGGATCGATCTTCGGCGGACGCCTGACGGCGCCTACTACTGTTTCGAAGTCAATACCAGCCCGGGGTTTACCTTTTTCGAAAACTATACGGGTCAGCGGATCGGCGATGCCTTGGCCGATTTGCTCTGTGTCGGACGGGCGTAGTGCGTGTGGAAATGTCGAGTCACAACGAAGGGAGCGTCATCATGGGGAGACAGCCGTTTATCACCGCCGATCTGAGGCCGGGTATGACCGTGGAGTCTGATCCCGGACAAGCTTCTCCGGCGGGTAACGCGACGACCGCACAACTGGCCGAGGCCGCTCGTGCCGTGTTGTCTGAAGGAGAACAGCAGCAGATTGAACGCGGCAGGCAAGATATCCGTCAGGATCTCATGTCGGCGGTGCCGCGCCCCAATCCGGATGTCCAGGGAACGACGCTGGACGGCGAAACGGTGCTGCTCAATTTGGAGTCCGGGCGCTACTACACCTTGAATCGAGTGGGGACGGCGATGTGGGAAGCCTGTACAGGAACGCAGTCCCTTCAGGCCATCCACGTCGCACTGTGCGGGCGGTTCGACGCCCCGCCGGAGCGGATTGCCGATGATCTGTTCGCCCTCGTGACCCATCTGAGTCACGAGGGACTTTTAACAATAGAAAGGGGGTGAAGAAGAATGGAACAACAGAAGAAGGAGTCGTACGCAGAACCCGTGTTGGTCGCGCATGAATTGCTGCGCGATGTGACAGGTGGAGCGTCAAACCACCAGTGCCAGAAGGCGCTGGATAACGCCTGCGTCAGCTAATCGATGCCTCTGGTGACAGAGGTGCGAAGATTGCGCTGGCTAGACTGGTTGGCGGTTTTCGCCAACCAGTCTAGCGGTGTTCCTGAATGGGCAGTGATGCCGAAGCCGCTGACCCACAGAATGCCTGGCGGGAAGAGAAGAGACTGTGCCGGATGATCGTTTGTGGGATGGGTAGCAGCCATGATTGAGCGTATCAGCTGGTTCTTCGAACGTGTGTGGGAGACGGTGTTTGTTTCATTCCGCTCCTGGTCCAACTTTCAAGAGGCCATCGAGCGGATTCCGCTGGTGTTCGTCAACTTCACAAATGGGCTGGCCTGGCCCTATCTGCTCTCCAGTCTGGTGCTGGCCTGGTTGCTCTATCTCGTCACTCTGCGGCATGGTGGAACGACCGCCGAGTCCTTTCGCGAGTATGCGTTTCCAGCTCGCCTGTATCGCCATCCGTCCACGCTGTTGGATCTACGTTTCATGGCCGTTGATATTGTGCTGAATTTTCTCATTTGGATCCCGGTCTTTTCCGGGGTCGGCCTCCTGACCGCCAAGATTCTCTCGGCGGTGGTCATCCAGCGAATGGGCTGGGAGCCTCCCGGGTCATTGCCCCCGGCGGCGATTGCCGTCGCGACAATGGGGTTTCTGCTCTTGTCCGATCTGATCAATTACTGGGCGCATGTGTGGCTCCACAAGAATCCCGTCCTCTGGTCATTCCACCAAGTGCATCATTCCGCCGAAGTGCTGACGCCGGCGGCCGCATTTCGGGTGCATCCGGTTGAGAATCTGATCACGGTAGTGCTTCAGGCGCCGGTGGCCGGACTGTCGGCACTGTTGTTTCAAAATGTGCTCGGGCGTGACCGGCAGTTCATGATGATCTTTGGCGTGAGTATTTTCGGATTTCTCTATGGTTTACTGGGGACTCACCTTAGGCACTCCCATATCTGGATGTCCTATGGGCCTTGGTTGAACCGGCTCGTGATGAGTCCGGCGCACCATCAACTCCATCACAGCATTGACCCCCGGCATTGGAATAAGAATTTCGGGGTGAAGTTCACCCTCTGGGATGCGCTATTTGGCACGCTGTATGCCCCAGGCAAGCCGGAGGTATTGCGCGTCGGAATTCCGGGGGCAGACTCCCGGGAGTTTGCCACTGTTTCCAGGCTCTACTGGACTCCCTTTGTCAGTGCGGTTCGCGGCGTGACTCGCTTGCTCGAGAGGAGGGCTTAGCGGTGGGATTTTCGTTCCGACATCCGGTCGACGGAGCGACATCTTCTACTGCGTCTGCCGGATGGGTGAACCCGGTCCGTTTCCGGGAGGCCCAATTCCTCATCTGGTGCGCCAGAGCGGCGGTGCCTGAGTCTCTCCGACGCCGGATTTTTGAGGTTGCGCAAGCCGGCTTGAATTGGCCGTTGCTGCTGGAACTGGCCAAAAGCCACGGAGTCGAAGCCTTGCTTGCCAGGACGCTCACAGGACTTTGCGCAGACCTTGTTCCGCCGGCGGACCTGGATGCGCTTCGCCGGAGGACGGAGGAGGCGGCGTCCGCGAATCGAGCCGGAGCGGGGGAATTGCTTCGACTGTCTCGGGCCTTTGATGAGGCCGGAGTCTCTGTGCTTCCTTTCAGGGGCGTCGGCTTGGCAGCCATGATGTATGGGGACATCACGCTCTGTGCTCCCGCCGATCCGGTCGCGCTTGTGCGCCGAGAGCAACTCGCGGATGCCCATGAGGTATTGGTCTCGCAGGGCTATTCTGTGCGGGGAGGGGCGGGTGATCGCACCGTCGATGCCGGTGCGTGCGAGCGGACGCTCGTCTACCTTCACGCCAACACGTCGCGTCAGATCGAGCTGCTGTGGGCGGTGAGGCATGCACATCTGAAGTTCCCTATTGATCGGCCGGAGGTGTGGGGGCACGTTAGGCCTGTTTCCTTAGATGGCCGGAAGACCAAGGGGATGGCTTCGGAGGAAGCATTGCTCGTACTCTGCGCGCATGGAGCGCACCAGGCATGGGGGCAACTCAGTCTGGTGACGGAAGTGGCCGGACTCATCCGTGCCGGGCGGCTGAATTGGAAGCGGGTGCTTACGACCGCCCTGGAATGGAAATGCTATCGAGTCCTGCTGCTCGGCCTGGCGCTGTCTCATCGAGTCATGGATGCGCCCATCCCTCCGCAGGTCCTGAACATGATCGCGGCCGATTCCGATGTGTTGAGCGTGGCCCAACGCATGCCGAAAAGCCTGCTCCTGCAACAGCAAGAGGGGCTCGACGATCACGATGTCGGGGCGCTGTTGTTTACCCTGCAGGATGATTGGAACGCGCGGTGGCGGTATGGAATCGCGTTGTGTCGGAGCGACGATCCCGTCATTCATGCGGCGCCGGCGTGGTTCCGTTGGCGCCGGTCGTTGCACTGGCTCGCTTGCGGCGTGAGCCCTGTTCACACATTCTCGCGATGGCTCTCTCTTCCCGCTTCGATTCGGCACCGGTTCCATCGGTGAATCGAGCCGCCGCACGACGTTGGGGCGTGGGGCGAGAACAGATGGCTCTGTTGTCTGCCGTTGCCCCCGAAAAATTCTGCATGGTAGGATGGCCTTCGTCGTTCATTCGGTTGTGTGATCGACGACAAAGGAGGCTCCTATGAAGCGATTTCTATGGGTGTTCGGCGCGCTGCTGTTTCCGGTCTTCGCGGCGCATCTGGCGCTGGCGGCCGGATTTTTCAAAGTGGGCGAGAAGGCGCCGTCGTTTACGTTGACGGCGATTACCGGCGAGACGGTGTCGCTGGATGCGTACAAGGGCAAAGTCATCGTCCTCGGACTGTTTCATATCTGCGATCCCTGCATGATGCAGGGCTCGACGCTCCAAAAAGTCTCCGAGCTGACGAAGGGCAAGGAGGTGGCGGTGGTGGGCGTCAATTCTTCCGGCGACTCGAAGAAGAGCGTCGGCGAATTCCTGTCCGCCTTTCCTGTGAAAGTCACCTACCCCTATCTGCTTGATCCGGGGAAAGTTACCGACAAGCTCTACGGCGGCGGAAAGTTTATCCCCAACGTGTATGTGATCGATCAGGCCGGGATCATCCGGTGGCAGCGTGTCGGGAATATGGACCTTGCGGCGGCGGATGTGATTACGGCAGAGGTCGAGAAGTTGCTGGCGGCCCCTGCAAAAATGTAACGGTGACAGCGTATCAAGTCGGCAAGCTGACAAGTCAGCAGGAGATTCCTGTCAGCCTGTTAGCGAGAGGATATATTAAATGGATGAGCTGGCAGCGGGGAAGCAGAAGTTTTTGGATGTGATCAAGGAGGTGGATGCGGCGGTGCAGGTCGTGATTCCGGTCACTCCGTCGAACAGCATGTTTTTGATTTCCTTGACCAAGGGGCCGAACCGAAAATTCATCACGGTGTCCGAAGACGATATCCTGGATCTTCCTAATGACGCCGGCATTGCGACCAAAGTCACGAAAGTCGTAAAGGACGCCGTGGCCGCTCTCTGAGCAGCGCGACGAGCGGGAAAGGCGCGAAAGGCGCGAATGAGTACAAAATGATGAAGATTGTTCCGGCGCGACCCGCTTGTCTCGCGACTCTCGCGCGTCGCGCTCTTGTATCATGAAAAACATCCTTCCCGGTATCTGGCAATGGTCCTGGTTCTCTGAGGAGAAACAGATTGATTTCAACGGGCTCTTCCTGACGATCGGGGAGCATAAGATTCTCGTCGATCCTCCGCCGATGACGGGTGATGCGAGCGCGGTGGTGTTGCGCAACGGCCCCGTCGATTACATCATCGTCACGAATCGCGATCATGTGCGCGAAGCGGTGAAGTATCAGGGCGAGTTCCGCTGTCAGTTACATGTGCCGGAGGGTGATGCCCCGCAAATGGATCTCAAGCCGACGAAGACGTTTAAAGACGGGGAATTGCTGGTCGGCGGGATCTGGGTCATTCAACTCAAAGATCAGAAGTCTTCCGGAGAGTCCGCCCTCTTCATTCAGCAACGGAAGGGCGTCTTGATCCTCGGCGATGCCTTGATCGGGAAGCCGGCCGGAGCGCTCTCCATGTTGCCGGCTGAAAAATATGCCGATCGCGAGAAAGCCAAAGAGGGGTTGCGGCGCTTGCTGAAGTACGAATTCGATTCCGTGTTAGTCGGCGATGGCGTCTCGATCATGACCGGGGCGAAGCCCATTCTGGAGCAGGCGCTGCAGTAGCGAAATTGCCCTATGCCATTACGAAACGGACTGTCCGAAGAATTGAACCGCCAGGGGAACGAGCATTTCGCGCGCGGCCTCTATACGGAAGCCTATACCTGTTACGCCAAAGCTCTGGAATGTGACCGGATGACCGGGGATCAGCGCGCGATGGCCGCGACGCTCGGAAATCTGGGGAATATCTGCGCCGTCAGCGGCCGGCGGGACTCGGCGCAGACGTACTATCAGGAAGTGTTGGAGTTGCAAAAGATTCTCGGCGACGAGAAGGGGATCGGGACGACGCTCGGGAATCTGGGGAATCTCCGCGCCGACGCGGGGGAATGGGATCGTGCCCGTGCCTACTATCTCGAATCGCTGGATCTTCTGACCAAGACCCATGATGAAGCGGCTAAGGCAGTGCTGCTCTCAGATCTTGGCCTGGTCGCGCGTGAGAACGGTCAATTCGATCAGGCAATTCAATACTACGAACATTCGCTCGTGCTGATGCGGCGTCTGGGCAATCAAGGCGGCGTGGCCGATGCCTGGCGGATGATCGGCCGGACCTTTCTGATGCAAGAACGGTATGACGATGCGATTGCTTGTTGCCAAACCAGCCAGTCGATCGCCGAACGGTCGCGCGATGAACTGCGGGCCGGCGGGGCGCGGTTTGTGCTGGCGCAGTGCTACGAAGAGCAAGGCCGGTTGCAGGAAGCGGCGGATCTTCTCGAGCTTGTCGTGCATATGGACCGCAAATATCAGCTGCCGAAGCTGGAAGAAAATACGAATCGTCTAATACGGCTCCGTGCCAGGTTGGCGGAGACCGATCCGACTCCTCCCTATCGTGAGTCGCATGCATGAGTGATCCGGCTGTGTCTGCCTGGTTGCAGCTCCGTACGGCGCTGACTCAGGCGTTTCCCCAACTCTATGAATTGGAACCGGGCGGCGCCCTCGCAATGGATCTCGGGTCCGACGGCTGGTTACTTGAGGTCAAGCCGGAGGGCGCCGTGCTCTGTCAGTACGGGATCGCGATGGACGATGTCATGGCATTGATGTCCGACGGGACGCCGGAAGATCTCGGGACGGACGAAGTGGCGAAGCAGGCGAAGTATTTCATTCAGCCGGCGGTCGGGAAATACCGCTCGCTGCTCTTGCAATCCGGATTTACCGAGGAAACGGAAATGAACGACGAGTTCGTCGCGGCGACGTTTGCGCGTCCGGTGGATGTCGCCAATCCTTCCAAGGTGCAGGATCTCATGCGCTGGTGCCTGCGACAGATCGGCGGAGCCGCGTGAAGCGGGGCATCACCACATTCGATGAGTTTCGCGACGCGGTGTCGGCGTATCGCTTGCCGCGGATTCTCTTGACGACGCTGGAGCTGGATCTCTTCACGAAGATCGGCACGCGCCGCTGGACGATCCCTCAGTTAGCGAAGGCCGTGGCTATGAGCGAGCGGGGACTCTCGATCCTCTGCCGCAATCTGGCCATGTCCGGTCTGCTCACGAAAACAGGCCAGGTCTATCGAAATAGCCGGTTGGCGGCGACGGCGTTGAATGCCCGGCATGCGGCCTATCGCAAAAACTATCTCGACCTCATGACGAGCCACTGGAAGGATTGGGCGCGTCTGGGCGAGTCCGTGCGGACAGGGCGACCGTTGGGTGAGGATGAGCCGGAAGATCCGGGTTATCGCCGGCGATTCACCTGGGCGATGCACTATCGGACGCTGGAGACGGCGCCGAAGATCGCCGCGCAGGTGGAGCTACACGGAGCCAAGACGTTTCTCGATCTCGGCGGCGGACCCGGTACCTACGCCATGGCGTTTCTATCCAAACACCCGCGGTTGCGGGCCGCGGTCGGCGATCGTCCGGAAGCCTTGGAAGTGGCCGGAGAAATTGCCGCGACGCACAAGGCCGGCAACCGCTTGAGCTATGTGCCGGTCGATTTTACGCAGGAGGCGATTCCCGGTACCTACGATGTCATCTGGTACTCCAATGTGCTGCACATCTATTCACCCGCCGCGAATCGCGCCATCTTTCGGCGCGCGCTTGCCGCCTTGAATCCCGGCGGGCGTTTGCTGATTCAGGATGCGTTTCTGCACGATCGTGAAGGACTCAATCCTGCCGAGGCGAGTCTCTTTGCCGTCTCAATGCTGCTCTTCACGGAGGAGGGCAACACCTATTCGGCGAAGGAGACGAGCGTTTGGCTGAAGGAAGCCGGATTCGCGACGACTAGGGTGTTGCGGATGAAGCCGGGAACGGAGGATTGGGAGGACGGGATCCTGGAGGCGGTGGCGCCTGGGGGCTTGTCAGGAACGCGCGTCCGCCGAACGCAATCACGAGAAAGTTCAAAAGCCCGCTGAACCCGTTGGCCGTCAGCGAAGCGACGGCCGGCTGGTCTTTCGTAATCAGCTGCACGATCGTCGATAGGTCCAGCGCCAGCCCCACGGTGCCGTAGATCACAGCGGCCATCGTCGCCCATCGATACCCCAGCCGCACCGCGACCAGCAGGAATACCGGCATGCCGATGAGAAAACCGACGAGCAGGCGGCTGGGCTCTGCCTGGCCCGGCTGACCCACCAGAAACAGGGTTGCCATGCCGACCGCGGTCAAGCCGATCAAACTGATCATCAGCCCCCAGGGTCTCGTCATTTCCGCACTATAGCCTGTTCATGCAGCGGCAACAACGTTGTCCTGATGCGAGAAATTTCCGGGTGGTAGCTTGCTCGCATCATGGGAGAAACGTTGCCAACATGCGTTGGATCGCCCGACATCGTTATCGGCTGTTTGGCGCAGTAATTCCTCACACGTGAAGACGATCTATTCTCAGCCTCATGGTCCCATTCCCACCCCCCTCTTTCGAGGGGAATCCTCCCATAGTGGGGAATATACGCGGTGGGTTCGACACAGGCAGAATGCCCCCAACATCGCGGAGGGGCCATGCCAATCATTTCTTGGATTAGCCGTCTTCTTCAGTCAGTGACCGGTGCCATGTCTCCCAAGCTTCAAGTGAAGAAGCTCCACTCGTCCCGCCGTCTGCGTCATTCCATAAAAAGCCTGGCCTGGGGTCTAGTGGGCATCATGCTCGGCCCGTCGCTGGCGTGGGCCGAGATGGCTCCAGCCAAAGCGGGAATTGTCGCAGCCGGGTTCGGGTATCAGGTCGGGGACGTCTCGACGATTACGGTGAAGATCTATGACCCGCAGAGCGGCGAGGTGCTTTCGGATGACACCTATGAGTTGAATGTGAAGGAAGAGAGCGCAACGAAAGGACCGCAGTCGCAAGCTCGAATCTTTGCCGGAGGAGTCGGCCCGGGCGCGACAGACCTCTCCAATTTCGTGTTGCGCGTCTATGATGCGACGACCGGAAAGTTTCAATGGGAAGGAAATCTGAATCTGACGCCCCGTGATGCAGAGAGTGTTGGGCAATTGGTCTCGACCGTGGTGCCGCGGCGTGCGACGATGACCAAGGTCCGCGGCACCTCGCCCATGTCTCTCCAGCCGTCTTTCTTGCTCCGTGCGCTCGATCCTGAAACAGGCGGGCTGGTGTGGGAAGACGAGTTTTCAACGGATGGGAACAGCCGCGTCAGGATGGAGCGTATCGCCGATCGACAGGTGAGCGAAGATCGTGACACAGCGGGAGTCAGCCGCTCTTTTGATTTCAGAATCAGAATGTCTGAGGACGAGGGGCGCCACATTCTCTGGGAGGATCAGTTTGCTCAGACGGAAGCAGAGGAGGTCGTTGAATCAGAAGCGGTTGAGGAGAAGGCGCTGCAGTTACCGACATGGTCCGGCCAAGTAGGACGACAGGCCCAAGAAGAGTTGATCTAAGGGACTCGCGGGGGCTAGCCTCGTTTGTGCAGAAACGTATCCAGCCACTGTTGGTGAAACTGATCGTAGGAGAGAAAGATTTTATCCTGGAGCGCCGTTGCCATGGTGGTTTTCCCCTTAAAGGCATCCAGGAGATCGACGACGCGGCTCATTCCGAATCGGTCGATCAGATAGCGCGTGGCGGAATTGGCTTCGAGGTACGCGAGCGTCGCCACATTCCCCGGCATCTGTCCCCATCCCCCTTCCAAATAGCGCAAGTGCAGGACTGAGCCGCCGTTCGGCATGGCCTGGTCGAGGTCCGGCCAGGAACCGCCGGCCAGTTGCATCGCGAGCCCTTCATTGAGCCACACCGGGAGCGAGCCGATCTGACCCTCCAGACGATCATGTAAGAGGGCGTGCACATATTCATGGCGCAGGACATTGGTGAGCCACTTTGTGTCGGTCGTGGCGCCTTGTGTCGGGATTTGAATGCGTCCGAGCGTCGGATCATAGAGGCCGTCGGCCCAGGCCGGGCTACCGGTGGCCGTTTGAAAGGTGTCCTTGGTATGCAGGACCACCACGATCGGTTTGGCGGGGAAATGGCCGAATCGTTGGCCGATCTCGCGATAGGCGTCCTCCAGGATCTCCAGGACCGTAGTCCAGGTGCTTTGATCCTCCGCTCCGTCGTATTTCACGAGGAAATGGCTGCTGCTGCGCGCGTTCATGCGGGATTCCACCGCATCGGTGTGGCGCACTTTATTCGTGACGGTCGCGAGGTAGGACTGGACACGCGGATCTTTGCCGGCCCGTTCCGTCGCCTGTGTCAGGTGCTTGGTTGCCTCAGTCAGCTGGTCCTGTTCGTAGAGCAGATCGGCCATCGCGAGATGGGGAAAGGGTTCGTTGGGAGCGAGCGTCATCAAACCGGTCAGGAAGTCTTGATTGAGCGCTGGATCCCGCAATTCCCAGTAGGCGTGGGCCAGGTTCAGTTGAATAATCGGATTCGTGCCGTCGAGTGCGGCGGCTTTCTTGAAGGCTTTGACGGACACCTTTGTTCCGTCGATCCGTTCCTGTTCCAACCCAAGATTGTTCCAGAGAATCGCGACATAGGGCTTCGCCTTGGAATCGGCGAGGACTGATGGGGCCAGATTCATCAGCTGTCGCTCGGCGACGGGGAGCTGCTTCTTTTCAATCTCGTCGCGAATAGTTTCTAATAGTTGACTGGAATCGGTTTCTGGAACGATGGTGGGGTCAATCCCACGAACCTGCTTGATATCTTCCTCGGTCGGAGGCTGGTCAGCCTGCAATCCTGCCGTGCGAGGCTCTGTTGACTCGCCGGTTGCCTGGGTGGGTGCGTGCGGAACCGGCACTGTGACCCACAGGGCTTTGAAATACAGCTGATAGGCCAGGAAGAGGACCAAGCCTACGGCCAGGGGAATGAGGACATGTTGGATGTTGCGGCGATACATAGCTGGTTAGGTTGGCTCAGTGTAACACCTGAGAGGGAGCGGGCCAAGCAATCGCCACAATGCAGACGACCGGTCAGAGCGAGGCCAACGAGCTATCCGTGAGAGCCACACCCAAATCCAGAGATAGAACTTCCGCCATGTTCGTTGGGCAGGTTGTCGACC
>CAZWOX010000016.1:0-65523 GCA_964635345.1 uncultured Nitrospira sp.
GGCCCTAACGCTCCGATTTCACCAATGATTCTCGTGAGGGCAAATCCACCCTGGTTCGAACGATGGTGACCATGTAGGGATAGCCTGGCACGCCGAGCACGTCCCGGTGGAAAAAGCCTGCACGCGAAAGGGAAACCCCTGTAAGGACTTCCGCCGGCATGTGCAGGTAATCATCCGGGCGAGGCCCATCGACCGGCAGTTCTATACGATTGATGAAGCGAAGGCCAAGCCGCTGGATTCCCGACGGGTGGGCGAGGCCCCGATGAATATTCCACAACCGTATTGCCTCGCCGTGAAACTGTTCCCAATGGTCATAGGGACGGAGCCGGCTGAAGACAAATCCGTCACGATTGAATTGAGCAATATGGACATGATCCGCCGACTCACATCGCAACCCTCTCCAACCCAAATCCCGATGCGTTTGCACCACGTCCTGCCCGGGGCCGAACTGCATCTCATGCTCGAACTCACTCTGCGACTCAATTTTTGGATAGGCCGGAAGAAGTGAAACCAGCTTGTCTCGAATGCCCGATTCTTCCCAGGGCACATCGGCACGGGCACGCATTTCAATGATCGCCTCGGCGATAGGCGCATGCGCGAGCCGAGGGAACCGCTCTACGGTATCGATCTTAAAAAATGACGGTATCATGAATAGGCAGACAGCTTAGTGTATCGGAGCATCAGAATCTACCCCCAAACTCCTCCACAATCTCTGAAAGCGGCCTATATTCCTCCCCCTCGCCAGTGTGGATGTACCGACTCGGGGAGATATTGAAGTCGTTCTTGGCGATCTCGTCCTTGCCGACGATCCGGCTGAACTTCTCCTGCTCTTTCCAATTTTGAAACGTCTCGACAATGCGGCGATGTTTTCGTCTGATAGATAATTCTTCGGATCGCCCTTGGTGAAGTCTTGGCAGGCATTGAGAAGAAACAGTTTACCTTTTCGGTCTCTGGCCTTAGCCTTGTTCAGAAACAGAATGATGCCTGGTGCGGTGGTGTTGTAGAAGAGATTCTCGGGCAAATAGATCACGCCCTCGATCAAGTCCTGCTCCACGAACCAGCAGCGCACGTCTCGTTCTTTGTCCCGATTCTTCCCGCCAGATCCCCGCGAGGCGGCGCCTGTATCGAGCACAACAGCCGCGCGGCCTTTGTCGCTCAAACTTGCCAGTACGATCTGCACCCACCCCCCAGTCGGCTGATTGCTTGCCAGGAAACCCCGCGCCTTTTGGGAACCGGTCGAGTTCGTCGGCGTCATACTCCTTCTCAGTCCACCAGTCCTGGTTCCACATGGGATTGGTGACGACGCGGTCGAAGGTCCTGAGACGGTTCCTCTTGCGGAACTTGGGGTTGTTGAACGTGTCGCCGATTTCGATCTCGCCTTCCATGTCGTGGATGATCATGTTCATGTTGACCATGGCCCAGGTCTCGGCGATGTATTCCTGGCCATAGAGCTTGAGCGGCGCATAATTCTTCTTCGAGCGCAGGCTCATTCGTTCGTCCAGCGCCAGTTCGCATTTGATGAGCAACCCGGCAGACCCGCAGCAGGGGTCGTAGATTTCCATACCCGGTTCCGGGTCCATAATCTTTGCCATGACCATGCCGACTTCGCCCGGCGTGTAGAACTCGCCCGCGCTCTGCCCGCCGCCTTCGGCAAACTTACGGATGAGATATTCGTAGCTGCGCCCGATGATGTCCGCCTCCACATCGGCCAGGCCGAGGCGCTTTTCGCTGATGCGCTCGATGAGGTTGCTGAGGCGGCTGTCGTCAATATCGCGCACACCGTGGGTAGTGGCGTTAAAGTCCACCCGGTCGATGATCCCTTTGAGAAGAGGATTGTCGTCGGCAATGGCCCGGAGATACGTCGTGAGCTGCTCGCCGATTTTGTCGGCAAGCTTGCGGATGACCGTCCAGACCGGTTGGTCAGGATCGTCCGGCTTGAGAGGAAGATAGAAACGGACGAGCTTCTTGTCGTGTTTGACGAGTTTGAACGCCTTGGTGCGGGAACCGACTTCCCTGGCGATGCGATTCACCTCATCGTCGAAGACATCGCACAGCCGCTTCGTGAAAATCAGCGGAAGGATGTAGTCTTTATACTTCGGCGCGTCTTTCGCCTCGCGAATCGAGCAGGCAGCATCCCAGATCCAGGATTCGAGCGATTTATCGGCGATTGGCATAGGCGAGAGGCGTCCATGTCCATCCATGTTTCTGCGGGCAGAAGGATACCCCTTTCGCCATGAGAAATCACGTCCCCGCACAAGCCTTGATCGTCAATGGTGCAGGCTGCCTGCAGGGAATCCTGCGTGCTGGTTTGCGGTTCAAAAAGAGACTTGCTATAGTCCGCGCAGGTGGAGGGTTGTATGGGATTTGAACCGAACTATATCGTGATCGACGGGCAGACGTTCAGCAAGGCGAAGCTGGCACTGGATAATCATGTCTACAAGAACTGCCAGATCGACGATTGCGATCTCTACTACAGCGGCGGGCAATATGAACTGCTCGACACTCACGTAACCAATTCACGCCTGGTCCTGAATCATCCCGCCAAGGGCATCTACAACTCCCTGCAGATCTTTAAGATGAAATCCCCGAGCTCCAAAATCATCTTCGAGTAACATCCTTCGTATCTCGTGAAGAGTCGTTCGTCTCTCGCGTCACCGAACACCATCGCCTTCTACCGAATCGGCTCCGCAACGAGGGGAACGGTCCAGCTTTGACTTCTTGACAGAGCGTACGATATCACGTACCGTTAATTGTATCAGAGGGCAATCGACTCGATTTGGAGAATCCGCCATGACCACGCTCAAAGCCAGCGCCGCTCGCTCAAAGCTGTATCGGCTTATCGACGAAACTGCGGCCTCACACGAACCGATTATGATCGCGGGGAAACGGTCGAGCGCAGTGCTTGTGTCCGAAGAGGATTGGCGCGCGATGCAGGAAACCGTGTATCTCCTCTCCATCCCCGGCATGAGACAATCAATCCGCAAGGGGATTGCCACCCCTGTCGGAAAATGCTCGAAAGACCCCGGCTGGTGAAGTGGCAACTCGTCTTCACGAAGCAGGCCCAGAAAGACGCGAAGAAAAATGCTGCGGCAGGTCTGCGAGAAAAAACAGAGCGCTTGCTGGAAGTCCTTCGGAAAAACCCATTCCAGACTCCTCCGCCCTATGAAAAGCTGGTCGGTGACTTAGATGGCGCCTATTCTCGGAGAATCACCATTCAACACCGGCTTGTCTACCAAGTGCTAGCGCCGGACAAGATTGTGAAGGTCTTGCGTATGTGGACCCATTACGAATAGCCCACGCCACTGATTCCTGAATCATCCCCGCCAAGGGCATGTACAACACCGTTCAGATCTTTAAGATGAAACCGCCAAGCTCCAAGGTGATCTTCGAGTGGCGCCACAGGCTAGAGGCGCGAGGCTAGGGGCCAGTACAAGACTCTGCAGCGAGAGGATTCTTCACCCTCTAGGAGCCACTCGCCCCTTGCCTCTTTGCCTATTTCGTCACGGGAATATTCTCGGTGCGTTTCACGATGTCGATCGCCTGGAAGACCGGATCTTGCGATCCCTTGGAGGCTTCGGCTTCGACACGCTGGAGGAACGGCGCGGGGCCGCTGATCGGCGCGTAGTTCAAGGTCACATCGACGTCGAACGTCTTCGTGTCTTTCGGCGTGGGGAAAGTAAAGGTTTCAACCCGCGTTTCGTCCGGCTTTAAGACGGTGTCTTCGAGCACTTTCGCCGCTTCAAAATCGAAGACGGTCTTCTGGCCCTTGGCATCGGCATAGGTCCGGCCATAGACCCGCTTATCGGCAAACACCGTCTTGAGGTTCTTCCCTTTAATATCGAGATCCAACACAACGGACGCCCAGGCCGGATGGGTGGTGGGCAGGTTATGCGGCACGAGGCTCTGCACTTTCACCGTGACGGTCGTCTTGTCCCCGTCGATCTTGGTCTGCACATCCAGCTTCGCGGCTTCCTGCCGCAGCTTGCCGATGCGGCCAGGGAACGTATGGTTCGCAACTTTGCGCTTCTTCTCCCCGTTCGCCGACTCTCCGATCTGCTCCGGCATATGGCAGCTTTGACACTCTTTGCCGGACTTCACGGCCTGGCTCTGCTCATAGCTCCCGAGCAAGTCGTTGGCCTTGCCAAGATTTGCCGCCGAGGGCACGGACTGGTGGCAGTTCAAACAGAGATCGGATTTTTGAAACAGGCCCAGTTCCATCGATTGATGCGCAAGATTCTGGACGAAGTCTTTGTAGGGCCCATAGAGCGTCTTGCTGCCGAGTTCATACTTCGGCTCCGGCGGATGCTTGGCTCGATCGACTTGTTTGATCAAATGACATTGCGCGCAGGCAACGCCATCCAATGACGGATCTCCCGCCTTGGCCTGATCGACAAAGAGTTGAGCCTGATCCTGAAACTCACGCACGTGGGGCGCATGGCAGCGGAAACACATCGCTTTGTCTTTGCCTGCGGAGGAATTCAGATAGGCATCCAGCGAGGCCCGGAAGGCCGGGGAATGAATCGACTTGGAAAGTGGAGAGGTTTCCCATTCTTCGAACACACGCTCATGGCACCGTTTGCATTTACTGGAGTTGGGGAAAGTCTTCTCGATCACCGCCTGAGACTTGGCGTCCTGGGCCGAAAGTTCACCATCGAGCAGGCCGAGTAGCGAGAGCCCCAGTACCGCCGCCATCATTCCAAGAAGGACGCCAACCCGCTTTCTACCCGTCACGCGTTGCTCCATTCCGATTTCTTGTCCGATTTCTTGCTGAGCCAACCTGTCACGCGTCACCCATCATTCGTCACTGGCTAGAGGGTCTTGACGCGATAGGTCAGGAGACGCGGCTGCTGGTACTCATCGAGCACATGCTTGGCCTCGTCCCGCTCTTTGTCGTTCTTCAAGGTCGCGAGATACTTGTCCCGCAGTGCCGGCTCGGGCGTCGGGATCAGCGCATAACTCAATACGGCCTCTACCGAGGCCGGCGTTGAACCGGCCGGCAACGAATAGGCAAACGGCACTTTTCTCGTATTGCCGCCCTTGATGAACGGATCCGGAATCGGCCCCCGCAGGATCTTGTCATAGGGCAAGCCGAACCGCTTCGTCTCTTCCGCTAGGACTTTGCCTGCCGCGTCTTTGACTGTGATGGTGAGGAGCACCTGTTTGAGCACCGGATCTCCGTCGGGGAAACTATGGGGCAGACTCCCCACCTTGACCAGCGTCGTGCCCTCCACCGTGCCGCTCGACTTGGCGACCTCGATATCGACACGCGGCATCCATTCGGCCTGCAGATTCCGGTTCTTTAACAATGTGCCGGGAATGACGACGCCCCGGAACCAGTGCCGACCGATGGCCCGCGTCATCGATCCGCGCTTCGATGTCGAACTGCCGGTCGAGGGCTCCATGTGGCAATCTTGACAGATCGTCCCCTGGAGAATTTCCCCCGGCAACTCCCGTTTCGTGACATCCTTCACTTTATCGAAATGGCAGGACGTACAGTAATTCGCTCCGCGGAACAGATCCGACTGCGCTCCGACATGGACGAGATTCTCTTCCGGATTCGCAAAGGGCCCGTACAATGTTTTCCCCGGCGCCAGCTTGAAGGTCGGCGGAGGGCCGGGCGCCGTTTCGACGGACCCGATCATATGGCAAGTGGCGCAACCGATGCCTTCGACTTGCGGCTTCCCTGCCAGGACTTGCGTGACAACCTTTTCCGCATGCTGGGGGAATACGGTCGTGGAGGGAGCATGGCAAGACAGGCACCGCTGACGCTCATCGGGAGTCGGATTCGTCTGCATCCACACGCCCAACACCGTTCGAAAGACCGGCGACTCCAGCGACGTCCCGTGCAGCAACGCGGCATCGACACGGCCGAAGATTTTCAAATCCGGCGTCTGCTCCCGCATGCCTTTCCACTCTTCATAGTGACGGTCATGACATTGTTTGCAATCTTCGGAGCGGATGAACACGTTCTCGATCTCGGCTACCCAGTCAGGCGGCGCCGCTCCATCCGATTTTTGCGCAATGGCCCGCTCGTGCGAGAGCGCATTCAACCCGATGGCGAGCAGAAGAAAGCATCCGATGGTGAGGCGTCGTGTCAACGGCATCTCTTGCCCTTAATCTCGCTTGCAGCCGACAAAATGAAAATTCACACCCCATCCGACCGGATCGCCGGGATCGGCCGGTTCATAGGTCCCGAGGGTAAAGTTACATTCCTTCATCGCCTTCTTAATCGCGAGTCCGAAATCCATGATGTTCCGGATTTCCGTTTTATCGATTTCTTTGATGACGGATCGCACTTTGATGCCGGCATAGTCGGCCCGGGAGTTCCCGATCACCTCGAACACGGCGACTCCCTTCGCTTCCTGCAGCTTCAGCTCTTTCCGAATCTCTTCGTCCACCGACCCGACCACCACACCGAATTCCTCACCCAGCCTGACCGCCTCATCCTCGGTCATTACCCCGGCATCGGCTGCCGCTGATATCGCAGGGGCGCCCCCCTCCATGGTGAAGCCCAGCAAGCAGAGAGCCAGGAAAAGACTCCGGCCTGGGCGAAAGGAGACGGTCACGAATCGTTGACTTCGAATGGCGATCCTTTCAGCGGATAACGACATCGCTCCTACGCACCCATGCATCAAACCAGGAAACTTAGAGCTTGGCAACCGGATCGATGGCCAGTTGGAACCAGGGAGCAACGGATTTCTGTCCGTTACGCTCTTTGTTCTCGCCGTTCCAGACTGCGAACGAGACGGTTTGCACGCGGCCCGGAATAAGCTTGGCCTCATTCTCCTGCTCTTCGCTCGACAGAGGCCGGCGCATCACGACGCGCCACACACCGTCTTTCCATTGCGCCTTCCCCTGGATCCGCCCCTGCTTTTCCTTGGTAGTGAGCGTGCTGAATCCGCCGCCGATCAGGTCTTCCACGGAAGAAACCCGCCGGGGGATGACTTCGAACGTCCGCACGCCGCCTTCCTTCTTTTCCGTCTGGCGCGAGGCGCGGCGGTCGATATCGCTCTGCCAATCCGCTTTCCAATGCCAGATATTGATGTAGTGATCGAGTTGACCCATGCAGAAAAATGCCGGCGCGTCGCCGAGCGGCAACCCGATGGCGACGCCGTCTCGAAAGGTACCGGGAGTCAGGCGATCATTCTTGGTGTTGTCCTGCCACTCCAGCAGGAACGCGATCTCGGTGCCGTTGTGAAGGGATCGCACGGCGAGCGCCCGCGCCGTCGGCTCGGGCCAGACCGGCCTGGTAATGACTTGTCCGCTGAGCGGCACCGTCAAGGAAGAGACTTTGGCCCAGGCCGCATCGTCCGGGGCCGATGGCAATTCACCTTCAGCGAAATGGGACCGGATGGTCATGCCCGCTGAGCCGACCAGCGGAATCCCCCATCCGGCTAGAACACTAGCGATCACGAAAAGACCGGCAAAAAACACCAGCAGAAGAGGACGGGACTGGCTGAAGTTCGTCATTCGCACCATGCAAGCGATTCGAAATTCGACGACATCCGTCGGGATCACTGCAGATTACCATAGCGCCGGCCAAGAGACGCGGCTCACGCGCAGAGACGGGGCCCTAGGACAGTTTCACCCGGCGAATTTTGTTCTCGCCGCGCTCGCAAATATAGAGATGGCCCTGTGAGTCGAGCGTCAATCCGACCGGCGAATTCACCACAGCTTCGATACCCAGCATTCCATCGCCATGCTTGACCGTGCCGGCCGATTCTTTCGCGACAAACCGCGCGGCGCCACACCCGCCCATGTTCTTGTCTTCATACCCGCTGTCGCCGTTGCCCGCCACGGTGGCGATTGCGCCGGTCACCGCATCGATCCTCCGCACGCGATGATTCATGGTATCGGCCACGTAGAGATTGTCTTCGGCATCGAACACGACGCCCTCGGGCGCATGCAGCATCGACTTCGCGGCCGGCTTGTCGTCGCCATCGTAGCCGTACCGGCAGATCCCCGCCACCGTGGAAATGATCCCGGTCTGCATGTCGATCTTTCTCACGCGATTGCTGCCCTTATCCACGACGACGATATTGCCCTTGCTGTCGACGGCCATTCCCACGAGATCGTAGAGGCGGGCTTCCGTAGCAGGCTTCCCGTCATCCAGATACATCGAGAGATCCAACCCGTCCGAGCAGACCGGCATCAGCCAACCCTGATCGTCGCTAAAGTCGATGCCGATCGCATCGCCGGAGAGCACGACGAGACTACGCGCCACCAACGGCTGCTCACGCGACTCATCTTCCGCCGTCCAGACACCTGCGACGGTGGTGACCATCCCGGTCCGCGCATCGAATCGGCGGACTTTATGCGCCTGCGTATCGGCAATATACATGACATCGTCCCGATCGAACGCGATCGCGGCGGGCCAGGTCAGATTCACTTCGAGCGCCGGGCCATCGCCATTGAAGCCATGTTGGCCGGTTCCGACGACGGTCGTGATGATGCCGGTATCCCGATCGACCCGGCGAATGCGGTTGCTGCCGGAATCGCAAATGAAGAGATTGTTTTGCGAATCGAACGCGACATCGAGAGGAAGATACAGACCGGCTTCGCCGCAAGGCCCCTCATCGCCGCTGTAGCAGGTTTCCCCGATCCCGGCAAAATTGTGGAGCGTGCCCTCAGCGATATTGACCCGCCGGATACGATCCGACCCGGACTCGGCAAAGTAGAGCCACTTCTCTTCCTTGTCGAGCGCGACATGGTGAGGAAGCGGAATCCCCGCCTTCACCGCCCGCTTCCCGTCACCGGTACTTCGGGCTTTCCCGTTTCCCGCAAAGGTCTCGATGTAGCCGCCGGCTAATTGCAGTTCCGTATCCATAGACGTCTCTGCGTCTCCTACTTCACATCGGAAAGAAAACTTATGCGCGCGAGGCCGGGTGCGCGACGGCAGCCGGTTGGTCAACGGTCATCGCCTGAGCCGGAGCGGCGGTAATGGCCTGGGCAGGAGCGGGATTTTGTTGCTGCGCCGCGAGCGCCTGAGCCTCGGCCTCGATGGCGTCGGCTTCGTGCACGGACTTCTTGAAGCCCTTGATGGCTTTGCCCAATCCCTCGCCCAACTGCGGCAACTTGCCGGCGCCGAAAATGATCAACACGATCACGAGGATTAGAATCAGCTCTGTGAATCCAAGACTCCCAAACATGATGGACTCCTTCCTAAGGGGTAAATCAGGATGCGGAACTCTCTTTGGTTTTTTTAGCAAACCGCTCTTTCAAGCGTTTTCTGGCCTCTTCAGCCTGCTCGAACATCTTGCACTTATCGTACACGCTGATGAGATTGTAGTAGGCCAACGGTTCGTCGGGATTGTTCTCTACGGCGCTCTCCATTACCTTGATGGCCAGATCGGACTTCTTGTGATTGAGGGCAATTTCCATCAACTTGAAGCTGGCTTCCAGATGCGTGGGCTCGAGTTCGAGTGTACGCATGTAGCACTGAATGCCCATATCGATCGTGTTGTAATCGGACACCAGGGGATTATCCAGTTCCACATAGACGCCGGCGAGATTGTACCAAGCGATGGGATCTTCCGGCGTCATCTCGACGAGGCGCTCGTAGTAGTCCTTGGCTTCCATGAACTTCTTCTTGTCCGCATAGACCCGGCCAAGATTAAACAGTGCCAGAATGTCATGCGGGAAGACTTCAAGCGCATGTTTGAATTCGGCCTCGGCTTCGTCGCCCATGTTCTTGGTTGCGTAGATGGTCCCGAGGTTTGAATAATACATGGCGAGCGAACGATTCATCTCGGCGCGCAATCCCTCCGCCATCTCGATCGACTTCTTGACCTCGATCAAGGCATCGTCCATGCGCCCCTTGCTGAAGTACAATTCGCCCAACCGGCAGCGGGCTTGGAAATCATCAGGCTCCGCCGCCAGCAGCTTCTCGATCTCAAGAATTTCTTCGTCGGGTGAGAGCGGCTGATCCCCGGGATCGAGCGCGGTCGCCGTCTGCGTGGGTTCATTGCTTGGTTTCGTTGTGTCCATACATGCCCCTGTGTTCAATTGCGGTGATTATACCTGTTCGGTTACCAAGGCATCCGAAGAGCCCATGAGCGTATTCGCGGCGGTCGACGGAGACTCCGAAACCGCCGGTCTGACCCGGTCCATCGTGAGCAGCATGACTCCCAAAATCACCATCAGCGTGAGATTGGAAAAGAGCAACGCATAACCCGCGATAAACATCAGGCCGATCCCATACCCCGCCAACCGCCCCATATTGAGCAGCTTGATGACGGTGTAGGACCAACAGAGCAGCCCCCCCATATAAATGGCAAAGGGCAGATAGAAGGTATAGCCCATGCCGAACTGGAAAATCCACCCGATCCCCTGGGAGGCTTGCCGAACGGAGGAAGCCAACGCCGGATCATACAAGCCGAGCAGATAATCGGTAAAGATGAGGGTCGTGAAGATCGTCCCCGTCGTCGCCCAGAACCAGATCGCCCGGTTGCGCTGCACGCGGTTTTTCGTCTTGAGCGAAAGCCCCTGTCCATAGGCCACAAATGTCAGAAAACTCGCCAAGACCATCAAGGCTTCACCGATTCGATGGGCCTCATACACGAACGGCGGCGCCGCCACGGTATTTGCCACGCTGTAGGCGGTCGAAAGAATCTGGTAATAGAGCCAGCCGGAAATGCCGAAGTAAAACGTCACTCCGAGAATCCGATGGGACCGCTGCGGCTGCGTCGAGACATACTCAAACATGAACAACGTCAAGGCCAGAAATGCCACGACGTTATAGACCAACGACCCGACCATCCCGGACGGCACCACCAAAAAGGCCGCGGTTAAGAGCAGCAGCAAAACCACACAACTCATCGCCACTTTGGTCATCCGGCTCACCTCCTGGCCGGCGCTTCGATTGACCATCGTCACACCCAGCGCGAGGAACAAGAGAATGGCCACGATGTTGAGGAGCCAGGTTCCAATCTCCGTGAGTGTGCTGAAGGTCGGGGTGATCCACGGATGCGCCACCGCCATCTTGCTCAGATGCATCCCCAATCTCGAGACCAGGCGATAGAGCACCAGCTCAAAAAATGAGGTCAGCAGTACGAGCTTGATCGTATATTCGAACATCGGGCCGTAATCGCTGATCCGGCCTGAAATCCGATCACTCATCGTTGCGCTCTTCATACCCCTCGTCCACTCCAACCAGCAAGGGTTTGATTATAGCTGTCGCAAAAAAACAGGGTCAATGCCGGGTCGCGGCCACCGTCCGAGGAAGCTAGGACGCGCTGATCGGCTGCGGCGCCTGGCTGGCTTGCGCCTTTTCATGGGCAATATAGAGCAATCCATCCGCCATCGAGTAATTGAAGGGCAACTCACAGACCACTTCACTGACCCGTTCGTAGACATGCTGATAGAGCTTTTCCGACTCGTCCGGCGTCATTCCCTCCTGCACCTCATAAAAGAAGCCCAGACTCAGATCCTCTGCGGAAGGCCGCATGATTCTGCGTATCCCGTATCCTCCCGGATCGCTCATGATCGGGGCTTCTTTCTCAAGATCGAAGAGGCAGGGCTGGCAGGAAAATCCGAACGACTCGTGGAGCTTCTTGTTCTCCACGATGAAATTCATCGTCTCCAGCGCTTCTTCTTCCTTCTCCGTGGGGAATCCGACAATGATGTAGCAATGCACGGCGATCCCCAGGTCCACACAGTCGTCGGCAATCCGCCGGACCCACTCCTGCTTGATGCCCTTCTTCATGAAATCCATGATGCGCTGATTGAAGGATTCCAATCCGAACACGATCTTCAGACAGCCGGCATCCCGCATGGACGTCAGAAGTTCGCGGGAAAGGTTCTTTTCGAACCGCATTTCGCAGGTCCACTTGATATCCAGCCTGCGCTCCATCATTTGCTGGCAGAGCCGCTTCGTGGGCGCGAGCGCAAAACATTCGTCGGTGAAAAAGAAATACTGCGTCCCATACCGCTGCTTGAGCCATTTCAGCTCTTCAATGGTCCGGCCGGGGTCCTTCTGCCTGAAATTCTGATGATCGAGCGTCAAGGCGCAGAAGGCGCAATCTTTGTAGTAGCACCCGCGAGAGAATTGAACGGGCAAAACCGGCTCCGGCGACAAATACTTGTCGAGCGGAAACCCGTCGTAGTTCGGCGCCGGCAGCTGGTTTACATTCTCGGAATAGAACGGCTGATTGACCGTGATTTTCCCGTTCTGGCGATAAATCAAGTTCGGCACCTTGCTGAAATCTTTCTTCCCGGCCATCTGATTGACCAGTTCCAGCAGCGCCGTCTCCCCCTCAAACACCACAATGTCGTCGGTGATATCGAACAAACTCGGACAGCGGCGAATATTATCGACCAGGCGGGTAAAGATACTGCCCCCGATCGTAATATGCAGATCCGGAGCCGCTTCCTTGATCAACCGGCACAGCGTCAGACCTGGAATAATCTGTGAAGTCGCCGTAATCGACACGCCGATCAGATCCGGGCGATCGTTCACGATCGACGGAATGAATTTATCGCGGAACAGGCTGATATAAGGATTCTGCGCCTCATCCCGAATAACCTTCATGAGGTCTTTCGAGGAATAGATCGAATAGTTGCTGAACTGATTATCGACAACCGTCAGCCGAGTCGGGAAATACAGCGACGACACCAGTTCCAGCCATTTGTCGATCATGAAGAGACTGCCGCGATAGGCATCGAGGTCGTAAAACGCCTCGCTGCGCAGCGTCTCTTTTGCCAGTTCTACTCGATCGATCAAATAGGGGAACCGATCGAGCGACTCCGCAATTTTGGCAGCATGCTCACGGCTTCCCGGACCAGTCTCTCCAGACATGCTTTTTCCCAACTCCCGCTGCTTCGCGAGCAATTGCTCATGCACCTCAGCCCCAAAGGAACGGGTCAGGAGCTGGTCAAGCAGTTCAATTCCAAGATCCCGCTGGGACACGTTTTTCACGCCGCCCTGATGCAGGAATCCAGTGAGAGAGGGAAGACTGAGATACGGTTGAGAGGGATGCCAGGTAGGCGGAAATAACAACGAGACTTTCATGGAAACCACTTTCTAATATCTTCGGAAAATCAGATAGTTTCGAATGATTTCACCGGTTGTTTATACACTCCCGCCTTCTTCATTTGCAACCCTGCTGCATCGCACTTTTGGAGAGTGACTAGCCCCCCAGCTATGCAGTACAAACGCGCAAAAAAGAAAAAGCCCCGGGTCACTTCGCTATTCACATAGCGCAGACCCGGGGCCATTTTCATCACTTCACCTCAACGCGTTCAGCGATGAGCGGTGGTCTCTCGCGAGACCGCATCGCTCACGGAAGCTTGAGCGTGAACCAGGTGGAGAGCGCCTTCATACCGTTGCGCTCAATGTTGTTCCCATCCCACACTGCAAACGCGATGGGCACAGACATTCCCGCCTTGAACTGCGTATCGTTCGCATCGCTGGTCTCCAGGCTGCGCTTGATAACCACGCGCCAGGTCGGACCAGTGTAACCGCCACCCTTGACGGAGCCTGACGGCTCCCACACACCGTTCCCGAGCACATCCTGATGGGCCTGGGTGGTGAGGGTGCTGAATCCGTTGGCATTCAGATCTTCAACCGAGCTCACGCGGAGCGTCGGGTCGGACATGATGTTACCGGACCAGATACCTGAATTGAATGGCCCAAGGCTCCGACCGATCCGATCAGGATAGGTCACGCCGCCGGCCGGCTCTTCGAAGTAGTAGTCCCAGAAAATGCCTGGGTACTGATCGTCAACGTCCCACATGCCCGCGCTGTCCTTACCAAGGTCCTTCTGCCATTCCGCGTTCCACCGCCAGATGTTGGTGGTTCCGCCGGACTGACCCATACACTGGAAAGGTGGCGCACCGGATGTGGTCACCGGGAACATGATCGCAGCCTGGTCGCGGAAGTCCTGCGGACCGATGGCTGTGTCATTCTTCGTCTGATCGTTCCACTCCACGCGCAGGCCGAGCTCCTTACCGTTACTCATAGCCTTCACGAACACCGACTTCACCGAGATGTTCGGGTGCATCGGGGTGGTAATCAGCTGACCGCTCAACGGAACGATTACACCAGGAACGCTTTCCCACACGGGGTTGGCGCCATCCATGGGAATCGGTCCCTTGACTGCCTTCGCCGGGATCGTTACCGGCTGGCTTACGGCCAAGGGCACTTGCCCGATCGTCAGCATGACGCCGACGACGAGGGCAGAGAGCAGGATGCTAAACACCAATTTCTTGTTGGTCGTCTGCACAACTCTCATACAGATAATCCCTCCTCTCAAATTAATGATTAAATAACATCGCCCAAAATAACTACCGTATAACTACCGTCGAGAAAACGAGAAATAATTGCTCGAAACCTACGCGGTTCCGACCGGTCCGCCCTCCTCCTTGTCCTTATCCTTGTCCTTCACATCCAGGAAGGACTGCGCGCCGACTTCGTTCAACAATACGCTCAGCTCATTCCCCTGGTCCTGCGCGCCGCACTCGTACGTCTGACCTTCCGGCGAATTAAAGGTCGCCGGACGATAATCTGTTTCCGTGTATGGCTGCGGAGTGACTCCGAGGAACGCGGTTTCGAATTCAATCCAATCGGAGGTCATATCCGCGACGATCTTAAACAGACCGGAATCCGACTTTTTGGTCAACATCCGGCAAAACAGCGGCACCCATCGCCCGATGTGATTTTTGACAAACTTTTTCTGCGCATCCACGACAATCTGCGTCTTGTCGGCACCGTCATGGCAGCGGGAATAGGATTCTTTGTAGGCCAGGAAATGCATGAACTCGAACTCGACGCTGAGATGGTCGAGCCGCTCATGAATATCTTTCGACAACTCGACGCCGAACGCCTTGTAGAAGCCGGCGATGTCGCCCATCGTATGGGACTGCGCAAACACGTGATCGTTGCCGAAGAGGGTTTCGTACGGAGGACAATCCAGCGTGATCACATTGCTGAACACACGCCGATGCTCCGACTGCAGATCGCTTAATTGCCAGTTCACGCATTCTGACGCAACCAGCTTTTCGACATTATCCAACTGCTTTTTCAAGGCAGCCAGCTTCAGCTTTGCACGATCCACGCCCTGATTGGCATCCAAGGCTGCCTGGAGGGCATCCAAAGCCGCGCGACCGTCTTCCACAAACTCCCCACACTGCAAGTAATCAAGAAATTCCTCATCCTCTGGATATAAAAGACTCCAGGATACAAGGAGATATAACTTGCTGCGATTGAGGGCTCGCTCGACTGCGGGAGAGTCTTTGATCGTTGGGACGGTAGGAATAACGGCAGCAGCGGTCGATGTTGCAGTCTGCACCGATTGTTTACTCGTCATGACAATTGTCTCCTGGATGTGGGAATCAACCCAGGCCTCACGACTCACATAACTTCTGAACCAGCACTACGTTGACCTATCACGGGCCTGCGTATGATAGGTAAAGGTCAAATGGATGTCAAGCGAGAACTCGGACTTAATTCCATAGATTTCAGCCGGTTTATTTTTTATTTATTTCCTCTGGACATTTCAATTGACCGCTTCAGAACAGTTGTTTCCAATTTCCATCGATTCTCAGAACCCGACGAGTTGTCGCACGGGTGTCACACAGATCGCCACGTGATCGTTGACGGTATTACAGATATGTTCGCACATACCACAACCCACACACCCCTCAGCGAATACCTCAAGGCGCAGCGCGGAGAAATCCATCGATAAAGCATCCACCGGACACTTCGAGACACAAGCATGGCACCCCTGCCCGGCTGTGCACAGTCGCTGAGACACCTGCGCCACCCCGAGTCGAATATCAGACATCCGATCGACCGGCCGCAACGCATCAGTCGCACACGCAGCAATACAGGGGAGATCGCCGCACAAGAGACAGGGCGACCGGTCGGCAAAAATCACCGGGGTCCCGTCGCCGGCATGACAGACCATCGCACCCGGATCGCAGGCCTTGATACAGTCGCCGCATTTCGTGCAGCGATCCAGGAACAACGCTTCCTCTACAGCTCCCGGCGGCCGAAGCCAATCCGTCCGCGACCGCGGAGCAGGCACCTCAGGCGCGGCATCGGCTTGTTTAGAAAACTCCTGCGCCGCCTTGGCGACCGACATCACGGAGTCTTTCAGAAAGTCCCGCCGGCCATATGATGGATTGGAGGCCATGGTGTTCGTCGATCCAGCACATGGTCAAAACGCCTGTTCAACGAGGTCGCAGGTGAAGCAAAACCGCGGGCACACCCTTCTCACCAGCCCGACCCCGAGCTGCAACGCAGCCGACAGGCCTTCTCACCGTCCTGCCACTACATGACGCCGTCAGCGCGCAGTTTATAGACTTCCACGCACCGGTCACAACCGCCGTACTCAATGTCCCACCCGGGGTGATTCTCGCGGATGAAGTCCAAGACATACGGTTCCAGCTTGGTGCCCATATCTTCCACCCATGAATAGGTCGGGAAGCGGCAGAGCGGGCAGGGAAAGCCCGGCATCAGCATGACCTTGTTTTGCGTTTCCGGAACTTCGCCGCCCTCCACATCGACCGCGCGATCCATCACGCGCAACGTATCGGTCGACATTTCGATCAGCTCGGAATGGGAGAAATACGAGGTCTGCCAGAGGCCTTCAAATACCGACTTCAACTGGGGGGGCGCAATTTTCCGGTACCACGAACGAAACTCTTTGAACCGGTCCTCTTTGCTCATCATCGGCTCCCGGCCCGCCGCGCTCAGCCGGCTGTCGACGCTCAAGCTCCACAGCACGCGGTAGCGCTGCAGAATCAGCGTCTCTTCTCCGGAATTCTGTCCGACCTTCGTATCCGGGTCGTACCCGAAGACCGGGTCGAGCATGTCAGAGATGTGCATCAATTCATGCCGGCAATAGCGGGTCAAGGCAGGATCGTAAAACCGCCGCGGGATCAGCTTAATGCCCATACCCTTCATGCCCTTGGACTCAAACTCTCTGGCCAGATCCAGCTCAACCGACCCCCACTTGCGGAGAATGTCGACGCCTTCCTGGTCTTCTTTCAACACGCCCTTCACCAGCACAATCCCGACCTTATCCTTCAGGAGCGGATATTCGTTGAACGAATCCCGAATAATGTCCGAGAATCCCCACGTGCCGAACAAATACTGATACAGCTTCTTAAACTCCCCTTCCCGATCCTCGAGAATGAACTTCTCGTAGATCGGATCGGCATGCTCATGGAACTCCTTATAGTACGTCGGATCGCCTTCACGCTCCGTCTTTTCCACGAAGGAGTCGATGACCTCTTGCAGCAATGCGGGCTGAAATCTGATTTCCATTGGAAGCCTCGAAAGAATGGATGTGACGGGCACTCAGCGCGTTGACACCACCGGAATCGCCTGCGCAGGGAACGCGACACCCCACGCCACCTTGACTTGAACGCCGAGCATCTCTTACGATCTCCCAGCATTGACGAGAGAAGTATACTGGCCTTAAAAGCCGATTTGCAATCAAGGGAGGTCCCTAGGCCTCCCGGTAAGTGGAGTACCCTATGCCTGAACACACGATGGCGCCCCCTCTCCCCAGTTCCGCCCCGGCAACGACGCCCCCGCCGTCCATTGATTTTCTCGAGTATTGGAAAACCGATTGCCGGGAGATCAAGACTTTTCGGGGACACTCGCACGGCGTCTGGGCCGTCGCCTTCTCGCCGGATGGACTGACCCTGGCCAGCGGCGGGGCCGAACGCCTGGTGCGCATGTGGGATATTGAAACCGGCCGGCTCCTGCGCTCACTCCGCGGCCATACGAATGATATCCGCGCCATCGTCTTTACCCCGGACGGACAAACCCTCGCCACCGCGAGCGAAGACCGCACTATCCGACTGTGGAATCCGAAGACCGGCGAACCGACCAAGCTGCTGTTCACCCGGTACGACCATAATGTGTGCAGCCTCTCCCTCTCGCCGGACGGCCTCATGCTCGCGCGCGGGAGCCACAATAAGGACATCAAGATCTGGGAAGTCACCACCGGCACCGAGCTGATGACCCTCCTGGGAAAAGACCAATACGACCATCACTGGTCCGTCTGCGTCGCCTTCTGCCCGGACGGCATCCACCTGGCCAGCGGCACCGATATCGGGAAAATCAAGTTATGGGAAGTACTCCCGAGCGGCGAGGAAAAAGTCTTGCATGATGGTCACTGGCAGCGGGATGCCGACGATTCCACCGAGACTCGCGGCTACTTCATCGAAGACGACGGCGGTTTCCAAAAGCCGATGGACTACTGGATCGGCGCCATGACCTTCACGCCGGACGGCAAGACCCTCATCACCGGCAGCCGCGACAAAACGATCAAGTTTTTCGAGATGCCGAAGCTGATTGAAAAGAAAACCCTGACCGGGCACACCGCCTGGGTGAGATCACTGGCTGCCTCTCCGGATGGGAAAGTGCTTGCCAGCGCCGGGGACGACAACACCATCAAGTTTTGGGACATCGCCGCCGGCCGGCATTTCAAAACCGTGAAGGGTCATACCGCCGGCGTCCGCCACATCGCATTCTCACCGGACGGCCGACGGCTCGCCAGCGCCTCGTGGGATCGCACGATCAAGCTGTGGGAAGGCGGCGCCGAACCGACCGAGTAATCCTGCATTCGATCGTCAGCCGACAACTCACTGTCGGCTGACGATGAACCCCTCACCGTCACAACTCTTCCTCTTCGACATCTTCAACCGCCTGCTTCAGCGCGGTGACAAAGGCCTCCGGCTGAGCCAGGGACGCCTCCGTCAGCTGAAATTCAGAGACCAGTACACCAGCTTTATCGACGATACCGAGACGATAGCCTGGTTTCATAGCGGTTCAGAATGACGGGAGGGATAGGAAAGTGCCCGTACAGGCTATTCCTCTTCTCCCTCGTCCCTTGCCGAGGGGATGCCGTAACGTTTGCACTTTTCCCACAAGGCTTTGCGAGAAAGACCGAGGATTTTCGCCGCAGTGGTGCGGCTCCCTTCCACCCGCTCCAAAACAGAGAGGATATACTCCTTCTCAAATGCTTCCCGGGCTGTCGAGAGCGCGGTGAGCGACAGCTCTTTCTTCTTGGGTTTTCCGGTCAGGCCTTCATTACAAAATCCGCAGGACTCTTGCGGCTCCCCGCCTAAATAGGGGCAAGCCTGAAAGCCGCACAGATCGGACGGCTGAATCGGTTCCCGATCGCGGCCCAGCGCAACGGCGCGCTCGACCATATTTTCCAGCTCGCGCACATTACCCGGGTAGGAATAGCGAATCAGCAGCTCTCTTGCCGGCTGGGAAAAACCCCGCAGCTTCTTGTTCATCTTGGTCGAGCAGGTCTGCAACACATGGTCGGCGATGACGATGATATCTTCCTGCCGTGCGCGCAACGGCGGAATCACCACCTGAACGACGTTCAACCGGTAGAAGAGATCCTCCCGGAACCGGCCCGCCGCCACCTCTTTCCGCAAGTCTTTTTGCGTCGCACAGACCAGCCGCACATCCACATCGATCGTCTGGTTACTCCCGACCCGCTCAAACTTCCGCTCTTGCAGAACACGCAGCAATTTGACCTGGACGACCGGCGAGATTTCTCCGATTTCATCAAGGAACAAAGTGCCGCGATTGGCCATTTCGAACCGGCCCCGTCGCTGGCGTAGCGCGCCGGTGAAGGCGCCCTTTTCATGCCCGAAGAGCTCTGCCTCCAGCAGCGATTCCGGAAGGGCCGCACAACTCACTTTGATCAAGGGATAGTCCCGCCGCGGGCTGTTCTGATGCACGGCATTGGCTGCCAATTCTTTTCCGGTCCCGCTTTCGCCCAGGATCAATACCGTGGAGTCTGTGGCCGCGACCGTCTTGATCTTGTCCAGCACTGCGCGCATTTTCGTGTTGGATCCGAGAATGCCGCCGAAACTGAACTTATCCTCCAAGATCTCTTTCAGATCCTGATTCTCTTTGCGGAGCGCGACCACCGTTCCCGCGCGTTCGACGATCAGCAGCAGTTCATCCATCTTGAACGGCTTGGTAATATAGTCGAATGCGCCGAGTTTCATCGCCCCCACGGCGGTTTCAACGGAGCCGTGCGCCGTGATCACCACCACTTCGGTCTGCGCCCGCGCCTCCTTGGCCGCCTTCAACACCGCCAGGCCATCGGCACCCGGCAGTCGCAGATCGGTGATCACGAGGTCGTACTCCCGCCGGCGCGCCTCCTCGATGCCCTCCGTCCCGGTGGCGGCGGCGCAGACGTCGTGGCCGCCCGCCTCAAGCGCATCGACGATGGACAAACGCATCAACGGTTCGTCGTCGACGATCAAAATCGTGAGCGGCATCATGACACCCGCTCCACCGATTGCCGCTCGCGGGAGACCGGCAACCAGAGTGTAAAGACTGTGCCCTTGCCGACTTCACTATCCACAAGAATCTTGCCTCCGTGACGCTCAACAATTCCAAGACTCACCGACAAACCCAACCCGGTCCCTTCGCCTTCGCGCTTGGTCGTGAAGAACGGATCGAAGATCTTCGGCAGCACCGCCGCCGGAATCCCGGACCCGGTATCCCGGATTTCCACCAGGCAGATCCCCTCTTCCACCCATGTCCGGATCGAGAGGACCCCGCCGTCTTTCATCGCCTGCACCGCGTTCAAAATCAAATTCATCAAGACCTGTTCGATCATGTGCCGGTCGATCATGACCGCAGGCAGCGCGTGTCCCAGAGCGGCTTCGAGCGCGATCCGGTTCGGCAGAAACAAATGATTCGTCAGCACCAGCACCCGCTCGATCACCGTATTGATGTCGGCCGGCGAAAATTCCGGCTGATGCTGTTGGGAGAAGTCCAGCAACTGCCGGACAATCTTCTGCACACGATGCAATCCGTCTTCCATCGAGGCCAGGTATTCCTCACGCCGGGCCGGTGCGATTGTCCCCTTTCCGAGATTATAGAGGCAGTTCAGGATGCCGCCTAACGGGTTGTTGATCTCGTGAGCCACTCCCGCCGCGAGCTTGCCGACGGACGCTAATTTCTCAGAATTCCTGATTTGCTGCTCCAGTTTTTTCGTGTCGGTCATATCGCGGGCGATCCCAAGGACGCCGAGAATATCTCCGTCCACCCCGTGCAACGGCGACACACTCACCATAACAGACCGGGCCTCGCCCGTGCAGGTGACCACCTCGACCTCGTACACCTGCTTCGCGCCGATATCGAGCGTGCTCTTGAGCCGGCGTCCCCGGTGCCGCTTCGAGAGGAGAACCAGATAAGGCCGTCCGATGAGATCGTCTTTCCGGTAGCCCCAGGCTTCGATTTTGCTGTTGACGTAGGTGAAACGCTGTTCCGTGTCCAGCGTGTAGATGACATCGTTCGCATTTTCAAGCAGGTTCTCGAGATATTGCTTCGTCTCTTCGATTTCCTTCGTGCGCTCCCGCACCTTCACTTCCAGTTCATCGCGATAGGATTGCAGCTGCCGTTCCATTCGCTTCCGGTCCGTGATATCGCGGAGTTGCACCATGATCAACGGGGCCTCGGCGGCGCCGGTGCGAATCAGATCCATTTCCACCGGCGTCTCAACACCGGCGGCTGTGAGAACAGCGATCTCGTGGGTAGGGACCTGCCGCTGCCCGCCGGCCAATTCCATCAATAGCCCGCGCACCCCCTCGCGAAACGCGGGCAGGGCAATGCCGAAGATACTGCGTCCCACGACCGACGATTCCGAGTACCCCAAGGCCTGCTCTTCCCGCTGGTTGACCGCCACGATCTTCCCGTCGCGATCCACCATGAAGACGGAGTCGGCCACGAGGTCGAAGAGCGCCTTGTAGCGCGCTTGCGACGCGACCAACTGCTGCGTCCGCTCGGAGACGGCCGTTTCAAGTTTGCTCGTATATTGCTGAAGCTGCCGCTCCAACTGATGCCGTTCGGTCACGTCTCGCACGAACGCGCGTGTATGGACGATGCCGCCCCCCTCCTGATCGAACAGCGCCGTCGCATGGATTTCCACGTCGATCTGACGGCCATCCTTCGCGAGAAAGATCGTTTCAATCGTGTTGCGGCCCTTCACCATGAGCCGCTCAAGATAGCTCAGGACATGACCCGCCTGGTCCGGCGGCGTCACGTCCCAGAGCCTCATGGCCAACATCTCGTCGAGACGGTACCCGAGCTTCTCCAGCCCCGTCTGGTTCACATGGACGAATCGCCCGGCCCGATCCAGCTGATAAATCATTTCCGGAGAGTGCTCGATCAAGTCCCGGTACTTTTCCTCCAACCGCCGCACCTCGAGCATCCGCTGTTCAATTTGGGTAAACGACAATTTCAGGTTGGCGGCCATCTGGTTGAAGGCCCCGGCCAGGTGCTCGATCTCATCGCCGGTTCGGATCTGCAAGGTCTGATCGAGCCGGCCGCTGGCGATCTCCAGAACACCATCGTGCAGGATTTTGATCGGCCTGGCGATCCGCCTGGCCACGATCAAACCAGTGCCCACCAGCACGGCGAATACCAATACTCCGTACAGCAACACCCGGCCGACGAGACGCCCCAGTGGGGCATAAGTCTCTTCCGGATCCTGGCGAATGACCGTCACCCATTGCTTGCCGCCCATACTACCCGGCGCCAGGGGTTCGCTGAACCGCACCGGAGCGAACCCGATCAGAACATCATGGCGTCCATGCGAGTCGTCCGGCGCAATCGCCCATCCGGCCTTGTCCTGCACGATCGTCCTGACCAGTTCCGGCGTCACCGTATGTTCTTCCGGCGACAACACCGGACAAATCAGCGAGACGCCGTCGGAGTTGAAAAGCATCGCGTGGCCAGATGAACCGATCGATACTTCGCCGATCGAATGGAACAACGTATCGCGGCGGAGCAGAATGGTCACCGCGCCGATGACTCCCCGGCCGCCGTCCTCAATGATCGGGACCGCCACCACCACCACATGCGTCCCGAAGGCCGGATCGAACGCGATATCGCTCACATACGGCCTGGCGACCTGGGATTTCACGACCGCCATCCACCAGGGGGTCTTGCCGTAGAAATAGTCCACCTGCGGGATGGAACTGACGACGAGGGCGCCGCGGGCGTCCGTGACCAGAATCCCGACGTAGTCGGACTTCCGGATATCGTGCCAGCGAATAAGGTAATTCGTGACGATGCGGTTGATGAACAGCGGGAACTCGCTGCGGGTATCACGCTGACGCCAGCGCTGCTGCCAGTCTTTGATCATGGCATCGACCGCGTGCTCGTCCTTACCCTCATAGGTGCGGTTCGATTCGGTCACTGCAGTGCGGAGGAACGGGGTGGTGGCCAGCTGCTGCGCTTCGTTGATGCCGCGCGTCACATGCATTTCAGTGCGGCGCGACGCTTCGACCGCCACTTCCTTGAAGTTGGCGCCAATGGCTTCGCGGAGCGCCCGCCGTTCCTCCACGTAACTGAGCAGGAGGGAGAGACTGAGCGGCAGGAGACCCACCATCACGATGGCCGTGATGATTTTGTGCTGGAGACTGTGAGACCGACTCCAGAGGTTCATAGCGGTGCCCTGCGCGGGACGCGACGACTGGTGATGCATCTTCAAACACACCGCCGTTCGTGACGCGTCGTTCGTATTTCGTGCCGGATGTACACTCCGGTTTGCGAGCGACGAGATACGAGCGACGATACGCTATCCCACCATCGGCCTAGCTCCGCTTCATCATCCGTCCGCCGGCGCCGGGCCAGAGGAGAAGCAACGGACTGGCCACAAACACCGAAGAATAGGTCCCGAAGATGACACCGCTCAGGAGCGCGAGCGAAAAATCATGCAAGACCTCGCCGCCGGCAAGGGTCAGCGGAATCAACACCAGCACCACGGTCAAGCTCGTGACGATGGTCCGGCTGAGGACCTGATTCACCGCGTTGTTGATCAAACTCTCTTCCGAATCCCGCCGCCGGAGCCGCAAGTTTTCTCTGATCCGGTCGAACACCACGACCGTATCGGTCAATGAATAGCCCGCCAGGGTTAGGAGCGCCGTGACCACGAGCAGCGTAATTTCTTTGTCCAGCAGATAAAACGCACCCAGCACGGCTAACACATCATGGAATGTGGCCAGGGCGGCCGCAACGCCGAAGCGCAACTCGAACCGGGCGGCAATATACAGAATGATCCCGGCAAACGAGATGACGATCGCAATGAGCGCATCTTCCTGCAGCTTCTTCCCGATGGTCGGACCGATTTCCGTCGTGGCATCCACGACGAATTTGTTGTTCGGGAACTCCTTTGAGAAGACCGCCATCACACGCTCAGCGGTCTTTTCCTCGATGGTGGTCGAGGCCTTGATCCGCACGAGCAACTTGTTCTCCTGTCCGAATTCCTGCAACTCCGCATTGCTCAATCCATTGGACTCCAGGGCTTTCCGCGCCTCATCGATGCGAACGGCCTGGTCGAACTTGAGCTGCACGGCGGTTCCGCCGGCGAAGTCGATCCCGAGATTAGCCGACCCGCGCGCGATCTGCGCCAGCGCGATCAGCCCGAAAAACACCATGATGCCCGAGAAGATAAAGGCCATCTTGCGCTTGCCCATAAAATCGAAGTTCGTTTTACCAAGAATCTCTAACATGCTCGCTCCCTTTTCGTCGCGTTCAGCGCTCGGTCTCCGCTCCCGGCATCCCTGCTAGATGCTGAGCGTATCCACTTTCTTCCCCTGGTTCAGCAGATCGAAGACGACCTTGGTTCCCACAAAGGCCGTGAACAGATTGATCGCGATCCCCAGGCACAACGTCACGGCAAATCCCTTGATCGGCCCGGTGCCGAACAAGAACAGCGCCACGCCCGTGATGAGTGTCGTCACGTGCGCGTCGATGATCGTGAGCAGCGCTTTGTCGTAGCCGCCGTCCACCGCCAGGCGCACGGCTTTCCCCGCGCGCAGCTCTTCGCGGATACGCTCGAAGATCAACACGTTGGAGTCCACGCCCATTCCAATCGTTAAGACGATACCCGCGATACCCGGCAACGTCAGCGTGGCGTTCAAGGCTGAGAGCGCCCCGAGCAAACACACGAGGTTCAACATCAGCGCAAAATCGGCGATCACGCCGGACAACCGGTAGTACACAATCATGAACACCACCACCAGGATCCCGGCGATGAAGGTGGATTTCACTCCCTGATCGATGGAATCCTGGCCGAGCGAGGGCCCGACGGTGAGATCCTGAATGATCTTCAAGGGCGCCGGCAGCGCGCCGGCGCGCAACACAATGGCCAGGTCGTTAGCCTCCTGCGTGCTGAACGTCCCGGTGATCTGAGCCCGTCCCCCGGAAATCCGATCCTGAATCACCGGAGCGGAGTAGATCGTGTTGTCGAGCACGACAGCCATGCGCTTTTTAATGTTCTCACCGGTGATCCGTTCAAACTCCCGTCCGCCTTTGCCGTCGAAGGTGATGGAGACATAGGGATCGTTGAACTCCCCGATGGAGACCCGCGCGTCGCTCAAGACGTCGCCGGTCAGCATCACCCGCTTCTTCACGAGGTACGGCGTGCGGAATTCCCGGCCGCTCTCCTTGTCGACCTGGTGCTCGAACAGGATCTGATCGCCCTCCGGCACCTTGGCCTGGAACTGAGCCAGCACTTCGGCTTCTTTTTCCTTCGGCACCCGGGCCGGGAAGTCCATCTTCATCTGATTGTCTTCGTCGAGCATCTTGAACTCGAGCAGAGCGGTTTCCTTAATGAGATCCTTCGCCCGTTTCGGTTCTTTGACGCCCGGCAGCTGCACGACAATCTGCTTCAGGCCCTGGCGCTGCACCAGCGGCTCGGAGACGCCGAACTGGTCGATCCGGTTCCGGATGGTTTCGAGCGCCTGATTGATCGCTGAATCCTTGATCCGCTTGATCTCCGTCTCGCGCAACTCCCAGACGAGGCTGTTGGCCGATCCGGCGGCATCCGCTTCAAAGAAGGTGGGATACTCCTCCGAGAGCTTCTGAATCTGCGCCTTCAACTCAGCATTGGCAAACTGAATGGTGATTTGATTCGACGCCGTGCGTTTCACCGATTCAGCCGGCAGCTTCTTGTCGACCAACAGGTCCTGAAGGGAGGTCACCGATCGCTCGACGGCAATCTCGACCGCCCGGTCTTCATCGACCTCCATCACCATGTGAATGCCGCCCTGGAGATCCAGCCCCAGCGTGATCCCCTTGTCCGGCAGAATCTTCCGCGCCCAGTCGGGCAAGGCCTGATACAACGGCTTGTACGACGGCAGGAAAAACACCACCGACAGCACGACCACCAGCGCAAGCAATGCAAATCGTCCACCAACTTTTTTCATGTCTCCGCCACCCTCTCTTGCAGAATGCCGAAACAGCCCGCCAGCGTCGTTCTCGCCGCGCTCAGAGGCTCACCGTACCGCCGCGTACGCCTCGCCTTCTCGCTTGCTGCGGCCTTGCCGGACAGTCTGTTTGAGCATTCTCGTGTGATTACCATCGTCCGGCTACTCTTTGTCGTCGTCTTCCGCCCGTATTTTCGCAATATGCTCTTTCTGAATCTTGACCTTGGTATTGTCGGCAATCTGCAGCGTCACCGTCTCTTTCCCGAGATTCGTGATGGTTCCCCAGAAGCCCGACGCCGTGATGACCTTATCGCCCTTCTTCAGATCGTCAAGCATCGCCTTCTGCTGCTTTTGCCGCTTCTGTTGCGGCAGGATCAGCAGGAAATAAAAAATCACAAAAATCAGGACAAACGGCACCAACGAAAGCAATGAACTCGATGTGCTCCCGCCGCCCCCGGGCCCCTCAGCCCACGCCACTGACGCCATCACGACCGTCATCATAAATCTGGCTCCCCTTACGCTAGTCGAGGCCGGCCCGCGGTTCCTGCGGAGCGACTGCCGTCGCGCCACCGACCCGTTCGGCTTCCGCCCGCGCGCGATAAAACTCCTCGCGCATTGTGAGAAATGTCCCCCGCTCGATCGACGAGCGCACCCGTTGCATCAGATCAGCAAAATACCAAAGGTTGTGGATCGTATTCAGCCGCGCTCCGAGCATTTCCTTCACGTTGAAAAGGTGATGCAGATAGGCCCGCGAATAGCGCTTGCACACCGGACAGCCGCAGTCCGGATCAATCGGCCGCTCGTCCTGCTTGAATTGCGCCTGCTTGATAGACACCCGTCCGAACCCCGTAAAGAGCCATCCGGTGCGCCCATGGCGGGACGGCACCACGCAATCGAACAGATCCACTCCGCGAGCCACCCCTTCGATCAGATCCTCAGGAAGGCCCACCCCCATCAGATAGCGCGGCTTGAACTCCGGCAGTTCCGGAGCCGTCACATCCAACATTGCATACATGTCGGCTTTGCTCTCCCCGACGGACAGTCCGCCGATGGCATAGCCTTCAAAATCGAGCGCGACAAGCTCTTGCGCCGAGATTCTCCTAAGATCGGCTTCCAGCCCGCCCTGAACAATGCCGAAGAGCGCTTGATCGTTCCGCCGCCGACTCGCCTGACAACGCTTCGCCCACGACGTCGTCCGCCGCACGCCCTCCAAAATCGCCGCGCGCGACGCCGGCAGGGCGACACATTGATCGAACGCCATGATGATATCGGCACCGAGCGCCTCTTCGATTTCGATCGCCGTTTCGGGCGTGACGAAATGCGTGGAACCGTCGATGTGCGACTGAAACGTCACGCCCTCGTCGGTAATCTTGCAAAGTTTCGCCAGACTGAAAATCTGAAACCCCCCGCTATCGGTCAGGATCGCGCCCGGCCATCCGGTAAATGCATGCAACCCACCCAACTCCGCCACGACCTTATGCCCTGGGCGCAGATAGAGATGGTATGCATTGTTCAGCATCAACCTAAACCCCAGGTCGTGAAGATCCTCCGGCTCCAGCCCTTTCACCGGCCCCAACGACCCCACCGGCATAAAAGTGGGCGTCTCGATGACGGCGCGGGCGGTACGGAGCTGCCCCAGTCGCCCCCTGGTCTGTCGATCCTGCTGTCTAATGGTGAACTGCATCATCGTCCGGTTACGTTCCGTTACATCTGCTCGGGAGCTGAAATCCCCAGGACAGTCAATCCGTTTTTCACCACCTGCTGCACCGATCGCATCAAGACCAGCCTGGCCGTCGTCGTCTTGAGAGAAATCTCCTCCGCCACCGGCGCGTCACCGGTCTCCAGATCGGCCGCCGGCGGGAGAACCCGATGCTTGTTGTAAAAGGTGTGCAACAGGGCTGCGAGCTGCTGAAGATAGTAAGTCAGGCGATGCGGCTCAAATGCCAGCGCACTCGCCTCCAGCACTTCGGGAAACATCGAGAGCTTCCGAATCAAGACGAGTTCATCGGGATCGGTCAGCACGGTCAGATCGGCTTCCGCCGCCGTCGGACAGACGATGCCACGCGCCGCGGCCACCCGCCAGAGGCTCGCGATCCTGGCATGGGCATATTGCACATAGTAAACGGGGTTATCCGAGGACCGTTGCTTGGCCAGCTCCAAATCGAAATCCAGATGCGTTTTCGAATCACGCATCAGAAAGAAAAACATGGCGGCATCGACGCCGACTTCGTCGATCACCTCACGCATCGTAATAAATTCGCCGGAGCGCTTCGACATTTTGACTTCGACGCCGCCCCGCAGCAGCTTCACGAGTTGCACGAGCACGACCTGCAGGCGCTCCTTCGGATGCCCATAGGCCTGGATGACCCCCTGCATGCGGGGAATATACCCGTGATGATCAGCGCCCCAGACATCGATCAGGAGGTCATAACCCCGCTGAAGCTTGTCACGATGATAAGCAATATCAGAAGCCAGGTAGGTACACTCGCCGTCCTGCTTGCGGACCACACGATCTTTTTCATCGCCGAATCGGGACGAGCGAAACCACAACGCCCCTTCGTTCTCGAACAGGAGATCCTGCTGCGTCAAATCCGAAAACGCCCGCTCGACTGCACCGGACTCGATGAGTGACGCTTCACTGAACCAGGACTCAAACTCAATGCCTAACGTAGAGAGGTCTTCACGAATGCGCTGAAGCAACGCCCGGTAGGCCAGGTCACGGCAGCGTTGCTCAGCCTCTACCGGGGGCAGCGTCGCCAGCTTCGCGCCGTCTGAGGCCTGAATCTGCTCGGCCGCAAGACGAATATACTCGCCGTGATAGCCTTCTTCCGGAAACGTGACCGGCTTGCCCGCCAGCTCCTGCAACCGCGCGTACACGGAGGCGCCCAGGAGTTTCATCTGTCGGCCGGCGTCATTGATGTAGTACTCGCTGACCACGTCGTATCCGACCGCGCTCAGCAGTCGTGCCAGGGCTTGGCCGACGGCGGCACCACGCCCATGACCGACGTGCAACGGCCCGGTGGGATTGGCGCTGACATATTCGACCAGCGCGCGTTTCCCGACTCCGACCACGGACGTACCATAGGCCGCGCCTTGCCGCTCAATGTCCCGCAAGACTTCTAACCAGACGGCAGGCTTCACAGTCAGATTGAGGAAACCGGGCCGGACGATCTCAACTCGCTCGAACAATTGATCGCGGATCAACAGATTATCGGCAATGATTTGGGCAATGTCATGGGGAGCGCGTTTCTCTGAGGCGGCGAGAGACATGGCAACGGTCGTAGCGAGATCACCCCACTCCGGACGCTTGGGAGCATCCAGGGTGACTGTGGGCCAGGACTCGATTTTCAATTGTCCCTTGGCCTTGGCGTCAGAGAGAGCTCCTTGAACCGCGTTCGCCACCTGTTCTTGCACGAGCCCCTGCGTCACAAAATCCCCTAAGTCATTAGAGAAGAAAGAGAAAAACAATTTTGCACTGTAGCACATGGTACATAGCGTGACAAGGTAAGCCGTCAGGAATTTGTTACCCGACGGTAGCGGACATTGGTGGCATCGAGCACCTCGAAAACCTCATCCTGCTTCACGTTTAGACAAGGCTTTTCTGCACAGGCCCTCACAGCATCCCAGCCCACACACCTGCAGCGTCCTCCCCTCACCACTGTCACCTGCGCACCGCGAGGAGCCCATCGGCGCTCATCGGTCGGCCCAAACATCGCCACTGTCGGCACCCCAAGCAACGCGGCCAGATGAGTGACGCCCGAATCATGGCCGACATACCCCTGCGACTGCGCCAGGATCGCTGCCAGCATCGTGACGGACTTGGGACGAAGCATCGGCAGATCGGGTACGCCAGACTGCTGAATCATCACGGCAACCTGCTCGTCAGCAGGTCCCAGCACGATGACGGGCAAAAGCTGGCGGCTCAGACACCCACGGATGATCTCCTTCCACGTTTCGAGCCTTACGCACTTGTGGATGCTCCCACTTCCGGGATGACACACGACCAGGGGCGCCGTTTGGCCGACGCCAGCAATCTGAAGGGCATCCGCCCCAGCCTGCAGTACCTCATCGGGAAGACGGAGACGGAGGGGAGCATGCGTATCGACCATGAATTCTCCCTGCACCGTCCGGAGAAATCGTTCGCTTTGGTGCCGACCTTCGGTATCAGCCGGCGATTGCAAAATCACATCTGGAATCCCGAATTCCTGCATCGTGCGTCGTAGCGAACCATCGTGATCGTTCAGCCATCCGACCACGAGATCGCACCGGCTGAAAAGATCTTGCTGTACGTCCGAAATCTGCGCTCTTCCAGAGAAAAGAGCGCTCAACCGACCTGACTCGATCGGCAACACTTGATCGATAATTCCACAGTGGACGAGTAGTTGCCCCATTTCCGATCCCGCAAGCAGGATCATCTCACGGTGCGGGAAATCAGCCCGTATGACAGCCAACGCATCAATCGACAGCAGGACATCACCCAATCCACCGGGATGAATCACGACGATGTTGCGGGAGGATTCAGACATTACTGAGCAGATGGGAAACCACGGAGTGCGGCTCGCGCCGCCGCTAGATCAGCCGGCGTGTTCACATTCTGAAACGATTGGGCGAGTGCGTCGCGCTCGCCCCACTCGGCGGGCAACACGACGGTTGTGCGGAGTGAGGGCTCCGAGACGATCTGCTGGATCTTCAGGGCATGCGTGGTGGCCATACGCTCAAGGACAGGCAATGCGCGTTTGCTATAGAGCGCGTGAAGAGGTTGCAGCCCGGTCGGCAAACGGGCCATGACGATATCAGCTCCAGGATCACGATCGACAAACCACTGGATCATGCCTGGATTCAGAAAGGGCATATCGCAGGCCACAACAAAGATTCGCTTCTCCGTCGCCCTTGCCAATCCCGTGTAAAGGCCCCCAAGACTCCCGCAATCGGCGATCAAGTCCCGATACACCATGTATCCTGTAACCGTGAGCGGGAGGCTGTCTTGCGCAATTACGATCAGGACTTCAGGAAAGAGCTTGGCCATGACTGAAACGGCACGGTCCAACAATGTCGCTTCCCCTACCTGAAGAAAGCGCTTGTCCTCCCCCATCCGGCGGCTCTTGCCTCCGGCCAGGATGACACCCGTGACATTCATAAAGACCTTATCGATTCATCGCCCAAAAGCACAAAGGGGGTGAGTTTCCCCACCCCCTTCATTCGCTACCTACTCACTCACGTGCAGAGTGATATTACAGCGTCTTGCCCTTCCGCTTGTTTGCGCGGCGCGTCAGAACCCATGCTTCCAACAGCACGATCCCGCCGGCAATGACGAACGGATAGATATACACTTCACGGGGCGTCGGCGGCTGCATGAACGTGTAGTAGAAGGCCGAGACGGACATCTTGCGTCCTGCATCACCGTTATGACCATCCCAGGCAAAGAACACCGTTGGGATGTACTTCCCCATTTCAAAGAGCGTGTCTTCGTCATAATCCTGGTCCTTCTTGTTCCCGACTGGGCGCTGAATCATGACGTACCAACGACCGTTCTTCCACTCAGACTTGAGAACCTTCAGATTCTCTTCATAGCTATCGCGCTCTTCGAAATCCTTATCCCAGCCGGTTCCCTTGAAGGCCCGAATAGATCCGTCAGCTTCCCACTTCACAATATCCACGGGATACTGCTCATTGCTTCCAAAGAGATACCGCGGCTTAATTGGGGCAGGAAGATCCTGCCACTTAACCGGCGTCTCGATCGCCACCGCATCATTATAAACCGCATATTTGTTCTGCTGCGCAGCAATAGATCCTTCTTCGCCGGTCTTCGGATCCTGCTCCTTCACATCGATATTCACCTGAGTCGGAGCCCAGGGCAATTTCCCTTCGGCCACGCTCTTAGTGCGATCATCCCACTCAAGCAAATAGACAATCGACTTTTCGTTGTAAAGTGAACGGACCCAGATGTCATCGATCCGGGTGACGAAATTCCGTGGCTTATGCGTGATCTGGCCACCCATGGCGATAATGCGCTTCTGGGTTTTCTGCCAGGCTTCGTTCTCGATATCCGTCGGAATTTCACCCTCGACCGGATTTGATGGAACCACGAAGTTGATCTTCGGCTTGTCCGTCAACGGGTCGATCGGAAGCGGATTCCCTTCCTGGTCTCTTTCACACAATGAATTCACGAAATTGGCAATGTCCCATCGATCGTCGATGCTGGTGCTATCCGCGAACGACGGCATCGGGGTACCGTTGACTCCGGTCGAGAAGGTCCGGAAAATGTTTTTCACATTGTAAGGGTCCTGCCGGCTTCCACGGAAGTTCCAGCACTTGTGCCAATTGGCCGGCTGGATTGAGAAGCCCCAGTCATCTTTCAGGTTGAAGGCGTTGCCATCCCCACGGCCTTCCATCCCATGACACTCCACGCATTTCTTTTCGACAACCAGTTCGGATCCTCTCTTCCGGCTTTCCTCTGTCGCTTCCTTCGGCTTCAACTCAGCCAGTTGAAGAATCGTCTGAGTTTCCGACTGCTTATCGGTGAACTTCCGATCCTTCACCAACTGCGTAGTAACAAACGATAACACTTGAAGGCGTTGTTCTTCGGTCAAGATACCTTCCCAAGAAGGCATCGCAGAACCGGGCAATCCATGAGTGACGGTCTCATAGAGATCGTTCTGCCCGTCAGTCGGCTTCTTGGCATCGAACAACGGCAATTCACCGCTGGCTGTATGCCGGATCTTGAATGTCCCCTGGTTGAAGTTACGCGGACGCGGCCAGAGTCGGTCGGCGCCAGGCCCGTCGCCGGCCCCATCGACTCCATGACACCACACGCACTTGGTAAAGTAGACACGTTTCCCGGCCTCGATCATGTCGGCCGGAGGCTCTGGCGCTAACTCGCCCTTCTTAAATCCTTGCGGAATCTCCTCAGCAGATGCCGTGAGGACCAACGGGCCGGCAGAGAAAAGCGCCAGTCCAAAGGCCGAGGCAAGGACGATCCCTGCTTTTTTGCCCATCGACGTATTCATCATTTTTTCCCTCATGTCGTAATCCAGGGTTATCCGTGATGCCAGTGGACGACTTAGTCCCAGGTCCTGGGGTAGTAACCCGTGTGCCAGTATTCAAACAAGATGACCTTCCAAATCTCATCGACGGTCAAATGCTGTTCCCATGGCGGCATAACTGAAGCCCAGGGGAAACCTTCGTTCGGCAACCCAATACCACCCTTGGCGACGCGCCAGAAAATGAACGTTTCCTGAAGCTGAGCGATTGTTCCCGGATCTGTGAAGTTGGCCGGGATCGGATTGAAGGCGAAGGCATGGAGACCACGACCGTTCAAATTGTCTCCATGGCAAAAGTGACAGTTCTGGAAGAAGATCTCTCCGCCTTCTTTCACATACTTCAAGTAACCCTGGTTCTTTTCATCAAACGGATTGGCGTTAGGCGCCATCAAGCGCCCCATGCCCTGTTCGACGATCATCTTATTGCTGTATTCCTGATCGAACTTCCCCTCGGGGTTGACGCGATAGGGATTCTGGGACGTCTGAAGTGTATAGGTCTTACCGTGGACTTTGGTGCTGGCCGGAGGAGCCGGATGCACCGTGCGCAACTCGATCGGCTCTTCCGATTTTGGCTTCATCGCATTGAAGGAGGTGAACCCAACGAGGATAGGAATCAGTACGAGATACGCGTAGCGGAGCATTTTGTTTGCTCCACTCTGGGCATCAAGGACGTTCATGATAGGCTGTTTAAACTTCTTCCAGTCGTCCTCGTTCGCGGACACCCACATGAAGACCGCGACGAGAGACACCGTCCCATACATGGCGCGAACGCTGAACGGAATCGGCGGATAGACGCGGAACTTCAAGTAGAGCAACACAAACGCCCAGAACCCGATTCCTTGCCAGAACCGGGGAACGGCCATACCCATTGAACTGAGCATATAGCTCAATCCGGTAAAGCCGGCAACGAAGCAAGCCACCTCTAGCAACATTTGGATAGGCATATAGCCTTCGACTAACCGGACGGTATTCGACGGGACGACGTCGAGGATCATCCCGACTAGCAGGAGGAGCGCAATCGCTCCTACCAGCGCGCCGACTGACATCAATGCTTTCATGGGTTCACTCCCTTTGGTCTAAAAAGATTCATGGCTCAGTTACGAAATCTTTGGAGGCTCTTTCCCCTCATAGACTTGCGAGAGGTAATCCACAATTTTCTTGAGCGCTCCCGCACTGAGTTTCTGACCAAACACTTTAGGCATCGTATTGTCAGGAAATGGCTTCACCACATAGGCACTCGGTGAAACAATCGACTCCATAATGTAGTCTGATGTCGACTTCGCCGATCCCTTATATTCCTTATCCTTGATGCGGCCAGGAGCATTTGTCCCTTCAACCAACTTAGGACCGATCGTCCCATTCGCACCCGGGATACCAGGAATCGTATGACAAGATACGCACTGCGCCTTTGCAAAAATCTGGTCGACAGGCTCAGTCCCATCAGCCATAAGGGCACTCGGAGGACCAGCTTTCTCCTCCTGCTTCTTCGGCCGATCCGCTTCCGGAATAAATTTCTCGTATGACTTCACGATTTCATCGAATGATGGAGCGTCTCGCCCCTCGCGGACATACAACCATGTATCGACGGCCGCAAGCTCATCGAGGCTGAGGGATATCGGCGGCTTGTGAATCGCCGGCATCGGACTTTCCTTGTCGTTCGTACCCTTCACACCGTACCCGGCGACTACATAGCAATTCGGGCAAGCATGGGATTCTGCGATATATTCCTGACCATTCTCTGCCGTACCGGAGCCAGGGAATGCTTCCTTCTGAGAATATTCACGCTTGGCTGGATTTCCCTTTGAGTACTTGGGATCCTCCAGCCTCTCTTTTCCGGCACGCTCAGGCAATCCTTGCAGGTTAGGAGCACGCTCTCCGAGCATGCCGGCATGGAATGCGTGGCACAGAGGGCACTGGCCTTTGCCGATGGCGCCCTGCTCTTTATTCTTCCCAACTCCACCAAAAATAATCTTTTCGCCTTCATCGGCTAATTGCTGCGCCGTCATACCGCTATACTCAAGCTTCTCTTCCTTCGGAGGAAAACCGCCTTCGACCTGCGGCAACCAGTTTCCATACCCTGAAAGGAAGGCGGCCACGAAGAACATCAGTCCGCCGATCTTCAGCAAGGCGCCTAAATTCGGGAAATAGACTGCCACCATAAAAGAAGCTGCCGTAATCATCACAAGCGACACCGGCATGAGCCGGTTCTCGCCGTAGAAGCTCTCCGTGTAGTTTACGATCGCAACAAACAAGAGAAACGTCGCTGCCATCCCAATGATAGTCTTGAGTGTGGCCCGCTTCTTTGCAATCGGATCACTGATTGAGACTTGAAAATAGACTAACAGGCCGGCCAGCAATGCCAGCGCCGGCCATCCCATCTCTAGCGCTTGATTAATCAAATCGCCCACGGTATTAACCTCCTGCGGCTACACCGGGGGAAGGCATTCAAAGCCTTCCCCCTGAGCCAGTTGCTCATTAAGATGGTTAGTGGCTACCAGCCGGCTGCGGCGCGCTACCAGGAACCCCCGCCTTCGCATCAACTGGCGCCTTCTTTGCCGCTAAACTACCAAGCCAGAATACAAAGAGAATGCTGATCCAGAAGAACAACACGTTGAAGGAAATCATGTTCGCGGCAAAACCGACCGTGTGCGTGTAGGCCCACGGTGAATTGTCTCGCATAATCTCATTCACGTGCCAGAAAAGGCGGACCGATGAGCGAATGTAGCCCATCAATCCCATCATCCAGGTAAATGCGGTCGCCAGCATGATCAGAGCATACTGCGAGCGGGCAGAAATCTTACCCCACTCGATCGGCCCCATCTGCTTGGCACCCTTCATCATGACGCTGTTTAACGCAAACATGAAGAAGAGACAGGAAAGCGTTGTCGCCACCTGCGGAACAGACAATCCGACTCGGACGTTAGCCGGGATGTAATATCCGTAAATGGCCAACCCAATAATATTGACGTAGGCAATGAAAAAGAAACATCCCATAAAGATGTTCCCGAATTTCGACCAAGACACGGTCGAAACTTTATTGCCTCGCATGTACCAGACGAAGCTCAATACCGTGGTGGTAATAATGACGTTGATGCCGCCGTTTTTCGCCGACATGACGCCGTAGTTGCCCAACACCGGGTGCTGCTGTCCGCCCATGGCCTTCAACTCCGCCGGAGTCATTACCATCGTGTGCGGCGTAATAAAGACCAAGTACCCGCAAGCGAGAATAAACACCAGATACTTGATGTAGCGTTGATACTTCTCCGCTCCACGCATCCGGCCCATCGCCTGCCACAAATAGTAGTTGGTGCTCAGGAACAAGATGCCGATCATGGTCGCCTGAATAATGAAGAGCCAGGCCAGCAATCCACCCATGAGGGTGATGCCCATCTGCTGGCGATACGCATAGACTTCACGCATGAGCCAGTAGCCGGCAAACGGCAACGGGATCAAGAACGCGACACCGAGCGCCATCGCAATGTAACCCATCCAATCATAGTGGGCGCGATCCTCCTCGGTCTTCGACGCCAGGAACTTATACGCCGCGTAAGCCGCAACCACTCCACCGCCGAAGGCCATGTTGCCAAGGATGCGATGGAGATTGAGCGGGTTCCACAATGCCGTATGAATAACGTGCCAGATGTTCCCGAGGAACCGCCCCTGCTCATCGACACCGGCCGGCGACATCATAAATCCGATCCACGAGTTCGCTAGGAACATGAGCAAGGTCCCGATGACATTCAAAATCACCGACATGCTCAGATGGATCCACTTCAGGAACCCCTCCTTCATCTTGTCCCAACCATAGTAGTAGATGTAGAGGGTGCCGCTCTCAGCCACGAACATCAACGCGTAGATGTGCATGACCGGACGGAAAATGCTGGACAGGTAACCGAAAAACGCGGGATAGAGCGTGAGAAAGGTAAAGATCAGAATACCGCCGAGCACGGCCGTTAGCGAATACGCCGTAAGGCTGATCTTAATAAAGTCATAGGCGAGCTGATCATACCGCTTCGCCAACGCCTTATCCTTCGTCACAACCCCCATGAACTCGACGATCATACAGAAAATCGGCACGGCAAGCACAAAGCTGCCGTAGTAGAGATGCTGCTGATTCGCAAACCAGAGAAGCACGCGACTCTCGAAGTTATACCGGGGATAATCCTTCGGGCCGTCAACCGTCTTCGGGGCAGGCGCGCCAACCACGATGCCCTCCGTCTTATAATAGACGTCACGCCCCTTCTCAACCTTCGCATCCTCCTTCTTTGCCTCGTCAGGCGCATCCGCACCGATTGCCAGTGACGGAAGCGACACCACCACAGGAAGCAGGAGGAGGCCAATCATCGCGCAGAGCGCCATGATTGAGAACACCTTCTTACGGGCTACAAGACCCATGGGATACCTCCTTAATGCATTACGAAAAAGATTCATCACAAGCCATAAAATCCAACGCAGCGCCAAACTACTTGCGGAACATGTACCAGAAGTCCAGGCCCTGCATATCCATCAAAAAGTGGTCAACCATCAGGAAGTATCCTACGCAGATCGCCAGAGAGATAATCCCATACACAATATTCTGCCCCATCATCTCCTCCTCATCAGATCGATCAAAGACACAAAAAGTTCACACCTCCAGCGGCCCTGAACTAGCAGGGGCACTGCATGCCAGCGAACCAATAGAAAAACCACAAACCCACGGCGATAGTGATATAGAAAATCATCTTGCCGACCTTAACCATCAATTCGCTGTCTGCTGTTGCCGTCGCCATCTTGCCTCCCCTTCCATGCTCGAAATAGTGAGTGAAGTCTGTGAATTCCTTGACACCCCAAAACCCGTGTGTTATTCAAAATTCCTTAGCTGGCGACCATAACAACACAAGGAAACCCATGACAAAAAACTCAAAAATTTTCGACATTATAGTTTTGGCGGGTATGGTTGTCAATATCATTTTGGCCGTGTTTCTGATTCTCTACTACTTTGATTTTCTATAGATTTCTCGCTGTGATTCACTGCCTCATTCCCGCCGTTTTCCACTGACATCGCACACCGAAATCCGATCGTTTCATCACGAAAATCCGGGACCATTTTGCTTCGACTGGTGAGACGAAGATCGCCCCCGGTCGTCGTATAGGCCCCCCCCCGCATCGTTCGATAAACACCATACTCAGGACTCGGTGGATTTCGGTCGGATAATTCCTTGTAAGACCTCTCCGCATACCAGTCCTGGACCCACTCCATAACATTTCCTGCCCCATCCATGACACCGTAGGGACTCATGTCTGCCTTGAATGATCCCGCAGGGGCACTCGCCTCGAATCCGTCGTTGACTCGCGCCCAGTTGGCCCCATCAGGCTGCTCCGTATTTCCCCAGGGCCACAGTCGGCCATCGGCGCCTCGCATAGCCTTTTCCCATTCCGCCTCCGTGGGAAGCCTCCTCCCCTTCCACTGACAGTAGGCCACGGCGTCGTCCCATGACACATAAATGGCAGGTTGATTCGGGCCACGCATTTTGGAAACATTCTTGGCGTACCGTGACGGAGGCCCGGCCTTCCGGTGACCGGTGGCCGCAGCAAACTGCCCATACTGCGAATTGGTCACTTCATAGCGGTCGATTTGAAACGCATCCAGGAAGATTTCCCTAGGCGGCCCTTCGTCAAGCCCGCCCGCATCCGTCCCACGCAGAAAAATCCCGGCAGGAATCAAGACCATCCCTTCATCTAGCGGCATTTCAGTTGCGGCAGGCACGTCTCCAGGCTGCACCGAAGCTTGGGAACCAGGATCATTCTCTTCAAAGGGGGTCGTGGTCGTCCCGCGAAGGATGGCAATGATCGGCATGGCCGCGAACAGCAGAACCACGATAAGGAACACAACCTTGAATCTGGTTTCCAGCATGACCGCTACTGACCGGCCGCGTCGCCGCTCGGCTCCAAATCGCTGGCGCAACGGATTCCGATCGTGATGTCATTCCGCCAATGCTTAGCGGCGAATCGCTTGGAGAGCCTGGCGTTTTGCTCGGTTTCTCTCCAGGATCCGCCACGTACTACTTTCAGATCGCCTTCATCGGGCCCTTTCGGGTCACGATAACCACCCTTTTTATAGTAATGCTCGTCGTACGTATCCGCGACCCATTCGGCAACATTTCCCGTCATATCATGCAATCCATAGGGACTGCGGCCGGCCTCAAATGAGCCGGGAGACGCAAGATACTTGTAGCCATCCTCCGGCCCATCCACATTGGCCACGCCATTCATGAATTTGTCACCCCAGGGATATTTCCGTCTTCCCTCTCCGCGTCCGGCTTTTTCCCATTCAGCCTCTGTCGGCAATCGCTTACCGGCCCACTTGCAATAGGCGACGGCATCGTCCCATGAGACGCTCATCGCCGCCAATTCAGGCTTTAAGACTTTCGACTGGTCATCCTCGAAGACCTCGATCCTCGGGAACGCGCGTTTGGTCATTTTGGCGAAACGCAGATACTCATCCTGTGTCACTTCGTTTCGATCGATAAAGAACCCTTTCAAGAACACCTGCCGCTCAGGAGCCTCATCCGGATCCCCATCGTTACTTCCCATCGTAAACGGCCCAGCCGGCACCTGCACCATCTCGCGCCCTTCATCGCCGATCCTCGTCTTGTACATCGAGAAATCCTGCGCGACCGTCTTCGCCGCCACCGGGCGGGATTCCGTCTGTATGCTCATGGCCAGTTCCCGCATCTGCTTGGCCTTATACGACTCATAGACCAGCCCTGCGATCAGGAGAATGAACGACCCGAAGACAAAGACGATTGATCCGATCAGCACACCCCTGTTTTCCATATGTCTCCAAACACCCGAAAAATCTGACATGCCCCCTATCGGCGAAGGTCCTGAGCCACCCCTTCAACGGCCGCACCCGCCGCTTCGGCCTTGCGGGCCGCGCGCATATCCAGCAGCATCGAGACCTGAACCCCAAGAAATCCCCCCATGGCCGCTCCGGCACCGGCCCCATACGAAATCCGATCCGGTCCGGCCAACAGCCAGGCCAACGCGCCACCCAAAACCGTTCCCACTAAGATGCTGATCAAAAACCGGCGGCCTCCGAGAAAGCCCACAACGCCGCCCATCACCAGCCCGATGCCTGTCGCCGGCGGCATGAATTCGTTACCCATGATGAGGCCGATCAGCGTTCCCACTGTCCCCATCACCACGACACCAAACCCAATATCTACGAGCTTTTTGGTGGGAATCCTCTGATCTGCACCAGCCTCAGTCATGACAACTGTGAACCTCTCCGTTACTTTGCAGGGCCGGCCACCAGCGAGCCGAAATCGATCTCCACACCTGGCGCGGCAATGATCGAAATACCCCAGGCCTTGGGCGCCGGCTCATGTTGATGAATGCGCTTGAAGTCCTCATAGACATTCACACGCTCTTCAAACCACTGACCGACGTCTTTGGTCCCGCTCTGCATCACGATCTCAGACCCGCTGAACATGCCGCCTTCCGTCAGCGTCCCTTCAGGCTTGGTCCCGCTCCAGACATACTTCGTGAACACCGGGATAAACATCAGATCGGTATCGAGTGACGCATAAATCGCCGCGATTTGATCCGTTCCCGCGGGAGCCTTCAACAAACGCCAGCGCCAGGTGAGCATCGGATAGGCCTTCGGATCCCAGTCGATCTTCTTTTTCTTGATCCGCTGGCCGGCATCTTTGGCCGACAAAAAATTCACACCGTTTTCTGTCTGCACCTTATACGCATCACGACCCTTGGAATGGCTGCGCTGGTTCTCGTGATCCCAAAACGAGGGAAACCCATCGGCCTCTTTCCCCTGAAAATCTTCCAGCACCAACACTTGGCCCTGCGCATACGCAGACTCAGCAACAATCCCTCCGACACACAGCGCCAGACTCGCGAGAGCCACTGCACTCCACACCTTCCGACCGTTCATAGGCGTTTAGACCCTTTCTTCAAGATGAGGCTTCTTGCGAAGAGGAGGGAGCCAATACCGGCGCCTTCTCCTCGAAAAACTCTTCTCCCATCACCGGCTGTTGTCCCCGCTGACACATCCAAAAGAGCGCGAACACCGCTCCCCAGAAGACAATCATGTTCAACGTGACCATCTTCGCGGCAAACTCCAGATCCGGCGTAAAGGCCCAGGGAGAAACATCGGCCATCAGCTCGCTGACGTGCCAGGCCAGGCGTCCGGACGATCGAATGTAGCCCATCAACCCCATCACCCAGGTGAACGCCACCGCCAAACCGAAGAGCCCCACCATCCCACGCACAGAAATCTTTCCCCATTGCACAGGCCCATGCACAATCGAACCTCTCAGCATGAGACGGTTGATCACGACACCTGCCACGATCACCGTCAGCGTGGTAAAGGCTTGCGGCGAAGACAGACCGACACGAATCTTCGCGGGCAAATAGAATCCGTAGATCGACAGCCAGATCACATTCACGAAACCCACCGTGTACAGGGTTCCGATCAGCAGATTCCCCATCCTCACCCAGGACACCGTCATCGTTCGATTGGCGCGCCGATAGTAGAGAAAGCTGAGCGCCGTGATGAGAATCATCACATTGACGGCCCCGTTTTTCGCCGACATCACCCCGTAGTTCCCGACCACCGGGTGCTGGGCCCCGCCCATCGCTTTCACTTCCGCTCCCGACATCAGGACCGTATGCGGCGTCAACCAGATGAACAGCGCCAGCGTCAGGACACCGAGCAGGAACTGATAGTACGGCTGGTAGCGCTCCCCGCCCTTGATTCGCGCCATGCTTTGCCAGATGTAGTAGTTGATCCCCAAGAGCAGCGCACCGATCAGCAGCGCCTGTACCACAAAGAGCCAGGTCAACAACCCGCCCATCATAGTCACGCCCATGCTCTGGCTGAAGGCATACACTGAACGCATGAGCCAATAGCCGGCGATCGGCATCGGCAGCAACGCACAAACCGTGACGAACAGAAAGATATAGCCCACCCAGTCGTAATAGGCCCGCTCTTCACTGGTCTTGCCGGTGAAAAACCGGTAGCAGGCATAGGCCAGCACTACCGCACCGCCTGACATAATGTCTGCAAGAAACCGATGGACGTTGAGGGGATTCCAGAGGGCCGAATGAAGCAAATGCCAGACGTTCCCTAAAAACCGGCCCTGCGCATCGACACCGGCCGGCGCCATCATGAACGCCGACCAGGCGTTCGCCAGCAACAGCAATGACGTGCCGAAAATATTCGTCAGGATGCCGATCGCGGCATGGATCCACTTCAATCCCGGTTCCGCCATCCGATTCCAGCTGTAGTAATAGAGAATCAGCAGCAGCGACTCTCCGACAAACACGATGGCGTAGGCCGGCATGAACGACTTGAACGTCCCGCCCATATACTTCATGAACGACGGGTAGAAATAGATGAACATGAACAGCATGAGGCTCCCGACCACGGCCGTCACCGAGAGTGCCAGCAAGGCGACCTTCGCCAAGTCTCTGGCCAAACCGTCATAGCGAAGCGACAACGCCGGCTTTTTCGTAATCAATCCGGCAAACTCCAGCAAGGCACAAAACAGCGGCAGCGCGAGGACAAATCCGCCGAAGTAAGTATGCTGCTGCGTCACGAACCAGACCAAGAGCCGACTATCAAATGAACCAATCCGTGAATAGACCGTCTCATGAGGCTCCGGAGCGGCAGGCCCCTGCGGCGTTCCCTGCGTGCCGAAGTACAAGTCTGTCGTGCCTTCGGCAAACGACAGACTCGGCCCGCTCCCCCCCGCGCACAACAAAGCGGCCAGGATCGTGAAACACAACGCTACTGCGATCATGGAACCGGTCATCCCACCATGACGACGCATACGACTACCCCTTTGATCCAGTCTTGCTTAAAGCCATGTCACTGGCCAATCCACTTATGCTGCCGGACGCAGTGGCCGACTTGCCAAGAATCCCCATGACGAAGGGACAGCGCAGCATTCCGCTCGACAACTGCGGCACCTGCTCATCTTCGACGTGCCGGCGATGGCCCAGGTAATATCCGTAAAGAGTCATAATCGCCGTAACCAGCGCGCCTCCCACAACGGCCTGCCCGGTTGCGATCTCCGGCTGTCTTCCGACAAACAACATCAGACCCATCACCACCAAATAATATGTCGACGCGAAGGCCATCCCAGGCCACCACCAATACTTCAACAACTCGGTCGGCGCCGTCCGTTTGAGCGTCTCCACCCATGAAGCGGAAGGACGCAAACCACCGAAATAGGCACAGAGCGTGAGGCCGCCGCCAAAAATCGTGACACCGAGCAATTGTGCCAGCGCCGCCAGTTGCCCATCCGCAACCATATGCCCGGACAGCCCCATCAGCCCGCCAACGCCAAGACCGACGAGTCCCCACGGTCCCAGCTGAGACAGTCGGCTCTGTACTAACGTACGGAGAGCCGCTCCATCCGGAAAGGTGAGAAACGGGCGCCCCTGGATCGCGAGTTTCCGCACATGGCCGATCTCAAACGCATCGCGGGCCACCGCCGTGCTGGAAATAATAATCGCCATCATGGCCGGACCATCCGGATGCTGCAGATAGCTGTACCCCGCCACCCACAAGAGTGCGAGTACCAACAGCGAGAGCTGAACGCCGTACACAGCGCCGATCCATCCGGCCAACCAAACCAAGAGTCGGCTCCCATCTTCTCGTGCGATCACCGTCCACGAAGCAGATCGTCCAACCCGATAGGCCAAGAGTGCGGTGACCATTGCCACCAGACTGCTCACCGCCAGCAAGACGAGCGGCTCCGTCAGCGGGACCACATGCTTCGCCAGCCGATAGACCCCGAACGCAACCATCCCCGGCACAAACATGACGACACGTTTCTGTTTCCGTACGGCATCTTCCGTCACCGCCAGGCTCAGACTCGGAAGCACTCGCAATGCCATTCGATGCAGCATCACAACTCCAGTGATGGGTGATGGGTGATGCGTGAACGGTAACGGAGAACGGGCGACCTTCTTCGCTCATCACTCATCACCGATCACCCATCACTCTTCCGAGCGGCCATCCCAAAGTACTTGGCCTTGAGCTCTTCCATCAAGGCCACCGTGATTCGCGTCTGCCCTCGATCGGCAGCCGTTCGTTCCAATTCAACCTTCGCCATCGCACGGACCGGAGCCGGCACTTTACTCAGACGCCGTTCCGCCTCGGCATCCCATTCGATACGTTCCCCGGTGCGCGGACGGAGCAGCACATCGTACGTCACGACCCGCTCGCCGCGACTCCGCAGATCCTGCTCGACCTCGTCGCGAAACAGCGGCGACAAATACGGCGGCAGTCTTTCAAGCCGATGCAAGGCCTCGTCCGTCCACGTCAATCGATCGACCAATCCGTTCCTCTGTCCGGCCGGAACATCCACGCCGACTTTGAGCCCACAGCCGCGACATTCTGATCTGATGAACCACTGAAGTGCCCCATCTTCATAGGCTCGCTCTTCAATGCCCTCGGTATGCATCCAGCGCCCGCAGCCACAGGTCAACATGAAGAAACCCCGTGATATGTGATGCGTGACGCGTGACGAGTTTCGGAACAGCCGCCGATTTCAAATTCCCATACTGAACACTCATCACTGATCACAGATCACCCATCACCTATCCTATTTTGCCGGGATACAGAATGTAGAGCATCGTATAAGTAAAGGTGCCGGTGGCAAACAGGATGCAATAGATGGCCATCGTAAATCGGCCCAGCGCGCGATGCCGGCGGCCGCCATCCGGCCAAATGCGCTGGATCGTGATCTCCACCGCGAGCACAATCCCGACGAGCAACAGAAGCCCGAGATATACCTCAAGCTTGCGCATAGAGAAACCGGCCGTCGCCACGCGAGAGAAAAATAGACCGAGGACGACGACTGTGACTGCGCCGAAGATCCCCCCTACTTTCTTCCAGGTTGTGATCAGCAACGACTCGCGCAGCGACCGCACTCCGTTGATCACCTGCTGCGAGCGAAATCCCAACACGATCATATAGACCGCCATGACCAGTCCGATGATGACGAGAATAATGTGGAGCGTCAGGACCGGGATAAAGACATAGTCGTACAGCGCCTGCGAGCCTCCGAAGCCTTCTTTGCCCTCGACCGCCAGAACCCCGAGCTGCCGAAACAGGTAGTACGCGATGAAGAAACTGAGCATCGAGATCATTCCGCCCAGCATCAGCCAGTGATGCGCATCGGCCTGGCGCTTTTTCGCCTGAATCCATCCCAGGATAAACAATCCGGTGAAGAGCGTCGCCATGAACTGGCTCAGATCCGCGCCAATGGTGGCATGGGTGCCTAAGAATCCTGGATCGCGCAACCAGTCCATCCGATTTGTTACCCGTTGCCTTTCATGCCCTGCACGACGGCGGTCTTCTCAATCTCACTTGCAGAAGCAAATCCCGCCTGCTCCATCCACTGGACCGCATCGGAGGTCTTGTAGCAGCCGCCCTGCTGTGTATTGACCAGAATGTGCATCGCAAAAGCCGTCGTCCAGGCAGGGCCGGTTCCTGTCTCGTCCAGAAACCGATCCTTAATGATCAACCGTCCTCCCGGTGCCAGATGAGCCAAGACTTTCTTTACCAACGCGGCGTTCGTCTCGTAGGTCTGATAGTGCAGAATGTCGGACATCAGCACCACATCATAATAGGGACCGCCGAGGCTATCCGTATTGAAGTTTCCCGGGCGCAGCGTGATTCGCGATTCAAGACCGGCTTCCTTCACCGTCTTTTCCGTTAAACGCAACGTGGCAGGAAGATCGAAGACGGTGGCCATGAGATCAGGATAGATCCGACAAAACGCGATCGCATTCGTGCCCGCGCCACCGCCCAGATCCAGCATACGAACCGGCCCAGTCAGACTCAGCCGCTTGGCAAAATCCGGCCCGCTTTGCTGCCCGATCCGATGGAGCACTGCGAGGACATTGGTACCCAACTCGGGATCTGTCTCAAAGACATGCCGATCAACGGCCCGTTGCCCGGTTCGAATGGTCTGCTCTAACTTTCCCCAATTCTCCCATTCGGCATCGTGCAGCAGGAGCAAGTGCCCGATATAGTGAGGGGAATGCTTGACGAGGTGAGTGGCCGCTGCCGCTGAATTGCCGTATGCCTCGGCCTCTTTATTCAGCAATCGCATCGCGACCAAGGCGTTCAAGAGAAGCGTCAGGGTCGGCTCATGGGCGCCTAAGCGGCCGGCGACCTCCTGAGCCGTTTTCCGCTTCCCATCAAGGGCGGAAAAGACGTCCAGACGCACGCCGGTCAGGAGAATTTTCGTCTCCCAGTAGTACCCGAGTTGAAAGATTTCAGCGAGCGAGAGTTCTCGTGACACACCAATCCCCTTGAAGCATCCTGATTCAGGAATTGGGCATCTTACCCAGTTCAGAAAGTGAAAGGCAAGGCGACTCAGCCGGTGGAAAATTCAGCGGAAACACAAAGGGCAGCGGATTGCTCCGCTGCCCTTTGCTGACGGGTCACCCCGCCACATACGAGAACCGGCTTACTTGATTTCAGCCTTGAGGTCGGCCTTGCCGCCCTCAGGAACGTCCACCTCGAACTCTACCTTCTTGCCCTTGGCGGCAAACGGATGCCAGGCTACCACTTTGTGCTTGCCGGCCGGGACATCCTTGAGCTCGAACGTGCCGTCTTCCTTCACCACAGCATAATGAGCATTCGAGACCGGGAGGAAGAAGGACTGCATGAACTCATGCTGGTCGCACTGCAACCGATAGTACCCTTCTTTCTCGGCGCCGCCACGGAACGTCACCGGCTTCTCAAGCTTGTCGCCCTTTTTCGCCAGACCGATGTTGAAGCCGGTCGCCGAGGTGGAACCCTTCACGGTGAAGCTATGCGGATTGTGGAGCACGCCGGCCACCGACTTGGGATCGTCGGCATCGGCATCGTTGTTTACAGCGCGGAAGTTCTTGTTGTTGACCACGATACCGGTGAACGGGAGGAACTCGCAGAATTCCGCGACGACATCCGTGCCCGCATATGCATCCATGAACGCCTTATCCTCGATATCGACCACGGCCACCACCGCACCCTTCAGACCGCCATCCTTGCCGACTTCGATGGTCTTCAAGAAGCGCTTATCGCCATCCATCAAGCTCTTGTTGGGGATCTTCGGACAGAACTTGGGATTCGGGAATTTCGCGAAAGAGAATTCCTTCTGCTCGGCCTTCCCGGCATAGGTCACCTTCCCGGCGATGGTTCCGCCGGCATTGGCCAGCAGCGGAGCTGCAACAAGCGCGACCGCGGCCGCACCAAACACAACTGATAACGCACCCTTCTTCATGAGACTGCCTCCTTGTGATGAACTAACTGCCCTGATTTCTCACTCGTGATTCCCTCCCGTCAAACCACCGGCCTGGTGAGAGGAATGGAAGGGACAACTTCCTCTCTGGTGTACTCGATCGCTGTCACGCTGGCGAGGCTGATCGTGGACCGAGTATGTATATAAAAGTCTACCGTACCCTGTCAATCTTAAACAAGGGGGACACCCTGCCCAACACCAAACCACTACGGTTTCAATTGAAGCAAATGCACCAGTGCCCCTGCCGCGGTCGCACGGACCGCCTCATTCGTATCGTGCATCCCCTCCATCATCAGCGGAATCACGTCTCGATCTCCGATATGCCCCAATGAACGAAGGGCGACTATCTTGGGACCCGGCAAGGTATCGGCTGTGAGACCGCTCAAAAATACGACGGCGGCATTCACATTCGGCTTGGTCGCCTTCCCTAGCGCAAACGCGATCGACGCGCGGGAGGCCGGATCATTTTGCTGCGCAAGCGCCCGGGCAGTTTCGGCCACCATCTCAAACGGCTGCCCGAGTTGGAGCAAGGACGCCACCGCCGCCGCCCGTACCGTGACCTGCCCGTCTCCCAGCAACTGCTTGATGGCCGGGACCGATTCAACGGCGCCCAACTCCGCCAGGCTGGTCACGGCGGATTCTCGCACCGCCGGAATGGGATCCTTCAATAACAGCTCGATCTTCTCGCGGGCTTCTTTCCATCCGAGTTGCCCTAACCCTCTGGCCGCCGTCCCCCGCACGGACGGTTGTGCGTAGGTCAAGAGTTCCATCATCAGAGGCACGCCCCGCTGATCCTTCAGGTCGGCGATCGCCCGCAAGGCATCGGTTCGATCGTTCGGGTTGGCCGCATCGGCGACTTTCCGTAAATCATCCCATGCCTCTTTTTCCCCCAACCGGATGAGCGCCGCATACGCGGCAATCCGCACAGGTGACAGCTCATCCTTCGCCGCGGCCTCGATGAGCGGCAGCACAGAGGAATCTCCGGAGCGCCCAAGCACTTTGACGACGCGGGCCTTCACCAGCCCCGCCTGATCCTCAATCGCTCCGCGCAATTTCTTCGATTTCCGCCCGGCCTCCGAGCGGCCCAACCCTTCGACCGCCAACACCCGCACGGGGCCTGACCCATCGCTCAATCCATCTTCAAAGAGGGGGACAACCTCGTTGGAGTCGATTTCCTTCAAAGCCGTATAGGCGGCCCCGCGCATCTGCTCGCGCATATCCTTCACGAGCACCACAATCATGCCGAGCGCCACCTCGCGAAGCACCGGCTCATCGTCCTGCTTGAGAGACTGGGCCAGCAGATCGTACTCATCCAGCGCGTCTTTCGGTTTACCCAGATTGATCAGCGCCCGGATTTTGAGCCGCCTGACATCGGGAGCGGCGATTTTTCCCTTATCGAGCTTCGCCAGTTCATCGAGCGCCTGCTGATAGGCTTTCTTCTCGAACGCCGTCCGGGCTTCCTTGGGAACGGCGGATACCCCGGCCATGACTCCCGACGGACTGAGCCCTGCGAACACGCATAGGAGCCCCACAGCTGCCATCCCGCCCTGTTTGCGAATCCTGTGTCTCATGAATCTTCCTCGCCGCCCCGTTAGCCTTGAATTTTCTGCCCCGCGGGGATCGCCCGTTTTTTATACCCGGGAGGTTCGTCGAAATAATAGTCCGGCTGCGGCGAAAGTCGAATCCGCTCATACTCCACGGACCAGGCCCGATCGCGGCTCACCAGCTTCAACACGATCCCTACTTCCACATCGACCCATTCAAAAAACCGTTCAACCCGGCCATGCCGATCCGTCTGCACCTCGAATAATTGCGCAGGCCGGCCGACGGCCGTCGCATCGCCGATCAACACCCGCTCTTTCTCGCCGGGCAATGTGGGTCGAACCGGCAGCACATCGTCCACATCCACCGGCGTAACCAACAGCTCCTTCCGCTGCGCGAGAAGATACCAGGTTTCGGCCTTGTCCAGGCGAATAATCTCAATCGCCGCATACCCGTAATCGGTCTTGAGAGCATATTTATACTCCAGACGGATCCGGTCGCTCTTCGCAAACACCTGCGCCTGATGCCGACGCCCTTCGACCTGCTTGACGAGCGTCCCGGAAAATTCGACGGACGGCCCCGCCGATTCACCGCCCAAGGCCCGGCTGACGGCCAAGCCGGACAAGACCGAGAGCGCGAGGCAGGCAATCCCTGCGCGCACCCTCAGGCCGACAGTGACTGAGGCGCACATCAATGCTGATGTTCCACGAGCGGCTGGATGTCGATCGAGTACCCCAAAGACTCCGGGCCGAAACGGGGATTATCCATCACCTTGAACGCGGATCGATTCCCTTTGGGAGCCTGCAGCGAGAGCAGCTCCTCCATCCTCCCGTCCGCCTGAACCGTTACCATCTTCGTGAAACCGGGACCGGTCTGCGGATGCCAGACCACCAACTGATAGGTCCCCGGCGGAATGTGATCGATCTTGAAAGCCCCCGACCTATCGGTCAATGCATAGTACGGATTGTTCACGGCCATCGCCCAGCTTTCCATATAGGCGTGAAACCCGCACTGCATATAAAAGGTCCGGCGGCCCTTGTTGAGATACACCGGCCCCACCAAAGAGGCTCCCGGCGCATGATTGTGCATGGCATGAATATCGCCACGTTGGTGCTGATGATTCATCACCAGCGGAGTATTGAACAGGGTCCGTGCGCCGGCTTCCGGCGAGGTTTCGTACCCCTGAATATCGTGCATCACAGGATCCATATTAATGACTTCAACCGCATGCCCGTTCCGCACGATCGTCATGAACGGCTGAAATATGCAATCACGGGCTTCGATCAACGGAACCGACGTTTCAAACGGCTTCCCTGCTTCCACCCCCTCCAGCAGCACGATCGCGTCCTTCAATCCGGCATCCGGACTCACGACGAAATCGCGCAACAACCGCCAGCCGCGACCGTTTGAAACCCGTCCGCAATAGGCGGGGTCCGGAAAGGTGATGAGGTTGAAGCCCTTGGGCTCAGGAACCACGCCGTCCAACCGGACGACCCCTTCGATCGATCCGCCATGCGACACATCCACCACCTCATAGGCGGAAACCGATCCAGCCCAGACTCCTATGACCAGCATCCAGAGCGCCGCCATTGTCCTGCTGCCTGCCCGTTTCAAAGCTGCATGACTATTCACAGTAGGCACCTCCAAACCGAAGCATAATTTCCAACCGGCGCATCGTATCAAATGGCCGCTGGAAAGAAAAAGGGGGAAGCCTCACGGCTTCCCCCTTCCATTGCATCCCTCATTTCCTACAGAGCGCAGGAGAAAAGATGTTACTTCGCCGCGACCGGAATCGCCTGCACCGGCTGTTCAACCGACGCGCTCTTCATCCCGGCGCTCGTCCCGTGCAGCGGCAACAACCGCTGGTCACCGGACGGCAACACCCGCACATAGCCCCACTGGCCGGACTGCGAGTACGGCAACCGCTGGTTGCTGTACACATAGTCGCCCGGCTGACGGTAGGGACCGCCCGCCGAGGGGATAAAAGCGTCAACCGTCTCGGAGCCGGAGAACTCAACGACGCTGATCAGGTCGGCGCCGCGCATGAACGGCTCGATCGGCCACTCATGCTTCTCCACGCTGAACATCCCGTTCTGCTCGTTGCTCACACCCAGGATGTGAATCCGGACAGGATCGCCCGCATGCGCCTCGATCAGAGGCGTCGCCGGATCCTCAGGCTTGTCGGCTTTGCAAGGCTGGAACACCTTGCCCAACGAACAACCCTGCTCTTCCCGGAACTTGTAGGGTTCGGACCGGTAGTTTACACCGGTCAAACCAGCCACATTTTGCACATAGGGCATGAAGCTCGTGCCGATGATGTTGTCTTCATCCTGGAAGAACAACGCCACGTCACGATAGTTCGGCCGATTCTCCATCCCGGGGATCGTGTGATCGAGGATCACGTCGGCCGCCCAGGCATTCTTGGTCGCGAGATCGGCGCCGGTCTTCGGATCGCGATACTTCGCACCCTTCGGGCCCACCACAATGGCGCCGAACAGACCGTTGCGCGGATTGGTCATCACGTTGCCCCAATCCCAGACCAACGAAGTCGTTTCACCATTGAAGGGATCCGCATAGTACGTATAGATCCGTTCGGCGCCCGGAGCGATCGTCTGGTCGCCCTGGTTATTGCCGACGTTGGCGCCCATCGATTCCTTCGGGTCGAAGGCCAACCCAATGGCCGAGAACGACGCCTTGCTCTCCTTCATCTTGTTCTTCAAATGCACCTTGACGCAATCGCCGAGGTTCACACGAAGCGTGAGCGGCATCGGCTGCGCACCGCTCGCCACCTTGGCGGTATCTTCCTCCAAGGCATAGATCTTCGCGTCGGAATTGGTCATGAGGATCTTCCGCTCGAAGTCCACTTCGATGGCCTCAGGGGCCTTCGCATTGAACTTCATGGACGGATAATCCAACGCCGCCACGTTGAAGCTCTTCACCGGCGCATCAGCCGGGCAGACCGGCAATGCCTTCGGGATCTCGCCCTTGTTCGAGAACCCAGCCGGCAATTTCTTCAGGTCGGCCTGTTCCTTGTCGTAGACACGGATGATGCCCCAGCCGCCCTCAGAGAACTTGGAGGACCGGCCGTTGAAGTGGATGTAGTCGCCGGCCTGGAGACGCGGTCCACCGGCCTGCGGCACCACGAGGTCGTAGCGCTCGGCAATCCCGATGTGGATCGAATTCTTCCGGTTGGCGTCACCCGCGTAACGCTCCGTCAGGAACGTATGGCCGGACAGGGTCCAGACCATCGATTCATTCATGAGTGTGTGCAGGAGACGGAACACCATTGTATCTCCCACATAGGCCCGCAAGGTCGGCGTATAGGGATCGCCATGGATGGCGCTGTTGAAGATCTGCGACGAATCCGGATTGGTCGCCAACCGCTGCGCGATAGGACCCGCCCGGAAATTCAGACCGCTGCCGGTGGTGTGCGTCCCACCGTTCAAGAACGGCATCGGCGTCATATAGATCTTTTCCGGCATCATGAACGACACGGTCTTTCCGGCCTCGAGCGCCACTTCGATCGGCTGCCCGGGAGGATTGCCCGCGGTCACGACGTTGACGGTGTGCGGCACGGTATCGTGCACCTGCACCATCAATTCGCGGAAGCTGTTGTTCACGCCATGACCCACCGGCTCGACGGTCCGGATGTCGGCAATCGGGCCGCTCCGGATCCCCTTGCCGGTCTTCGGATCATGATAGGTCGAACCGACCGGCTCGGCAATGAAGGTGCCGAATCCGCCGTGCGGCCAGGTGGTCGCCCCGAACGCATGGTCGTGCCAGAACACCGTACCCACGTCCGCATCGACCCAGAACCGCTGCCGGATGAACTCGACCGTCACAATGTCATTGGCCGGGTGATCGTTCTTCAAGCCCTTCGCCAGGACGATCTGGTTGCCGTTGATCGCCTTGATGCGGGAAATCTCATTGCCCTTCACGTTATCGGCGCCGACGAGAAGCAGGGTGCCGACATGGAACTGCGTGGCATTCTTCACCGTGATGCTGCCGGCGCCTTTCTTGGCCGCCCCCGTCAGCACCGTGTTCATCGGGGCCGGGAGGCCCTTCTTGTTCTTTTTCTCCAGCATCGTGAACGGACGGACCGACTGCTCGTAGGAGAAGCCGGAGATCACGCCGTCCGACGCCTGGTTGTCGAACTGTAGGAAGTGCCAGTGCGTGTTGATCTTCGACGACTGGAAGTTCGTGTAATCGTCGTCGTCCCACTCGCTGGTCAGGGTCCAATCCAGGCAATCGTAGATGTTGCCGCGGACGACCAGCGGATACTTGAGATCATCATTGGCCCGGATCGCCGCCTCCTCTTCGTGCAGCACGAAGATCAACCCATTCGGATCGATCACGGGCGGCTCTTTCCCCTGGGCCTTTGCGATCTTGATCGGCAGCTTCACGAAATGGACGTTGTAGTGCTTTCGCCCGGCATTCTCCGGACAGAGGCTCCACACGCCGTTTTCACCGGGAAGCGCCTGATCGACGCTCTCTTCGCCATTGGCGTCCCGGCGAATCGGTTCCAGCCAGGGCGCGCCGACGTGGTTCGGCGAGAACATCACACGCCGGCCGAAGTGCGGCGTCAGATGCGGCCACGCCACCTTGCCGGTCAACGGCTCGAACATGATCGGATGCCGCTTGCCCGGATGCGTCGACTTGTACTTGGGATTATCGATCGTGCTCTCGGGTTCGCTCATGGCCACGTTGCCGCTCCAGGTCCAATCCAACACCGTGGCATCGTAGGCCAGTGTCTGGCCCTTCTCGTCATCCTTGTGACCGGGCTTGCCCATAGTCGGCAACTGCATCGCCACCCAATCCTTGATGGTGATCACGGCCGGGTTGGTCTTCCAGTTGCTCTTGCCCTTATCGGTAATCGTGAACTGCTTGCCGAACCAATCGACGGTCTGACCGATCAACTTATCGGATGAGATCGGGAGCTTGATACGGCCCTTGCGATCCGGCAACTCACGCAGATCCGGCATCACGTCGTTCCGCAGATCGCCCTGTTGGATCGTGTTGTACACGCGCCAGTAGCCCCACATGCCCGCCACATAGTGGTGCGCGACGTGGCAATGGAAGAGGAAGTCGCCGGCCAGCTGCTGGCAGAGGCCGGAGCCGCACTCGGTTTCCAGATCGAGGGCTTCCGACGGGCCGATGACTTCCACGTCGACACGGTCGGTCTTCGCCCGGATCACCGGATACTTGACCGGACCGTTCGTGCTGGTCGCCCAGAGGTTCATGTCATCGATCGCCCGCGGGCTGCGCGGCCACCGGATCGAACCACCGTGCGGATGGTGGCTGTGGAACACTTCGGAGCCACCGTGAACCAGACGGAACTTCGCCGGGTCGCCGATGTAGGAACGAGGAATCGTCGGCGACGGATCGCCGAACGTGTAGGAGCTGTAGCCCATCGACTCGTCTTCGAAGCCGAAGTACTCATGCTGCACGTGCATATTGTTGATGCCGAACGGCTCGCTGCGATAGTTGATCGCGCGGCCACCCGGACGATAGGCATCGGTCAACGGATCGCGCTGCGGCAAGAAGTCACCCTTTTTGTTCAGCGGGCGAAAGGCTTCGTCGCCGACTTCGTGATAATAGAGCACGAATTCGCGGAAGTCCGGACCGGTGCCGTTCTTGATCATGCCCTGCCAGCCGCTGCTGGCCGGGGTTGCCTCACCGCTCCCGAGCGCCTCCCAATAGGAAGAACCGCGGGGCTCCACGACGAAGGAGCCGAACATCCCCATCACCGTCAGCTCACGGTCGTTGCTGAACGTATGGAACTGACGGACGCCTTCTTGGGTGCTCGGGTGGATATACCACTCGTAATCGCCGCTCTTATCCTTGGCAACAATCGTATCCGAGTTGGTCGTGATTGCAGCGGCACCGGTGGCGCTCACCACCATGGAGGATCCCTGAATATGCAGACTGACTTCTTCGCCGCCTTCCAGCTTGTTGCTCAACTTGATCTTGAGGCAATCGCCCTGGTTGGCGCGGATCGTCAGCGGCTGAATCCACTGCGCCTGCACGCCGGGGATGATGGCTCCTGGATCGGAGCCCTCCTTGTCGCGCGCGGCTTTATTCGTCGCTTCTTCCGCACGGACCTTGTCAAGATTTTCATCCAGCACATACATGTAGCCCGGATAGAAATCGAGCCACTGATTCAGCGTAATCTCGACGTTGATCGCGGACACGTTATACTGCTTCACCGGCGCCGTTGCGGGGCACTTGCCGCCGCCTGCCAGCGCCACCGGCTCGACCCGGGGATCGGACACCAACAGCATATCCTGTCCACCCGCGCCATATTGGTGCATCATCGACTGGGTGTTGTACATGCCGGTATTGACGCCCTGCACCTGCGGATCATGGCTCATGTGCTCCATAATGCGCTGGTGCTGCTGCTCGACCATCGCCGAACGCTCGCCCTTTCCGGACATGGCGTCTTCGACGATCGTCTGACCTTTGAGTTGTTCCGCCCAAGCTGGAAGTTGATGAGTCATCGCGACTTGCGGAGCCGCATGACCTGCGGGGTTGGCAGTCTCGGCAGATGCCGGCGGCGCCCACAATAGGGCTACCGCCGCCATCGCGCCAAGCATACGGGTAGGCACACAAACCCGTGGCGTGTGAGATAACATGGACCGGCCTCCTTGTTATGATGATGAACCTATGTAAAACAGACCCAGAGAAACAAATGCACTCAATACGTTTATATAAAACCTTCGTCTCCCAAACGAAAGCGACTGATCCTCCCGAAAGAGGCCGCACGATACTGAACTTAAAAGTTCGTGTCAACCCCCTTAGACAGCTCGCTGCTCAAATGGGGCTGAATGCCTCATCTTCTACTCATTCCCCTCGTCCATCTGTCATGAGTCTCTCGTATTATCGCCACACCTAATCGTCTTCGGTCGATTCTCATGCCTACTTGCCGCGCCGCCCGTCACTCTCACATAATGCGCAATCCGCAGGCTTCTGCACGCCCCGACTTCGACAGAACCGACAGAATGTCATGACGCCTCAACCGCTGCTGTTTCATAGTCTTATTGTTGGGGTCAGCTTTGCGCTCTTTGGCCTCGATCTCTTACTGCCATTAGGAGTCGCGAACGCCGTACTCTACGCGGGCGTGGTGTTTCTCGCCGCACTCAGCCCATCACCCCGGCTTCCCGTCGCGACCGCCGCGGGATGCTCCGCCCTCACCATCGTCGGGGCCTGGTTCGGCCCATCCATTCCCGGCGTTCCCCTCTGGGTGGCCCTGTTGAACCGGACATTCAGTCTGGTCGCCATCTGGGCGCCCATCCTGTTTCTCGCTCAACGCCGACAAACAGAAACGCTGCTGCGGCGCGTCAATGAATCACTGGAAACGCGCGTGCAGAGCCGTACGGCTGAAATTGCGGCGAAGGAACTGGCGCTGCGCCAGACGCAGGAAGAGCTGCGCGCCCTGACCAGCCGCCTTCTGACCGTGCAGGACGAAGAGCGGCGACGCATCGCGCACGACTTACATGATGACATCAATCAGCGTTTAGCCATGCTGACTCTCGGCCTTCGCGCCTTGGAGCAGCCCGAACAGGCTCTACCTGAATCGGTTCGGACCACCCTGCATCAAAGCCAGCAAGACATCCTCCTTCTCTCAGAAGATGTCCGACGCATGGCCTATCGCTTTCATCCCTCGATCCTGGACGACCTGGGGCTGGACGCCGCGCTCAAGCGCTTGCTTGATGATTTTACCCACCGGACAAAGATTAAGACGCTGCTGGTCAATCCTCCATTCAGCGCTTCGCCGTCCAAAGCGATTGCCACAGCCGTCTACAGAATCGTCCAGGAATGCCTGTCGAATATCTCCCGTCACGCCAAAGCAACACGCGTGGAAGTGGAACTGTTCGGTAACGAGCGAGAACTCGATCTCACGGTTCGCGATAATGGCGTCGGGTTCGAAGTCGATGCCGCCCAGCACGAACGACAAGGCCTCGGCCTCTTCAACTTACGCGAGCGGGCACTGGCATTTTGCGGAACATCTCGCGTACAGTCTCACCCAGGGCAAGGTACGGAGATCCACGTGCACCTCCCGTTGTCCGAGCCCCCTGCTCCATGAAGAAACCGACCGTCATCCTTGCCGACGACCACACCCTGGTACTCGAAGGCTTTCGGCGCCTCCTGGAATCCCAGTGCGAACTCCTGGCGACCGTCGGAAATGGACAGGCGCTGCTGCAGGCCGTGGCGCAGTATCGCCCGGATATCGTCATCCTCGACATTTCTATGCCGACGATGAACGGCATTGAAGCAGCCCGCGCCCTGAAATCCACGTTTCCCTCGACGAAGCTGGTGTTTGTGACGATGCACGCGGATCCCGCCTACATTCGCGCCGCTTTTCAAGCCGGAGCGTCCGGCTATATCCTCAAGCAGTCACTGGGAGACGAATTGACTCAGGCCCTCCACACCGTGCTGCGGGGACAGACCTACGTGACCCCGCTGATCGCCAAAGAGGTGGTCGACGGGATGCTGGCCGGCGACAAGCAGCCTCTCGTCGAACTCACGGCCCGGCAGCAGGAAGTCTTACAACTCATCGTCGACGGGCTCTCCGCCAAAGACATCGCAGGAAAGTTGAATATTTCACATCGGACCGTCGAATTTCATAAAGCCCAGCTGATGCAACAGCTGAATCTCCATAGCACCGTCGAACTGATCAAATTTGCGCTGACGAACGGGCTGGTGAGTCTATCGTAGCCGGCCTATCCGCCAACGGTTCCCTGGTAATTTTCTTTCCGGCACCCTCGTAATCTTACGCGTGCTTTGCCGCCCCAAGTCCCTTATAGTCCCCCCCTGTCTTAGGTCGAACTAGAGGGAATCGAGATTGTGACACCAGCGCCTCGCCCCGCCGTCGTCCTCGGCGACTCGTCTCGCGCCATGCTGGCGCTCACGGAAGCCATGGTGGATAGCGACTTTGACATAGTGGCCAGCGTGATGGACAGCGAATCGCTGGTGCTGGCGGCGCAACACTACCAGCCGGCTCTTACCCTCCTGGATTTCGCGCCCTCGTTCGGGGACGCCTTAGCCGCAACCCGGCAGCTCTCACGGCTCCTCCCGGCAACCAAGATCGTCTTCTTTTCAACCCATGATGATACGGCCTACGCAGCGGCGGCCTTTGAGGCAGGGGCGTCAGGTTTTCTGGTCAAGCAGCGCACCAGCGACCTGACAAGCTTTTTGACGCGAATCCTTCGTGGTGAACGCATTCAACACCCTGCAGCGCTCTCACCCCCATCACGCCCGCAGGGACCACGATCATAGAGTGAACGGACGACAATGCCTGAGACCACGACCCGAGTCATTCCCATGTGCGAGCTTTGCCGACGAGTCTACGACCACGGTACGGACGCTGCCCAAGCGAGCGGCTGGACCCAGCTCCAGGCCTACGTGATTCGCCACCGTCTCCACGCCAAGCAAGTGGTATTTTCTCCGTCGTATTGCATCGACTGCCGAAACGGCTACACCCTTGCGGCAACCTACGGACAGCGCTAGATCTCACCCTCGTTATCCAGCACCACCCCCGCGCGTCTTTTCCTTCCTCCTGCCGGTTGTGCGATAATGCGCCATGCTTCTGAAACGTTGGCTCGTCGGTGACCCTCTCAAGACTGCCCAGGCGGCACATGAACGGCTCTCCAAAACGCTGGCTCTAGCCATTTTCTCCTCAAATGCGATTTCATCGGTGGCCTACGCCACGGAGGAAATTCTTCTCGTCCTGATTCTGGCCGGCTCCGCCGCTGTCTCCTGGTCAATTCCCGTGAGCATCGCCATTCTGATTCTGACCCTGATTCTGACCATCTCCTACCGTCAGATCATCTACGAGTACCCCGAGGGGGGCGGCGCGTACATTGTCGCCCGGTCCAACCTCGGCGAGCTCCCGGCCTTGATCGCCGCAGGCGCGCTCATGATCGACTATATTCTGACCGTCGCGGTCAGCATCGCGGCAGGCATAGCCGCCCTCACATCAGCCATCCCAGTCCTGTTCCCCCACCGGGAAGCACTGGGATTGACTGCGATTCTCTTCATCATCGTCATGAACCTCCGGGGCGTGCGCGAGTCGGGAAAGTTTTTCGCGGTGCCAACCTACTTTGCCATCGGCGCCCTCGGCCTGATGGTCGTCCTTGGGACGATCCAATCTCTGGTCGGACCAGGAGCCGCGCCCGTAACGCCTCCCCCCACGGCCGGCCAAGACAGCCTGGACGGGGTGACCCTGTTTCTGATCCTGCGCGCCTTTGCCGCCGGCTGTTCGGCCGTCACCGGAATGGAAGTCATCTCCAACGGAGTGAAAGCGTTCCGCGAGCCGGAATCCAAGAACGCCGCCGCGACAATGGTCTGGATGTCGGCCATCCTCGCCGGTCTGTTCATGGGCATCAGTTGGATGGCCTACCACTACGGCATTCTCGCCAAGGAAGATGAAACGGTTGTCTCGCAATTGGCGCGCCTCACATTCGGTTCCGGCACCATTTACTATGCGGTCCAGATCGGCACCATGCTCCTCCTCGTCCTGGCCGCCAACAGCGCCTTCGCAGGATTTCCTCATCTGTCGTCCATCCTGGCCAGGGACGGGTACATGCCGCATCAAATGGCCAGCTTCGGCGATCGATTGGTCTTCTCCAACGGCATTTTCATCCTGGGGTTTTTCGCCTGCCTGCTGCTCGTGGTCTTCCACGGCGATACCCATGCGTTGATCCCGCTCTATGCCATCGGCGTCTTCGTCTCGTTCACCCTGTCCCAGGCCGGCATGGTCAAACGCTGGCTGGTCAAACGGGGACTGCACTGGCGCAAGAAACTCGTGGTCAACGGCATCGGCGCGATCACCACCGGCGTGGCAACTGTCATCATTGCCACCACGAAATTTGTGCAGGGCGCATGGATCGTGTTCCTGCTTGTCGCAATCCTCATCATGATGTTCCGGGGGATTCGATCGCACTACAAAGCGGTCAAGGAGCAAGTGGCACTCACCCGAGACACACGCCCACCGCGGCCCCGCCGCAATCTCGTGATTATGCCGATCGGAGGGGTCAATCGCTCGGTGGTCCGCGCCGTAGACTACGCCCGCAGCCGAGGCGGTGAAATTCGCGCCATCCTGGTCGATGTCGACAAAGAAGAAACCGCGCTCGTCGAAATAAAGTGGGCCCAGTGGGGCTGCGGCGTTCCGCTCGTTGTGCTGCCCTCGCCCTACCGCTCCATCCTGGGCTCGATCCTGGGCTACATCGAAGAACTTCAGCAAAAAGATCCCGATTGCTGGATCACCGTCGTCATCCCGGAAATTCTTCCGGCCCGCTGGTGGCAGAATATTCTCCACAATCAACGGGCGCTGCTCTTAAAAGGGGCACTGCTCTTCAAAGATCGTGTCGTGTTGACCGATGTGCCCTACCACCTGACGAGGTAGCCGTGCAGCGTGAAACGTCAAACGTGAAACGTCAAACGTGGTCTCGGAACATGTACCTCTGCGCGCTGGCTCTAGGCAGCGCGCTGTCGGTGGAGCAGGCGTTTGCGTTTAAGATTGTGACGCCGGCCGAAGGCTCGACCCTGAAATCCGGTCAAACGGTCACCGCCCAGGTCGATCTCGGCGCCGACAGCGGCATCGTGAAAGTGCGCTACTACTGGTACGGTGAGCTGGCTGAAACCCTTGTGCAGCAGGACGACTCCGACGCCTCGATCATGCCGCAGCAAGACCGGCTGGGCGACGATCGCTTCTTTCAGAAAGACAGCATCTCGGGCGCGCCGGTCGTCGCCGTTGCCGCCCTCTCGTCAAGCTCCGACCACACGCCGCCCTTCGGCGGTTCCCTGAAAGTTCCGAAAGAAGCGGTCGGCCTGATGCGCTTGCTGGCCGTGGCAGAAATTTCGCGCGGACGACTGGGTACCCGCACCATGTTCGACGAAGTGATCGTCACGGTCGAACCGGATGCGGCGCTCCAGACCATCGACTTCGAAACCGACAAACCCCTGCAACTGGGACGCACCGGGCAATCCTCGGCATTCGGCCATGTCGATTCAATGGGGAAGGTGTTCGAACTCCCGGTCGTCGGCGAATTCGCCGACGGCGTCGTGCGGCCGCTCGCCTCGCCGGCCAGCGGCACGACCTACCAAAGCGCCAATCCCGCCGTCATCAAAGTCCTGAGCGGCGGCATGTTACAGATCGTCGGCAACGGCAAAACGATCCTGACCGTGACCAATCGCGGCAAGCAGGCATCGCTCGATATCAATGTGAGCGTGAACGACGAACCCAACGAACCGCCGGTAGCCGATGCAGGCAGGAACAAGACCGTAAAGGCCGGAACCAAGGTGAAACTGAGCGGGTTGAACAGCCGCGATCCGGAAGGCGAAGCGCTGTATTACGCGTGGAGCCAGGTCCGCGGCAGCAAAGTCCCGCTCCTGGATGTGAACGGCCCCGAAGCCTCCTTCCAAGCCCCCCACGTTTCCGAGCCGCGTACCTATCGGTTCAAGCTGCGCGTGACCGATAAAAAAGGCGCGGATAGCCTACCGGCGTTTGTGGATGTGGTGGTGGAGCCGTAAAGACCGTGACGTGTGATCGGTGATGCGTGACGAATAAAACTCGGTGGCCCCGCTCCCTGCCGCCTTGAACAGCCTGGAGTTAAGAAAAGACTCCCGGTACACTTTTCTCGAACCCTCGCCCCCACCAGTTAGGCGCCGAACGTTCACAATGAGGAGCGCGCATCCCTCTCGATTGTGCTGTTAGAGCGCACAGGCATTGCTGTTTGCCACCACCCCAAAGATAGCCCTATGGCTGGCGCGAACCAGAGCGGAAACCAGAGCGCGAGAATGTATACGGCCAAAGACGCTTCACTTCGCATGGCCTCGGATGGCTGACCGCTCGGATTCAGGAGCACGTAAGCCAGCCCGCCGACCGCAAGCATGCCTAGGACGTACGAGACAAAGGTCCATACCGCGATTGCGCGGAGAAAGCGTGCGGTTGTACCCGGCGTAATCGTGAGGAAGCGCGGCCACGTGCGGAAAACCCCGAAAGTGGCGATGGCGGTTACAAGAATAGCAGGTGCCGCGTATGACCAAAAGGAAGGTTCTGTTCCCGCCATCCGTTCGGCGGCGAACCCAAAGGCCCAGAACAGCGTTGCCGCAACGAAAAGGCAGAAAGCTATGCGAGCGATGATCATGTGCGCTCGAAGTAATACGTGAACCGCTTAGGGCCCTGGGATACGCACACGGTCTATCCCATTTTAGTTCTTAAGCCTTCCTGCTAGAAACATTTGCAATATCTGTCCCTTGTGTGCCTTTGTCAAGGTGCCGTCGGCGGGGATTGTCGCATATGTGCCATGCCCGGCACACACGCAAAGTTCAGCGACGCGCCGCTTGCGGCGCGGCCGCTGCAGCGACCTGTTGGGCACCGCCCTGTTTGAGGTACCGAGTAATGGCTCGCGCCAACGCGAGAGATTTCAGATCGATGTCGGAACGACGGAAATAATGATCGATGCCTAGCTCGGGAATGGTCACGCTGTTCGGGGCAATAGCATCCGCAAGGGGGGTCAGGCCGTCATTCGGCCCGTCCGGTTGGAGACGCGAATAGCCGCCGCGTGCTTGATCAGAAACCTGACCGGACAAAGGAATACCGAGATAGTTGACGATCAGGGTGTCCCGCGGAAGTTCTATGGCGTTAAGCCGTATGGTGCTTTGTGCCGTGGACAAGCTTCTGATGCCTTCGAACGAACCGTCCGGGAGCACAGCGAGATAGACGAACCAGCTGGTAGGCCAGCTTAGCCCAACGTCCGCGAGGCGCGTTCCGTGAAGTAAACCGCCGATATTCAACCAGGCCTTAACCTGCCGTCGCGCCGCATGGTCCCGGAGGTTCGACAATGCGAGGGCCACTTCAGGACCGCCTTTGCTGCCGCTGACAAGGATGAGTTGTTGTCCCGAAACTAAGAGATGAAGAATTTTCGCCTCGATCAGTTTCGCATTCTCCTCAACGGATAGATTTTCCCCGGTCTCGATCAGAGCCACCCGTGCCCCATGTCGACTCAGATGCGCTCTGAACCGCGCGAAGTCAGCTCCCGTTGTCGGGTCGGACTTGTAGAGCCAGCCCGGCACAAAGAGGATAAGAAAGTCAGGGTCGACCGCTAGAGCATCGAGATCGCCCGACCGATAGGCGCTCAACACAGTAGATTGCTCCTCCTGAAACAGCGTGCCGAGCGTTTGCTTTTGCACTTGCCGGAAAAGCTGGCGCGCGAGCACTAGAGCAGCAAAATCCGTGGAGTACAGCCGCGACCAATCTCGAAGCTCCGCAGAAGTGGGAAGGCGGTCGCCTAGCTCGCGATGAATCGCATCGAGCGCTACATCCCAATCTTCCCTGTGTCTCGCACCCCCAAGGTAGCTTTCAACGTAATAGCTCGCTATGAGCGAGTCGACGGTCGTCGTTATTTGCTGTCCGGCGAGTTCGCCGCGCAACGGGATAGTGGAAACGTCCCAAGCGCAAGACGACATATACAACGCCGAGATGAGAGCTAAGCGGACTCCGTGCTTCATTCAGTGCTCCGATCATCGGGTGGTGCCCGAACGCTCCAGTTCAACGGCTGGCCGCGGGGCGGACCGTCCGCTGCGACCGGCTGTTAGGCGCTCGCCTCTGCAACCGAGATAAAGATCGCGACACGATCTGGCCCTCGATACTCCTCGTAGTCCGTGGCGAACAAGCGTTTGTACTTTTGAGGTTGCGCAAAGTAGCGCCAAACCGCCGACCAACCATCAATGACTGCTTGGGGCATGGCACCTTGGCTCTCGAAGACGAGGTACAGACCGCCTCGCGCCGCTACAGAGTTACAGTCAGGCAGGGGAACGCTCACCTGCACCCCGGCCGTGACGGTGTATGGTCCGGAGGCGTCGGATTCGTAGTCCGAATAGGCTCCGTACACGAGCGAACCGGCCCGTCTACTGGGTATTTTGTCGGGCACGTGCTGCCCATAGAACTTTCCCCATAGCTTGGGCAGCTTCGCCAGCGAAGGGTCGGCCTCGTCGCGGTTGACTGTTCGCACCGATAGGCCGGTCACCGTGAACGGCTCAACTGCAACAAGCGTGGGTTGCATCCGTAATCTTCCTCTGTTCTAGGCGCATAACGATAAAAGTGAGCGACCGCGAGACAGCCAGACGAAGAAAAGGAGATATGGCACGTAGCGAAGCCACGCCATAAAAGCACCAGCAACGAGTGCGCAGAACAACATCACGGGAAGCTTGGCCCAACTGTTCCGGGTTGCCGCGTTGACTGCGGTGGGCACGACCATATGGAATATGCCCAGAATCAGGAAGCTCTTACCTATCCAGATGATCAATGGCATAACGCAGAGCTAACCGGCGCGCGCTAATTTGGCGCGCGTCCGAGTTGAGCGTGTGGTTAGAGATTGCGAATGATGTTCCGCATAGGCGTCGAGCAGCCGCCGGATCATGCGCTGGTACTGGGTGTGATGTTTCCGAGCCTCACCCTTAAAGAACTCGACACTTCTCTTGCTCAACGCGATGGTGACCTTGACGCCTTCGTCCCGAAAGACGAGGTCCTCGGGCCGAGGAAGGAAGTCAGGAACGACCTTGAGGTCTCCGAGGGGTTCGTCCGTGTACGTGATTTTCTCGCTCATATATTCGCCTGCCTTTCCGCCAGTAGCCGGCCCCGAAGATCCGAATGACGTCATTGCGAAACGTAAACCGGACGGTCAGGACTCCTCCGTCGACCCAGCCGAAACAGTAATGCCGCTGCTCGCTTTTCTGGCGGCGGTCTCCATCGCCTTGTTAGGCATAATCTCTCTCAGACACACCCGCATTATGACGAGTTGCCGACACGCAGGAGGTCCACCACTGCATCGACGACTTGCTTCAACGATTGCGACTTCAGTGTGGCAACCTCTGAGACGATGAGATCCTGATTGGCAGTGAAGAGTTTACCAGGACGGGCATAGCTCAGTACTCGCAGCGACCCAGCGGCAAAGCCGGTGTCCTCCAGCTTGATTGCCCGGCCGTCGCCGTAAGGCTTACTTGTCACCTGGCACAGAATCCAGTCGCCCCGGCCAGCGTCAGCAAGCACCACAGCCGGACGCAGTTTTGTCTGCGACAAGTCAGAAAAGGGAAAGCGGACGAGGACTACCGCACCTGCTGAAGATGTGACCATGCTTCGTCCTCTTCCGGCCGGTTCCAGTCCTCGGCCAGCGCCGCTTCACTGAGCAGTGCACTTTCTGGCACCCCGGCCACCGGATGTTCCTCCAAGATCATGACCAGTGCTCGCCGGGCTGCAGGAAGAAGGACAGGTTCTAGCAGTCGCACATTACCGTGCTCATCAATTACCGCTTCGACGGTTCGGATCATCGTTTCTCCCTCCTGTCTGAAAGTATACATAAAGCTGGCCGTGCATGGCTAACCCAAATCCAGAGATAGAACTTCCGCCATGTTCGTTGGGCAGGTTGTCGACC
>CAZWOX010000017.1:0-55631 GCA_964635345.1 uncultured Nitrospira sp.
GGTCGACAACCTGCCCAACGAACATGGCGGAAGTTCTATCTCTGGATTTGGGTTATTCCGCCCGCGACAGTCCGAGAAGAGGATGCGCATTTCAGATGACGCAGTCGGTGAGCGATCAGCGTATACTGATCGGGTCAAGAGTGGTCATCGTTCAGGGGGCCGCATGACGTCGTTTGCAGTATCACTCGAACCCGCCATTATCCGTATTGGAACCCGTCTTTCGCAGCTGTCTGCCGGACGCGCGCCGACCGTTTTCGAGGCGCGCTGGTGGTCGCAAGGTGTGATCAATCTGGCGATGAAAGATCCGGCGTTCAAGGTGCAGTTATTCCGGTTCATCGATGTGCTCCCTGCCCTGGTGTCCGACCAGGCGGTCGTGAAGCTGGCGGAAGAATATTGGGGCGCGAGGCATGGCCGCGTCTTTGGACTGCAGTGGGGAATGAAGGCTCTTACCACGAGTTTGGGAACCGCGATCACAGGGAAATCGATTCGTCATCAAGTCGAGCAGATGGCACGGACGTTCATTGCCGGAGGATCGGTGGCCGAGGCCCTCCCCGTTCTTGCGGGATTGTGGAAGGAAGAACGGGCTTGGTCTGTCGATCTGTTGGGCGAAGCGACGATCAGCAATCTGGAAGCCGACCAGTATCGGGATCGTTGCCTCGCGGCATTATCCGAACTCGCGCAAGGGACCGTTCGTTGGCCGTCAGTTGCTCGTTTGGAACGGGACCATCTCGGATTTCTTCCACGCGTCCAGCTCTCGCTGAAGATCTCCGCGCTCACCTCCCGGTTGGACCCCATCGATCCCGACGGGACCTATCGCGCGGTGGCGGCGCGCTTACGGCCCATCGTGGATCTGGCGGCGGCGACGGCGTGCGGACTGATCTTCGATATGGAGCAGGCTGAAAGTAAAGACCTGCTTTTGGACATCTTTCGACGGTTGTTTACGGAAGAGGCGTACCGATCCTTTGCGCATGCCGGCGTCGCGATGCAAGCCTACCATCGTGAGACGGAGCGGGATGTGCGCGATCTCATCGCATGGGCCGACCGGCGTGGCACCCCGATCACGATCCGCTTGGTGAAGGGGGCTTATTGGGATTCCGACACCGTTCGCCATCGTCAGGCGGGATGGCCGGTGCCGTTGTTTGAGCAGAAATTCGAGACGGATGCGAACTATGAAGCGCTGATTCCTCTGGTGCTTCAGCACCGTAATTTGATTCGTCCTGCCTTCGGCACGCACAATCTTCGGACCTTGGCCGTGATTGAGGCCGTGGCAGAATCGCTCGCTGTTCCGCCGGAGGCGCTTGAATATCAGATGATCTATGGCATGGCCGAACCCTTCCAGCATGCGATGGTGGCTCATGGACGGCGCGTGCGACTCTATACGCCGGTCGGACGTCTTTTGCCGGGCATGGCCTACCTCGTCAGGCGCTTGCTGGAGAACACATCGAACGAATCCTTCCTGCGCAAAGAATATGTCGAGTCGCAATCATTGAGCACGCTCTTGGCTCCTTCGGTAGTTGTGTCTTCATCCCCGATAACGTCTTCCCGCGTCTCCGATGATTTTCTGAATGAACCGCATTGCGATTTTTCGAAGGCCGCTAGTCGGGCGGCGATGCAAGAGGCAATCGGCAAGGTTCGCTCGCAGACGGGGCGCAGGTGGGAATCGCCGCATCGGGAGCTTCGGTTGACCGGACCACTCATGGAGTCGCGCAATCCGGCGCGCCCCGGTGAGGTTGTGGCGCTGGTGCCATCCGCCGCCTTTCCAGATGTGGCTGCGGCGGTGGACCTGGCGGTGTTTTCCGCGGCGGAATGGCGGCGTCGGCCTGTAGCGGAGCGTGTTGCCGTCATGCGGCATGCGGCGGCCCTCATGCGGGAACGTCGGAAGGAACTGGCCGCGTGGGAAATCATCGAGGTCGGCAAACCCTGGCGGGAGGCGGATGGGGATGTGGCGGAAGCCATCGATTTCCTCGAATTCTACGCCAGGCACATGGACCGGTTGGCCTTCCCGCTTCAGTTGGGCCATTACCCTGGGGAGCGCAATCATCGGGTCTATGCGCCGCGCGGCGTGGCGGCGGTGATTGCGCCGTGGAATTTTCCTCTCGCGATTCCGACCGGCATGGTGAGCGCGGCCTTGGTTGCCGGCAACGCCGTTGTATTCAAACCATCTGAGCGTGCCCCGCTCATGGGCCGATTGCTGACCGACATCCTGCATGAGGCCGGCGTCCCGTCCGGCGCACTGATCTGTGTGCCCGGAGGGCCGGAAATCGGTCGGGCGCTGGCCGCGAGTCCGGAGATATCGACCATTGCGTTCACCGGCTCAAAGGACGTCGGTCTGCGGTTGATCGCCGGCGCAGCGGCCGTTCAGCCTGGCCGGGGTCTCGTCAAGCGTGTGATCGCCGAAATGGGCGGCAAGAATGCGATCATCGTCGATGACACGGCGGATCTCGATGAGGCCATAGCGGGCGTCGTGACGTCCTTTACCGGATATGCCGGGCAGAAATGTTCGGCTTGTTCGAGAGCGATTGTGCTGGAAGGGATTTATGACCAATTTCTCTCACGATTGCATGACGCCGTGATGAGCCTCACCATCGGCGATCCGCTCGATCCCGGCACCCAGGTCGGTCCGGTGATCGATGCCGGAGCGAAGGAACGAATCGAGGCGTTCATTGCAATGGGTCAGCAGGAAGGCCGGCTCTTGGTTCGTCGATCGACCGAAGGCCCGGGGTACTTCGTAGGACCGACCGTGTTTGCCGATGTGCTATCGCCCCATCGTGTGGCGCAAGAGGAAATCTTCGGACCGGTGCTGGCGGTGATGAAAGCGGCCACCGTGTCGGAGGCCCTGGAGATCGCGAATTCGACGAGCTATGCCTTGACCGGCGGCATCTACTCGCGCAGTCCGGTGAATCTGGCGCTGGCGCGGGAGCGGTTCGATGTAGGGAATCTCTATGTGAACCGTCCGATCACCGGGGCGTTAGTCGGTCGTCAACCGTTCGGCGGCCACCGGCTTTCCGGAGTCGGCGCAAAGGCCGGAGGCGATGACTACCTACAGCAATTCATGATTGCGCGGGTCATCAGCGAGAATACGCTGCGCCGAGGATTTGAGGCGACGGACTGATCAGCGAGCCGGAGCCGGAGTAAATTCCTCCAACTCCTCAGTGATCTCCGTCACCATCCCGCGATCGTCCTTTGAGGCCGACAATTCCTGCCGCTCAAAGTATTTGACCAGCCCCACGCCTTTGGCAAACCACGCAGTCATCACATCGGTGCCACGGGCCGGCTTATCTCCACCGGAGAGATGGATTTTCATCGTCATGCGGGCTTCCACTTTGACCGCATCGGGGTACGTGCCGGCCGGGACGGTGATCGTTTCGCGTCCTACCAGGCTGGTCGTGCCGATCATGTCCACTTTTTCATTGACGCCGTCACGATCCATGTCGCTGCCGAAGTCGAGACCGTTCCGACTGAATTGCTGAAACGACGACGGAATGGTCATGGGGAAGCGGACGATCTGATACGGCACGATCTGCTTTTCAAGCGGCGTGCCGGGGTCAGATCCGTAGTACACCATGCCTACGACGTCACGGCGGTAATAGCTGTCGGATTCCCCGTGATTTCCGGGATTGGTATCGTGGAAGACGGTCACGGTCACGCCATTGAGTTTTTTAGTTCCCATGACTTGGGAGACATTGGAAAAAAATTTATTGTCGATCATTTGCAGAGGACCCTCGGAAATCTGTCCGCGGTATCGCCAGCGGGCGCCGATTTGGTCCGGGAAATAATCGGGAGAGTCTGCAACCTGCACCGGCTCTCCTGCCGTCAGCGGCGCGGTCATAAAGAAACCAACGGCGAGACAGGCAAGCGTCAATGCCAGTGATGACAGTCCTTGGGAGATATACGGCATCAAGATCCTCCTCTGTTGGAATGACCGTACCATAGGCGCTGCGGGGGCAGCAAGGCGCGCGTCGGCCCGGCTTCGTCAGACTTGCGTTGCCATCGAGCTGCCTACATAATCCCTGTCGCCATGGCTTCTTCAATACGAGTTTCGCCAGTCCGAAAGTCAGCGACGCGAAAACCAAGCCGGCTCTCGGTCTTGGTGACCGGGGCCTCCGGCGGCATCGGGCGTGCGGTCTGTCGCGCCTTTGCGGCAGCGGGCTGGTATGTCGGCGTGCACTACCATCGGCGGAAGTCAGAGGCTGCGAAGACGCTACGCGTAGTCCGTGTGACCGGTGGAACCGGCGGTCTCTTTCAGGCCGATGTGCGAGAGGCTGAGTCCGTTCGAGAAATGATCGATGAGTTTAGCAAGAAGGCGCCACGGCCGAGCGCGCTCATCTGCAATGCAGGTATTGCGGCAAGTCGTCTCTTATTGCGCCAGACAGAGGATGAGTGGGCTGACGTGGTGCAGACGAATCTGACCGGCGCCTTTCTCTGCTTGCAGGCGATGGTTCCGCCCCTGCTGTCTCAAGGCGGAGGCTCGATCGTCGTGATCGGCTCGCACGCGGGCTATCATGGATCATCAGGGCAGGCCGCCTATGCGGCATCGAAGGCCGGCTTGATGGGACTCGTGAAGACCGCGGCACAGGAATGGGGGCCGCAGAACGTGCGGGTGAATCTGGTCTTGCCGGGGTGGCACCGGACCGGGCTCTCTGAGGGAGCGATGTCTGATGATCATGACTGGCCGGACCATGCGCTTCGCCGTCCACCGGCCCTTGAAGAAGTCGCGCGGACGATCGTGCATATGACGCAGCTCAACGATATGTCGGGCCAGGTTTGGAATTGCGATAGCCGGTTCTTATAGGCGAGTGGCATGGGGTATGAGGCAATGGGTAGGAAGAATCTTCGGGTATTCATCACAGGAACCGATACGGCGATCGGTAAGACGCTTGTGACTGCGGCTCTTGCTTGGAGCTTGAAAGGACTGGGCCTCGATGTCGGTGTGATGAAGCCGGTCGAAACCGGTGTGGCGAAGGGGCGCCCCTCTGATGCCGGACGGCTCACACGTGCGGCGCAGGTATCGGATGCTCTTGATCTCGTCAGGCCCTATGCTTTCCGACTTCCGGTTGCACCGTTGGATGCGGCGCGGGCTGAACGGCGGACCATCAAGATCCAGACCATCATGCAGGCCTGTCATGCGCTGCAAGCGCAGCACGATTTGCTGCTCATTGAAGGCGTGGGCGGCGTGCAGGTGCCGATGACTCCAACGCTGGATGTGCTGGATCTGATCGAGAAGTTGAACGTCCCGGTGTTGGTTGTCGGGCGAGCCAGGCTCGGCGGAGTGAATCATGCAATGCTGACGCTCAATGCGTTACGTGAGCGAAAGATTCCGATCCTTGCACTGGTGTTGAATCGGACGACGCCAGTGAAGAATGCGGTGGCGCGACGACAGGAACATTCCACTCTAGAGTTGCTGCGAGAGTCTGCCGGGGTGCCGGTGATTGGGCCGCTCACTTATATGTCTGGCGTTGACGCGCGGTTTGAACGGGCAGTAGAAAAGTTGGCGGCAAACGGCGAGGTGAAGAAGCTTACAAGGCTTGTGCTGGCATCTGGGCGAGGAAGTCGCTGGCCGCCTGCTTGATATCCGGTGCTTTCAGAATGGCTGAGATCACCGCAACGCCGTTGGCCCCTGCCGTCATCACCTCCCCGACGTTCTCTACCGTAATCCCGCCGATGGCAAAGATCGGCAGTGAGGTCAGTGAGCGAATGGCCCGGAGTCCTTCAATTCCCACCACCGGGTCGTGATTCTGTTTTGATCCCGGCTTGAAGATCGGACCGAATCCCAGATAGTCCGGCTTGCCCGCACCGGCGGCCAGTATCTGCTCGGGATTGTGCGTCGAGATGCCGATCAGCTTATCCGGTCCCATTACTTTCCGTGCGAGCTCCAGCGGGAGATCCCCCTGTCCCAGATGTACCCCGTCCGCATCCACAGCCAGGGCCAGATCACATCGATCGTTCACAATGAACAAGACGCCTAACTCCGTCGCAAGCTTTCTGAGCGGTAAGGCTTCCGCATAGGCCTCCTTCATCGAGGCAGTCTTATTGCGGTACTGAACGATCCGTATCCCGGCTCTAGCAGATTGAGTCAAGGCCTCGCTCAACGGTCTATCTGGTGAGACTGATGGATCGAGGATGAGGTAAAGATCCGATAGTGGATGATGGCTACGTGAGGTTCTCATTGGAGGTATTTTAGGCGGAACCGTATGAAGGATTCCAGGGGACTGATGTATGAAGATGGCTGGATGAATAGATTAGGTCTTAGCTGGCCAGGAACCGCTCCAGGAACGTCGTGGAGACGTGGCCTTTTTGGAAGTCGGGATCGTCGAGGATGCGGCGGTGGAGCGGGATGGTGGTCTTGATGCCTTCGATGACGAATTCGTCGAGGGCGCGGCGCATGCGGGCCATGGACTCCTGCCGGTCGCGGCCATGGGTAATCAACTTCGCAATCATCGAGTCGTAGTGCGGCGACACCACCGCGCCTGATTCCATCACGGAATCGACGCGCACGCCGAATCCGCCCGGCGGGCTGTACTTGGTGATGGTGCCGGGCGACGGGGTGAATTTCTCCGGATCTTCGGCGTTGATCCGGCATTCCATACTGTGGCCGTTCATGACGACGTCTTGTTGCCGGATCGCCAAGGGAAGACCGGCAGCCAGGCGGATCTGCTCTTTGATCAAATCGACACCGGTCACCATTTCGGTGATCGGATGCTCGACCTGAATGCGAGTATTCACTTCCATGAAGAAGAAATTGCGATCCTTGTCGAGGAGAAATTCCACGGTGCCGACGTTCCGGTAATGCGCGGCTTTGACGGCTTCGACTGCCACACGCCCGATTTCTTTTCGCAACTTGTCATCGATCGCCGGTGACGGAGTTTCTTCCAGGAGCTTCTGGTGCCGCCGCTGGATGGAGCAGTCCCGTTCGCCCAGGTGGATGACATGGCCGCGGTGATCGGCCATGACCTGCACTTCGATATGGCGCGGTTCGAGGAAGTACCGTTCGAGGTAGACGCTTTCGTTGCCGAACGTGGACTTGGCTTCGGCCTGGGCTGCCTGGAATGCGCGGGCCAGATCCTCGGCTTTGTTGACGACGCGCATGCCGCGTCCGCCGCCGCCGGCTGTGGCCTTGATGATGACGGGGAAGCCGATCTTCTGCGCGGCCTGCAACGCTTCATCTTCGCTCCGGAGTTCACCGGGGCTGCCGGGCGTGACGGGAAGGCCGCGCTTCATCACAATTTCGCGAGCCTTGGCTTTGTCGCCCAGCATGGCGATGTTCTCGGACGACGGCCCGATGAATTTGATGCCGATGGATTCGCACACTTCGGCGAAGTGAGCGTTCTCGGAGAGAAATCCATAGCCGGGATGGATCGCATCGGCGCCGGAGATTTCCGCCGCGCTCAGGACGTTGGGAATGTTGCGATAGCTGAGGGCCGCTTCGGCAGGGCCCACGCAGACCTTTTCGTCGGCGGCGCGGACGTGCAGGCTGGCGGCGTCGGCTTCCGAATGGATGGCGACCGTCTTGATGCCGAGTTCTTTACAGGCGCGGACGACCCGGAGGGCGATCTCTCCACGATTGGCGATAAGGACTTTCTTGAACACGCAGTGACTCCGAGGTGTATCGATGGGGCGGACTATTGCGTCGCTTTGGGATCGATCAGGAACAGCGCCTGTCCGTATTCGACGGACTTCGTGCTCTCCGCCAGGATTTTCACGATACGCCCGTCGGTTTCGGATTCGATTTCGTTCATGAGTTTCATCGCTTCGACGATGCACAGCACCTGGCCCTTTTTCACGTAATCCCCGTCTTCCACATAGGGATCGGCATCGGGCGACGGTGACCGGTAGAAGGTGCCGACGATCGGCGAGGTGATGGTGACCATTCCGGCCGTGTCTTCTGCCGAGGATCCGGCGGACGCCGCCGGCTGGCTGCCGGACTGTGTCGGTGTCGGAGCGGCTTCTTGTACCGACGTCGTGACGGTCTTCATGCCGACTTCATGCCGCACACGAATACGGACGCCCTGCCGTTCGAGTTCCAGCTCGGTCAAATTATTCCGGCGGAGCAGATCGATCAGGTCCTGGATTTGCTTCGTCTGCGTGCCGGTCAAGAGAGTGTCGGCCTGCCCCTGTGCTCCGGAGAAGGCCTGAGGGAGCACGATCGGTCGAGGCCGTTTGGTCTTCGGACGAGCCGGTTTCCGCGTACTCACCTGACGCGCTCCACGTAGGATCGGGTGCGGGTGTCGATCTTAATCACGGTGCCTACCTCCAGATAGAGGGGAACTTTGATGATCGCGCCGGTTTCGACCGTGGCGGGTTTGGTGCCGCCGGAGGCGGTGTCCCCGCGCACGCCCGGATCGGCGTCCACGACTTTGAGCTCGATGAAATTCGGGAGTTCGACGTCGATCGGTCGATGCTCGTAGACGAGAATCTTCACGATCATGTTTTCTTTAATCAGATCCGCATTCTCCCCCAGCGTGTGTTTGGCGAATGTCAGCTGCTCGAAGCTCTCGTTATCCATGAACGTGTAGTCGTCGCCGGTTGCGTAGAGAAATTGCATTTCTCGTTCGTCGAGCTTCGGTTCTTCAAAACGCTCGCCGGATCGGAATGTACGGTCGAGCACGTTGCCGGTGAGATAGCTTTTCAGTTTGGTTCGGACGAAGGCGCCGCCTTTTCCCGGCTTCACATGTTGGAATTCGATGATGTAAAATGGGTCGCCTTCGACCATCAGGCGAACGCCATTGCGAAAATCAACGGTCGAAATCACTGCAGACTCCCTTCATCCTCGCACGGTGAATCGATACGCGGTGCTCATGCTTTTTGTCGGCGGGTTCGACGGACGGGTCTTGATGCGGCCCCGCCTGTTTTGGTGCCCTGTGCCAGGAGGTGTTCGAGGAGCCCCTGGAGGGCGAGGAGATAACCGGCCGGTCCGAAGCCGGAAAGTTGCGCCATCGCCACACCCGCGATATATGAATGATGCCGAAATGCGTCCCGCTGATAAATGTTTGAGAGATGCACTTCTACGGTCGGCAGGGCGACGGCGGCCAGGGCATCCCGAATAGCCACGCTGGTATGGGTGTACGCCGCCGGGTTGATGATGATGCCGTGATATCCCGTCCGCGCCTCCTGGATCCAGGTGACCAGCTCTCCTTCCATATTCGATTGGCGGGTATCGGCTGCAATATTCAAGCTCTCGGCTGTCTGGGCAATGGCCGCATCGATTTCATCGAGCGTAGTCGTGCCGTAAATCGATTGTTCTCTGGTCCCGAGCAGGTTGAGATTGGGCCCATGTAGCACAAGGATCCGAACCATCTCTGGTACGCACTGCCTCCGAAGTCGCGAAAAAGATTGATGGCATGAACAAGACGCTCGGCGGCGGCATTCTAGCAGCCCCGTTGGAGAGGGTCAAACCTTTGGTCAGGATTGAGATGACGCTGTGGCGGCTTCGGGAGAAGGCCGGTCACGGCGGCGAGCGTGGATGGACTGCAGCATCTGCTCCAGTCGACTGGCGGCTGCCTGGTTTCGTGATGGAGTAGACAATGGGGTCTGTTCGGTGACGAGTTCAGCCGTCACTGCAGCGTCAATGGGCGACGGCTTTTGTGCCAGGGGCTGGTCGATTTCAAGAGCGGAGGCCATGGTGGTGACAGCGGCCATGACATTCGGTATGGCTGGCTCTACCACTGGTGCAGCGGTTTCCGCTTCTTGGGCTAGGGCGGCTAGCTCTGCAACTGCCGGCGGGTGTGGCGGAGGCACGACAACAGGGGCTTGGGGCGGGGCCACGGTTGCTTTTGCCGACGGTGTCTTAGACGTTTCGGATACGTTCTGGATGGCGGCGCCCAGGGAGGCGCGTAGCGAGAGCGATTCTTGATCCAATGGATTGAGGGCCAGGATCACGTCGCATGAGCGGAGCGCCTCGGCGATGGAGCCTTCGGCTGTGTAGATCTTTGCCAAGGTCCGATGCGCCCGGAGGTTTTCCGGACTGATCTTGATGGCTTCCTCCAGAATGGCTTTGGCTTTGGTCGGTTGGCTGAGTTGGTCATAGGCTCGGCCGAGCGCGACCATCGCCGTGATGAATCCGGGGTAGTATTTCAGCCCATCTTCGAGAACTCCTGCCGCTTCGGACCACATCCCGGCTTTGCCATACTCCTCAGCCAATGGAATAAAGGCCTTGGAGGCAGGGTCTTTCGCCAGGGTGGTCGCATGACGATCGATTTCAGCGGCGTTGGCTCGGGATCCTGATGCCATTGAGGCTCCTATCGCACGGAAGCCGGAGTCTGTTTGCGAGGTTCGCTCTTCGCAAATTCTACAATGGTCGAGAGGATATCGTGAGCCAATTGTGATTTCGGACGGAGGTCGAAGGCCTGCTGGATTCCGGTGCGGGAAAGGATGATGGCCGCATTCCGTTCACTGCCGAATCCCGCCCCTGTTCGCGCCACATCGTTTGCGACGATCAGGTCGAGGCCTTTCGCCGTGAGCTTGTCGGTCGCATGCTGGACAAGGTGTTGCGTTTCGGCGGCGAAGCCGACCAGGATTTGGGAAGTCCGTTTGGCCGAGAGCATCGCCAGAATATCGGGAGCCCGTTCCAGCTCAAGCGGCGGAATGGCGGCGGTCCCCTTTTTCAATTTCTGTGACGCGGGGCTCTTGGGGCGAAAGTCCGCCACGGCTGCAGCCATGATCACGATAGAGGACCAGCTGAACTGAGCCGCCATGGCCTCTGCCATTTCTTTGGCGGTGGTAATCGGGACGACACGGATGCCGGCCGGAGGTGTAAGCGCGGTGGGGCCGCTGACGAGGATGACCTCGGCGCCTCGGTTTCTGGCCGCTTCCGCGATGGCGTAGCCCATCTTTCCCGACGAGCGATTGGAAATGTAGCGAACCGGATCGATGGCCTCCTGGGTGGGGCCGGCTGAGACGAGGATCCGCTGCCCTTTCAAATCGGCAAGCGGAAGGAGGACCTGTTCGACGGCTTCCAGGATTCGAGTCTCGGCGGCAAGTCGCCCTTGGGCCACTTGCCCTGAGGCGAGGGGACCTTCTTCCGGGTCCAGCACTATCGCGCCTCGAGAGCGGAGGGTCCTGACATGGTCTTGGACGGTCGGATGAATCCACATGCCGCCGTCCATGGCCGGTGCCACAATCAAGGGGCAGCGGCTCGTAAGCAGCATGGTCGAGAGAACATCGTCGGCCAGTCCGACGGCGGCCTTGGCCAGAAAGTTGGCCGTCGCCGGCGCGATCACCACGGCATCGGCCTCTTCCGGGATGGACAGATGCTTCATCTCTTGATGAGCTTCGAAGAGGTCGGTGGTTACCGGCCGGCCGGACAACACTTCAAAGGTCATCGGCGTGACGAACTGAGTCGCAGACTTGGTCATCACGACGGAGACACCGGCCCCCTGTCGTGTGAGGGCGCGTAGAAGGCTCACGGCCTTATAGGCCGCGATGCTTCCTGTGACGCCGAGCGCCACCCGTTTACCGGTCAACGTCCCTGGCGTCGTCTCTGAATCCAACGTTACTCCTCCGCGGGGGCAGGCTTGGCGGCGTCATCGACATAGACGCTGAGCTCTTTCTTAATTTCCTTGGCGTCTTCACCGGTCATCATCGCCAATCGCTCGGTCTCGCCTTCTTTTCCGCGCTTGGCTTCTTTCATGGCCTCACGGGCTTCTTCGCCCACGAGGTACTTGACCTCTCCGCGAAGCACTTCGTCGAGGGAGCAGGTGGTTTCCTTCGTGAATCGGGAAGCGCCGGAATGCTTGGCGCCCTGGATCAGGTGCTTGGCCCGTTGAGCGGCGACGATCACGAGTCGGTGGCGCGAGTCGAACTGACCGAGTTTGTACTGGGGCAAGAGGTTGAGCATGTCAATCATGGTGCGTGGCGCTCCCTTTGGCAATGGAAGATTGGTCGCGATCTCCCGGTTTGGATTCTTTTTCGAGAATGAAGTTCTGTTCGAGCCAATGCATATCGAGTCGCTTCGTCTTGAGGCGTTCTGCCAGGAACACGCTCTGGAGTTCTTTGAGAGACTGTTCGAGGTTGTCGTTGCGGACGATGTAGTAGTACTCCCGGTAGCTCCACACCTCTTCCTTCACCTTGTGCAGCCGCCGCTGAATTTCCTCAGGAGTATCAGAGGCCCGGTTCTGGAGTCTGGTGCGCAAGGTGTCCATTGAGGGAGGGAGGATGAAAATATAGACGGCGTCCTGCACCTTCTTCTTGATTTGCAAGGCTCCCTGAACGTCGATTTCCAGCAGGACGTCGATCCCCTGCTCCATCTTGTCCATCAGGGTTTTGCGCGGTGTGCCGTACCAGTTGCCGTAGACATGGGCATATTCCATAAACTCGTTCTTTGCCACCATGCCCTGAAAAATCTTTTCCTCGATAAAGAAATATTCCCGCCCATGCTCTTCACCGGTTCGCGGCTGCCTGGTGGTATAGGAGACAGAATGCCAAATCCCAGGAACCGAGGCGGTAATTTGTTTACAGAGGGTGGTCTTGCCGGTTCCTGAGGGGGCTGAAATAATAAACAAAATCCCTCGTCGCTCGGGGACATAGGGGCGCGGGTCGGATGCCGTTGACGTCGGACTGGTGCTCATGGCGCTGATCATTCCACGTTCTGAATTTGTTCTCTGATCCGCTCTAATTCCGCCTTCATTTGTACGACGGATGCCGTGATTGTGGCGTCATTGGCTTTGGAGCCGATGGTATTGACCTCTCGCCCCATCTCCTGCAAGAGAAAGTCCAATGTTTTGCCCACGGACTCCGAACTCTGAAGCGCATGGTCGAACTGTATCATATGTGCATCGAGTCTGACCAATTCTTCTGTGATGTCGTTGCGATCGGCAAAAAGGGCCAGTTCTTGATGCAGTTTCGGCAGGTCCGGGATCTCAGCGGTCAGAAGCTTTTCAAGCCGATTTTTCATGCGGTCAAAGGCTTCTTGAGCGACTGATGGAGCCTTGGCCGCTACTTGTGCTTTCAATCCTCGTAAAGTCTCGATGCGAGCCCGAATATCCGTTGCGAGGAGGGTTCCCTCCTTCTTTCTCATCTTCACCAGGTCTTGGAGTGCCTGGCCTACCAGTTTTTCAATGAGCGCAGCGAGTTTGGGATCGTCGGCCGGCTGGTCTGAAATCGTAATGACGTCGCGGAATCCTGCCAGGAGTCCGACATCGATGGTTCCTTTGAGCTTGAGCGTTTTCCGGAGATTTCGGAGGGCCTGATGGTACTGTTTCGCCAGATCAGCGTCAAGCTGGAGCGAGCGCGCCCCTCCCCGCCCGCTCTGTACGAGGACGGAGAGGTCTACCCGCCCGCGTCGGCAGTGCTCCTGGATGGTTTTCTTGATGTGCTCTTCACGCGCACTCATGGTCTTCGGCAGGCGCAGGCCGGTTTCCAGAAACCGGTGATTGACGGAGCGAATTTCCACCGTCACCTGCCCGTCCTGCCAGGCCCCTTGTCGACGTCCGAATCCGGTCATGCTGGTGATCATTGCGGGAGCTTTCCTTTCCAGTGACATTCCGCGTAGAGCGGGCATGAATGACAGAGGGGCTTGCGCGCCAGGCAGATATAGCGCCCGTGCAGGAGGATTCGCTGTGAAATCGCAGTCCACTGAGCTTCGGGGAATTGCCGCTGCAGGTCCGGTTCGATTCGATCGGGATCGTCCGACGCGGTCAGGCCCAAGCGATTGGCGACCCGTTTGACATGCGTGTCGACGACGATCGCCGGTTGTCCGAAGGCGGTCCCCAGAATTACGTTGGCCGTTTTGCGCCCGACCCCCGGAATGGTCGTCAAGTCTTCCATGCGCTGAGGAACGGTTCCGCCGAATCGTTCGGTGACGGCCTTGCCGCATCCGATCAAATGTTTGGCCTTGTTTTTATAGAATCCGGTCGATTTGATCAGGGTTTCAAGTTCGAGCGGAGGGGCTGTGGCAAAGTCCTGCGGACGGCGAAAGCGTTTGAAAAGCGCCGGCGTGACTTGATTCACCCGCTGGTCGGTGCATTGCGCAGAGAGGATTGTGGCGACGAGCAACTCCCACGGGGACTGGTGGGTCAGTTCCATCTCGGCCTTCGGCCGGTGCTTGAGCAGCAAGCGCGCCAGCGTGGCCGGCTTTGCTGTGACTGATGAATGGCGGCGCGAATGAGCGTTCATTGAAAGTGGCGCAATTCTGCCGCGGTTAATCGGGAGATGCAAGAGCAGGATCCGGAGCCGGCTGGGGAGGGATATCCGGTACTTCGGTGCTGATCATTGTGCGGACACGAGTCGCGAGGTGATCGATCAGCGGGCGCAATGTGGATGCGTCCAAAGCGCAGATGCCGATCGCGTGATAGCGGCGGCACAGGGCCTCGGCCTGCGCCGAGGGGAGCCGATCGCATTTATTGAAGATAAGAACTTGCGGGATCTTGTCGAGATCCAATTCCTCAAGAATATCCAGGACGGCTTTCATCTGAACATCGATGTCGGGCGCGCTGGCATCGACGACGTGCAGGAGTAAATCGGCTTCGCGCAATTCTTCCAGCGTCGTCCGGAACGCCCCGACCAATTCTTTGGGGAGATCTCTGATAAATCCGACGGTGTCGGTCACGATCACTTCCCGATCCTGCGGGAAGCGCAGGCGGCGGCTGGTGGTGTCCAACGTCTCAAAGAGGCGATTTTCAGCCGAGACATGACTATCCGTGAGGATGTTCAGTAATGTCGACTTTCCGGCGTTGGTATAGCCGACGAAGGAAAGGACCGGAAGTCCCTGCCGTTCCCGTCGGGCGCGGCGTTGATCCTGATGCTTGGAGAATTGCTCGATCTCGCGCTCCAGGTGGGTAATCCGGTCGCGAATCTTCCGGCGATCGGTTTCTAATTTCGTTTCCCCCGGGCCTCTGGTTCCGATGCCTCCGCCGAGGCGTGACAGCTGCGCGCCTTGTCCGGAGAGGCGCGGGAGCAGATAGCGTAATTGCGCCAGTTCCACCTGGACCTTGCCTTCCCGGCTATGGGCCCGGCGCGCAAAAATGTCGAGGATCAACTGGGTCCGGTCGATGATTTTGATGTCCGTCATTTCGGCAATCGCCCTTGCCTGGGCCGGCGTAAGGGTTTGATCAAAGATGACCATATCCGCGCCTTTATGCAGGGTTTGTATCAGTACTTCTTTCAGTTTTCCGCTTCCCAGCAGATATCGCTGGTGGCCTTCTCCAATGCGCTGCGCAATCTTATCGATCACGGTAACGCCGACCGAATCCGCAAGTTCAGCGAGTTCCTCCAGCCGTTCTTCCTGCTCGGCACGGCCTTGAGACGACGCGCTGACCAGGATGGCGGACTCGCTTCCGCTCGTCACGGCGTGATGCTTGAGCGCTTCCTGGATGTCGACTTCGAGGTCTTTGATGAATTGGTCGAAGACGAGGGGGCATTCCTGTAGTGGAGTCGGTTTGAGGACTTCGCAGAGCCTCCCGGTTTCGTTCGGCGGCAGGAGATGCGCGAGATAGAGCGTGCCAGGAGTGCCGTTTTGCGACACCGAGAGGAGGCCGATCAGATCGAGCCGTAGATAGCCCAGGTCGGTCAGATCCTCCTGGCTCAAGGGCCGGTCCTGTAGCTGCGTTCGAATCAGACGAAGCCCTCGCAGTGAACGAGGGCCTGCACGAAACTTCGACAGCGTGGTGGGCGACAGGACCATGTCGGTTCCCACGATGATTTCCTGCACGACACCGCGCCTGGTAAGCAGTAGGGAGATCGGACGCCGGTATTCGGCCGAGAGTTTCACGAGCTCTGTCGCCAGTTCGAGTGAAAGAACCTCATCAACGGCATTCCGTCGTCGATAGAGGCGTTCGATCGCGTCGAGTTGACTGGCTCGAAGCCCGAGGGTTTTGCCCTGTATGTCAGGAATAGGCGGCCTCTTGGTTAACGGATGTGGACGGTTGTACGACCGGCGTAGGCACCCGGTCGCAGGGATGGAAGAATTTCAAGATCGGTCGATGGCTGTTGCCCGCTTATGAGCAATTGTCTTCCGGCAGAGGCAATCATGGCGGCATTGTCGGTACAGTAGGCCATCGGAGGCAACGCGAGCCTGATCCTCTCTGCTTGGGCTCTTGCGGTGAGCAATGCGCGGAGGCGTGAGTTGGCGGAAACACCTCCGACCACCGCAAGCGCGGTCACGCCGGATGACCGAACTGCCACAAAGGCCCGATCGACGAGAACGCGGACGATCGCTTCTTGGTAGCCCGCTGCTAGGTCGGCGGCCTGGGCGGTACGTGTCGCCGGATCCATCTCGCGAAGCCGATAGAGCAACGACGTCTTCAGTCCGCTGAAGCTGAACTCCAAGCGGCTCTTCTGTAAACGAGACAGGGGGAAGCGAATGGTCTTGGAATTGCCTTGGCGAGCCAGTCGATCGATTGCCGGCCCACCTGGATAATCCAGGCCGAGCATCTGCGCCCCCTTATCAAACGCTTCACCGGCTGCGTCGTCCCTTGTGCAGCCGAGCAGGAGGGTTCTGCCGTCGGCGTCTTTCCTGAATAAGTGGGTATGTCCTCCTGATACGACCAGAACAATGCACGGAAAAGGAAACGAGGGGTCTGCCAGCCAGGCAGAGGCGATATGACCTTCAAGATGATTCACGCCGATAAGCGGGAGCGAAAGCCCATAGGCCAGCCCTTTGGCGTAGTTGAGTCCGACCAGGAGCGCCCCAGCCAGCCCTGGTCCTTGGGTGACGGCGATGGCGCCAAGGTCATGTCGGGAGAGATGGGCTTCGTCCAGCGCGGACCGGACAACCCGGTCAATGGTGCTCAGATGGGCGCGCGCGGCCAGTTCAGGAACCACGCCGCCGAATCGGCGATGAACCGAGTCCTGCGAAGACACGATGTTCGAGAGGACCGTTCCATCGTGATTCAGGATCGCGGCCGACGTTTCATCGCAGGAGGATTCAATCCCCAGTATCGGGCATGGGGTCCAGGCGGCGGCTTGTTCGGTTTCAGCGGTTGGACGCGTCGTCATGACTCCGTAGAGTTACCACACTCGGTCGCTGAAAAGCATGCACCCCCTGCGGTCATTGACCGCAGGGGGTGCATGCTGAATCAATCACATTCTGTCGCGCGAGCGCATCCCGATGGAGGGGTTACACGCCGGCCATCGTCTCCTGCTCGATGAAGGTCGGGGCTCCGTCGCGAAGCACGACCTTGATCTTGCGGCTGTCCTTGAACCGTCCTCGGATGAGGTCATCGGAGAGCGGATCGCCGATGGCGCGTTGAATAGTCCGGCGCATCGGGCGGGCTCCATACAACGGCTCATATCCTTCTTTGATCAGCCATTGTTTGACTTCATCATCCAGCTCGATCTCGACTCCCTTTTCCACCAGCCGTGCGTTCAGCTCACGGATCAGGATATCGAGAATGGTGTAGAGCTGTTCTTTCTCCAGCTGATGGAAGATCACGACTTCGTCGATGCGGTTCAGGAACTCAGGGCTGAAGGAACGGCGCAGTTCGCCCATCACTTCTTCCTTCTTTCTCCTCGCTTGCTCCCCTTCCGTGCTCTGGAAGCCGAGCGACACACCCTTTTGAATCATCTTCGTCCCGATGTTCGAGGTCATGATGATGACGGTGTTCTTGAAGTCTACTTTACGGCCGAGGCTGTCGGTTAAGACGCCGTCGTCCAGAACTTGAAGCAGTACGTTGAACACATCCGGGTGGGCCTTCTCGATTTCATCGAAGAGCACCACGGAATACGGACGGCGACGGACCTTCTCGGTCAGCTGTCCGCCCTCTTCGTAGCCGACATAGCCCGGAGGGGCTCCAAAGAGTCGCGAGCTGGTGAACTTCTCTTGGTATTCGGACATATCGACGCGAATCAACGCGTCTTCGCTGTTGAACAAGAATTCTGCCACGGTCCTGGCCAGCTCGGTTTTGCCGACGCCGGTGGGACCCATGAAAATGAAGGAGCCGATCGGCTTCTTCGCATCCTTCAAGCCGGCCCGCGATCGGCGGATCGCGCGCGACACGGCTGAGATCGCTTCGTTTTGACCGATGACTCGTTTGTGGAGGAAATCCTCCATGTGCAGCAACTTATTCGATTCTTCTTCTTCCAATTTAAAGAGCGGGATGCCGGTCATTTTCGAGACGACGTAGGCTACGTCTTCTTTTCCGATGGTCGGCTTATTCTTTTCCTGGCTTTTTTTCCATTCGCGCTTGGATTCGTCGAGCAACTTCCGCAGCCGCTCTTCTTCTTCGCGGTGGCGAACGGCTTCTTCGAAGTTCTGCATCGAGATGGCGAGTTCTTTGTCCCGCGAGACTTTCTTGAGCTCCTGCTCCATCGCCTTCAATTCAGTCGGCAACGCGTAGGTCTGGAGCTTGGCGCGTGAACCGGTTTCGTCGATCAGGTCGATCGCTTTATCCGGGAGGAACCGATCGGTGATGTACCGATCGGACAGTTTTACGGCTTCGACGATGGCGTCTTCGGAAATTTCGACGCCATGGTGCTCCTCGTAGCGGTCCCTGAGTCCCTGGATGATCAGAACGGCTTCATCCATGCTCGGAGGCTGCACGTGAATCGGCTGGAACCGTCGCTTGAGGGCGCCGTCTTTTTCAATGTGCTTCCGATATTCGTCCAAGGTGGTGGCGCCGATGCACTGAATCTCACCGCGCGACAACGCGGGCTTGAGCATGTTGGAGGCATCGATCGATCCCTCTGCTGCGCCGGCTCCGACGAGGGTGTGCAACTCATCGATGAAGATGATGATGTTGCCGGCCTGCACAATTTCCTTCATCACGACCTTCAGTCGCTCTTCGAACTGGCCGCGGTATTTTGTGCCGGCGACCAGCGAACCAAGGTCGAGGGCGATGACGCGCCGCGACAAAAGATTGTCCGGCACTTCGGACTGGACGATCCGCTGCGCTAATCCTTCGATGATGGCGGTCTTGCCGACTCCCGACTCACCGATAAGGACCGGATTGTTCTTGGTGCGGCGGCTGAGAATTTGCAGGACGCGTTCGATTTCGTCGGCGCGACCGATGACCGGATCCAGCTGGCCTTCCTGAGCCATCTGGGTGAGGTCCCGTCCGAATTCGTCGAGCGCCGGCGTGTTGCTCTTCCGGTCGCGCTCGCGCGGAGCGGACTTTCTCAGGAAGGTGACGGTCAACTGTCTGGCCGTCAACAGATTGGCTCCGAGGCTCCGGAGAATTTTCCCGCCGATCCCCTCCTCTTCCCGCAAGAGGCCGAGCAGGAGATGCTCGCTGCCGATATGGTTGTGGCCCAGCAGCCGGGCTTCTTCCACACCGTATTCGATCACTTTCTTGACGCGCGGGCTGAAGGGAATTTCCCCGAACGTCATGGTAGTCCCGCCGCCGGGCAGGTTCCGCTCGATTTCGAGCCGGATCTGCTCCGTGGAGAGTCCCATCTTTTTCAGGATCATCAGGGCGATACCGTCGGATTCACGGAGAATCGCGAGGACCAAGTGCTCCGTCCCGAGATAATCGTTCTGGTGCCGCTCGGCCTCTTCCCGTGCCAGGATGATGATCTTCCGGCCCTTGTCCGTGAATCGTTCGAACATCCTGCCTCCTTATGGTCTGGTCTAGACTGGTAGTACTGTCGGTCGGCGAACCTATGGAAAATCTTGGCCTAATTCTAACTACCGCCTTTTCGAGTGTCAAGGTTGCACGCGAATCCATCGGCGATGTGAAACGACCGGGCGCGCGCCGTCATTGTCGTCACATCACATCGCACTATAACTGCGATCGCGTGTCGATGTCGCGTTGACAGCCCGAGAAGCGTCCCGATACAATCCCGCACCTTTCACCAACCCACGATCGAAGGCGCCCGGAATTCCTATGCAACGCAAGAGTATCGGTATTCTGACCAAGCCCAAGTTTCCAGAGGTCAAGGAAACGCTGCAGAGCGTTGTCGCCTGGCTGCGCGGAAAGAATATCGTCGCCATCTTAGATGCGACTTCTGCTGCGCTGCTGGGAGAAAGCGGCGGAATCCAGAAAACGCAATTGGCGAGTCAGGCCGATGTGCTGTTGGTGTTAGGTGGTGACGGGACGATGCTGAATGCGGCGCGTCTGGCGGGCGAGCGAGGCATTCCCATTCTCGGCGTGAATATGGGCGGGCTGGGGTTTCTCACCGAAGTCCGCTTGGAAAATCTCTATCCTTCGCTCGATCGAGTCTTTGCCAACGACTTCGTCCTGGATGAGCGACTCATGCTCAAGACCCATGTGCACCGGCATGGAGAAACGGTGACGCAAGGAGCGGTCCTCAACGATGTCGTGATCAGTAAGGGCACCTTGGCCAGAATGATTGAGCTGAAAATCGCAATCCAGGGCGAGTTCGTGACGAATCTGCGCGGCGACGGACTGATCGTCAGCACCCCGACCGGCTCCACGGCCTATTCTCTTTCGGCCGGCGGCCCGATCCTTGCCCCGTCGGTCCAGTCGCTGATCCTGACGCCGATCTGCCCGCACACGCTGACTCATCGTTCGCTGATCGTTCCGGCTGAAGCGGAAATTGAAGTGACGTTGACCAGTAAGGATGACGGAGCGATGGCTACTATGGATGGCCAGGTGGGCGTGGCTATTTCGCAAGGCGATACGATTGAGGTCAACGTTTCAGAATACCGCACGAGACTGATCCGGTTTCCTGAGACGCGATATTATGAAGTGCTGCGGGAGAAACTGAAGTGGGGAGACGGTTGAGCTGTCTCCCCGTGAGTTTGTCTAGCGCGAGTGCCGGTCGATCAAGTCGAGCATCTCTTGGTTGGTGGCGTATTTGAATTCCCCGATGCCGTCTGTCGCGCCGCTATGAGCTTTCTCCGCGGCGTCGAGCGCCTTGAGTCCGGCGAGGTTCACCGGACGGCTCTTTCTTTCCTTCAGCAAGGCCGCGAGCTTATCCGTGACGGCCTTCGCTGAGACCGGCAGGCCAGGGTTCTTGGTTTCCAGGTAACGAGTCACCACTTCCGCGCACCACTCCCCGTCCCGCTTGGCCACACCGACCAGTCCTTCACTGGCCTTGCGCGCCCATCCGGTGAGGAACACGCCGTCCACCGGCTTGCCGGTCGTTTCGTCGTAGGCCTGGAAGAGCGCATCGTCGGGGTCGTTGTTCGTCCGATTGGGATTCGTGACAAAGAGTCCGTTCTTATAGGGGAGTCCCACCGTCTCGTCGACCGTATCGCCCACGGCGAAGACGACGGCGTCGCAGGGGAATTCGTAATAGTGCTTGAGTCCGACTGCGGCGGTGTCGGTTCCCTTGGGCTCCAGCTTATTGTCTTCCATCTCCAGCCCGCGCACCCGATGGTTGCCGTCGACCAGGATTCGCTTGGGCGACGCCAAAAACTTGAAGCCCATTTTGGTCTGGCTGATCGCGGGTTCGCACTTCGTGAATTCGTCCGTCAGCCCTTTTAAGACTTCGTCGGCATTTTGCCCGACTGCGGCGAGCCGATCCTTGATGCGCGTGACTTCCTTGGTGATGCCCTCGATATCCATGTTCGCGCAGACCGAACGAATTTCTTTCGGATTGTACTTTCGTTCCAGCGGGCCGCGCCGCACGATGGCGGTGATGCGCTCCACCTTCTTATAGCGGATCAGCCAGTGCGCGATGTCCACCATGACGTCGCCTGCCCCGATGACGGCCACGTGCTTCCCGACCTCAAACGGCCGATCGCCGAATCCGGGCAAGCGGTTGAAATGATAGACCACGTCTTTCGCATGGAACACGCCTCGCGCCGAATCCCCTTCCACGCCGATCGCCTTCGTGCCTTGCGCGCCGATCGCAAATACGACGGCACTGACGCCGAGGGCGCGAACCTCTTCCACGGTGAGGTCTTTGCCGTTGCCGACGGAGACATTGCCGAAATAGTGGACGTTGGGCTGCTCCAGCATTTCCCAATATTGTTTTTTGAGTCCGCCACGCAGCTTGAGTTTCGCGGGGAAGATGCCGTATTCGGCGAGTCCGCCGAACTTGATGTCGCGATTCAAAATGATGACGTCATGGCCGGCCTTCGCCAGCATATTTGAAGCGGCCATTCCGGCTGGTCCGGCTCCGGCCACAACGATCACATGCTTACCCTGTGCGCTCATGCATTGTTCCCTGGAAAAGTGGATAGAAAGCCTAGAACCCCAACAGTTTCGCGGACATTAGCATAGAGACTTTTGGGGTGTCAAAGCTTTGGAGCATTTCACGTTTTGGATTTCTCGTGAGATTCATCGTCACGGGCTAGCCCGATTGGATGAGAAAGGAAGGATGAAGCGGCTGGGGATGGAGGTGAGCGAGGTGACGCCGTTGCTCAGATGAATGTTCGGGATATCTGTTGTCCGCGATGACGTCGTCAGATGTATTCCTGAGAAACACCCATTGATCCCATCGATCCCCCAGCCTGGAAATGAGAGAAGACCGAAAGGCGCTCCAGTAAACAATCCATACGTTCTAGTTGCTCCATTTGATGATGCGCACTACATTTGAGAAATCGTCCGACCAGGTCCCGACGGACAGGTCCTTGTTGACCGGTGTCCACCGGGGGTCGGTCGTGAGGGGGCCTAGTGCCTCACGCTGTCTCGCCATCACGACCAGGTCGGCTCCGAACTTAAAGGGCACCTCGCCCGCAAAATCGAATTGCTTGAGAGCCACAAGCCCGAGTGTTTGCGCAAGATTGCCCAACACCGGCTCAAGGGCCAGGTACCGATTCGAGATGTGAGCCACCAGAAGGCCGCCAGGGGCCAGCTTCCGCAGATACATCTCCATGGCTTCGCGGGTGAGTAGATGAACCGGGATCGCATCGGAGGTAAATGCGTCCAAGATGATCATGTCGTATGCGCCGTCCGGAGCCTCCAGCATTTTCAGTCGCGCGTCACCGACTACCACACGCAGATCAACGCCTCGTGCCAGGGCATCGTTGTAATACGTAAAGAGCTTGTGGTCTTGCGCGATCGTCACAACCTCGGGATCGATTTCGTAATACGTTAAGGCTTGCCCCTGCTCGCAATAATTCACCAACGCCGCGATGCCCAATCCTGTTACGGCGATTTTCTTCTTTGCGTTCGGCCCGCTAAAGGCCGCAAACACCTGTCCGTAAGGACCGGTCGGATGAAAATAGCTCACGGAATCTCGCCGCAACTCCGGCTGCATCCGCTGCATGCCGTGGTTGATGGTGCCGTGCTTCAGTCGATGCACATCACCATCCGCCTTGACCGTGAGGACGCCGAAGAAGGAGCGTGTCCGGTACAAGACCGGGTCATCGAAGACGTTGCTGATGACGTTGGCGGTGATGAGCCCGGCGCCGAGCGCCAGTCCTAAATGAAGCGGTTTCCGGACACAGGCGTAGCACAACAGCAACGGAATACCGGCGAGGGCGGCATCCAGGATGAGCGGCGGTTGAGGCAAGGAATAGCTGAGCGCACTACAGAGAGCGGTGGTCAGTATTACTCCTGCAATCCACGGCATGTCTCCCGCTTCCCGCAGGCGCGCCCCCCATTGAGAAGAGATCCATCGCGAGAGCCACAGCGGATCGGCGCCTTCTAAACGCGGCAGCACACATGCGGCGAGCACCAGAATGATGTCGTACTCATAAATGTCGCTGAAGACGACCGGCGCAATCAGGGCATTGAAGAGGCCTCCGAGCGCCCCGCCGATGGACATGAGTAAATAGAATATGGTCAACCGGTCTGTCGCGGGCCTCGTTCGGGCTAGTTCGCCATGACAGACCATAGCTACCAGACTCAACCCCACGAGAGGGAGCAGGAATTGAACGAGATAGGGAAACGATGGGGCAAATGGGATGGCGTTGAACAGCAGGAGCAACAGCACCACCGGCAAGATCATGATCATGGCCCGGTGGTTGGCCGCCGGCCATTTCGCGAACACAAGAATGAAACTCAGCAGATACAGCGCGAGTGGGACAACCCACAGCAGTGGAATGGCAGCCACATTGAGCGTGAGATGGGTTGTCGCTCCCAACAGAAGGCTCGAGGGAATGAAGGCCAGAAGGATCCAGCGCAGGCGAGTGAGCATGGGAAGGGGCGAAAGAGGCGCCTGGGGCTGGGCATTCGCCCCGGCGGCCGATGCCGCGACTCCGCGCACGCGTTCGCGCCGGAGGAGCCAGGCGCATGTTCCGAGAAGGGCGACGAGGACTCCATACCCGATACTCCAGAGCATCGTTTGCGACAGTCCTTGTGTGTCCCTGAGGGGAACCCAGGGTTCGATGGCAAACGGATAGCCCAATAACGCCACCATGCTGCCTGCATTACTCGCGGCATACAAAAAATAAGGATCTCGAGCCGACGGATGATCGGTCCAAGAAAACCATTTCTGTAGGAGCGGGGCCGTCGTCGAGAGCATGAAGAAGGGAAGGCCGATCGCCAGGGTCAAAAGAAGGAGCACCCAGAGGACCGGGTTGGTCCGGTCGGGAAAGGTCCAGGCTGCAGGGATACCGATGGGCAGTAAGAGCAACGGAACGGCCAGTAAGAGCAGATGGACGAATACCTGGCGTCGAGGATCTACCCATGAAGTCAGAAGATGGACATAGCCATACCCCGCCAAGAGCGAGGTTTGAAAGAACAACATGCAGGCATTCCAGACCGCCGGGGTTCCTCCCAACATCGGGAGGATCATCTTCGCCATCATGGGCTGGACGAGAAACAGTAAGAAAGCGCTCAGGAAGATCGTCGCCGACCAAACTAACGCCATGTCATTCTCCGGTTCGCAGTCACACTCATTTCCGATTCCGGGAAGCCCGTTCCCTTCTGGATGCCGCTACACCGGCGGGATAGCTACAGGCCGACTCTTTAGCCCCCCGCGCTCCCCACCGGGCCGCCCGGCATGGTCATGCGCCAGGGATCGAGCAATTCGGTGAGGCGCTTGTCCGAGAGGACCTTTTGCTCTTTCGCGACTTCACGAACGGTCTTGCCGGATTTGTAAGCATCTTTCGCTAGCTTCGCAGCCGCCTCGTACCCGATCTCGGGTGCCAGGGCCGTGCACATTGCCAGGCTTTCCTCGATCAAGCTCTTGCAGCGTTCTTCGTTGGCTTTGATGCCTTCGATGCACTTGGTTGCGAAGTTGTTGGAGACGGAGGCCAGCAACTCGATCGATTGGAGGAGGTTGTAGGCCATGACCGGCAGCATGACGATCAATTCGAAGTTGGCTGCCTGCCCGCCGATCGTCACGGTGATGTCGTTGCCGATGACCTGGGCGCAAACCATCGTCACGGATTCGGCGATCACAGGGTTCACTTTCCCCGGCATAATCGACGAGCCCGGTTGCGTCTCCGGCAGATTGATTTCACCGAGGCCGCAGCGCGGGCCTGAGCCGAGCCAGCGCACATCATTGGCGATCTTCATGAGGCTCACGGCAATCGTCCGCAACTCCCCGCTCGCTTCAACCAATGAATCCTGAGCCGACTGGGCTTCGAAGTGATTCTTGGCCTCCTTGAAAGCGCAGCCGGTTTCTTTGGAAATGATCGCCATCACTTTCGATGAAAATTTCGGATGACAATTCAGCCCGGTGCCGACCGCGGTGCCGCCGAGCGCCACTTCGCTCAGGGCGTCCTGCGCGCGTTTCACGCGCTGAATGCCAAGTGCTATCTGACGCGCATAGCCGCCGAACTCCTGCCCCAGCCGCACCGGTGTGGCATCCTGTAAATGGGTGCGGCCGATTTTGACGATCTGGTCGAATTCTTTAGCTTTCCGGTCGAGGGATTTTTGCAAACGGGTCAGTGCCGGAATGAGTTGCCGCTGCATCAGCTCTCCGGCGGCGATGTGAATCGCCGTGGGAATCACGTCGTTGCTGGATTGTCCCAAATTCACGTGATCGTTCGGGTGGACCAGTTTGCTCCCGCGCGCGCCGCCGAGGAGTTCGGTGGCCCGGTTCGAAATCACTTCGTTGGTATTCATGTTGGTGGAGGTGCCGGATCCGGTTTGGAAAATGTCGACCGGAAATTCGGCGTCGAGCGTACCCTCGATCACTTCCGTGGCAGCCACCTTGATCGCATCGGCGGGTTTCTTGTCCAAGAGACCCAGCGATTGATTCACGCTGGCCGCCGCCCGTTTGATCAGGCCCATCGCCCGGATCACGGAGCGCGGCATGCGGAGGGGGCTGATGGGAAAATTTTCGATGGCGCGCGCGGTTTGCACGCCGTAGTAGGCGTCGAAGGGGACGGCCAACTCACCCATGGTGTCGCGTTCAATGCGGGTGTGTGAGGGCTGTGTTCCTGATGACTTGTTCATGCGCATATCTCCTCGCTGGGCAATCGTGTGGATAACGGAGCGCGCATCTTAAACGGTTGCGGCTAAGAAGCTCAAGCGTATGAGGGAAAGAGAATAATGCCGGCTGGCGGAGAAAGAAAGGCCCGCCTGGGCGGGCCTTTCATCTCGGCACGGGTGTCAGGAAGGGTTATGCGACTTTCACTTCGATGGCGCGCGGTTTAGCCTTTTCCGATTTCGGGAGATGCAGGCTCAACACCCCGTCTTTGAATTCGGCTTTCACCCCGCTCTCGTTCACCTGGTCCGGCAAAGAAAAGCTCCGGACGAATGTCCCATAGGACCGTTCGATCCGATGATATTTCGTGGTGTTCTCATCCTTTTCCTGACGGCGTTGTCCTTGAATAGTCAGGACGCCCTCTTCCAGAGTCACTGTCACATCGTCTTTCTTCACCTCAGGCAACTCTGCCTGGATCACGTATTCACCGGCGGTTTCGCTGATATCGACGGTCGGCATCCAGTCGGCCACGGTCAAGGCTTCCTTCCCGTCGGTTCTGGATGCAGGACGAGTCACCATCCGATTCAGACGCTCCGACATTTCTTCGAGCTCGCGAAACGGGTCCCAACGCATCAAAGCGGTCATGGCATACCTCCATACGAATTATGTGTCGTGTTCGTCGTGCCTGACGCCGGCGCCGCGTCTGTTGTGCTTACAGTATGGAGATAATTGCGGTGTGCAGAGAGTCAAGGGGGGAAAGCGCGAAGATGCCCGGTTAGCGTTGTGTCAAGGGGGTATAGGGGCGATTATGTTCGCCTGAGTAAATCTGGTCCGGGCGGAAGAGCTTGTTCTCCCGCAGCTGTTCCAGCCAATGGGCGAGCCATCCTGACACGCGGGCCATGGCGAAGAGCGGCGTGAACAGGTCCGTGTCGATTCCTATTTTGTCGTAGATGATCCCGGAATAGAAATCGACATTCGGATAGATGCCTTTCCCTTGCAGTAACTCCCCTGCGGCTCGTTCGACTTCCAATGCGACGGCATAGAGGGGGGATGGTCCACATTCCTCGAAGAGGCGTTCGCAGAGTCCTTGAAGTATCGTGGCCCGAGGATCTTTCACTTTATAGACTCGATGACCGAATCCCATGAGCTTCTGTTTGTCGGCCAGTTTCCGTTCGACATAAGCGCGAGCCTGTTGAGGGCCGGCGATTTCGCGGAGCATGTGGATCACTTCTTCGTTCGCTCCGCCGTGCAGCGGTCCCTTGAGACTCCCGATCGAGGAGGCGACGACGGTATAGGGATCGGCCAGAGTTGAGGCGGTGACCAGGCCGGTAAAGGTCGAAGCATTCATCGTGTGTTCGGCGTGCAGGATGAGACAATCGTCGAAGATTTCCGTCCAGAGTGGATGGGGCGCGCGATCCGTAAGCATGGAGAGAAAATTCTCTGAGAATTCGAGCTCGTCTCGCGGCGGGAGCGGGTCGTTACCCTGCCGCAGTCTGGCCCAGGCAGCGACAATGGTCGGCAGTTTGGCGATGAGCCGTACCGCCGACCAATAGTTATTCTCCGCATCCTGGACCTGGCGCCCGGGGTAAAACATGCCGAGCGCGGCGACCGCGGCTTGCAGCGCATCCATCGGATGCCCGGTTTCCGGCAGGCACTTCAAGAGGTCGGTGATACGAAACTTGATGCGGCGATGATGGGTGATGTCGCTGGTCCAGCGATCAAATTCCGGACGCGTCGGGAGATGGCCGAAGAGGAGCAGATACGAGGTTTCGAGGAAGGATGACCGGGAACAGAGCGTCTCGATTCTGATGCCGCGGTATTCGAGTATTCCCCGGTGGCCGTCTACATCGCTGATCGAGGAGGTGGCGGCCGGTACGCCGTCCAGGCCCGGCATGAAGTCGTGCGGCATTTCGATCTCCATGGTGAACGCGATTGCTGACTCATAAATATCGTATCATGATCGGACGATCCGAGGGTGGTCATTCTTGAATTGAGAAATGACGATTGGCATACTGTTTTTGAGCTGTGCTGTGCGCAGCGGGAATGAGGTGCTGTTGTGCTTCGCGTGACGGTAGTTCTGGGCTTGTTGGGTGCGGGGGTAGCGCTCATGGGAGCGGTCCTGATGGGCCACGGGAGCGGGCAGGCTCAGCAGGATCAGCTGGCGTATGCGGTGGTAAGCGAAGCGCCCAAAGACAAGACGAGAATCTCGGCAAAGATTGCGATCGATGGGACCGTCATGGACACCAAGCTGCTGGCCTCAGAGGCCATTGTCGGCAATCTGATATGGAAGAAGCTTGAAATCTGTCATGCGGTGCGACTCGAGGGTCAGCGTTCCGGCGAAGGGTTTCGAGTGACCTCGGTCCGGGTGGTCGACGGGAGTATGTTGCCGATGGTGTTGCAGGGGTTTGCCGGTGATTGCTTGCTCAAGAAGGCGCTGGAGATTGCGCCGTTGGTCGATTAGCGGGCGATGGCCTTTCTGAAGAGCCTGCGGGGGCAACTGTGAGCCCGGCTTAGGTCCGGCAGTCCAGGCACTCGGTGGGTTCAGTGTCAGCATCCCGCTCGGCGATGGTCAGCGGGAAGAGAATGCCGCATTGGGCACAGGGGCGAATTTCAAAGTAGGCCACACCCTTGTCGTCGATTTCCGTCGGCAGGAGCAGTTCCAGCGGATCGTAGCCGATGACGGCGCCATCCGGGAATTTGACCAGGGCGATCCGGTCATTGAAGACCTCGAAGGTAGCTTCCCGGCCTTTTCGATCCAGCAGGTGGCCTAAGACGAAGACCGGCTGGCCCTTGCGTTTGGTGCGGAGCTCGCGGAGCGTGTGCCGGTTGGTCGCGGTACAGGAAAATTGACCAGAAGAACTTGTTCCGACGAGTGGCATAGTATCGTGTGGCGCGGTGAACGTGTCACAATTTGGAATGGTCTACCATAGCAGAAAAAATGGCGTCAAGGCAGGTTTCTTCATAAGGAGTAACAATGGCCGACATCACGATTTATCATAAGCCGACATGCACCACATGCCGACAAACGGTGCAGATGCTGAAGAACAGCGGGACGCCGTTCACGGCGGTGAATTACTACGAGCAGACGTTTACGAAGGATCAGTTGAAGAAGATTCTAAAAAAGGCCGGACTCTCTCCGAAGGACGCGCTCAGGACCAAAGAGGATATCTACAAAGAATTGGGCCTGGCTAAGAAGGAGTTGTCAGAGGATGCGTTGCTGGATTTGATGGTCAAGTATCCGGATCTGATTCAGCGGCCGCTCGTGGTCAAAGATGACAAGGCTGTTCTGGCCAGACCGGCGGAGACGGTGAACACGCTCTTGTGAGAGGCAGGTTTCGAATTCACTGTTTCGATGCTTTCTGTCGAAATCAGCGCCAGGCCTCGATCAGCCAGCGCCATTACTTAGACTGGAAGGGCTTCCAGCTTCCCCGGGCGACCTTTGGGACAAACGTGTCGAGGCCTCGCGGGGGGAATGTGAGGGTGCGGTCCCGCTCGGCGCTCATGTACGCGGCCATGAGAATCCTGATCACGTCGAGTCCGTCCTCAAACGTCAACATCGGAAGCCGGCCGTCGAGAAAGGCTCGAACGACATGGCGGTTCTCGGCTTCATACCCGTAGACCGAAGCCTCATTGGCGACCACGGGCATGAGACCGGCTTCGGCATTTTGTTTTTCAACGAGGTCTTCTCCGGGCTGGCTCGCAACCTCCCGACTGACGAACAGCTTCAACCCGCTGTCGAGCGTATTCCACGACATCGAGTACTCGGGACCAAGCAATTCCGCCGAGAGACGGAGCCCTGCCCCGACGAAACTCCACGAGGTCGTGGCTTCACCCAACACACGAATCCGTTCGTCGGTTTCGAACTCGATCGCGAGACTGGCGTAGTCTTCCGCGGGATGTGTCCCGTAATCGACCGCTCTGCCCATAGTCCGGATCAACCGTTGCGCATATTCCGGCCGTGTCCATTTCAGGCTGGCGATACGCGCGGTGACGGCGGTCGGCTTCAACGAGGAGAGCGGTGTTCCCGGTTTCGTCAGCAGATAGCGCACCAACAATGCGGAGTGGCACATCATGTCGTTGAGAACGCCACCGCCCTGCAGGCGCCCTTGCCAGAACCACGGCCGATGCGGGCCGCTGTGCTCCTCGGTCGCGCGCGCGAGATACGGTCGTCCGGCGCGCGCGGCGCTACGGTCCCAGATGAGCCTGTGCCCGTGAGCGATTTGCGGCGCAAAGACTTGATTCTCCAGATAGGCGTGAAGCAGTCCGACGCGTTTGACCAACGAGGTGACCCGTTTCGCGTCCGCCACATTTCGCGCCAGCGGTTTTTCGCACGCGACTCCGACGAGCGTGCCCCGGCCTTCTTCGATGGCGCGCACGATGGCTTCGACATTGGCGACACGGGCGTGATTCGGCCCGCAGATCCAGATGGCGTCGATGGCCGGATCGGCCACCATCTCAGAAGTCGAGCGATAGACGGCTGTGTGACCGACGTTGAGGCGTCTCGCCAGAGCCGCAGCATCCGCGGCATGAGAGCGGTGTGGACTCCAGATGCCGACGACGTCGGCATCGCGTACCCCGACAAAGGCCTGGAGATGAAACCGGGCGTTGAAACCGCTGCCGATGATTCCGATCCCGAGCCGCTTTGACGATGACGGCATCTTGGCGAGGGAGTGACCCGGGCGGATCATGGCGCAGAGTCGGATGTGAATTGCAGGTTGCCGGCCGGACTCACACTGACGACTCTCGCGCCCTCGAGAACCTGTAGCATCAAGTCTCCGGCCAGCTGTCGCCGCCAGCCGCGGAGCAGCGGCACATCGGCCTCGCCTCGCTTGTGCGCTGCCTCCACCAGCGCCTGAAGATCGGCCGTGGTCGCCAGGAGGGTCGGCGCAATTTCCGCCTCCGCCGCGCGCGCCTTCAACACGGCTTGCAGCAGCTCCAACACACCCGTCGATTCCGGTTCGGGCTTGCGCTCCTTAGGGACATCCGGCCAGGCGGAAGCGGGAAGCGCGTTGGCGGCGTGAATCGTTTTGAGGATGGTCTCGCCGTGCCGGTCCGCTTCCGATCCATGGAGGCCGCGTACGGCGCGTAATTCATCGACCGATCGTGGCGGATGGCGGGCGAGCTGAAGAAGGACTTCATCGCGCATCACGCGGCCGCGGGGCACGTTGCGGCGCTTGGCTTCGCTTTCGCGCCAGGCGGCAAGCTCTCGCAGGACGGCGGCGGACTTCGGTTTCAAGCTGTCCCAACCGCGAATCCGCTGGTAGCGCTCCTGCGGGTCGCGGCGCGTGTCGCCGACGATCGTTTCCAGTCTGGAGAATTCTTCGCAGGCCCACTCACTCCTCCCGAGCTTGGTGAGGCGTCCGCGCAAGTGATCGTGAATGGCCAGCAGGAATTCGACATCCTCCAGGGCATAGGCCAGTTGATCGGGCGACAGCGGTCGCGCGCTCCAATTGGTGAAGGTGTGGGCCTTCGCGAGCTTTCTCCCATGGACGCGCAAGACCAAATTGGTGTAGGCGACTTGTGCGCCATATCCCACCATGGCGGCCGCTATTTGAGTGTCGAAAAACGGCTTGGGAATCGTCCCCGCGTGCGTGGCAAAGAGATCGAGGTCTTGTCGTCCGGCATGGACGATCTTTTCCACATCCGGATTGCGGACAATGTCCCAGAATGGCTGCAGGGCCGATGATTGTTGAACCGCCGGGAAATCGATGACGGCGGACCGGCTTTCGGTGGCGACCTGAATGAGTTCAAGCCGTGGGACAAAACTCTCTTCTCCGACAAACTCGGTGTCGAGGGCCAGGCGTGACGCGGTGGCCAGGTGATCGCACAAACGCTCAAGCCCGTCTGCAGTTGTGATGTATTGTGTGGAGTCCACGAACGTTCTGTCTCCTACTCGGTTGGACGATAGGGGTGGTCGGCCTGGGGCATCGGTTCGACGTTGCTCAAGCTCAAATATTCCTTCAAGAACTGATAGGCTTCCAGCATCCGCCGTAACGCAGGCTCGGAACTCCGATCGCCATGGTTCGAATCGGGATGGAGTTGCTTCGCTTTCTGTCTGAATGCTGCGGTGACATCCGCGAGCGAACTGCCGAACTCGACGCCCATGATCGCGTAGGCGTCCATCGCGTTGTTGACGCCAGTGCCGCCTTGCGAAAGATCCCCGCCCCCGCCGGCGGCTTTCAGCATGTCGGCGAGGCTGACTTTCTTGCGCCGCCGCCGCGGACGTTCTCGAATCTCACCGTCGAACTCATCCCAACGGTCTTCGACGAACTCCAGGCGCGATTCCAGGCGCATGGCGCCGGAGAGATCGCGGACAACCCCCAGCTCATCATCGATCTCGATCAGCGATCGAATGACTTCTTCCAATCCTTGTTCGACACGGAAGAAACTATCGACGCGCGATTCCATCATCGTATCGACGGCGAGTTCGAGACTGGTCTCGGTGTTGAGGCGCAGCGAGTCGATCCGCTGGCGCATCCCCCTCTGAAACTTGATGAATTTGCTTTGTGTAAAAGGCATGGTCGGCCGGTCTACCGGCCGCGGCATTGTAGCACAGTGCGATTCCCGGACAGTAGAGGGCTCATGTCCGCGCGCGGGGTCGTGTCCCGGCCCACAGAACGGGAAGAATGATGTCACGGGTTATTCTGTGGATGAGGAAGAAGTCCCCGGCATCCGTCTGCGCGCCACGCCACTGTCGCGCGCGGCTGTTGCCACGGCCCGGGCGACCTGCGGGACGACGGTTTTATCGAAGAGGCTGGGAATGATGTAGTCCTCGCTTAAGGCGTTTGCCGGAATCGCACGGGCGATGGCGTGGGCTGCGGCCAGCTTCATAGCCTCATTGATCTGGCCGGCTTGAACGTCGAGTGCGCCGCGGAAGAGACCGGGGAACGTGAGGGCGTTATTGATCTGATTAGGATAATCGGATCGCCCGGTGGCAAAGATACGACAATGTGAGGCGGCGAGTTCCGGCGGCACTTCCGGATCCGGGTTCGCCATAGCAAAGGCGATGCGGTCGGGAGCCATCAGTTCGAGGTCCTGCGCGGTGAGAATGTTACCGACGGACAGGCCGATAAAGACATCGGCGCCTTTCAGCGCATCGCGCAAGGTTCCGGTCGGTGCTTCACGGGTCAGGCAGGCGGCAAGGTCGGATCGACAGGCGCGCAGTTGTTCCGGGTTGCCGGACAGGATGATGCCTTCTTTGTCGCACCCCAGCAGATGCGAGACGCCGGCTGCCAGCAACATTCGGCAACAGGCCGTCCCGGCAGCGCCCAGGCCGTTGACGACCACGCGGATGTCCTCGATCCGTTTTCCTGTGACGAGCAGCGCGTTGGTCAGGGCGGCGAGAATCACCACAGCCGTGCCGTGCTGATCGTCGTGCATCACCGGAATATCGAGCGATGCCTTCAGCCGGCGCTCGATGTCAAAACAGCGGGGCGCGCTGATGTCTTCCAGATTGATCGCGCCGAATCCCGGCGCAATGCCTTCGACAATGCGGACGATCTCGTCCGGGTCCTGTGTGCTCAGGCACAACGGCCAGGCGTCGATCCCGGCGAGCTCCTTGAAGAGCATCACTTTGCCTTCCATCACCGGCAGGGCCGCTTCAGGGCCGAGATTGCCGAGTCCCAATACCGCAGACCCATCCGTCACCACCGCGACGCTGTTACTCTTGCTCGTGAACGCATAGACCTTGGATTTATCCCGTGCGATGGCCTGGGAGACTCGTCCGACTCCCGGGGTGTAGACCATCGAAAGGACGTTTCTGGTGTTGATCGGGATCTTTCCTTCGACGCGAATCTTGCCGCCGAGGTGCAAGAGAAATATCCGGTCGGAAGCCGACAGCACGGTCACATCAGGAAGAGCGTTCAGCCGGGCCAGCACCTTTTCGCCATGGCCTTCATTGTGCACATCGAAGGTGACGTCCCGAACTATTTGAGTCTTGGTCGCTGAGACAATATCCACCGCGCCGAGATTGGCTCCCTCATCGGCCAGCAAGGCTGCCACCCTGGCGAAGATACCGGGCGTGTTAGCCAGTTCCAGTCTGACCGTGAGACGATAGTTGGAATAGGGGCCGAGATCGACCATTCTGGAGACTCCGATAAAATCCCACTCGTAAAGCCTACCACATCTATAGCGACGTCTCTGAGAAGAAGGCGGATACGGCCGGTGGTGGAAGGAGTATGAACCTTTCACTTGTACGACTAAAGGAGTTGACTTTATCCCTATCTTTGGCATACGGTGCGCGGAAATTTGCCTGATCGTGACAGGCACTCATTCCAAACTTTCAAAACCTTTCAGGGGGAGAACAGTTATGAAGAGCATGTTGATGGCAATCATGGCAGTCGCAATCGCGGTGACGTTCAGCGCGCCTTCCTTCGCCGGCGACGAGAAGAAGAAGGAAGAGAAGAAGGGTGGCCACGTCGTCGTGTTCGGCGACGAGAAGAAGAAGGAAGAGAAAAAAGGCGGCCATGTGGTGTTCGGCGACGAGAAGAAGAAGGAAGGCGAAAAGAAGGGGCACTGATCGACAGACACCGCTGAGGTGTCGTCTAACTGCGCCTCTGACCGAATCCGTCAAAAGGCCTGCGATCCTCATGATCGTAGGCCTTTTTTCTTTTCCGCGGCGTTGACCCTCCTGAAGCGGCGATGCTACGGTGCGATCATGTCATCTGCCTCTGATCGCAAGCCGAACCGCCTGCATGCCGAAACGAGTCCCTATCTCCTCCAACATGCCTGTAACCCGGTGGATTGGTATCCCTGGGGTCCTGAGGCGCTGACTGCCGCCAGATCATCGAACAAACCGATCCTCTTGTCGATCGGCTATTCGGCCTGTCACTGGTGCCATGTGATGGAGCGGGAGTCGTTTGAGAACGAGGCGATCGCCGCCGCCATGAATCGCCATTTTATCTGTATCAAAGTCGATCGGGAGGAACGGCCTGATCTCGACGAGATCTACATGGCGGCGACGGTGGCGATGAACAACGGCCAGGGTGGCTGGCCGATGACGGTGTTTCTCACGCCGGATCAAGAGCCGTTCTTCGCCGGCACCTATTTCCCTCCGGCAGACCGGTGGGGCCGGCCCGGGTTCGGCACGTTGTTGAAGAAGATCGCCGACTATTGGGCGAAAGATGCGGCGGGTGTTCGAACTCAAGCAAAAGAAATGACCGAGCGGTTGAAAGGCGAAGGCCGGATCCCCTCCCCGATTTCTGTCAGCGAATCGGTGCTGGATGACGCCGTCATACAATTCACAGAGGATTTCGACAAGACCTATGGCGGGTTCGGCGGAGCCCCGAAGTTCCCTCCGGCGGCCGGACTATCGCTGTTGCTGCGCTGTTATCGGCGATCCGGCGACGTGCATACGCTGGCGATGGTGACTAAGACGCTCGATATGATGGCGGCCGGGGGCATCTACGACCACATCGGCGGCGGGTTCGCCCGCTATTCCACCGATGCCCGCTGGCTCGTGCCGCATTTCGAGAAGATGCTCTACGATAATGCGCTGTTGGCCCGTGTGTATGTCGAGGCCTATCAGGTCACCAAGAGCCCGGACTATCGCCGCGTGGCTTGCGAAGTGCTGGACTATATATTGAGAGAAATGACCGGGCCGGCCGGCGGATTCTATTCGGCGACCGACGCGGATTCCGAAGGCGTCGAAGGAAAATTCTTCGTGTGGCAGCCGTCTGAGGTGCAGACTGCAACGGGGAATCCGGAAGACGCCCGGCGATATTGTGCGCTCTACGACATTACGGAGAACGGCAATTGGGAGCGCGCGAGCATTCCCAATCGCCTGCGGCCCCTGTCCGATATTGCAAGGGACCTCAATCTGACCGGCGATGAGTTATTGGAGGCAGCCGCTCGTGTGAACCCCCTGCTCTATCGCGCGCGTCAACAACGGGTGGCTCCCGGCCTCGACGATAAAATTCTCACCGCATGGAACGGCATGATGTTGTCCGCGATGGCAGAAGCGGCCCGGGTGTTCGGCGAGATTCGTTATCGTGATGCGGCTGTTCAAACGGCCGACTTCCTGCTAAAGACGCACGCGCAATCCGATGGCCGGCTCCTGCGCGCCTCGCGCGCGGGACGCGCCCATCTCGATGCCTATTTGGAAGATTACGCCTATCTGGCCGAAGGACTCATCGATCTCTATGAGGCGGGGGCTCCTGAGCGATATCTCCAGGCGGCTGCAGGATTGGCTGACCGGCTTCTGTCGGATTTCATGGACGGAGAGCAGGGCGGTTTTTTCACCACGGCGAAACACCACGAGGCGCTCATTCTTCGCGGCCGTGAAGGTGCCGATGGGGCGACACCCAGCGGGAATGCCGTGGCGGCATCGGCGCTGGCGCGGTTGGCCTGCCACTTCGACCGTCAGGATTGGCGGGATGCAGCAGTCGGCGCGATCCGGGCCTACGGGAGACAGATCACGCGCTATCCTCGCGCCTTTGCCAAGAGTCTGGCGGTGGTCGATTTCCTGACGGAGGGTCCGGTTGAATTAACCTTCGTCGGCGATAGTCAGCAAGCCGCTGCGCAGGCGCTGTGTCGGGCGGTGGCGGAAGTATATCTTCCCAATCGGATCATCGCGGCGACCGGGTCGAACGCCGGTTCCACGCTCCCCTTACTGCAGGGGAAGTCGGCGGTTGCAGGGCAGCCCGCTCTGTATATCTGTCGGAACTTCAGTTGTCAGCGTCCCGTCACTGATGCGAACGCCGTAGCGGAGGCGCTCCGCGTCCATCGGTCCGACGCCGGCACAGCGGCAGGTCGAACAGAGACAATGCTGCGTGGCGCGCAACTCTCCGGTCATGCAACGGCGCAAGGTACGGCGGCCTATGCGGCGAATATGGTAGGGCTGTCCCCGTCCGGTTCTCTCGCCCATGGATATTCTGCCGGCGGATCGACCGGGCTCACGGTGTCCCGGCTGGGGTTCGGCACATACCGGGTCGACACAAATGATCCGGAGCATCGGCAGGCGTTCAAGCAGGCCTTGGCTGCGGGCTGCAATCTCATCGACACGTCGACCAATTATATGGATGGGGACAGCGAACGTCTCGTGGGCGCCGTGCTGTCCGAGCTGGTGAAAGCGGGGCAACTGGCGCGCGAACAGGTCGTGGTCGTTTCCAAGATCGGTTATGTGCAGAGCCGGAATCTGAAACTCGCCGAGACCCGGGAGAAATCCGGCCGCCCCTACCCTGACATGGTCAAGTATGGAGACGGGATTTGGCACTGCCTCCACCCGGAATTTCTCGCCGATCAACTCGCGCTGTCGCTCGATCGATTGGGGCTTGCGACGCTCGATGTGTGCCTGCTGCACAATCCGGAATATTTCCTGTCAGAAGCCGCGCAGCGGAAGGAACGCGATCCGGTTGCCTTGCGCGAGGCGTTCTATGACCGGTTGCAACGGGCGTTTGTGTATTTCGAAGCGCAAGTCGCGGCCGGCCGGCTGCAATACTACGGGGTCTCGTCGAATACGGTGACTTCGCCTGCCGATCGCCTCGAAGCCACTTCACTCAGTCGGATGCTCGATGCGGCGCGGGCTGCGGCGCGCGAGGCGAATCAGCCGGCGCATCATTTCCGCTGGTTGCAGTGTCCGATGAATCTCTTCGAGTCCGGCGCGTTGCTGACGGCGAATACCGGGGCCGGCGGCGCAGAGACCGTGCTCGATCTGGCCCGGCGGGAAGGGGTTGCCGTTCTGGTGAATCGTCCACTCAACGCCATGCCCGGCCAAGACGGTGGGATCCTTCGCCTTGCCGACTTCCCTTTGGAGGATCAGTCGGTGGATTTTGCCCGGCAACGGGAGCTGGTGGCCGCATTGGAGGAGGAGTACCGCCGCACGATCGCGCCGTCTGTTCCGCAGAGCGGCCAGGGCAGCGCCCCGGCTGAATTTTTCAATTGGGCTCACGAGTTGGACCGCGTCAGGCCGCAGTTGCAAGGGTTGGAGCATTGGGAGCAGATCGAACACCAGATGATTGCGCCTCACGTGAATCAGGTGTTGCAAGCCTTGTCGCGAACGTTGTCGGGTACGGCGGCCGAGCAATGGGAGGCCTGGCGCGACCGGTATGTGCCGGAACTATTGACGCTGTTGCGTGGATTGCGGCGCGAGGCGACGGAACGAAGCCGGCGACGGACCGCGGCGGTGACGACGGCGCTTGATGCGGCGCTCCCGCAGGGACGACGGTCAGAATCGCTTTCGCGAAAAGCCTTATGGGTGTTGACCAGTACGCCGGGTGTGACCAGTGTGTTAAACGGCATGCGGACCTCAACCTATGTTGAAGATTCAATGGCGGTCCTGCATTGGCCTGTGCTGGAGTCGGCGCGGGCGGCCTATGAGGTCGCCAAGACTATCGCCTTTCCCTCCGACTTGGGGTAATCTCCCGATAGAACGTAAGGAGGCGATATGCACACACCATTACATCTACGTCTACGTCGACTCATACCCGGGTTTCTTGTGTTGTTGTTGATAATCGGCGTGTCCGGGTGCGCGACCAAGTCCGGATACGGGGCAGGCGACGAATTGATTGCCAGTGAAGAGCGGATTCCCGATCCTGCCATTCGCGAGCGCGCTCCACAAGAGACGGGCACTCCCGTCACGCGCACGAGTCCCGGCATGCGCGCCGAGCTGTCCGCCAGAAACGCGACCGGCGCAGAACGAAGCATCCTCCAGGATGTTCTGTTTGATTTCGATCGAGCTACGCTCCGGATCGATGCGTTGCCGATTTTAGATGCCAACGCGAAAAAACTGACGGACGAGGGGGCCAAGCGGATTCTCCTTGAAGGGCGCGGTGATGAAATGGGGACGTCCGCCTACAACTTGGTGTTGGGCGAGCGTCGCGCGAAGGCGGTTCGTTCTTACCTCAAACAGCTGGGGCTCGACATCGATTTGCGCACGACCAGCTACGGCAAAGATCGTCCGCTCTGCTTTGAGCATCAGCAGGACTGCTGGCAGAAAAACCGCAGTGTCCACTTTGTGGTGAAAGAGTAGTTTCGCACAGGCGCATTGCTCGGCTATCCCGTCTGGTCCATCTGCATTCCCCGATGTCGTGTGATGGTGCAGGGAATTCGGTTGTCGCTCCTGCCCTGTTCTTGTGTATCTCCCAAAGCTCTTCCATGGCTAAACTTGCTGTCCCGGCATCAAGATCCGCGTGATCAGCGGGATTGAAGAAGCCCGTCCGATTGTTCTCGGCGTCCGTCACAGCAGGGCTGTTATCGCAAAAGCCGACGCTGGCGAACTTCCCCGGTGTGGGAGATACGCATAAGCGCCGTACAGTGTGAATCAGAGCGAGCGGTGTGTGTCTGGCAGATCAGGCGCTCAGGGAAAGAGGCTGTTCTTTCCGGAGGAGCCGGTAGCCGGTCCCGGCGACTCCGGTAATGACGGTCGCTGCTCCCTCGCGACTGCATAATTTCTGATTGAGCGAGGTTACAATGGCGTCGAGCTCACGGTCGTGGCTCAAGTTGTCTTCGCCCCACAACAGGCTGCGAAGCTCTTCTCGAGGCACAACCTTTCCCGTGGTTTTTGCCAGACGCAGGAGCGTTTGCCACTCAGGTTTGGCCAGGAGAATCTGCCGTCCCCGGAAAGAAGCGGCATATTGAGTGGCTTCTAATGTAAGGTCTTCATCGAGGTCATCAAGATGCTCCGGCGTGCCGGCGGCAATGCGCCGGAGGACGGCGTGAATCCGCGCCACCAATTCGCGAGGGCTGTAGGGCTTGGTGAGTATATCATCGGCTCCGCTTTCCAGCCCGGCGACCCGATAGTCCTCTGAAGTCAGCGCCGTCACCAGAATGATTCCCATGGACTTGGTTTGCGGGTCCTCGCGCAGCCGCCGGCACACATCTTTGCCGCCGATGCCAGGCACCATGAGATCCAGCACGACTAAGGCGGGCCGGTTCTTCCAGATATCCTGAATGCCGGTTTGTCCATCAAAGGCGATATTGGTGCGAAACGAGGCCTTGCGGAGGACCTGATCGATTGCCCGCGCCTGGTCTTCATCGGCTTCGATGATTTGGATGACTTCAAGGCTCATAGATGTACTCGTGTCTTATGTCTATCGGCAGGGATAGGGAAAGTCTTGAGCGGGGACCGGATGACGGCAGGTTGGCCTTAACCTCAACCTCGGCCTTCCCTGCCCGCCTCTTAAGAGCGGTGCGTGCCGATCAAACGATGAAGGCTGTCGAAAGCCTGGCTGACCCAGGAGTCTGAGGTGCCGGGTTTGGGCCCGCCGTTCGTGTGTCCGGTGGTGAAAGCGGCCAACTGTTTGATACGGCCGGTGACATCGCGATAATCCGGCCGGGCGCGCGCGATCTGGCGATAGACGGCCAGCGCTTCCTTGTGCTGGTCTGAGGCTTGGAGGGACCGCGCGAGCATGTATTGCACATCGAGGAGATCTTTGGGCGCAGCCGAAGAATCATTGAGGGCGACGCGGAAAGCCTGAATGGCGGCGCGGGTGTTGCCCATGGTCCTGCAGCAGAGGCCGATTTGTGCGTGCGCTTTGAGCCGCAATGCGGGATTCTTGCTCGCCTCTTCGAAGAGGGCCATGGCTTCCTCAAGACGGTTCTCATTTTTCATGCGCAACCCCTCTTGGTAGTGAGCCTCGGAATTCTGTCCTTTGGAAGGGGCGCGTGGCATGTCTGCGGCCTGGGGGGCGGTCGTCGCCTGGGGGATGGAGGCATCGATCTCGGTCGCATCTTCGGGAGCAGCCGCCAGGATCGCCAGCTCCTCACGTCCGGCGAGCGGAAGAATGCCGCCTTTGCTCCGGTCTAGTGCCGCCTGCGCGACGAGCTTGGACGTGATCACTCTTGCCTGTTCGGCAAACCCATAGGTCAGTGCGATCTCGCAGACTTGATTGATGAGGCGAGGATTGCCCTTCGTCAGCCGATGGATCAAGGCGCAGGATTTGTTGGTGAACAGCGAAGGAGATCCGCCTGCAACACGTAGCCGGTGGCGGATGCAATGTCCCGTATCCGTTTCGGTCAGCGGTTCCAGATGATAATCGACTACGATGCGCTGGGCGAACTGCGTCATGTCGATCCGCTGGAGCAGCGCATGCAGATCCGGCTGGCCGGACAGAATGACCTGCAGCTTCAGTGTCTTGCCGTCGTTCAAATTGGATAAGAGACGAAGTTCTTCGAGCAGCTCGACGCCGAGACTTTGCGCCTCATCGACAATGAGGATGACCCGGCGGTGTTGTTTCGCCTCCTGAGCCAGGAATTGCGTGAAGACGTGATAGGCCTCGACCGGATCGAGCTGTTTGGTGCTCAAGCCGAGGGAGAGCAGAATCCAGGGCAGGAGATGCTCAATGTCGTAGCGCGCGTTGGTGATGAGCCCGATCGAATGTTTCTGCCCATGTTCGGCAATGAGTTTTTGCAGCAACGACGTTTTGCCCATGCCGGGGTCGCCGGTGAGGACCATGAACGGGGCCTGGCTGAGGATGCCGTATTCCAGCAGGCCATAGGCAGCCCGATGCACTGAGCCGGCATAGAGAAAGTCGCTATCCGGCAGGAGCGCAAAGGGCTTGGCGCGAAGATTGTAGAATGCCTCGTACATAATAATGAGCGGCGTTGGAGGTAAGAGGTGTGAGGTTCAAGGCCATGACCTCGAAGCTCACGCGCTCCCTGCCTTTCTTGTTCAGTTCCCCAAGAGCTTTCTCATACTAGCCGGTGTGGCAGCCAGTTGTCCGGCCTTATTGAGGACGGTGCCAAGAATAGGCCGCGAGTCCTTCACCAGCGAGAGCGCGCGTTGTACATCCTCAGCAGAAGTCTTCCCTTCCTCCACTACAAGAAGCAGCGCATCGGTATAGGGAGAAAAGGCCAGCACGTCTGCGGTCTGCAGCAATGGGGGCAGGTCGAAGATCACAATCCGTGAGGGATAGCGATGTTTGAATTCCTCGACCAGGGCCAGCATCTTCGGCGAGGTCAGGATTTCGGTCGAATTCTGGATCGCCCTCCCTCCAGGGAGCAGCACGAACCGGCCGATCCCGGGATGGACCAGCAGATTTTCGACGGGCACGTCATCGAGAAGATAATCGGCCAGACCGGGACAGTCCTCCAATCCGAAGACGTCATGGATGCTGGGGTTGCGGAGATTGGCATCGACCAGCAAGACAGTCTGTGTCGATTCCATGGCCAGACTGATGGCCAGATTCACTGCCGTCAGGGTCTTGCCTTCGCCGTCGCCGGGACTCGTGATCCCGAGCACGTTCCAGCCCTTTTCACGGAGCCGGTGCATCACCTGCGTGCGGAGGATCTTGAAGGCGTCGACGAACGGGCCTTTGTCGTAAGCCGCCATGACGCGCCGCTGGCGGAGGATCGAAAGAGGCACGTCCAGCGATTTTGTCCTGGTATAGACGATCGGAGGCGGCACCGCCTGCGGCCCGCCGGATCGTCCCCCTGGAGTCCTGCTTGAAGACCCGCTCTGTTGGTCCTTATACAGCTGTACCGCAGTGCGAAATCGGTCCATGGGATCTCCTACAACACGTCCATGACTTACTCTATGCCAAATCGCCTAAGGGCTGCAAACCAAAGGACATCGAACGGAACGACGAACGCATGGAGCAGCAACAGGATCATCGCCAATGCGCCGACGCCGGCTCCCCTGACAAGCCGCCGGCGTTTGACCGCCTTCGAGAGGTCTTGTTCGTTGGGCATGAAGGGGACCACGGCCAATGGGAACATATGAGTCAGTTGCGCGAGCTGTTCCGGAGTACGAATCGAATGGTCCAGCGATTCCGCCGCCGCGCCCGACCCGAGTCCTCCGCCGACGGCCAGGATGAAGCCGAGCAGCACAATCGCGAGCCGGTTCGGTTTATCCGGTTTTTCCGGAAGGCTGGGCGGATCGATGAGAGAAAATCGCTCGCCCTTGCGCTGCACTTCCAACCCCTCTGATACCTTGGCTTCCAACAGTCGGGATCGGATGTCCTGATACTTCTGCCCGGAGGTATCCCGGTCCCGGATCAAGACGAGATATTCCGGCTCAAGTTCCGGTGTCTTTTCCAGCCGGGTCGCATAGGCCTGGAGCCGCCGCTTAACATCGGCTTTAGTTTTGCGAAGCGCGTCCAGCGAAGAAGTGGCTGAGTTCAGCTGCGCCTGGAGATTGATATACGCGGGGTTTTCCGGCCGCTGAATCGGGTTCTTGCGCGGCGGTACAGCCCGTAGCTTCCGTACTTCCTGCTCAAGCGCGGCGATGCGTCGCTGCGCGGTCACGACATCGGGATGTTCGTTCCCCAGCCGTTCAGAGATGGTTGCCAGGCTGGCTCTGGCATCGACGAGTTGTTTCGACGCCTCTTCAACTTCGGGGAGATGCCCGGTCTCCTTTTCCAGCGCCTCGATCTCCTGCTTCATTTTCACAATATCGGGATGATCCGGGGCCAGGTTGCCCGACGCGCCTGCATATTCCGCGCGGAGGGCCCGGAGGCGATCGGCTGAGTCCAGAATGCGTTCGCCGCTGGCAGAAATCATCGGGCTGTTCGGCTTGATTGTGGCGAGTTCACCCTCCAGATAATTCTTGCGTTCCTCGAGCGTGCGGATCTGCTGGTCGACATCCATCAATTCCCGATCGGACTGATTCATGAGCTGCTGATTCAGCGGCATCAGTTCAGGTAGAGCGCCTTGCGCCCGCTGTTTGAAGCCGGCAATTTTGTCGTCGATCTCGCCGATATGCTTGGCGAGATTCTCGGCTTCCTGCTGAAGGAAAGATGTGGCTTCCTGCGCCTGGCGCTCGCGACTCTTGAGGTTCTCTCCCAGAAACAAACTGGTCAGCTCGTTCGCCACTTTCTGCGCAAGGTCTGGAGACTTGCTCTGATAAGCAACAGTGAAGGCAATGGTGGCCTTGGTGGCGTGTTGAGTGCGTTTATCCACTACATCCGCACTGATGACTTCGACGGCGATATCTTTAATGAAGCGCTTCACCACTTCCTCAGCAGGACTACCCTTTCGCTCCTCTGGATACAGCTCGAATTGTTCGACGACTTTCCAGAGTGTCGTGCGGCTCATGACCTGCTGCTTGATGGTCTCGATGCGCTGGTCGGCATAGCTGGTAATGGTCGATCGGACGAGGTCGGTCGGAATTTCCTGTTCTTCAATCAGAATAGTAGCCATAGACTTGTAGGTGGCAGGCCAGAGAAATGCGGCCGCGAGGCTGAGGAGCAACAGGACTCCTCCCGCTGTCAGGATGAGCGTTCTGCGCCGGGAAAAGATCGCGACGTAGTCCTGAAGGTTTTGTGTGGAATCAGTTGAGGTCATGTGAGATTGAGGTCCCATAATCAGTTCGCTCAGTTTGAAAGTGCGAGTTTCGGTGGATAATAGGTCAGCATCAACATCGCGGCGTTGGATGTCGCCGATGTAGTAAAGCCATCGACATCCCGCCTGCCGTAGGTATAGGAGGCTTCAAGTTTCCACCACTCGAGAAACTTCCAGGCTAGTTTTGGGGATAAGGAGGCATACCGCTGCTCGGGAAACGAACCCCCCGATGATCTCTGCGTCGCGCTAGTGACAAGATATCCGTTGGCATCCAGCGAGGCCAGGAGGGTCTCAGAAACCTTATAGGAACCGGAGAGAGTCACCCGGTCGGTTTGGATCAGCAAGCCGAACCCGCTGGGAATGATATCGCGAGCCCCATTGAGCTGGATAGAGCCGCTCTCGAATTGTCTTGTGAGACTCGCGCCATAGACCCATACCGTCTCTTTGGCCTTGAGGTCCCCAGCCGGTCCCTGAGTCGTCGAGCCGATGAATCGAGGTCCGCCGAACGCGGTTCCTATGAGAGATTCCGTGAAGGCATGCGTCACCGTCATCATCGCTCCAGGAAATGTTGCGCGGAAGCCGAACGAAGCGTTTGTCGTATTGAAACTCGTATAGATCCCGGCCAATTGCACCTGATCCTGCTCGGTGACTTGATAGAGTAGGCCGCCGGACCCACCCCAGAGCCGATAGTCCACTAAGCCGAGACGAAGACCACTTTCATAAGTGGTGTCGGAAAACTGCAAAGAGGACTGCAGCGATAATTTCTCGGTCAGACTCCTGGCCCATGAAGGATTGGCGTTCCATTGGTTGCGTTGAGTAAACCGCACGACGACTCCGGTGGTCAGAAGTTCGCTCATCAAGGTGTTATCACGGGTGAAGCCGCCGGTAAACCCCAGCAGGTCTTTTTCAGTCTTATAGCGCATCGAGAGAGGCAGGAAGATATTCGTAAAGTTCGTCTCCTCGCCCCCAAAGTAGGAGACGAAATCGGCAGCCACTTTTCCGCTCACTTCCAGCCGTTCCGTTTTTCCGGCGAACTCGGCCGCCGGCGAGGTCCAATAGCCGTAGGTCTCATCGTGCGGCAATGGAGTCAGAAGCAGGTTGTCGTTGTATACGCCTTTGACTCCAATCGATGGGACGATCGACCACTCAGCTGCTTCGCTTTGGGATACCATGCCGGCTCCCATGAGGCAGATCCACAAGATGACCTGCGTAATGCCGCTCCAGCTTCGGGATCGACCCCGGCCTCCAACCTCCAGCCTCCATCGCATTGTCTACGGCACCATCACAGTGTCGCCGCGCTGGAGGAGAATGTTCTGCTCCAGGTCCTGTCCTTTGCGGAGATCCCCGTAGCGCACCGGGAAGACCTGCTGCTGTCCTCTCACTCGCCGGATCACCTTGATGTCGTTTTCCGCTGCGAAAGGAGTCAGCCCTCCCGCCAGACTCAACGCTTGGAGCACATCGGTATAGTGGCCGATCAGGTATTCTCCCGGCTTGTTCACCCGTCCGACGACATAGATCTTGTAGCTCAACACCTTCATGACTGCGACAGAAACATTCGGGTTCGGGATGTATTTGACCAGTCGTTTGACCAGATCCGTCCGAATCTCCTCCACGGTCCGGTCTTCGGCCTGGATATCCCCTACCAAAGGAAACGAAAACATGCCGTCGGGGCGGACCACGACTTCCCTGGTCAGTTGCTCATCTTTCCAGACCGAAATCAACATGACATCTTCCGCTCCAAGCCGATAGCCGGGGTCGACGACCGATGTGGGCGTGGCTCCAATGGCATCTATGTCGTAAGCGAGGCCGAGGCCTGTGAGCACAAGCAAGAGGATCAGCATTCCCATACATCGATGGCGCAGAATATTGTCAGGTGTCATAAGCGGTCCTTATCCTTTTGTCTGCGACAGAATCTGTTCCGCTTCTTGGCGCCCTGGAAAGGTCTCGCTACTCTTCAACGCTTTGGCGAGATGGGTGCGGGCCTCGGCTGTTTTGCCGGTCTGAAAGTAGGCCATTCCGAGATGATAGTTCAGCGTCGGAATCTCCGGGGCTTTGGCGACGGCATCCTTCATGATCCGCAGCGCCTCGTCCTGCTGCCCCATCTTGAAACGCACCCAACCGAGCGTATCCAGGAAGAGCGGATGAAGCGCGTCTTTTTCGAAGTCGCGGCTTAACGCGAAGGCTTTCTGCAAGCTCTGGGGGTCCCCTTTTGAATCGACCAGCATGACCGCCAGATTGTTGGCTGCCAGGACATTACGGGGATTCAAGCGCAATGCCCCATCGTAGGCCGCCATGGCCGGATCGATCTGACCCCGGGCTGTATGGGCTAAGGCCAGCAGCATGTATAACTCTTCGCTGTCCTGGTTGGCCGTGAGACCGGTCTGAATGACTTGCACCGCCTGATCCGGTCGCTTCTGTGCGAGCCAGAGGCTTCCCCAATCGAGCCAGGGGGTAATCCATTTGGGGTTGACCCTGGTCGCCTCGTTGAATTGGCTGTCGGCTTCCTCGGGGCGACCGGTCATGGCGAAAACTTCGCCCAGCAGGCCGTGGGCGAACGAATGATTAGGTTGCGCGGCCACCAGCGTTTCCAGCCTGGCTCTGGTCTTGTCGGTATGGCCTTGTGCGATATCCAACTTGATGCGCGACAGGAGCGGCTCCGGTTCGTTCGGCGCGAGAGCCGTCGCCCGCTCATAGGCCATGCCGGCCTGATCGAGCCGCCCCTGCGCCTCTCGGAGCCGGCCTTCTGCCATGGACGCGATGAGACTATCTTTCGAGACGGATCTGAGCCGTTCGAGCGTACGTTCTGCGTCAGTCCAATTCTTTGTCACAAGGTCGAGGTTCATCAACATGTCGAGCGCAGCGAGGTCGTCCGGTCGTTGCTTCAACAGATCGTCGAGCCTGGCGCGGGCCTGCTGGGGTCTGCCGCTCTGGCTTTCGAGCGCCGCCAGTGAGCGGCGGGCATCGATCTGTCCCGGATAGAGGGCGACAGCCCGTTCAAAACTCTCCTTCGCCAGGTTGATCTCTCCGGTCACCTGATAGGCCTGACCGAGAAGAAAATGGACGGTCGCCAGTTCAGGTTGGTCGTGCAAGACGGTTCGGAACGCCTGGACTGCGTCTTTGCCGTTGCGTTTCGCCAGGGCCATGCGTCCGGAGAGCGCCAGCGCCTCGGTCGATCGGGGGTTCAGCTTCAGAACTTTCTGGATTTGCCGACTCGCGTCTGCCTGTTTCCCCGCATATAGGTCCAGTTCTGCCAGCTTGACCGTGGCGTCCAGACCGGCCGCTTTCTCTTTATGTTCTTTAATCAGGGCTTGATACTGTTCGCGCGCCTGAGGTTCCTGTCCGTTCTTAAGATAGAATTCCGCCAGGCCGAAGCGGAGTTTAGTCGAATGGGACAAGTGGCTTGCCGCGTCGAGGAGTACTTGCTCCGCAGCGCGAGAATTCTTTCTGGTCTGCAGAAAATCGGCCAGCAGAAGCCGGCGCTCTTCACTCTGCGGGTCGAGGGCGATGGCGTCGCGCAAGACGGTTTCCGCCTTATCGGGGGATCCCTGTCCGTCATAGAGCCGGGCCAGTCTCAAGCGGTGATCGAACACGGTCGGTTCCGCGTCGATCATGCGGCGAGCCACGGATTCCGCGCCGGCGAGATCTTTTGCCTGGAGCAGAATCGTATTCATATTGTTGAGGAGATCCATGTCCTTCGGATGGGCATCCAGCGCCAACCGAAGCACGGTGACGGCATCGGTGGTTCGCTGCAGCTGGCCATAGAGAGTGGCGAGCAGGATCGCGACGTCCGGCTCCGTGGGAAATTCCTTGGCGAGAGCTTCAGCTTTGCCTGTGGCCTCCGGCAGCGATCCCTCCAGCGCCAGGATCGCGATTTTCAGCGCGCCGGCCTGTGGATTCCGGGGATCGGTCGCGAGGACTTTATCGGCGCTTGCGAGCACCTGGTCGCTCAGACGGGCTTCCAGATAATACTTGGCCAGGGCGATCAACGCGGCGCTATGGGTGGGAACGAGTTCGACGACTTCCTGATAGAGGCCTACGGCGTTGCGCCAGTTCTTTTCCTTTTCTTCGACTTGCGCAAACAGGAAATAGGCATCGGCGTCTTTCGGGTCGATCTTGAGCACATTGCGCAGAGCCACCCGCGCTTTCGGATAGTTCCCGGCCGTGAGGTAATCCTGAGCCTTGGCTCGGTACTTGGCCTTCCGTTCTTCCGGCCCGCCGCACGCGACGAGGACGACCGCCATAATTACGATGATGGTGTTTCTGTAGTTCATAGTGTTACTTGTGCTTTGAGGAAGGTCTGAGGCAATGACCGCTCACTTCAATCCTCCAACGTTCAGGCTCCCACGCTCTGCTCCTGACCTTCTCTTCAGGCCTCCAACCTCAAACATTCCCCCGCCCGCTCACAGCCACATCCTGATCCCCAATCCGAACAACACCCAAAGCGACACCAGCCCGAGCTGTTTGACTCGATCAGAAAAGGCGTGGAGAAGCAACTCAAAGGAGAAAAACAGCACGATCAGTTTACCGGCGAAAAGACCGAGCGACGAGATGTCGGTGTGGAATTCCGGTAGGAACGGGAAAATGACGGCCAGGCAGACCATCAGGTAGTCCAGAGGAGTCGTCTGAAACCGGCTTTGGCTGTCGAATCGCATGGTCAGCAGGACCATGATCGCCATGGCTCCGAACAGAAGATGATAGGTCGCGGGAATGGGAAACACCGCCTTCATCCACGAGGCGTCGCTGACATAGAGCAGACAGGTGCTGCCGAGATAGAGCCCTCCGCGGACAAAATAGGGAGCCAGCCGGGGAAGGAATGCGAGTCCGAGCAGGACAATGACAAACAGCCCGGTCGATAGGTAGCCGATATCGTGCGGGACTTCAGCCGGAAGAAACACCGTGGCAATCAGGAAGAGTGGGACCACGATAGCCAGAAATCGAATGGGCAGGTCATGGAGCCAGTGGCGATTCAGGACTTCTTCGAGCCAATGCTCTGAACGGCCCAGCGCACTCTCCGGTGACGGTTTGGCAAAGCAGCCCCGGCCCGCGGCGATAAACAGGGCCAGGACGATGCCGGCCAGGCAGAGGTAGAGGGGGATGATCAAGACGTCCGATTGCCAGCGCAGGAAATAGGCCGATGCCACCATGAGACCCTGGATGCCATAAATGGCCGTGACGGCTTCATAGTGGTGCAGGCCCATCGCCATGAGTTTGTGGTGAATGTGGGCGCGGTCTCCGACGAACGGCGATCGTCCTTCGGCCAGACGTTGAGCTGAGACGCCCAGGGTATCCAGAAACGGCAGGCCCAGCAGAAAGAGCGAAAGCGAAGAGCTGAAAGGCCCTCTGGCCGAATCGGTCAGGAGAATCGCCAGGACTCCCATCATGAATCCGAGCAGCTGACTGCCGCCGTCTCCCATGAAAATTCTGGCCGGATAGGTGTTGTAGCGCAGGAACCCCAGGAGACCTCCCATGAAGGGAACGGCCAGCAACAGTACCAGCGAGTCGTTCGAGAGGTGCGCAAGATAGGCGATGCCGCAGAGTGTGAGGAAGGAGAGTCCTCCGGCCAGTCCGTCGAGGCCGTCCGTAAGGTTGACCGCGTTCGAGACTCCCACCAGGAAGAGCATCGTGAGCGGGATGCCGGCCCACAGCGGCAGTTCGGAATCGAGGAGGAACGGGATGCTCTCGAAGCGAATGCCTCCGATGAGGATGACCGCGAGGGCGGCAAGAACTTGTCCAAGCAGTTTGGTGCGATAGCCGAGATTCATCCGGTCGTCCCAGACGCCGAAACCCAGGATGATCAATCCGCCCAAAAGCGCGGACAGCGTAGTGATATCCTTCGGCGCCCACCAGGCGATGCTGGCGCAGGCTCCCGCCGCGAAGGCAATGCCCCCCACTCTGGGAATCGGATGCCGATGCACCTTGCGCTCGCCCGGTTGATCCATGAAATGGAACCGGTCGGCCAGCATCCGCAAAGGCGGGATCAGCGCCATGCAGATGAGCAGCGACATCATGAAGCTGAAAAATAGGTCGCTAGTCATAGTCTTAAAAGTCTGAGGCTGGAGGTGTGAGGGGTGAGGCAACTGCCTCCAGCGTTCAACCTTCCAACCTCCAGCGTCCAATCAATCCGGCACATACCGGTCCAATTCAGGTTGCATGGCCGATACGAACTGCCGCATCCGTCGATCGACGATCTCTTCGGTTTCGCCGGGCCCGACGAGAGAAGCGATACGCACCAGCGCTCCATCGGTTCGCGCGCGCAGGAGGGCATCCCAGAAGAGGTAAAACTTCACCAGATACTCGCTGGTGAGAATACGCTCCCGCTGCTTAAACCAGTACAAGACGATCTGTTTCTGATTGCCCTTCTCGATGACGGCGCGGTTGGCATGGAGCTGACGAGCCATCCCGGACACCGGAGCGAAATCCAAATTCTTGAGAGAGGAGATTTCCCATCCCCCGCCGGGGAGGCAACTCTGCGGAGAATGGGCCGATTGCCCTTTTCTCTGCGACCGGTAGTAGGCCGAATAGAACGTGACCGGCTGGCTGCCGTCATGGCGATATTCCACCAAGGCATAGTCGTCGAACCGCAGCGCGTCGATATACTGCTGCTCCAGCGACAAGGATGTTCCCGTCCATCCTTCGATGTGCAAGGGGAAATCGACAAACAAGGCTCTGTCGGGGGGGACTTCTATTCTCTGGGCGAGGAAGGAGGAGGCCAATGTCACGGGAATCAAGAGCGCCACGCTGAAGAGGTAGGCGGGTCCGGGGAATAGTCTGGTAGAGGCCTGAGGTTGGAGGTCCACACCTCTAACCTCTAACGTGTCCGCGCTCCACGTGAATCGGTCATGAAGAGATACGGTTTGACCATTCGATCCGATCCTGGCCAGGATCCACATTTCCAGAATCAACAGACCGAGGCTGGCCATGAACAGAATCCAGCCTTCGAAGAGATGCGCGAACCCTTCCGATGCCCCCTGCCCGTACCATTCGACGAGGACGCCGATCATGCCGATGCGAAACCCGTTCACGAGGATCGAGATCGGGATCGACGAAAGTACGAGGACGATGCGCTTCCATATCCGATCCTTGAATAGATAGGCGCAGAGCAGCGCCAGCGAGGTCAGGGGAAGCAGATAGCGGATTCCGCTGCAGGCCTCCACGACCTGGAGCTGCACCGGACCCAGGTCGATCACATTCCCTTCAAGGAAGGCCGTCACGCCGACGAGTTGCAGACAGCCGACCCCGAGCGCCGATGACCACAATTGCAGTTTGCTCGACAGGCCTGCGTATAAGAACGTGGGCAGCGGAACACTGGTCAGCAGATAGCCAAGAGGAAAGGTGACGATCCGGGTAGCCCTGATGCCCATGGCTCCGGTCACGAGCCCGACGAGGACGATCCAGAGAGAGAGGTGTTGGAGCGCATACAGCGTGGCAAGTTCCCCGGCCAGATACAGGAAGAGACCCGCGACGACAATGGCCAGGCCCCACCAGGAGTTTGCAATGCCGGCTGCGGCGATACGATGCCGCGCCTGCCAGATCAGAAACAAGCTGATGAGGGGGACAAACAGCCCGTGGCTGTAATCGTCGCTGCCGATCCAGTGATTGAACAGGAAAATCAGGCTGTCAGAGTAGAGGTAGCCCAGTGAAACGGTGGCGAGAACTGCGCTGAAGCCCAATAAAAGCTTGCTGCTCATAAAGATGCGCCCGATGTGATGGGTCTACGGCAGAGTGACCGCGTAGAGGATACGTATCTGGATACCAGATTGACCGTAGTAAGGCAACCTTCTTACCGGAATTTGAAAGGGCATCGACGTAGTTCCGCATCAGTGATCTATTTTGACCATCAATCGGCACTGAGTATATGCAACCATTTACCGCGGTCCGGATTGTCTTCACCTCTCCAACCAGAAGCCTCTAACGTTCCTTACGCTTCCAGCCTCAAGCCTGCTTCGGATAGACGAAGGGCTTGGCGGACCCCCTGTGACGGGGCGCCAAGCCCATGTCTGTGCTCATGCCGGTGAGCTTAGGCCTGCTGGGTGCCGCGGAGGTTTCTCAAGCCTCCTGCGCCGAGACCGACCAGCGAGATGAGCCCTGCTCCGAACAGGAACACGGCGGCCGGTAGCGGTACGGCAGTCAGGCTGTTCAATGTGCCTCGAACAGTAACCAGGTGCCCGTCGGCATTTTCGAAGATGAGGCGCCATCTGGTCGCAGTCAGCGAACTCAGGCTTGGCGGATTCTGCAGCGCGGTATTGTTGAACGCTCCCCCACCGTCATGATCTAACTGAAGGTCAAAGCTAATCGGTGTATACCCGTTGACCGGGATGCCTGTCGCTTCTGTCACCAGTTTCCAACGGTCGCCGAAGCCAACGTTATTGAACAAAGTAATCGCATTTGCTCCGGGAGTAAGCGAGGACGAATAGCTTCCAACCGACAGGTTCATTCCTGTCACTGCGCCGGCATAGTTGCCGACGTGCAGGTTGCTCGTTCCGGAAGTAGCATTGTCGAACTGGAACGATCCCGTCACGGGTGAGGTCAGGTTCATCGTGGGCGAGAGCAGCGCTCCGCTGATGCTGCTGACTCCTCCTGTGAAGGAATAGCTCACCAGCGCCGCTTGAGCCACGTTCCCTGTGACAAGCAGGGAGCACAGCGCGATCGCCGGCAGTAAAAGCCCTTTGATCGTCGACTGTTTGTTCTTCTGCATAACGTCAGACTCCTTGTAGGGGTGGTACATGCGCACAGCCAGGTGGTCCAGCAAGAGCCAGGCCATCCCCTGCTGGAGCTAACGTATTGGAAATGCAGAGGATGAAAATAGGCCGCTTGGAACGTTGTGTGCGGCAGCCTACGAGGAGGGTCCAATTCTGATTCGGGCCGCAATCGGCACAGCATGTGAGCAAATCGGCAAGAGATAGATACTGTTGCGGTGAGATGAGGGATGTGAAACAAAACAGCCGGCGCTTGTGCGCCGGCTCTTTCGGGAGGACCATTTCTTTGGATTTGCGTGTCTCACCCGGGTCGACATCGCTTCACAGGCATCTTTCTATGAATCAGCAACGATCCCCTCCTGTGCACGGAGGAGTGAAGGGGGGTAGAGTGATATGGGTACTTCTTCAATTGACACCCATATAGGTGCAGAGTATTGTATGGGCAATCATCGTTTAGGAATGGAGGGACGTTATTATGAAGACCACGGTTGAGATTGATCAGCAACTCTTACGCCAGGCGCAGAAGATGCTGGGTACAGACACGATTAAAGGCACGGTGGAGGCGAGCCTGCGCACCGTCATTCAGCGCAGTCAGCTGGAGAAGTTCGCCAATGCGCTGGGCACCATTCCGCTCGACCTGACGCCCGGCCAACTCCGTTCCCAACGGCATAAACGACCGTCCCATGTATCTCGTTGACAGTTCTGTCTGGATCCATGCCCTTCGTCCTGCGGGGAATGCCGAGATCCAGGCCAGACTCAAACCTTTGATCATCGAGGGACAGACCGCCGTTACGGAGTGGATCCTTCTTGAACTGATGACAGGGCTGGTCAAGTCCCAGCAGCCCGCTACTCTCCTCCAGTGGTTTACGCCGGTGCCACGGCTCCCCTTCAACCCGGAGTGGTGGGACACCGCGTGGGACCTGGCCGGGCGTCTCAGAAGACACGGCGTGTCTCCTTCGGCAGCAGATTGTCTGATCGCGACGATCGCGATGAAACACGAGGTGACGTTGATTCACTGCGATACTGACTTTGAGGCCATAAAACCGACCCTCCCGTTGCTGACCCTCGATTGGACCAAGTATCTCCGCACATCCTGAGTCGGAATGGTTGGAGGAGGACCTCCATCCTCACTCGCCATTTTCCTGAAAGGGAAGGTTGAGGCTGAGGTTGAGGCTGAGGTCGGACCGCTTGGAACGTTGTGTGCGGCAGCCTACGAGGAGGGTGCAATTCTGAATCGGGCCGCAATCGGCACAGCATGTGAGCAAATCGGCAAGAGATAGATACTGTTGCGGTGAGATGAGGGATGTAAAACAAAACAGCCGGCGCTTGTGCGCCGGCTGTTCCATGAAATCTATCCAGGTGTGGCTTAGGCGGTGATGTTGGTTCTCCGTTGCCGCCAGTTCCCCGCTCCGAGTCCGGCCAAGGCCACCAGGCCGGCGCCGAAAAGAAGAACCGCTGCAGGCAAGGGCACGGCCGTGAGAGAAGTCAGTGTGCCGCGAACCACTTTTCCTTCGCCAGGGCCAAACACCAGGCGCCAGCGGTTGAAGTTGGTAAAGGAGGAAATGCTTGGCGCGGTCGTCGGCAGAGCATCACCGCTGAATGTGCCGGCCGGACCACGAAGCTGAACATCGAAAAGCCTTGGCGCCAAGAAATTCACATTAGGGCCATTGGGTGCATTGATTGTCCCGGTCACTCTATCGAGCCCTGGGGGCCCGTCCTTGATCTCGACCAGGCCGGATGTTCCCATGGTCGCGGTATAGCTGCCGATGGTCACCTTGAAATCGGTGACAGTATAGTTTCCCACCTTGAGGTCGAGAACATTTGTGTCAGCTGTGTTGAGCGTCACAAATCCAGACATCGCCGTTGGGCTCGAGCTCGTACTGAATGATGAAACCAACTGGGAATGGACATGAGTTACGTCGCCGGTGAAGTTGTACGTGATGAGCGCTGCCGTGGCCGGGCTCGCCAATAGGCCGCACAAGATAATCCCCAGTCCGATTCGCACACGTGCTTGCTTCATTGGACACCTCCGTAATACTGGTGCTGGCTCACCGACAGTAACAATCGCATCGCTGATGCGGCTTCTCCGCTGACGCCCGGTTGGGGTTTCTGCTGAGAGAGGCCAGCTATGTAATGTAGTTACTGCCGAGCGAAGAAGCCGAAAACCCTTGCGAGGGATATAGCAGCTCACTTCACGACATTCTTTCTTGGGGCACTTTATGACAATAAACAAGTCTATGCAAGAAAAAACTTAGCCTAACGAAATACGTGTATTAGGGGGAAGCGTGTATTAGGGGAAAGATTGAGGACCGAGGCGGGAGGCCGGATTAGAAATCATGAGCCGCACTTATCTCCTCGTCCGGTCTCAGCCTTCGGCAATCGGCCTCCAATCTTTCCGAGATCGCATTGACTTCGCTGCAGAACGAACTTAGACTTCCCCAACTCTGGCATGGAGACGGAATACGGCATGTGGAGCACGCGAAATGGATGCTGAATCACTCTCGCAGATTGAACGCATCGTCACAGCAGCCACGGACGGCCTGCGCCAGGAGATGGCCGGGATTGCCGACGGCCTGCGGCAGGAAATGGCGGAGAACACCAGTGGTCTGCGCCAGG
>CAZWOX010000017.1:55731-63630 GCA_964635345.1 uncultured Nitrospira sp.
GTGGTCTGCGCCAGGAGATGGCCGGAATTGCCGACGGCCTGCGGCAGGAAATGGCGGAGAACACCAGTGGTCTGCGCCAGGAGATGGCCGGAATTGCCGACGGCCTGCGGCAGGAAATGGCTGGGATCGCCGACGGTCTTCGTCAGGAGATGGGCCAGATCGAATCTCGCCTTGGTGACCGTATTGAAGAGACCAAGCGCCACATGGGTGTTCTGGCCGAAGGGCTCCGGCACGATGTGCAGCTCGTGGCAGAAGCGGTACAACTCCAAGGTGAGCGCCTGGCAGATCTCCGCCGGGAAGGCGAAATGCAGGCCCGCGAAACGCGAACCCTGCTGCAACTTACGTATGGGCAGATCCAGCAACGCGTTGAGAATCTCGAACGCCGTGTCTAGCCCATTGAGCAGCGCCTCGGGATTTCAGTGTGACCTCCAACTCTTCATGCGCCCTCAGCCTTCAGCGATCAGCATTCGGTCTAACCCCTGTTATGAGCGTTCAGCCTCCAACATCAAACTTGCCCCCGCCCGACGCCATCACGAGTTCGGCGCTCTCCCCTACCCGACGTAGGACGCGACGAACTGTCCTTCGAGCCTCAGAATAAAGAGAAAAGACTCCCTTTGTTCTCCTCCTGGTGAAGCGCCCCTCAAGGACGCGGAGCATTCTTGTGATTCTGGAGCCAGAGGATATGGTTATGCAAGTCATCCTCGCCGCGCAAAGCGATGAGGTGCAGAAGCGGGCGAAGTAGTTCAGAGGCCGATCCTTGTCTGGATAAAATGAGGCCGGCATGAGAGCACCCACGTTCGGCCCATTCTGTTGCCAGAGCTAGAAAGTCCTCTCTGTCGAATGTCAGCAGGACACGTCCCTGGCTGGTTGCGTAGGTGAGTTGCGCCTCGTCGGACTGACCGAGATTGCCGGTCTCAATCGCGGTCAGGCAATCAACCCCACGATTGCGAAGCATGCGGGCAAGAAGTGGAGACAGGTGTTCGTCAAGATAGAGCGTCATCAGCCACTCGAGGCGGGGATGGCTATGGAAGATTACTGTTGTGCTTCGGCTTGGGCGCTCAACTCGTCGTTGGCCTTGATCTCGGCATCCATGTCTTCACGGTTGTCATAGTAATAGGAAAGGGCGTCATAGATAGCGGCGAGACTTAAGTGAGGAAAGTCGGCTTGCAGCTCTTCCGGTGTGAGCCCTAGGCGCAGAACGTAGCTGACCACGACGCGGACGGAAAACCGCGTCCCCGCAATGCAGGGGCTCCCGCCGCAGACGGCGGGGTCGCTGGTGATGTGTGGATGCAGGACTTTCGGCATCGTGTGTTCCAATGTGCAACGGAGCCTAGCCTATCTGAAAGTCTTGGCTCGGTCAAATGCAGGGCGCAAAATTCCACCGGTCGTCGCGAGAAGTTGAGGGGCAGTGCGCGTGAAGTTGGAAGTTGGAGGTTGATCGCTGAGAAGTGATTCCTGGGATGGGCGAATGACAATTGGCTAACGGACCGGGAGAGCTTATGCACAGCTCAACCTTTGCGCACACGACTTGCTGCATCACTTCGGTCAGCTTCCTTGCTAAGACCTGGCGATCGAAGCGGCCCCGCTCACCCCGCAGCACGCGCGTGTCTTCGCCAAGTGCAAAGTCAAGACCCCCTCCTTTCTCCCGATCTCTTTTCTCTTCGCCAACATCCCTTCTTTGCCTCCAACCTCAACCCTCTCAAGGGGGACACGGCTACGATGCCGAGCCGGCCAGTTCGCGCGCATGAGCAATCTCACGCTGGTGAGCCGGACGAACCTGAGCGGCTAACAGCGTCACAACGGCCACCGTCTCGCCATCCAAGGTGGTAAATTCAACCTCATAGCCTTCGCCTCCCCGATGAATCAACACCACGGTCCCAATGTCTCCTCGCCTGAGACCGTGCTTGGGAAGGTCGGATTCCAGAATCACGTCGTCTAACTCTTGAATCATGGCGTCCTCCGTTTCATGGGATAGGCGGTCACAAATCTCGGCACCTGGCCCCCTGTATCGGATTCCCTCGCCTGTTGCTGCAACGCATTGGCCAGTTCTGCCCATGCAGACGCCTGAAAACCGAACGCAGAAAAGAACCTCGCCTTGCCCCTGCCCGCTCGGTGGGTCGAAGAAAGCAGATAATGAACAACCTTCGCCTGTGGAATCTGCAGCCGGTTTGTGTGAGGCAGCTTCATGATCGCGCCAGTAGAGCCATGTGGATCACAGGTTCGTGCCCTCGTCGGCTCCCTTGAGATACAGCAGATACATGAATTATTCAACGCCCGTCCCGGCTTCGTCGAAGAGAGCGCCCGTAGGGGTCAAGCTGCGGCAGTTCTTCCCGGCGCCGGCAGTTTGAGATTCGAGGCGAGAGGCCTGAGGCCGGTCGGAAGGCTCAGGTCGAGGCTCAGGTTCAGGCTGAGGGAACGGGTCGCGTGAGGTTCGAGGTTTGAGGCCGGATGAGAAATCAGCCTTCAGCGATCAGCCTCCTCTTCGCTGTCAGGCGTTCGGCTGCTGACGGGGCACCTTTCCGGTTGTGCTCACGACTTGCTGCATGACCTCGGCAAAGCGTCTGGCTAAGACTCGGCGATCGAAGTGCGCCAGAACATAGTGCCTGCCGCTTGTGCCGAGTGCGCGACAGCGAGCGGGATCTTGAGACAGTTTCAATACTTGGTCCGCGAGGGCTTTCCCGTTCTCCGGTTCGATACAGACTCCTCCGCCCGACGACATCACGAGTTCGGCGCTCTCCCCTTCGAAGGGGGCAGGGAAAGGGGGCGGAAGTCTGTTATTGACAGGTTCCCGACGAGTATACGAGAAGTTCCGCTATGCCTCGACCCCCGCAGCCATGCTGCCGGAGACCTCGCCTGCTATCATGAAAAAAGACTCCCTTTTCTCTTCTGCCCGATGCGGCATCACCTCGTTTGATATTCTCCGTGAATCTTGATATCTTTCTTGGCATATCTTTCGGTATGTAGCACTATAATCTTTGAAGAATGAGAGGGCGTATGGCACGCACTGTCAAGCAAGACACGAAAGACACGGCAAAACTATTTTTTTCCGGCCGCAGCCAAGCCGTCAGACTGCCATTGCGATATCGTATTGACGGTGCTGAAGTGTTCATCCGGAGAGATGACAGCACCGGCGATATTATTCTCTCGCGGGTGCCCAAAAATTCGTGGAAAGAATTTTGCGCCCTGGTCGATCGGACTGAACTGCCCGACGACTTTCTGAGCGATCGTGACACCAGGCCGGCAGAAGAACGGGATCGCTCGTGAGTCTGTTCCTGCTCGATACGAACATGGCGAGTTTTGCGATGAAGCGGCACTATCCGGCGGTTAGGACTCACCTGGCGAGAGCGGCCAAGAAACATGGCATCGGTATTTCTGCCGTGACGCAGGGAGAATTGATCTACGGGTTGCATCGAAAGGATGCGCCCAACGAGCTGGTTGAGCTGATCCGAGGCTTTCTCATCCGCGTGGAGGTGTTACCGTGGGATACGCACGTGGCCGACACCTACGGGCAGGTGCGGGCCTGGTGTGCCAAGAAAGGGATTGTCTTCTCGGCATTGGATCTGATGATTGCCGCTCATGCCATCCATCTCCGCGCCACGTTGGTCACGAACGATCAGACCTTCCATCGGCTCGCGTTCCCCATGCTAAACCACACGCCATTTGAGTTGCGCATTCAAGATTGGACCAACGCGGACATCCTCTGACGAGCGGGATACCCCCCCCCAGTGAGCCTTGGGGATTTCAGGCGGCTGGTTTCCGGCAGAGAAACCCTTGCCGATCCGGATTGTATCGCTGCGGGGATCAGGAACGAGCTCATGGCATTGAAGTGGTATCCGGACACCGCGCTCGGGAAGAAACATGTCGTGGTCGTGTATCGGGAGAACCATGCAGACGGATTCATTGTGACCGCGTTCATGACTTCCAAGGTCGAGAAGGTGACAAAGAGAGGTCTCCAATGGCAGAAGTCATCGACATCCTAAGTTTGGTCCCGCCGGCTTTGAATCTCAAGTCCAGTCATCTCTGGCTGGATTACGATGAGGGAGCCGACGTGCTCTATATCAGCCTCAGAAAACCTCAACATGCGACCGACAGCGAAATGGACGGCCGGTGCATCTACCACTATGATGGCCAAGAGCTGGTCGGAGTCACCGTGCTCCAGGCCAGAGCCTCGGCAAAGGAGCCATAAGGTTTGAGGCCGGAGGAAAGGCTGAGGTTGAGAGTAAGAAGGTTGAGAGGGAGGATTGCCTGAGGGGGGGAGGCGAGATAGGAACCCGGGAGCCTTCCAGATCTTCGGTTACATCCAGTCTTCAGCGATCAGCCTCATCTTCGCTATCAGGCGTTCGGCTGGTGACGGGGTACCTGTCCGGTTGCGCTCACAACTTGCTGCATGACCTCGGCAAATCGTTTCGCCAGGACCCGGCGATCGAAGCGGTCCCGCTCACCCCGCAGCACGCGCGTGTCTTCGCCAAGTGCAAAGTCAAGACCCCCTCCTTTTGATGCTCATGTATCTTCTCACAATGGGGCCACGGTGTTGACGCCGTGGAATCCGGGCTTCCACGGCTTGACTTGCCCCAATCGAGGCGATACAGTCCCCGGCATGCAGAATGCGAAGCGATCGTCCAAAATGACGAAAGCCGAATTGATCCGGCGAGTCAGTTCTGGTGCCTTGCCTACCGATACGGTGCTGACCGATCTGGCCAGGGAGCTGTATGATTTTGAGGCCAAATACCACATGCGCTCAGAGGTGTTTCACGCCCTGATCGTGGGCACTCCGGCCGAGGACACGCCGGATTTCGTCAACTGGGCCATGTGTTATCGCAGCTACTTCCGCGCACTTCAGGCAAAATTTTCATTGAAAACCCTGGCTCCCTATGCCCGGTGAGGGCCGGGAGCGGGCTCTTCTGATTGATCGCTGCTGGTCCATTTACATCCTGCTCACCGAACACTTCTCAGTTCCTTCAGCCTTCCATGAAGAGTTCCCGGTCCTCGTGGAGCGAGCCACACACTCCGGCCTCTTCCACCTCACCGTGTGCCTCTCGGACGGGCATTCGCTAAGCGTCCCCTCGCTGCCTTCCCCCATCACCTGCACGATTCCAGGGGCCGTATCCTGTCGTTCAGCGGAGAAATCAGCGACTTCACGGCACTCGTGAAACAGCACACGAACCAATCCAGATGAACGTCGAGCCATAACCCCATCTCGCTTTTCCGTGGGCTGGGGCGATGCGCGTCGCGGTCACAGAGCCTCACGTCACACCGGGTGAGACCACAATAAGTCATTTCATTCGCGAGGGCTGTCGCCGCCTTCCCTTCGCAAGATCTCCGCGATTTGGGATCGCAGAACCGGCACCTTGTTCGTGGCGACATCCCACACGATGTCATAATCCACACCGAAGTAGCCGTGTATCAGGCGATCTCTCATCCCGGCCGCTGATCGCCAATCGATGTCGGAATAACGCTGTGTGACCCAAGGCGGCGTCTTCTTAATCGCTTCTCCTATAATTTCGAGGCTGCGCACAAAGGCCAGCTTCAACGTCTCATCGCGTGTGAACTGTTCCCGACCAACCCCCTGGAGGTGGGCCGCGAGATAACCCGCCTCATCCAATATATGGCGGAGATGCTCAAGCGGCGAGAGCGGCATATTCCACTTCATCCATAATATGCGGACCAATGTAGGGACTGAGCGCGTCCGTGGTCACGAGCTCAACCCGTCTGTGCAAGAGGTCCTCCAGCAAGACAGCGAGGTTCATGAAATGATCGAACGTCTTTTGGCCGGGTTCGAATTCGACGAGAAAATCGATGTCGCTGTCCTCGCGTTGTTCCCCCCTCACGAACGAACCGAAGAGTCCCAGTCGTCGCACACCAAAGGACCTGAGTCGAACGCGGTTATCGTGAAGGAGGGCCAGGACGTCTTGTTTAGTTGCGGGTTCCATACTCATCGACTCTTCTCGCCTCCGGCGGCTTGAGGTTGGAGGTTTGTGGTTCGAGGCCTAAAGAGACTTGAGGCCGGATTAGAACTCAGCCTTCTTCATATGGTGGAGCCTAGTTGAAAGCGCCTGTGGGGTCAAGCTCTGGCGGCTTGAGGTCCGAGGCGAGAGGCCTGAGGCCGGTCGGAAGGTTCAGATCGAGGTTAAGGTCAGTCTCAGCCTCGGTTGCGCGGACGACTTGCTGCATCACATCGGTCAGCTTCCTGGCCAAAACCCGGCGATCGAAGCGGCCCCGCTCACCCCGCAGCACGCGCGTGTCTTCGCCAAGTGCAAAGTTAAGAACTGCCCCCCCCTCCTTTGTGCATCTGGCGTGGAAACTCACCGGCTCCGCAGATCCCCAGACGACCTTCCGTCCGGATTAGGGGGGTACCTCTTCCGTTGACAGCCATGTAGGTACAGGTTATCGTATGGGCATCAATAGCTTGAGAAGGGGAGGAATACACCATGAAGACCACTCGCCGTTCATCCTCGATGTTGCTCGCGGGAGAGCCACGATGAGCGCAACAATACGTGCCCGTATGAAAGGTGGAATGATCGAACTCCTGGAGCAGATTGACTTGCCGGACGGTCAGGACATCATGGTCACAATTATCACTTCCCCCTCACGTCAGGACTCAGAAACCTTTCGGAACAGTGCGGGTCGGTGGCAGGGCACCGTGGATGTGGACACGCTCATTCGTAACATTTACACTGACCGCCTACTTTCCAGTCGCCCCGCTCCTGCTCTATGACCCTCCGCTATCTGATCGACACGGACTGGGTCATTCATTACCTGAATGGCCATGCCTCAATCGTCGTTCGCCTCAACAGTCTGACTAGACAGGGATGCGCCTTGTCCGTTGTCTCACTCGCAGAGCTGTATGAAGGTGTATATTTTTCATCCAATCCGACGGGCAACGAGCAGGCTCTCGACGATTTTCTTCGCGGTGCGAGCGTTCTGGGAATCGATGCAGAGACCTGCAAGATTTTCGGTCAGCACCGTGGCCGTCTTCGGGCCAAGGGGAAAATGGTGGGTGATTTCGATCTGCTTATTGGCGCGACCGGCTTACGCCATGGACTGACCGTCCTCACAAATAATCGTCGCCACTTTGAACTCATCGAGGGACTCCCGATCGAGTCCCAGTAACTCTTATCACAATCGAGAGCATGCCTGCCCCCTGTCCCCGCCAGAGCAAAAACTCCCCTTTCTCTTCCTTTCACTCAACAATCCACGCCTGCTCCCAACTTCTCTCCGAGCCGACAATGAACAGGCGTCAGGGGTGCGGGCAAGAGGATGGATGATGAGGCTGAGGGGGAAGGGGTTTTTACTTCAGAAGGGAGCCAAGGTCAAGAACCAATCCAGACAAGAGGGCCGAGACGCATTCGGCAGGATGTGCGGCCTGGCACACTTGAACATACTGTCCACTCCTTAAGGCAAGAATCTCAAGTGTGTTGTGATCGGGATCGATCAACCAATATTCCTGCACGCCGAAGCGTTCGTACCGCTTACGCTTGAGGTTGCGATCACGGGCGGCTGTGCCGGGGGACAACACTTCGAGGGTCATATCCGGTGGACCCTGGACGTTTTTCTCCGTGATGGTGGCACGGCCGTTATGCAGCACAAGGAGGAGATCGGGTTCAACGATATCTGTGTCGCTCAGCACCACATCATAGGGCGCGGTGAATACGGCTCCGATGGGGGAAGTTTCGAGGTAGGTCATCAGGTGATGAAGAAACCTGCCGACGATAAGCTGGTGCCGGGTGACAGGCGAAGGGGTCACGAACAGGTCTCCGTCGATTATTTCATACCGCTTCCCGTCGTCCGGCAAGAGCAGGTAATCATGATAGGTCAGTTTTGTCGTCGCAAAATTCATCCGGGTTCCTCTGCATTGTTCTCACAATACTGAAAATGCCTACCCGTGTCAACTTAGGTCTC
>CAZWOX010000018.1:0-60228 GCA_964635345.1 uncultured Nitrospira sp.
GGAAGTGAGGATACGGGGGATCAGGTTGAAAAGTCAATTATCTAACCCTTTTTCTGGTCCGGTTGACGACCTGGACAGGTGGAGACGGGCACCTATATCATGGCTCACCGGTAGACCCTCAGTAGAGGAGTGAGATGCAGTCAACAGCGAGAGCCTGTCTGGAAATCTGTGCCGCACAGTTGGAGCGTGAGGTCCAAACGACGAACGATTCCGGACTTGACGCTCCTGTCATTGTCACGCGAGGAACCTTGAGGCATTCGGTTGGGGGACTTCACGTATACGAGTTCACGCTTCCGGCCGGATGCTTTTTGTCGATCGATCTTCCGGTCTCCATCATCCCCGGGGATGAACTCGAGGCCACTGAGGGAGTGGTGCTGAGTTGTCAGGAGCATATGGTGCTGGTGCAAACAGTGGATGCCTTAGGGTCCTCAGTGCCCTCAGCGACACTCATTCCGGATCGCGCCGGTCACCTTGGTACCATTGTAACGCGCCTGCGCGACATGATCAGCCGGGCGGATGCGTACAATCTCGGTCCGTCGGAGCGGCTGGTGCCGCTCTTGGTTTCATCGGGGGATCCGAGTCAGGCCGCGCTCGGTTCGTCGGCGATTTTAACCACGGTGTGGCTTGAAGAGCAGGCTCTGCGCCGTCAGAAGATCGCGAGTCTGGTGCTTGAGCTGATTCGAGCGAACAAGCGGATACTACTCATCGGTCCGGATCATCGGTCGTCCGATGAAATGGTCGGGACGATCGCGAAAGCGATGAAAGCCAGCGGATTGACCTACAAAACCTGGATCAGTCGATATGAGATGAGCCTCGTCGCTCAAGCCTGCGGCATCCCCATCCATGAACTGGGGTTTGAGGCGCAGATGCATCAGTTTTATGCCAAGTCACGGGCAGATAAAGCTTCGCTTCGGAGAAAGTATGACCGGTTTCGCGAACTGACTCCTCTGCTGGCGTATAAAGGACAGAAGCAGAAAGATCTGGATGAAGTCCGTTTGCTGGAATGGAGACTGTTGACCCAGTTGAGCGAGTTTCAGGCGAAAATCAAGGATGTCACGGCTATTCTGACGGCGTATGAAAATCTCCCTCTCTGGCGTCGGATCGGCATGCAGACTGTCGGAAAGAATGTGGAATCGCTTCAGCAGTATCGGGTGCTCTACGAACAGCAGATCGGCGAGCTTACCAAGGAATTGGAAATAGCCAAGGTTCGGATTGATGAATTGGTTCCTGAGGCGGCCGTCCCGAAGGATTTGCGACCGGAATTTGACGATCTTAAAGAAGACATCACGAAGTTGGGCGGGACAAAGAAGATTCGTGAACTGTTGGCCGCAGAAGAAAATACCAATCGCCAGGCGTTTATCCAAAATCGTCGCCTCGTGATTTCGACCCCGGCGCGGATTGCCAGTGATCCGCTGTTTGCCCGCGTGCGGTTCGATGTCCTCGTCGTCGAAGACGCGCCGCAGATCGATGCGACCATGCTGCTGGCGGCGGCGGGATTGGTGCGTGAGCGCATCGTACTTAGCGGGGATCTTCGCGATCTTGCCGCCCGCGGCGGCTGGGCAAAGTCATGGCTCGAATCCCAAGTGCTGTAATACACCTCGCATCTACTTGCTTGACGCCGATAGCGTGAATTCAGGATAATCACCCCCCTCGACCCTTCTTGCCGAAGTGGTGGAATGGCAGACACACTGGTTTCAGGTACCAGCGACCGCAAGGTCATGCGGGTTCAACTCCCGCCTTCGGCACCATTCCTTCCTCTCCCTTTTGTTCTCTAGAACTCTTCAAGAGTAGAATCCATCTGACTGCCAGTGCCGGGCTTGGTGTTGAACATGGCGCGCGGGTGAGCTGGGCACGCTGATGACGACAGGGCAATGGGCCGGTCCCGTCAAGGCGCTGTCCGGAGGATGCCACTTTCAATACCTGACACTGGAGCTGGCCTTAAGGGCGATTTGGTCTTGGGGTGAGCAGGGGCTGTGCATGGAGGAAGCGATGATCAATGGCCGTACACCAGGAGGAGCAGGTATGAAGATCAGACACTTCCAGATGGCGATAGGTTTGATGCTGGGACTGCTTTTCGCGGGAGCTGCCGGCGCTGCCGACCAGCCATCAGGTCCGGCGCCGCAGCCTCCTTACGCCCATGGAGACGAAGCGGCGCTGCCGAACGGTGTCATCGGCGTCTCGTTGCAGGTCGGAGCCGAGCGGATCGGCGATCCGGCGGTGTTGTATGTCGGCATGGTGCATCCGGAAGGCCCGGCCGGATCGCACGGCGGTCCATCGAAATAGGAGTCGATCATGGTCTGGCGCAGGACGTTCATTGCACTGTTTTCGCTGCTGGTCTTCTTGAGTCACGGGGCGGCGTCCGCTGAATCAGGAAAGGCGAGCGCAGTCACGACTCACTCTGCCCTGGCAAAGGCGAATCTCTTTTTGGCCGCCGGCGATTATCGTCGTGCGCTTGAAGCCTGCCAGAAAGCCATCGATGATGCGCCGTCGGCTGCGAGCTACATTCACCTCACCTATGTCTATCAGGCGATCGATGCCTATCTCGAACATCTGTCGCAGGAAGAGCGCTGGATGGCGGTCGAGCATCTTTATCTGAACCTGGCCTCTCGCAACACTGAGGATCTGGTCGATCCTCCGGGAGTATTGGCCCGCATGGCCAAGGAGATGATCCAGGGCAGTGTGCGGCAACAGTCCGACATGAGTGCGGCAATGGCCATTCGATTGGACAAGGCCGAGTCGGATCGTCTCTGGGTGGAACAGACGCAATGGCGCGCGGCGAATCCGAAGAGCTGGTGGCAGGGGCTTCCCCCAGCCTGGGTGCGCTAGAAGGTGGACATGCGCGCAAAACTAGTCGGGGCAGATATCAAACTGCTTGGCGGGTTGTTCCTGCTTGTGCCGGATATCGCATCGGGCTGGAGTATTCGCTGCCGTTCATGGATCACGCACAGGCCCGCCGGGAATACCTGGATTTTGGCAAACAACAGGTAACCAGATGACGACCGCACCGCTCCGTCTCGGGATCAGCCGCTGTCTCCTCGGAGACGAAGTTCGGTTCGACGGAGGGCATAAGCGCGACAATTTTCTGACCGATGTGCTCGGCCCCTACGTGGAGTGGGTCCCGGTCTGTCCGGAGGTTGAGGCGGGACTGGGGGTTCCTCGCGAGGCGATGCGGCTGGTGGGCGATCCGGCGCATCCCAGACTTCTGACCATCAAGAGCGGGCGCGACCATACGCGGGCGCTGGAAAAGATGACCACGGGTCGCCTTGCGGAACTCGGAAATCTTGATTTATCCGGGTACGTCTTTAAGAGAGGTTCGCCAAGCTGCGGGATTGAGCGGGTGCGAGTCTATACTGACCAGAGGATGCTCAGCCACAGTGGAGTTGGGATCTTCGCGCGGGCCTTCATCGAGCACTTTCCGCTGATTCCGGTCGAGGAGGAAGGGCGGCTCTGTGATGCGCCGTGGAGAGAGAATTTTATCGAGCGAGTCTTTTGCTATCGGCGCTACCAGGATCTGCTTCAGAACGGAGTCACGAGGCAGGCGCTGGTGCGATTTCACACGATCCACAAATATCTACTGCTGGCCCATAGTGCACAGCACTATCAACGGCTCGGTCGGCTGGTCGGTCAAGCGGAGCGCTATCGACCCAAGGAGCTGGCCATCAAATATGGGGAGCTGTTCATGCAGGCGCTGGCCGTGAAGGCGACGGTGCGCAAGCATGTCAATGTCTTACAGCATATTCTGGGCTACTTGAAGGAACAACTCGCCGCGCGTGAAAAGGCAGAAGTATTGGGAGTGATTGGCGACTACCATCAAGGGCTGACACCGCTCATTGTGCCGCTTACGTTGATCACACATTACGTTCATCTTTTCGACGTGGGCTATATCCGGGATCAGGTCTATCTCAATCCGCATCCGAAGGAACTCATGTTACGTAATCATGTGTAGGCAGAGGTGAACCAGAAAGGAGTTGCCGTATGTCGAATTCGGTGAGGGGTGTCCGCAGAAATTGGTCACGAAGCTGAAGCGGTTGGAAGGTCAGCGGCGTGCCGCGAAGATGCCGCCGTCGGGGGAGGAAATCGAGTTGGATACCAGGATCCGTCAGATGCCGAGGACGCCGGAGACGGATCCGTATCAATCGGGCCTTGAAGCGGTCGCGGCTCAGTTGCGAGTCAACCTTGGGGATGTGTTGCCTGAAACCCTCGACCATCTTCGCCCGCAGTATCCTGGAGTCGAACTGCGTTACACCCGGCCGTTCGATCTTCAGTTGGTCGCGAATACTTTGGTGGAGCAAGTGAAACGCTTTTCATGAGGGGCGCGGGAAGGCGCTATCTGGTCGTTTTGAGCGTGATCGTGATATGGACCGATCGTAGTGCGGTCCTGTTTCGTCAGACCGGGTGCTGCCTTCCGTCGCTCAACCGTGTAGAATAACCTTTCACTTTTCATCCACCTCGGCCAACGGAGGGTCCTGTGCGGGAGCAATTGGCACAAGCGTTTCATGAGACGCATTCATTCAAGTGGGATCCCCAGGGCGGGTTTAAGCTGGCGTCGGGACTCACGAGCCCCTTCTATGTCGATTGCCGCGCGCTCATGGCACATCCGGGCGCGCGCCGTCTGGTCGGGCAACGGGCCTATGACGCACTCAGAGACATTCCGCTGGATTGTCTGGGCGGGTTGGAGATTGGGGCAATCTCCATTGCCACGACAATCTCCGACTATGCCTATGCTGCACAGCCATCCCGCGATTGGCGGACCTTCGTGGTTCGCAAGCAGGCCAAGGATCATGGATTGGGAAAATTGATCGAGGGGGCTTACAAACCCGGTGAGCGAGCGCTCATTGTGGATGATGTGCTGACCAGCGGCGGCTCCATCTTACGGGCAGTCGCGGCGGCGCGAGGCGCCGGATTGACCGTTACCCATGCACTGGTGATTGTCGATCGGCAGGAGCAAGACGGACGTAAGAAAGTCGAAGCGGAAGGACTCACTGTAGTGAGTCTTCTGACGATCGAGGATCTGACCAGAACTCACGGGGTTCGGCGCGGAGGCTGAATCCGCCTACTTGCACTGAAAGTGAATCCCCCAGCGGCGTTCGTGAACGATCTCTTGCGCCCCTTCGATGGGGCCCGCTACCCGGACTCGGCCTTTGGTTTCTCCCTCCCGGATGATCGAGTAGGCCCCGCCGCATTTGTCCTTCATGATCGCCAGCGCATCTTTTCTGAACGAAGCCAGCATAGCCCCCTGCTCGCCTTTGAACGGATAGACGACGACCCCGCCGCGATCGGACTCTTGGAGCAAGGTTGCGCTTTCGCCGCAGCCCGCCAGTAAGAGGAATAGAAGGGGAAGCAGGGCTCTTGACCCCTCTTTCGACTTCTTTTTATGATTGATTAATATCATGATCGACTCAAGAAACGTTTTGTAAGTCATGAGGAGGTCGTATGCAACGATGGAGATGGATACTCATGGGTGTGTGTCTTCTGAGTAGTCTCACGGCTACCGGACAGGTGTGGTCATACCATTCCTACCTGTTGACCGTCCAGCAGCTGCACGCGGGGTTGGCCAAAGCATCGACTCCGGACAAGAAGGGATTTGTGTTGGTTGACGTGAGAAGTCCTGAGGAGCATCAGACCGGCATGATTCCCGGTACGGATTTGAATATCGATTTCCGGGAAATGAAAGCCCGACATCGTGAGCTCGGGGCTCAGTTAGACGAGCACATCGTCGTGTATTGTCAGTCGGGCCACCGCAGTAACATTGCGGCAGAAACGCTGGCAGATCTGGGTTATCGCCACGTCTATAATGTGTCGGGAAGCATGAATGCCTGGATGGAAGCGGGGTATCCGGTCGCGCGTCCTGGTCGCTAGGGTTTTGACGAGGGTTTGGCTGCGCCCGTCGCATTCTCTCGAGGACTGAGGCCGATGATGGTGGGCAGCGGAATGTGTGCGGTCGATCGGCCGGCGAACAGGTCTTTCCAATTCGCCTGAGTGTCTGAGGCTTCTCCACTCTTCCACAGCGACTCAGAGACGAAGAGATCAGACGAGGATCCGCCGTCCATGGCCATGGCGAGTGTGATCGATGGAAATGTATCCCGCAAACATTGGCCAATCCCGTGCAAGGTGACGAGTCCCAAACTCTTCAGAATGAGGATATGCCCGTCTTTGTCTTCGGCCACCACGGTTTGGTAAGCCCGCTTTCCTGTCTGCCGCACGCGTATGGTTCCCTTACGATCAAGCAGCATCAACGACTGGGCGGCTTCCAGATAGGCGGGTGTCTCTTCATGAAAGACATCGCTGGCCAGGTCCAGGACTCCTGCTTTGGGCGCCGAGAGGGACGTCTGCGGTTCTGCGACGAACAGTCCTTGCCACGTGCTGTGGCGTCGACTGCCGAGTGATTTCCCGTCTTTAAAGAGCAGGCCGAGGTACGCGAAGTTCTCTCTGAACAGTCCGGCGTTGAATAAGATCTCATGCCTGGTTCGTTTCTGCCATTCGTCGATCGTCGGGGGATGCAGCAGACCTTCCTGAGCGAAGTAGTGCACCGAAAAACGATGCAGGGCCGGATGGACCTTGATTACCAACCATCGGTCAATGTCGGGACATCGCTCGTCCGGCTGCCAGATCGAGGCGGTCAGGCCTGGGGTAAGGGGTTCCCAACGTGGTTCTTGTGCAAGTGCCGGTGTTGTTGCCCAGAGCAGGAGGGAGATGAAGAACATGCGTGGCATGCGACAGGAACGGTGCGGAGTCTGCGTCGTCTGAAGATCCATGAGGCCCATCCATGGTGGCGCCGTGATGCGGCGTCCTGTGCGATTACGATGTGTGAGAAGTGGAGGCTTCCTTCCGCGGCGAGCCGTTCTGTGGAAGCGGCGTCAGATCGAGGAGCTGGCGAATCCGTTGGCTCAGGGCTTCCGGCGTAAACGGCTTCTGGAGGTAGTCACTCAACGGATCGGTCGCACCGATGCCGACATCGTCGGCATACCCCGATATGAAGAGAATCCTGAGATCTGGCTTGAGGATGCGCAGATGTTGCGCCAGTTCGGTCCCGCTCATGCCGGGCATAACCACATCGGTGAGCAAAAGCTGATAATTGCCTATCTGCTGTGTGGCGACTAGGCAGGCTTCCAGTCCGTTTTTGGATTCCAATACGCGATAGCCGAGTTTTTTAAGTTCGTCTCGGACGAGGTCACGCACGGAGGCGTCGTCTTCGACGAGGAGGATGGTCTCGCGTCCCCGGTTTGATGAACGAGGGGCTTGGTCGGACGTGGCCGGATCCGGATGTGATCGGACACTGGGGAAATAGACGTCGAAACGACTGCCTTGTCCAATCCGGCTGGTCACATCGAGGCCCCCCCCACTCTGGGTGACAATCCCAAACACGGTTGACAGACCAAGGCCGGTGCCTTTCCCTTCCTCCTTGGTGGTGAAAAACGGTTCGAAGATATGGGTAAGGGTATCGGTCGACATACCGCTTCCGGTATCTGAGACGCTGAGTTTGACGAATGTTCCGAGCGTGGGAAGCTGGACATGATACATGGGCGTTCTTGTCAGCTCGACCTGCGCGGTCTCGATCCTCAGCTTCCCTCCTTTGGGCATCGCATCCCGCGCATTTACGACAAGGTTCATGAGGACCTGTTCAATCTGAGCGGGATCAGCGCTGATGCGGAGATCCTGGGGTGCCAGGGCGAGGGTAAGCTCCAGATCTTCGCCGATCAGCCGGCGCATCATCGTTTCGAAATTGGTGATCAGCGGATTCACGCTCAGCACTTTTGGGGTCGACGGTTGCTTACGGCTGAATGTGAGGAGCTGACGGATCAGCGTCGCGGCCCGATCGCCCGCCTTCTGCATTTCTTCGACCTTGGGCCGGAAGGGGTGTTCCGTCTCCATCTCGGTAAGCAGGACCTGGGCATGGCCCATGATGACGGTGAGAAGATTGTTGAAATCGTGGGCGAGCCCTCCGGCTAGGCGGCCGACGGCTTCCATTTTTTGGGCCTGCAGGAGCTGCTTCTCGCTTTGTCGCAGGGCTTCTTCAACGCGGGCGCGCTCCTGCCGTTCCTGCAGTTCCCTGATGGCGCGTTGGAGTGACGGCACGAGCCGCCCAAGGCGCTGTTTTAAAATGTAATCGGTGGCGCCTCGATGCATGGCGTCGATGGCCAATTCCTCGCCGAGGGTTCCGGAGACGAAGATGAACGGGATGTCGGGTCTGAGTTGTTGCGCGAGCGCGAGGGCGGTGATCCCATCGAACCCGGGAAGGGAATAATCCGCCAGGATCAAATCGATCTTCCCTGCTTTCAAGGCGTCGACAAAGGTGTCTCGCCGATCGGCCCGGCTGGTCTCACAGGGAATGCCACCCTCGTTGAGGGTCGCCAGGATCAACTCGGCGTCGGCGGGGTTGTCCTCAAGCTGGAGAAGTCGCAGCGGGGTCGTCACGGAACCTCGGGGTGCGTCATATCAGTTAGTGGACGGCGACCCTTCGGGGGGTGGCTCATTGATCACGCCCCAGAACGTGCCCAATTCTCTCACGGCTGTGAGAAAGTGGTGAAACTCGACGGGCTTCACCACGTAGGCGTTCGCGCCCAGGGCATAGCTTTCTGCCAGGTCCTTCTCTTCCCTGGAAGAGGTCAACATGACGACGGGAATCGGACGCAGGCTGATGTCGGACTTGATCGTGCGGAGGACTTCAAGGCCATTGACCTTGGGCATCTTGAGGTCCAGAAAGACGACAGCGGGATTGCCCTTGAGGCGCGACTTGAATTGCCCCCGGCAATAGAGATAGTCCAAAACCTCGGCGCCGTCGTGGCACAGCACGACCTTATCGGAGATATGCTCTTCTTCCATGGCCGCGAGAGCCAGTTCCGCATCCCGGGGATTGTCTTCGGCCAGTAAGATGGGTTTTGCTGCTGTCATGTGCGAGGCCTCCTGGTTGGGAGCGCGACAAAGAACGTCGCGCCTTGGTCGGGGATTCCTTCAGCCCACACCCGTCCTCCGTGGCGATGTACGATGCGCCGCACATTGGCGAGGCCGATACCCGTCCCTTCAAATTCATCCGCCCGGTGCAGCCGCTGGAAGACGCCGAACAGCTTGCCGAGGTATTGCATGTCGAATCCCACTCCATTGTCACGGACAAACACGATGATCTCCCCGGCGCTCTTCTTCTCGATTCCGACTGCGATCTTGGCGATGGGCCGCGTCCCGGTGAACTTGATCGCGTTCGAAATCAGATTCACGAATACCTGTCGGAGCATGGCGGGATCGCCCGGTACTTCCGGCAGTGTGTCGATTGTCCAGGATATTTCCCGTCCTTGCAAGTCAAGACGTAAATCGTAAAGGATGGTTTTAATGAGCTGATCGAGATGGACCGTCGTATGGAGCATTTCTTGACGGCCCATGCGAGAAAACACGAGCAGGTCGTCGATCAGCTGGCCCATCTGTTTGGCTGAGTCGGAAATTGTTTGGAGGTAACGCTGGGCCTTCTCATTCAAGGTGTCGCCGGCCGATTTACTGAGGAGCGAGGCATAGCCATCGATGTGGCGGAGCGGCGCTCGGAGGTCGTGAGAGACCGAATAGCTGAACGCCTCAAGCTCTTTGTTGGCCGCTTCGAGGAGTTCCCCGCGAAGCTGGAGTTCCGCCGCCACTTTTCTCCGAGCGGTAATATCGTGCCGGATAAGGTAATAGACGGAGGCGAGGAGCACCAGTTGGAGGAGCGCCCCTAAGGCGAGGAGCACGATGGTATTGGTTGTGCTGAGTGTCGATTCTCCCAGCCGCTGGCGCAAGCTCTGATGCTCCTCGGTCTCCATTTCAGCGATGATCCGGTGAATGGCGGTGATCTCGCGCTTCGCGGCGCCTTCAAGCGCGATTCGACGGACGGCTTCGAAGCCCCCTCCATCCCGTTTGGCGATCGCTCCCGTTTCCGCATTGATTTGCTGCTCGATCAGTTTCCGGAGTGTGTCGACTCGATCCTCTTGCCGCGGGAGCCCTGCGGTGAGGTCTTTCAGATACTTCAGATAGGTGGGTTTCTGCTCCGTGAGCGACCGGAAGCTCTTCAGATAGACGACTTCTCCGGTGACGAGATACCGGCGATGGTTATTTTCAGCCTCATCCATCGCCACATCCACGTTGCTCAACAGCTGGAGAAGGTCATGGCTCTTCGTGTCCAACCGGCTGTTCTCGATCAGGATGGTCGTATTGCGGTAGGACACGGCTCCGATAATGAGAATGCCGACAAAGACCAGACTGAATCCTGCCAGAATGCGGCGCTCAATAGTCAGTTCACGAAACCGCATGACCAGGGTCCGCTTGGCCGGTGACGGCGGACTGAGAGCCGGTGTGGGGCCTGTTTCTGGGGGAGGATCTCCGGCGATCGGAGGCAGCGGCGGTCGATCGCTCGTCACTGTGTCCATGGAAAAACACCGCGTTGAAAGGTGTAGGGAAAACTTCGGGCACTCTACTCTCGGCCGTTCACAGGCCGCAAGATTTATTTTAGCAGATCTGTGAAAAATGCCGGACGGCTAGCCGCCGAGAGGAGGAATTGGAGGGAGGGCGGTCGTGGCGGGCGCCGGGAGATGGGAGAACATCATCGTCGCAGACACCACCCAATCGATGAACGGTTGCGGGTAGATGCCGATCAACAGCGTTCCAGCAAGGCCGACATACACCACAGCCTTCATCGGACCGGAAATCCGGATGGGTGACGGGTCAATCGGCTCGGCAATGTACATTTTCTTCACGACGATCAGGTAGTAGTACATGGAGATCACAATGTTGACGAGCCCGACGGTAATAAGGGTATAGAGCCCCTCCTTGATGGCGGCCACAAAGATGTAGATCTTGCCGATAAATCCGGCTAAGGGCGGCACGCCGGCCAGCGACAGGAGAAAGAGCAGCATGGAGAAAGCTAGAAACGGCGATCGGCGATTGAGCCCGCTGTAATCGTTGATTTCTTCGCTGCCGATGGCCTGGCTCATCGCGATCACGATCGCGAAGGCGCCGATATTGGCGAACAGATAGGTGAGAAGATAGAACAGGATCGCATCGCTGCCCATCTTCGTGCCCGCAGCCATGCCGATCAGGACGTTTCCGATTTGGGCAATGCCGGAATAGGCCAGAAGGCGCTTGATGTTCGTTTGGGCGATGGCCACGATGTTGGCGTAGGTCATTGATAAGACCGAGACCGCCGCAAGCAAGAGCACCCACATGGGCTTGAAGGTGAAGAGCGCCACGAAGAACAGCCGGAGGAAGATGGCGATGGCCGCACCTTTCGGGGCGATGGAGAGGAATGCCGTGACGGGCGTGGGCGCACCGTGATAGGTGTCAGGAATCCAGGAATGGAATGGGACTGCGCCGATTTTGAAACCGAGGGCCGCGAAGATCAACAGGAAGCCGATGAGCAAGCCTGGCGTGGCCGGCGCCGAGGTCATGTCCGAGAAGACCAGTTTGCCGGTTTCTCCATAGACCAAGCTGATTCCGTAGGCCAGGAGTCCGGCGGCAAAAACGCCAAGAATGAAAAATTTGAGCCCGGCTTCATTCGATGCCAGGTCCTCGCGCAGGTACGCCACGAGCACATAGAACCCGAATGTGGAAAACTCCAGGGTGACGAAGAGGGACAGCAAGTCGTTGGCGGAGGCCATGAACATCATGCCGAGGGCGGACATGACGATGAGGAAATAGTATTCCCCCCGGAAAAAGGCGAAGCGGTTGACGTATTCGATGGAGGCGAGGATCACGAGAATGCTCGCGCCGACGATGAACATTTTAAAGAAGATGGCCATGCGATCGAGCACGAACATGTTCCCGAACAGGGCTCCGGAGATTTGCGTCAAGTCGAACCAGGCGAGGCAGCCCAGGGTGACGACGAGGCCGACGACGCTGAGGTAGCCCAGCTGTTCTTTGGGTAGTCGCGGAAAGGCAAAGTCGACAATTAGGACCAGGCAGAGCCAGAGGGTTAAAAAGATCTCCGGCAAGAGGAGGAGGAGATCGGCGATCGTCATGTTGAGTTCAAAGTTCATAGCGTCGACCGATACCCTATTGAGCCACGCGGGAGTCAGGGAACTGCGCGCCGCGGGCCGCTAACTGTTCGTGCACTGCTGTCGCCGGTGTCTCGGGAGCCGGAAGCGCGGCTACAGGCACGACCTGCGTAATTTTGGCGATGAGCGGATCGACCCCTGAGCGAACGACGTTATACAGGTGCACGGGGAAGAGTCCAAATCCCACGCTGACGGAAATCATGATTAAGAGCGGGAGACGGTCGACGAAGGCCACGGCGTCATGGGAGTGGCTGTACTTCTGATCCATCGGGCCATAGAACAGGCTCCGCATCATCTTGAACAGATAAGCCATGGTCAGCACGATTCCGAGCACGGCCACAATCACTTGTAGCGGATATTTATTCCAGCTGCCCACGATGATCATGACCTCGGCGATGAAATTGATCGTCCCCGGCATGCCGATGGACGCCATGCATCCCACCACGAAGCAGGCGGAGATAAAGGGCATCTTATTCGACAGCCCGCCGAGCGAGGGAATATCGCGGGTGTGGGTTTGATCGTAGACCCAGCCTGCCATCGAGAAGAGCATGCCCGTGGCCATTGCGTGGGCGAACATGTAGATCACCGCGCCGCTGAGGCTGATGTAATCCAGGGCTGCCATGCCAAGAAACACATAGCCCATGTGACTGGAGCTGGAATACCCGATGACATACTTGGTGTCTTTCGCGTAGTACGCGACGAACCCGCCGTAGACGATGCTGAACATACAGAGCACCGCCGCCATCGGCATGAGCTCCCGCGTCGTTTCGGGAAGAATCTCGAAGGCCACGCGGATAATCGAGAAATGCCCAAGCTTCATGAGGACGCCGGCGTGCAACATGCTGGTGGCAGCGGGAGCGGCGGCGTGTCCCACGGGCGACCAGGAATGCAGGGGCCAGAGCGGCGCGATGGAGGCGAACCCGAAGAAAATCAAGACCCAGATGATTTTGTCCAGCGTCGTGCCCAGCACGGGAATGTTCATGAGATTGGCATGTTCGCGGAGCGCCAGGATATCAAACGTGTTCAAGCCTGAATATTTGTAGATCAGGAGAATACCCATGAAGGCGGCGACGGCAAAAGCGGAGAGAAACAGCACCAGCTTCATGGCTGCGTATTCTTTGCTGTTCGAGCCGAAGTTGAAGATAAACCCGACCGAATCGCGCTGCTTGACGCCTTCCGGATCGGTCATCTCCAGATACTTCTTGGTATGGCTCCCCCACATGCCCAGCAGGAGATACATGGGGATGACCGACATTTCGTAGAAGAAGTAGAGAAAGAAGAGATCCAGCGACATGAAGACGCCGATAGTCGCGGCGGCCAGAATCAGAATCCAGATGTAAAACTCTTTTGTTCGATCTTTGATGTGCCAGGAGACGAAGATTCCGGCGAATAACAAGATCGACGAGGCCAGGACCAGCGGCGTTCCGATCCCGTCGACGCCCAAATAGAGCGAAATACCCAGTTGTCGCGACCATTCAAACCGTTGGATGAATTGGAATCCGCCTCTGACGGGGTCGTACGCATAGAACAGGTAGAGGGATGCGACGAGCGAAATAAACGCCGATCCGGCGGCAATGCCGCGCACGAGCAACGCCTGGCGGTTGGAGACGAAGATCAACGCGAGGGCGCCGAAGAACGGAGCGAAGAGAATGTACAGTAAGGCGTAGTCACCCATGGGTCTTAATGATCCAATCGTTGAATTGGTTCTGTCAGCACAGCGACGGTTCCATGATCGAGACGGTCTACGAGCGCTTGGATCGAGCCGTTCATGATGTGGAGGAACGGGGATGGATAGAGCCCGATCCAGAGAATCATGACGGAGAGCGATACGGCAATGACCATTTCGCGTAACTGCAAATCAGCCATCGTGGTTTTCACGGCTTTTCCGAGAGGGCCCAGGATCGCCCGTTCGTAGTACCACAGGAAATAGGCCGCGCCGAATACGACGCCGGTAACAGCGAAGGCGCCGAACACCCAATTCGCTTTGAACGTACCGAGGAGGATCAAAAACTCTCCGACAAAGCCATTGGTGCCGGGCAAGCCGATTGACGCAAGCCCGATCAGCAAAAAGAAGGAAGCGAGCAGCGGCACCTGCTGCGCCATCCCTCCGAACGCCGACAGGTGAGTGGTTTGCTGTCGCGAGTAGAGAAATCCCGCTATAAAGAAGAGTCCTGCCGTACTGAATCCGAGGTTGATCATGGTCAGCAGGCTGCCCTGGAGCCCCTGAAAGTTCAGCGCAAAGAGCCCCACCATCACAAAGCCGAGGTGGCTGATGCTGCTGAAGGCCATGAGTCGTCGAAAATCTGGTTGAATAAGAGCCATCACTGCACCATAGAGAATCGCGGCGATCCCCAGGCACATAATTACGGTTACCACGGTGTGACTCTTTGAGGCTTCAGGCAGCAAGGGGATGCTAAAGCGGATAAAGCCGAATGTCCCGAGCTTAAGGCCGGCAAGGACGACAGCCATGCCGATCGGGCCTTCGAGCAGAGCGTCCGGCAACCACGTATGAAAGGGAAACACCGGGGCTTTGAACGCGAAGCCCATGAACATGAGCCAGAAGATGAGGATTTGCTGACCGACCGGAATGGGGACTGCCAGCAGATCGAGGAGATCAAACGAGTAGAGCTGATCGGTATGACGGAGGACCGCCCAATGATGAAAGTTGAGATCCAGCAGCGCAATGCCCACGAGCATGAAGACGCTGCCCAAGAGAGTATAGAGCACATACTTCAATGCGGCATGATGACGTTCTGCTCCGCCGCCCCAGAGCTTGATCAGGAAGTAACTCGGGATGAGCATCAATTCCCAGAAGACGAAAAAGAGAATGAGGTCCAACGAGACAAAGACGCCCATGGTCGTTGTCTCCAGGGCCAGGAGACACATCATGTAGAGTTTCACCTGGTGACGAATGGTGTCCCAGGAGTACACGATCACGAGTACCGTCAAGAACGCGGTCAATCCGACGAAGAGAACGCTGATGCCATCGACTGCCAGGTGGTAGCTGATGCCCAAGGCGGGAATCCAGCGCACATGTTCAGTAAACTGCATCGCGGCGGAATCGGGCACGAAGCGAAGCAACACAAAGACGGCCAACGCCAGTTCGACCAGGCTGATCGTCAGGGCGGATGTCCGAACCATGTCCTCGTCATCGACCAGCCAGAGCACGGCTGCTCCGACAAAAGGGAGGAAGAGGAGGCAGGACAGGATGGGAAAACCAGCTGCGAGTTCTTCTACCATAATCGTTGCGCGACTCCGACGATCCTTCGACGTGACTTACTTTTGCACGATGAGTTGTACGACCAAAGCCAGCAGGAACAGGCCTGTGATAATAATCGCGGCATAGTGATGCACCATGCCGCTCTGGAGCTTGCGTCCCTGGCGAGCGGCCAGATGGTTGCCGAAGCCAATCACGTTGAGGCCGGCATAGACCACGTATTTTTCGACCCAGGTCGATCCGGCCGATCCCCATTCGGCCATCTGCGCCACGCCGCTGACGAGCCCGTCGATCACCGTCCGATCGAACCAATCCAGGAATTCCCCCAGACGTTTGGTCGGCTCGACAAACAGGAAGTCGTACAGTTCGTCTACATAGTATTTGTTCAAGAGAGTTGTGTAGGCGCCTTGGAATTTGGCTGACCAGTTGTCCGCAGTCGAAGGACTCAAACTATAGAGAAAATGAGCCAGACCCCACCCGACCAGCGCAATGCCGGTTGCCGTTCCCATAAGAAGCAGGGTGGTTGCAACGCTGGTCTCATGTCCGCCGGCGATGCGTGCAACGGGGGCCAAGAAGCCATGGAGCCAACCATGTTCCGGTGGGAATCCCAAGATGAGTCCCCCGAATACGGATAGGACGCCGAGTGCCATCAAGGGTCCGACCATCACGATGGGCGACTCATGGACATGCTCTTCTGTGTGATGGTCCATGCGAGAGGCGCCGTAGAAGGTCAGGTACGTCAGCCGGAACATATAAAAGGACGTGAGGAACGCTCCGATCGCGGCCAGTCCATAGAAGAGATATTGATGATTCACGAAGGCGTGGCCCATGATCTCGTCCTTGCTCCAGAACCCGGCCAACGGCGGGATGCCCGCGATCGCGATGGTGCCGATGAGGAAGAGACGATAGGTCCAGGGTATCTTCTTGCTAAGCCCGCCCATTTTACGGATGTCCTGCTCACCTGACAGCGCATGGATGACGGAGCCGGCGGATAAGAACAAGAGCGCCTTGAAGAAAGCATGGGTCATGACATGGAAGACGGCAGCGGTATAGGCGCCGATCCCGCACGCGAGAAACATGTAACCGAGCTGGCTCACCGTCGAGTAGGCGAGCACGCGCTTTATGTCGGTTTGCACCAGGCCGATGGTTGCCGCGAATAACGCCGTGCAGCCTCCGACGATCGCGACGGTGTCCATCGCAATGGGCGAGAGATCGAAGATGGCATGATTCCGCACGATCATGTAAACGCCTGCCGTGACCATGGTGGCGGCATGAATCAGCGCGCTGACCGGTGTGGGGCCTTCCATCGCATCCGGTAACCAGGTGTACAGGGGCAGCTGCGCGGATTTTCCGACTGCGCCGATCAAGAGGCAGAGGGCGATCGCCGTGGCCATCTCAGGCGACAGCTGTCCCAGCTGGGCAAAGACCTTCGTGTAGTCGAGCGTCTTGAAATTGATAAAGATCAGAAAGATGGCCAGGAGAAAGCCGGCATCGCCGATGCGGTTGACCACGAACGCTTTGGAGGCGGCTTTGGCGGCAGAGACTTTATCGTAGTAGTAGCCGATGAGCAGATAGGAGCAGAGTCCGACCCCCTCCCACCCAATGAACAGGACGGCATAGTTGTTCCCCATGACCAGCAGCAACATGGAGACCATGAACAAGTTCATGTAGGTGAAGAAGCGAGTGAAGCCTGCTTCGCCGTGCATGTAGCCGACGGAGTAGACGTGAATCAGGAATCCCACGCCGGTGACGACCAAGAGCCAGACGCAGGTGAGGGGGTCTACGAGATAAGCCAGGTTGATCGTGAGGTCGCCGCCGAAGATCCATTGATAAGCCACCACTTCGTGAGTGGCTCCGGTGCGCAGGACATCCGCGAACACGCCGATGACGCAGAGGAACGAGAGTCCCACCGATCCCCAGGCGAGACGATGGGCGACCTCATGGGAGTACCGGCTGCCGAGGAGGCCGTTGGCAACGACGGCCAGTAAGGGGAAGACCGGAATCAGTGTAATGAGCAGATCAGTTAAGTCGGACACGTTACCACTTCAATAGGTTCATTTCATCGACGTTAGTTGAGAGCTTCCCGCGGAACACGACAATGATGATGGCTAAGCCGATGGCGGCTTCGCCCGCGGCGATCGCGATAATGAAGAGGGCCACCAATTGTCCCGCCATGGATTCGAGATAATGCGAAAACGCCACGAGATTGATATTGGCGGCGTTGAGCATAATCTCCACGGACATCAACACGATAATAAAATTGCGTCTGATCAGGACGCCGAGCAATCCGATGATGAAGAGGACGGCGCTGACTGCCACATAGGCGGATAACGGAAGCATGCGTCAGTCTTTCCTCAGATTGAGCGGCTTGGGCGTTTTTGCCAGCACGATCGCTCCGATAATGGCGCCCAACAGGAAGACCCCCACGATCTCGAACTGCAGGAGGTAGTCGCTGAACATCTTGATACCGATCGCTGCCGTGTCGCCGGCCTGCAGGACGGCGACGGCCGGGGCATCCCCTTTGGCGCCGGCAAAAGGCGAGCGGAGCAGGAGATATATCACGTAGAGGGAGCCCAAAACGGCCGGAGCCAGGAAATACATGAATGTGGAATGAAAATAGCGCTCGTCGGTCTTCAGATTGAGCAACATCAGGACGAAGAGATAGAGCACCAGGATGGCCCCTGCGTAGACGATGACCTGCACGGCCCAGAGAAACTCCGCATTGAGCAGCACAAAAAATCCGGAGACGTGCAGCAGGAGCGCGAGCAAGGCCAATCCGCAGTGGACCGGATTCTTCAGCGCGACCGTCATGACGGCGGCCGCAATACTCATAAGCGCGAAATACGAAAAGAAGACAGCAATCATCGGAGTGTCTCAGCTCAAATGCTTGGGAGTCGATTGTGTGGCTTGGAGCACCGATTGCGGGAAATAGTATCGGTACTCACGACTCTCCTCGACATTTTTCTCCTGGTTATGGGCGTAAAGATATTTTTTCGCGTCGTCGATATGACGCGCACCAATGTCGTAGAGCCGCTTCTTGTCGAAGAGGAGGGTGCGCTTGTCGTGCGTGGAGTATTCGTACATCTTGGTCATGGCCAGGGCATTGACGGGGCAGGCTTCCACACAGTAACCGCAGAATACGCACTTCGTGACGTCAATATAAAACTCCGTGGCATACCGTTGGAGAGGCCGGGCTGGGTCCTCCGCGCTGATGACTTTAATACAGCGGGACGGGCACGCGGCCTCGCAGAGATCGCAGCCCACACAGCGGTCTCGCCCATCGTCGTAACGCAGCAGGCCTAAGGCGCCGCGATGGGTATCGGGGAGCGTTCGCTCTTCGCGCGGGTACTGAAACGTAATCGGGCGATGGAACATATGGCGAAAGGTCACCTTCATCGCGTCCCAGATTTCATAGAACAGGGCCGCATGCAGAATTTTTTTTGTCAGTGTGGCAACGCTCATCATCAGCTCCCGCCCATCGATACGGAAATCGGTCCTATCCTCATGCCTTTTCGATACTGACCCAGGTGTGCTTGAAGGAAGGCACGCCGGTTGTTGCATCGACGTGCACGGCCATTAAATCTTTGACCGGCGGTTCATTGAAATGTTCCGGGAAGAAACAGGTGTTCGGCGCCAGTGAAATATCCGGTTGCACGCCCAGCTGGAGGGAACCGCGTTCCGAGGTCACGCGAACCTTTGTTCCCTCCTGAAGTCCCAGGCGCTGCATATCCTCCGCATTCATCCACAGTTTGCCGGTATTCGGCGCAATGTTGATGAGCCCCGGCGCTTCCGTCGACATCTTGCCTGAATGGGCGAGCAATTGTCCCATCACCAGCGAGAAGGGCCGTTTGGAGTCGCTGACGGGTGCCGCGGCGCGATAGCGAGTTTTTACTTCTGTGGCATACCCGTTCGCCAGGTACTGATCGGGAGCCGGCGTCACTTTGCGGGGCTGGCCGAGGTTGTAGTACCCGGGCAGGAGCTTCATGATCTCGGCTTGAATATCGTTGGCCGATTCATATCCCCATTGGGCTCCCAGCGCATTGGCCAGCGCTGTCATGATGTGCCAGTCCGGCAAGCTCTCGCCGACGGGCTCCATGGCCTGGCGCACCCGTAAGACGCGCCCCTCCAGGTTTGTAAACGTCCCTTCTTTCTCTGCGTAGGTGCAGGCGGGCAGGACAAAATGCGCCTGACGACCTGTGTCGGTTAAGAAGGGATCCTGCACAACCAGGAGTTCGAGCCGTTCAAGCGCACTGCGGACCTCAACCGACGCCGGGAGTGTCGCCAAGGGATTTTCCCCGATGACGTAGAGAGCCTTGATCTGACCGCTTTTGCAGCGCTTCAAAATTTCCATCAGGTTGGCGCCGGTTGCCGTAGCCGGCAGCGTGGTCTCCCACGCCTTATTGAATCGATCACGCGCCGCCGTATCGTCGTAACGGCCCTGTCCAGGCAAGAATTCAGGTGCGACGCCCATGTCGACGGCGCCCTGCTCGTTCGGCTCTTCGGTCACGGTGTTGACACCGCAGCCGGGCCGGCCGAGTTTCCCGGTGATCCAGGCCAGGTCGATGAGTTTCAGGACGTTCTGATAGCCGTCAGGCCGCCGCACGATGCCTTCAGCGCAAAGGAAAATCGAACGCGGGGCTTCGGCCATGATGGCGGCGATGTCCCGATAGGCGTCGACGGAAATCCCGGTGTACGTGGCAATCTGTTCGAGGGAGAGGTTCGCCAAGGCGGCTTTCAAAACCTCACATGCCTTCGGATGGCGGGCGGTCGCTGCCTCGTCTACCAGATCCTGCTCAAGCGTGGCTTTGATGAGCCCATCAATGACCCATCCTTCCGTGCCGGGCTTGATGAGAAACGGATGGGAGGCCAGCTTCCCGATGTTCGTGACAGTCGAGTCGAGGACGACCACTTGGGCGTTGTAGACCCGAATGGCTTCCTTGATTCGAACAGCGGTCAAGGGGTTGGTCTCGGTAATGTTCGAACCGATCACGAGAATGGCCTTGGCTTTGGTGAGATCTTCCCAGTCATTGGGAGTCCGGCCGAAGCCCAGGGCATGGCGCGAGGCATGGACGAAATTCATGTGGCCGTAGCGGGCACTGCTATCGAGATGATTGCTGCCAAACACGGTCCGCATGAGTTTTTGGAACAGATAGAGTTCTTCGTTCGTGCAACGGGCGGTAATCAGTCCGGCGATCGCATCCGCGCCGTGCTTCTGCTTCGCGTCGGTGAAGCGGTCGACCACTTGGCGCATCGCTTCGAGCCAAGGCTTGGGCACAAGCTGATTGCCCTCGCGCACCAGCGGCTGGGTGAGCCGGGTTTTGCCGTCCAGATATTCGAAACCGAATCGTCCCCGTACGCAGAGGCCGCCATGTCCTTTGGCGGTTTCCTCGCGATCGCCCCATTTGTTTTTCCAGGACAAGGGAGAGGTCACCCGGATGACTTCGGAGTCTTTCGTTTCCAGATACAGCTGGCATCCGTCACCGCAATAGTTACACGTCGTGGCGGTCTTTTTCATCTGCCAGGGCTTGTACAAGTACTTCGAATACTTGTTCGTGATCGCGCCGACGGGGCAGACGGCGAGACAGTCGCCACAAAATTCGCAGGACAGCGGGAGATCGCCCTTCGCGACGACCTGGTTGAATCCGCCCTTTTTCATGAATTGCAGGGCATCGATCATCAGCACGTCTTTGCAGACGTTGATGCATTCGGCGCAGGCGATGCAGCGATTCATGTTGAAGTCGAGCACCAGACTACGGGTGTCTTCCGGAATGAACTTCTGCTTCGCGCCGGCCAGATGGGTCACGCCGTGCTGAAAGGCCATGTCCTGGAGTTCGCAGTGCCCGTCCGCGTCACAGACCGGACAATCCAGCGGATGGACCGAGAGATGCTTTTCGACGGCTTTCTTTCGCGCCAGGAAGAGGTCTTCCCCTTCCGTCCGGATCACCATCCCGGCGGTGGCTTTGGCCGTGCAGGAGCGAACCGGAGCTTTCTTCCCTTCCTGCATGACGAGACACATACCGCACGAGCCGAAGGGGTCGAAGGTATAGTGGTAGCACATGGCCGGGATGATCTTGCCCGTGCTGGCAATGACATCATATAGCGAGACGCCATCTTTGGCGACAACGGTTTTCCCGTCGATGCTCAACTCGATCGACGTCGCTTCGACATCCGGATTGGTGGCTGGCTTCAAGCCCATGGTTCGAATCCTTGTCTCTCTCCGGCTACCGGTCGCATTCGCCCATGACAATATCGTAGGTGCCGAACAGCGTAATGGCGTCGGCGATCATATACCCGCGTGACATGTAATCAAAAGCGCCCATGTGGATGAAGGAAGGGGCGCGGATTTTCAGGCGGTAGGGTTTCCCACCGCCTGTGCTGACAATGTGGAATCCCAGCTCACCCTTGTGCGCTTCCGTTCCACAATAGATTTCTCCTGGAGGGGCGTTGAAGCCCTGCGAGAAGAGTTTGAACTGTTGAATCATCGACTCAAGATTCGTGAAGACCCGTTCCTTGGGCGGCAGGGTGACGCTGGGGACATCCGCCATGACCGGCCCTTCCTGCATCTGTTCGAGACATTGCCGAATGATCTTCACGCTCTCGTACAGTTCCATGACCCGGATCCAATAACGGTCGTAGGTATCGCCGTTTTTCCCCACCGGTACACTGAATTCGCATTTGGGATAGGCCGAATAGGGCTCATATTTCCGCAGATCGTAATCGACTCCTGAGCCTCGCAAGGTCGGGCCGCTGAGGCCGAAGCTGACGGCATCTTCTGCCGAGATGACTGCGACGCCTTTGGTGCGCGCAACCCAGATACGGTTGGTCTCCAGGAAGACGATGTACTCATCGATCTTGGGTGGAAAATAGTCGAGAAATTTCTTGAGTTTCTCGAGTAAAGACGGTGTGAAATCGCGGTCGACTCCGCCGATCCGGTACCAGCTGGTGGTCAGTCGGGCACCGCAGAGTTCATCGAACCAGTCCAGCAGGATTTCCCGGTCGCGGAAACAATAGAAGAAGACGGTCATGGCGCCGATATCGAGCGCCTGGGTCCCGAGCCAGAACTGATGGCCGATGATGCGCTGAACTTCCGCCACGATGGTACGGAGGTATTCGGCCCGATCGGGCACCTGGAGATTCATGAGCTTTTCAACGGCGCGGCAATAGGCGAAGTTGTTGTACATCGCGCAGACATAATCGAGCCGGTCCGTATGGGGAATAAATTGGTGATAGGTGCCGTCCTCAGCCAGCTTTTCAACACCGCGGTGGAGGAAGCCCAAGACTGGCGTCGATTTCACGAGCCGTTCACCTTCCAGTTCCAAGATCACTTTGAGGACACCATGGGTACTGGGATGCTGGGGCCCCATATTGAGGAGCAATTCTTCGGTGCGGAGGGTCGGGAGCGATTCGCTCTCCGGATGCTCCGGATCGACCTTATAGACGGTGGTTCTCTGATCTTCAAACGCCATTGTGCGTCTTGTTCCTATTGCGGCACTTCGTCGAGAAAATCGAACGTGTCCCGCCAGCCTTTGCCGCGGAGCGGAAAATCCTTCCGCAGCGGGTAGCCTTCCGTGTAATCGTCGGGCATGAGGATGCGGCGCAGGTCCGGATGATTGCGGAAGCGGATCCCCATCATGTCGTAGACTTCGCGCTCCATGAAATCGGCGCCTTTCCAGATGTCGGTCAGGGAGTCGACGATGCAATCCGATTCGGGCACCCGGGTCTTGAGTCTGATGCGCTGGCGTTTTCGGATCGCGTAGAACTCCCAGACCACTTCAAAGCGTTCTTCGTCATCGGGCCAGTCCACGGAACTGACATGAACGATATAGTCAAAGTCCATCCCCGGATCGTCGTGCAGAAACTGAGCGATTTCGTGAACCTTTTCTCGCGTGACGGTCACGGAGATGTCCCCGCGCCATTCAGTCGATGACACAAAGCCTACCGGAAAGGTGTCCTGCACTCGTTGAGCTAGTTGATGCATCGCGCCGTTCCTAGACCTTCAAACTGGCTTTGACCTGATCGGGCTGTTTCACAAACACCCGTTTTTGCATGATGCGTTCTTGCAATTTCAGAATGCCGTCGAACAGCGCCTCCGGCGTGGGCGGGCAACCCGGAACATAAATATCGACGGGGACGAACCGGTCGACACCCTGAACGACGCTATAGCTGTCGTAGATATTGCCGGATGTGGCACAGGATCCCATGGCAATGACGTACTTAGGTTCCGGCATCTGATCGTAAATCTTCCTGATCACGGGGGCCATACGTCGGCAGACGGTTCCCGCAACAATCATCAAGTCGGACTGTCTGGGGGAGGCACGGAAGACCCCCGCTCCATAGCGATCCATGTCATAGCGGGATGACACCGCGGCAATCATTTCGATCGCGCAGCAGGCCAAGCCGAAGGTCATGGGCCAGAGCGAGCCTTTGCGTGCCCAGTTTACGGCTTTTTCGACGGTGGTCGTAATGACATCGGGAGAGCCATCCTTGTCCGGCCGCCCCAGCTGGATCAGTCCCATTCAAGTGCCCCTTTTCGCCAGGCGTAGACATACGCGACCAGGAACAGCGCGATAAACACCATCATCTCAACCAGCCCAATGATCCCGAGCTTTTCGAATACGATAGCCCAGGGATACAGAAAAATGACTTCAATGTCGAAGATCACGAACAGCATCGCAAAGACGTAATATCGGACTGGAAACGGCATGCGAGCATCTGAAAATGGTTCGGATCCGCACTCGTAGGTCGATAACTTTTCCGGCTCAGGATATCTCGGTTGCACAAAATAACTGATCCCCAGCGTCACCACCCCGAATGCTAGGGCAATGAATATGAATAGCAGTATAGGGAAATATCTGGTGAGGTACTCAAGCAGAAGATCAAGACCGCTCATCGTTCCCATCTCGCAAGATGTTGAACTGGAAAGAAGAGTCGAGATCTTAGTTCTGCGCTCTGGGGGATAGCAAGGGGACAAAGGACCTACGAAAATAGACCCGAAAGCCCTAGCCCGCATTATTCATGAAGGTTCGTCGCGAAAGCGTGCAGGCGCGAAGCGAGACGGGCACTCGGAGACGTGAAGCCCTGAGGCATACTCGTGCAGTATGTCGAAGGGCTGAACGGCGAGACTGCCCGTCGCAGCCGCGTATCCGCGTTTGCAGCAGAAGCTTCATGAACAATGCGGGCTAGGTCCTGAGGATGCGGCATGTATGCATGAAAGAGCGGAAGCTTTTCACTGATTGATCGGTCTTGAGGATTATTGAGCTGGTTTGGAAATGGCAGGAGTTCGAAGCTGGGTTGGAGGAGTTCCTTGAGAGAGATCCCATTCTGCTTCCAGCGGGGAGAAGGCCTTCGCCTTCCGACGCCGGTGGATTTGGGTTTCGATCCGCGGTTGTTTCGTCGGATCGGGATTATATGGTGACTTGGAGGGCGTCATGTCCTCTGATACCGATTCCTTTTGAGGGAAAGCGTTACTCTAACTGTTGTACGATAGCACCTTGCAAAAACCTCCGTCAAACTACCGTGCAATCAGGAGAAATTCTTGACAATACCCTATTATTTGCTATGGTTTGCGAGGATCCACTCGCCTCAACCAAGGACAACATATATGAAAACGACTACGTCTCTTTTCTTGGCCCTGTCACTCTGTATGGGCACGGTGCCGGCTAAAGCGCAGCCGATCGACACTAGCTCAATACGACTCGGGGAAGGCGCACTGGCATTTGCCCAAGGAGCGATTCAAAAAACGACGCCTCGTGACGGCATTGTAAACCTCATCACCGGGGACAATCAGTCGACCGGCGATCGAATGATTCTTGGGCAAAATGATGCGTTGTACCTCAAGCTCGATAATCCCCATGACGTCGCGCCTGGGGATCTGTATACCGTCTATCGTCGAGTGCGAAAGGTCTTTCACCCGGCCACGGGCGAATATTTTGGGTTTGTCGTTATCCGGCTGGCGGTGGTGCGGGTGACGCAAGCGGATCATGCACTGACGACCGTTGAAGTCGCGCGGAGCTATGGGGTGATTGCCCCTGGCGATCCTGTCATGCGTTTTGTGCCGCCGGTGTCTTCAGAAGAGCCCAGCCAAGTGAGTGATGTGGCGGAACTTCGTGGAATGATCGTCGAACTCCAGGCCGATAAGCCCATGACGCTTGTGTCGCAGTTCGACGTTGTCTATCTCGACCGTGGAAAGGGAGATGGCCTCAGGAGCGGAGACCTTCTTGAGTTGCATCGCCACAGCCAGGGGCTCCCGCCGCGGAAAATCGGACAATTGAAAGTGATCGCGACAGAGGATCGGACGGCGACCGCCATGATCCAGGGCGCCACGACCAGAGTCATGAAGGGAGATCGATTCAAGCTGGCAGGGCATTCTGCGCCGGCGGTTGTACCCGTCGAGATCCCCGTTCAGCCGCTATCTCAACCTCAACCCAAGTCTCTCCAAATAGAGAAGACGGTGGCAGCGGTTCAGCCGGATCTCGTTGCCAGGAAGCTGAGGGTGCAAGATGCTGCGGGAGAGAGCCGGTTGAATCTTGGCGAAATCACGAATTTTCTCCGGTACGATTCCGGAGAAGCTTCAATTCGGCCGGAAGGGTACAAAGTCCTGGATCAATTGATCGAGTATCTGCGCACCAGTGGGGATGCGCGAATGATCCGGATCGAGGGCCATGCGGACAATGTCGAGATCGGTCCGACCCTGAAGTCGCGGTATCCGAGCAATTGGGAGCTGTCCAAGGCTCGTGCGAGCGGGGTGCTTCGTTATCTGGTTGAGAAAGGCGGGTTGGATTCGGCTCGTCTGGCGTCCGTGGGGTATGGAGATGGCCGCCCGGCCGCGACGAATGCGACGGAGGAGGGCCGGACCAGTAATCGTCGTGTGGAAATCCTGCTCTACGCACCGACTTCTACGGACGCCAATCCTCCGCAACCGGCTAGGCCAAAGACGGCAGACAAGCAGAATAGTGATCCGGCCAGTTTGAGCGCAAAGGGCGAAGGTGATCCGGCGGTGTCCGCCCCGACGGCACAGGATGGTATCGTAGATCCTTCCGTCTCTCGTGCAAATGGGCCGGACGCCCTCCCGGCCAACGACGGACCCGGAACGCTCAGCCTTCCCGATTCTTCAGGAACGCCGGGTATCTCGGATCCGGCAGCGCAGGATCCAGCCGCACCCGCCGGTCGGCCACTCGAGTAATATTCTATTTTCAATGGGCGGGCGAGTTTTTAATCCGCCCGCCCGTTGAACCGCTCTTCGGCGATCGTTTCCCCTTCCCTGCACCCTTTCATTGTTCTGTCTTTCGGCGCGCTGCTAGAATGCGTCATGCCTGCTGAATTTCGTCACGATATCAATCTCCCGAATGTACCTGTTTTTGCCGATGTGATCGTCCCGCGGCATTTGACCAAGACGTTCACCTATCTGGTTCCACCCGCACTCGTAAGCCGAATCGGAGTCGGTCAGAGGGTGGTCGTGCCGTTTGGACGGACGATGTTGGACGGGGCTGTGGTGGGACTGACTCGCGATCCGCCAAGCGGGGTGAAGGTGTCCCACCTCAAGGCCATTATCTCGGTGTCGGATGGCGACGGTCTGTCCGGATTTTCTCCCGGGATGTTCGAACTCTCGCGACAGGTGGCCGAAGAATACATCGCTCCCTGGGGGCAGTGTTTACGGCTTGTGGCACCGCCGGCTCGCGCGGCTACCCGACCGAAATGGTGTTATGTGGTCACATCAGAGGGACGTCTCGCCTTGGAGCAAGGGCGATGCCCGGACGTGCATCTTCCGCTACTCCAACGAATTGCGCGCAGGAAGAAGGGTCTCTCTGCTTCGACCATTCAGTTGTCTCGCCGGAACAGCGACCGTCAGGCGCTTAAGTTTCTCGAAGCTCAGCAATGGATTCTCCGGAGCGCGGGAATCGTCTCCAACCGTCCGTCTCGTATCCGCGGGAGTGAGGCCGAGAGTGAATGCTCGACCCATGCATGTGTGCCGATCGCTCCGGCGGTTGAGGTGATGCAACGGCTCCAGATGCTCACGCAGGCTTGTCCGACAAGGGCGCTGATCGACGGAGTCTTGGACTATCGAGTCGGTATCATGGCAAGGGCGGCCCAATTTGTCCTGGAGCAAGGGCGGTCCGTTCTTATTATTATGGGTGAAGTCGTGCGAGCCCAGTGGTTGGCACTGGTGCTGCGAGACGTCATGAAACGCCCTGTGACGCTTCAACAGCGTGGTGCGCCTGGACTCGATGGTGAATTGAATCGGGGGACGTCTCCGCAGATTGTCGTTGGTACCCGCTCAGCCGTTTTTTATCCCCTTCGATCGATCGGGTTGATTTGGGTTGATGGGGAAGAAGACTCCGCCCTCAAAGAGCCCCAGGAGCCGCACTATCATGCACGAGAGGTGGCCTGGATGCGGGCGCAGCAGGAATCTGCACTTCTGGTGTATGGGTCGGCGCATCCGTCTTTGGAGGCGATCAGCGCGGACGAGATCGAACGGTTTGCGCAAAGCAGAGAGGCCGACGGTTTTCCGTCTGTCGAAGTGGTCGATCGGAGTCGGGAGTTCGGCGGATTGCCATTCAGTCCGCCGCTCCTCGCCGCTCTGCGTGCGACTCTGGTACAGCAAGACCGGGCGATCCTGTTTCTCAATCGCCGAGGCTATGCCGGGGCGTTGGTCTGCAGGGATTGCGGATGGGTGCCGCGCTGTCCTTCGTGTGCGGTGGCTTTCGTATACTACCGAGAATCCGCGCGCCTCGTCTGTCGCTATTGTGGGTGTAGAGAGTCGCTGCCGGAAATCTGTGGAGCCTGTGGCGCGTCACGCTTAAGCCCGATTGGGGAAGGAACAGAACGCATCGAACAGGAAGTCCGCCGGCTCTTTCCCGAGGCGCGGATTCTCCGAATCGATCGCGACACGACTCGTGGGGTGGCGTCCACACGTCGACTGTGGCAGCAAGTCTATGCCTGTGCCTGGGACATCCTGATCGGAACGCAGGCATTGTTTCAACGAGAGCCTATTCTGCCGGTCGGTCTCGTTGGAATTGTCCATGCCGATTCCGGTCTGCACCTTCCGGATTTTCGAGCAGCTGAACGGACCCACCAGTTATTGGTTGATGCGGTGAATCTGGCGCGGCCGGCCCCCTCCGGAGGGCGTGTCATTCTGCAGACCTCTTTGCCGATGCATCATGTGATGCAAGCCGTGACGGCGCATGACCCCATGAGGTTTTATAATGAGGAGATTCAGGCGCGTCGGCTGTTGGGCTATCCGCCGGTGCGACATCTTATTTACCTGACGGTGTCAGGGAAGGACCGCCGTGAGACCGAGTTGGCCGCGCAGCGATGGGTGAGTGAATTACACAAAACTCTATCCGTTCGGCACCCTGCGACGCCATCTGGATTGGCATCGTCACAGCAAAGTCTATCGGCTGATCCACAGAGCCAGGGGATCGTCGTGCTCGGACCGGTGGCGGCGACAGGGGTTGGATCCAGCGGGACCTTGGGGTGGCACATCATGGTCAAAGGAAGCGATCGTGCGGCGATGCGCGCCGGAGTTCGCCTCTCACTTGAAACGATGGAGCATGCCTACCTGCGCCGCGTGTGCAAGTTCAGCGTCGATGTCGATCCGGTCGAGATGGGGTGAGGCTATCGTTTCTTCCGATTCGGAGAGGGTTGGATTGGCCCCGGCGCAGGGAGGATGGTTGGGGGTGCCGGTGTTTCTGTTTGGCGTTTGAACAGGCCGTAGGAAAAGGACATCCAAAAGACCGATGAGAACAGACCAAGGACCACCGCGGAGAGGATCGTGCCCATCTCTTCATCGGAGGGGCCTGATGCAGCCGATTTGAGCTGTATCATCAGCTGTAGTGGCCACGCAAAACTCTCCAGCCCGAGCAACAGTGTCGACCAGGCCCAAATCTCCGTAATGGTGCGGCATTTCCAATATAAAAACGACCCGACCAGCGCGAGCCACAGGGCGATCACCCCGGGCGCCAGCGTGCCCCAGAGCAGCCAGAATCCTATGCCCACGACGAGTGTGCCGAGGCTGATGTTCAGCAGCATGATTCTGTGGGTGGCTGGAGGCATGGAGGCGGCAGTGTGACGGGCAGGATGCCGTGGTGTCAACGTGGAGCAAGGGATGTGGGCGTGAGCTAGTGACTGAGTTCCGATTGGGCCGCATCCAGCAGCGTCTGCATATCGAACGGTTTCTGAAGGGTTCGTCGAGCTCCAAGCATTTTAGCGACATCGAGGAAATTCAAGATGCCGATCATGTCGCTGCCACCGGTAATGGCAATCACGCGCGAGGCGGGGAACTCACGGCGCAGTGTCATGATGCTTTCGAGCCCGTCTTGATCGGGCATCAAAATATCCATGATCACGAGGTCGGCGGGCTTGGCGCGATATCGCTCCAGGCCCTGCTTCCCGTTGCTGGCTTCCTGTACGTCGTACCCCGCCTGCTCCAGGGTTTCTCGGATCAGTTGGCGGATTTGATCTTCGTCGTCAACGACTAGGACTGATGGCATCGTGTTCCTCAACAAGTTCGCGGGCGAGTTCACGGTATCGCTGATGAGCGGACGGAACCTCCGAGGCCGCTTGGTCCAACACCTGCCTGATGGTGCGGGCCACGTCCTGCAGCATCAGCGGTTTTAAGACATATTTGGTCAACCTCTGGACTTGCGTGGCTTCTGCGGACAGCGTGTGTTCCGATCCCGAACAGAGAATAATGGGAAGATCGGGACGCAATAGGCGACAGTCCTTGGCTAGGGCAAGGCCGCTCATGTTCGGCATCGTAACGTCGGTGATCAGAAGGTCGAACCGCTGAGGGGCCATGCGAAACGCCTGCAAGGCTTCCGATGCGCTCATACGCACCACGGCATAGTATCCCAGCGACTCTAGCATCTCCCCTCCAAAACGGGCAAGGGATTCCTCATCGTCGACAAAGAGGACGCACTCATGCCCTTGCGGAAGCGGCTCTTCGGCATTGGGGGAGACGGACGAGGTGTTCTGGGAGGGGATAATCGGCAGATAGACCTCGACGGTCGTGCCGGTTCCCGGGGCGCTGTCCACAAAAATGGTTCCGCCATGGGCTATGATGATGCCATGCACGACCGCGAGGCCCATGCCGCGCCCGGTGCCAAGATCCTTCGTGGTAAAGAAGGGATCGAAAATGCGTTCTTGAATGTCAGGCGGCATCCCTTCCCCCGTGTCCTGGATCATCAGCCTTGCATAGGCGCCGGGCTCCAATCGCGCCTGGGGGCCGACTCGCAGTTGTGCAATCTGGACTTCTTCCAGCGCGACAGTCAGGGTCCCGCCTGTTTTCTGCATCGCGCGCAACGCGTTTTCCACAAGATTGAGCAGCATCTGATGCATCTGGGACGAATCGGCGGACACCGGCGGCGTCGGCACATGGATGCGCTCGTTGAGGTGGACCCAGGAGGGGACCAGCGGCCGGAGCAGTTTCAGCGATTCCTTGATGAGGATGTGCAACGAGAGCGGACGTTTGAGATGGCGCCCTTGCTGGCTGAAGGTGAGGAGTTGATGGACCAGGTCGCGGGACTTTCGTCCTGCGGCAATAATCTGATCGAGGTGTCGCCGGACCTTGTGATCTTTGGAGATGGCTTTGAGGGCCAGTTCGCTGAATCCAAGGACGGCGGTGAGACTATTATTGAACTCATGTGCGATCCCGCCGGCCAAGGTTCCGATCGCTTGCATCTTTTGGAGGTGTTCCCGCTCTTGTTCCGCTTGCTTGCGGGCCGAGATCTCTTCGTGTGTGACGACTAATCCGTCCCACGGGCCGTGAAGGGGCATGACGGTCATGGCAAACCATCGAGTCTCAGTGGGAGTCGGGCACGGGTATTCGAGGGAAAACCGGTCACGGGTCCCTGTCCGGACGGCCTCGATTCCTTCAAGCGCGTTCTGCGCAGTGGCATCTCCTCCTTGGGTCGCGTTCTTGAGGCTGGCAAGGTAGTTGTGTCCCGGCGAGATCGGTGCGGCCTCGCCGGCTATGGTCTGTCCGAATTGCCGCCACGCGGTGTTGACGGCCGTGATCCGGCCGGTGTGGTCGAGCACGGCGACTTCAGCCGTCAGTGAATCGAGCACGGCCTGATTCAAGGCGTCCTTTTCACGCAGCAGTTCGTCCAGGGCTTTGCGAGCGGAGATGTCCACGATGGTGGCGAGGACATGAACTCCGGTCGATGTGCGAAGCGGGGCGAGTCCGATTTCAACAGAGATCTCCGTCCCATCTTTTCTGCACGCGAGAAACTCACGACCGACGCCCATCGGGCGAGAGACCGGTGAGGAGAAGAAGCTTCGGCGCTGATCGGTGTGGCCGGACTTGAATTCATCCGGCACGAGGATGTCGACCGAGCGGCCGATGAGTTCGCCGTGACCGTAGCCGAATATCTTTTCAAGGGTCGCGTTCGCCAGCGTAATCGTTCCGTCTTCCGAGGTCAGGAGGATGCCGTTGGGGGCGGATTCTACGACCAATCGGAATTGTTCATCCCGATCGTGCGCAATCTGTTCCATCATCACATGTGGAGTGAGATCTTGAAGCGTGCCGGTCACCCGGATCGGCCGATTCATTGCGTCCCTGACAATCGCTTCTCCGAGGCAGTGCACATGGCGAACGATCCCATTCGGTTGCACAATACGGCAGGCCAAATCCAGGGATGCGCCGCTCTCAAGATACTGAGTCAGGGCCATCTGGAGGCGATCGCGATCGTCCGGATGGAATGAGGACAGGAACAGGCCATGGCTGGGAGCGACCGTGTCCTGTGGATGGCCCAAAATACGGTAGAGCTCCTTCGACCAATGCGCGCCGTTGTCTTCCGGATTCCATTCCCAACTCCCAAGGTGGGCTGCGGTCTCGGCTGACGTCAATTGTTGTTCAAGCCGCTGGGTGGTCGAACGGGCCTGTTGTTCCGCGGTCAGATCGGCGCAGGAGAGCAACGTGGCGGCCTTCCCCTTCCAGAGCACGGGCGAGGCGGAGACCATAACCGTGACGATTTTGTGGAGCGTGTGCGAATCCAAACAGACGAATCGCTCTTTGTAACAGGTGCGCGGATCCCCTGAGCCGCGCAGGTGCTGCAGATGTTGCCGGGCGGCCTCTTGCCGGTCAGGCGGCAGGATCGCCGCGAGGGGATTCCCCATGAGTTGTTCCGGAGAAGTGGCTCCGAGGAGTCGAATTCCGGCGGCATTGATGTAGGCAATGCGGTTATCTTCGCCGATCACCAGAATGGCCTCGGTCATAAGCTCAGCCAGCAGATGTGAGGGATCGCGCGTGTGTGTGAGGGCTTCTTCAGCCTGCTGTCGTTGGGTGACATCATTCATCACCCAGATAAACCGGATCACGGCTCCCGCCCGATTCTTGACGGGGGAGAGCGTGACTTCGTTCCAGAATGGAGTGCCGTTCTTCCGATAATGGCGGACGATGACGCGGCAAGCCCGGTTATCCTGAAGAGCCAGCCCGATTTTCTCAACCGCGGTTCGGTCGGTGTGGGCTCCGTTCAGAAAGTGAGTCGATTGTCCCAAGACCTCGCTCTCCGCGTAGCCGGTCAGGAGCCGGAATGCCGGATTGGCCTGGATGATCGGATGGCGGGGGACGGAGGCATCGGTGACAAGCACGCCGGAGTTTGTGGCGGCAATCACTCTCGATTGCAGAAAGGTGCGACGTCGTTCACGAACGAAGGCCCAGAGAGCGGCCCCGGAGAGAAGGGCGCTGCCAAACAAGAGGTTCCCGGTTACATCCATCATGCCGGGCTCCAATGCGGGACCAGCTTCGGCATGCGGGGGTTCTCGAGAACGCGCTCGCGGTCCGGCCGGGGCTCGGCGCGCAGGCCAGGTGTTTCCACGAAGCAAAGAAGGGCCCATTGATACTGAGAATGGCCAAACAGCATCACGTGGGAGCCGCAACGAGGGGTAGGTGCAAAACAGGCCATAGGTTACTGATAAGTATAAAGAAACTCGTTCGAATAGCCTAGAGGTAAATGTGTGGTCACCGAATAAAAATAGGACCTACTGAAGTAGAGCCGTCTGACTCCGGTTACTGTTTTCTCTTTGCGAAAAATGCAGCGGCTTGGGCGCGCCGCGTGACGCGGAGTTTCTGGAACACGTTCGCCAGATAATTTTTTACCGTCTTGTCGCTCAGGGTCAGGGCCGTGGCAATTTCTTTATTGGTTTGTCCTTCCGCAACGAGGGCGAGCACGCGTTCTTCTTGAGGCGAGAGGGGTTCGGTTCCCGGGAGCGCGGACCCGCTGCTGATTCCGCGCAGCCATTGGAGCGCCCGTTCTGTGACACTGGGATCGAGAATGGAGTGCCCTTCTGCCACGGCATGCACCGCGCGGAGCAGCGCGGCGGAGTCGATTTCTTTCAGCACATATCCATGCGCTCCCGCCAACACCGCTGCGAGGACCGAATCATCATCGGCGTATGAGGTGAGAAAAATAACGCGGATGTGGGGGTGAGCCGCGAGGATTTCCCTGCAGGCATCCACGCCGGAGCCGTCCGGGAGGCGCACGTCCATCAAAATCACCTCGGGTTTCAACCGTGCGGCGTCCCGGACGGCATCGACGGTTGTCGCGGACTCCCCGACCACCGTGATGTGATCCTGCTGGGTGAGGACGGTGCGGAGCCCGACCCGGACGACCTCATGATCATCGACGAGCAGCAGTCGAACCGTGTTCGCGTTCACTTTCGGCATGGCCGGCCTCCTTCGGTAAATCGATGGTGATGCGGGTTCCGCGTTGCGGAACGGATTTGATGGCGAAGCGTCCGCCGACTTTCCTGGCCCGTGCGGCCATGTTTGTGAGCCCGTGTCCCACCCCGCGCATGCTGGCAGGCTCGAACCCGATCCCGTTGTCGGCGATCGTCAGGCGGATGGAACGGGACCGCGATTTCAAGGAGACCGTCGTTTTCGTGGCCCCGGCGTGGCGGAGGCTATTGCTGAGGGCTTCACGTACGACGTTCAGTAAATGCAGGGCCTGTTCGGTGGAAAACGTGTCGGCCAGGCTCTCATCAATCGTGAGGGCGCAGGGAATCGGATGGTCTGCGGTGAGTGTCAGGACCATGGTCCGCAGCGCCATCGGGAAGGTGCTTCCCTGGAGGATTTGAGATTCCAGCCCGGCGATGAAGTTCCGGACCTCGGCCATGACCGTATTCAGTTGACCGACAGCTTGGTCAAGGGCCTGGGTGATGGCGTTGGCCGTTTTCTTGCGCTGCTGCTGAGACTTACACGCTTCCAGTCCCAAACCGATCGCGTACAGTGACTGCAAGATACCGTCGTGGAGGTCTTGGCTGATACGCTCTCGTTCGTCCATGGCGTGACGAAGGTCCTGCTCGTGCTGTCGCAGGGTTTCCTCGACCTGTCTCTGCTCGGTGATATCCTGGATCGTTCCGAGGGAACGCAGGGGATGCCCCTCCCGGTCGTAAAAGGTCTCGCATCGTTCGCGGACAAACTTGATCCGTCCGTCCGGCAGGAGGACGCGATGCACGATATCGTAGGGAATCCTGTTCGCTATGGATGTCGTGTAGGTCCGATGGACCAAGTCGCGGTCTTCCGGATGAACGAGTGCCAGGAACGCGTCGTAGGACGCCGCAAATCTCTGATGATCGGTTTCGAGAATGCGATGAGCTTCCTCGGACCAGGTGAGGTGCTGGTCTACCGCGTTCAGCTCCCAGCTTCCAATGTGCGCGATGCGCTGGGCTTCCGTCAGGCGAGTTCGGCTTTCTCGCAACGCTTGCTCGGATCGTTTCTTGTCCGTCGTATCTTCAATGATGGCGATGATGTGCTGTTCATGGTCTCGGGGAAGCGCGAGGCTCGTCGCATTGACGGTCGCCCAGATCGTCTCGCCCGTCTTACGGATGTAGCGTTTCTCGACGCAGGAGCCGGGGCTGGAGGCGCCGAAGAGTGCGTCGGCCTGTTCGACATTCGAAACCAGGTCATCCGGATGGGTGAAGAGGGCGAATGTCTGTCCCAGAAGTTCCTCTTCGCGATACCCCACCAGATGGCAAAACGCTTGATTCACTTTCACATAGCGCTTCTGCCGATCCATGATCGCGATGCCTACGGGCGCGCCTTCGACCAAGAGTCGAAACCGCGCCTCGCTGATGCGCAGGGCGGCCTCCGCCCGTTTGCGTTCGGAGATGTCCCGCACGATCGCGCAATTATATTCCTGTCCGTCGTAGCAGAGATAGTTGACGGTGACCTCTACATCCAACACCCGTCCGGTTTTTGACCACTGTTGCGACTCAAACGTCAGCGATCCCTTTCGCTTCAACTCCTCCCAATGAGCCGGCCAGGCTTCCGGCGGAAAAGCCGGATCGAGGTCATGCAGGGTCATGGCCGTCAGTTCCTCGCGCGAGTACTCCAGCATGCGGCAGGCGGCCTCATTCACGTGTAAAATTCCGGCGTTCGGACCGATCCAGAAAAATCCTTCCACCGCATGATCGACCGAGAACTGGGTCAGCTTCAGGGCTTCTTGGGCTCGTCGCAGCGCGGTGATGTCTTCGTTCAACACGATGGCGCCTACGATCTCTCCGGTTTCGCTCCTGACCGGGACGGCGGAATTCCGAACCGTTTTTCGAGATCCGTCGAGGCTTTCGATCTCCAGCGTTTCATTGAGCGCGCGTTCCCCTTTCGTGAGCGCGCGCGCGAGCGCCCATCGATGAGGTTCCACTGACGGGCCGGCCTGCTCCCACCACCCGCGTTGATCGGGCCCCGGCGTCAGTCCGACCTGCTGGACCCCTGCCCAGATCTGGCGACCGGCGGGATTGGACAGCAGAACCTTTCCGGCATGGTCGGTAAACCACACGCCGACAGGGAGAGTGTCGAGCACGGTCCGCAACTGACGCTCGTTGTTCCGCAGCGCCGCCTCCGCCTTTTTGCGCTCGCTGATATCCCGAACGAAGGCACAGTGGTAGTCCCTTCCTTCGTGGGACAGGTAATTGACGCTCACCTCGATGGGGATCGATCGGCCGTTCTTGGTCCGATGGAGCGTCTCAAATGCCATGGTCCTGCGGCGCTGGGTTTCCGCCCAAAAGTCCGGCCACATGTCCGCCTGAAAATCGGGATTCAGATCGTGGACGGTCATGGCGCACAATTCGTGTTTCGAGTAGCCCAGCATGGCGCTGGCGGCGTCGTTGACATCCAAGATCCTGGCGTGAGCGTCGATCCAGTACACGGCGTCGGCGGCCCGATCCACCGAAAACTTCGTAAGCCGCAAGGCGTCTTCGACCTGCTTCCTCGTGATGGCGGCGGCAATCCCATTGGCGACGGATTCCAGGGTCTGCAACGTCGCGTGGGACAAGGGGCTCCGGGCGAACACGGCGAGGACTCCGAAGACCTTGTCGGTGACGTACAAGGGGAAGCCGGCAAACGATTGCAGCCCATTCTCCCGGATCCAGTCTTTGTTCGGGAATCGTTCGTCGTGGAGGATGTCGTTGGCGGACATCGCTCTCTTGCCCTGAAGGACCTGTCCGATGTGCTGCGCGCCCACCGGAACGCGCCGATGCTCATCGTGGAGATTCGTGGCAAGACCGGCGCTGCCTTTCACATGCAGGCAGCGGTTTCGGTCTCCGCAGAGGCCGGTATTGACGCATTCGCCGCACAGGTCGCCGGACTCCGCCGTCCAGACGCCGGCAAAGGCCGCTCCCACATGCTCGACCACCAGTCCGGCGCACTGATCGAGCATCTCCTCGATGGACTGGCGGTGATTGAGTATTGCGCTGATCTCCGCTGCGAAGGTCGCGAGCCGCACGCGCTCAGCCAAGACGTCCTCCGACCTCTTGCGCTCGATGGCAATGGCGGCCAGTCTCGTGGCATGTTCGATGAGTCGCAGATCTTGCGGACTCGGACGCCGCGGTTCGCGGTAGTACATGGCGAAGGTGCCCAGGACCGACATATCTTTGGAGGCAATGGGGGTGGACCAGCAGGCCCGCAGGCCGTGCGGCAGCGCCAGGTGGCGATAGTCGGCCCACAGCGGATCGGTTGCGATGTCCTCGACGATGACCGGCTCGCGCCGGAAGGCCGCCGTGCCGCACGATCCGGCGGAAGGACCGATGGCGGCGCCGTCGATCGCTCCGGTGTAATCGTCCGGCAGGCCCGGCGATGCTCCATGGCGGAGATGGCGTCCCTCCTCATCGAGAAACAGGATGGAGCCGAGCATGCCGCTCGACTGCGCTTCGATGATGCGGACCAGTGTGTCGAGAGTTTCGCGGAGCGGCGCGCCTGAGGCGACCAGTTCAAGCACCTGTTTCTGGGCTTGCAGCAGCGCCTCGGCTTGCTTGCGCTCCGTGATGTCATGGGCCACATAGATGAGACAGGGTGTGGCATTCACCAGTATCCGGTCGACGGACACCATGATCGGGCGGATGTCGCCGGTCTTGGTCCGAAGGAGCCCTTCTTGGTTGTGCAGGGACCCCCGTTCAAGAATCTGCTGGATCACGCGGGTCCGTTCGGGTGGGTCGGCCCACAACTTCAGCTCGGCCGTGGTATGACCGATCAGTTCCTCTCGCGAATACCCGGTCAATCGGACTAAGCGGTCGTTCACATCGAGAAAGCGCCCCTCCGCCAGCGTGCTGATCGCAACCGCCGAAGGCGTCCAGTGGAAAATCTGCTCGAAGTGTTTCCGCGATTCGGCCAGTTCCGTGAGCAGCTTTTTCTGCTCGTCCTCGGCCCGCTTGCGCTCGGTGATGTCCTGGAACGTCACCACGGCGCCTTTGGCCGTTCCGTTCTCCAGGATCGGAAAGGACGAGTATTCGGCAGGGAACGAGGTCCCATCGCGCCGCCACAGCGTGTCATTCTCTACGCGACAACCCTGGCCGGTTCGAAACGAACGGACAATCGGACACTCATCGATGGGATAGGGCGATCCATCGGGGCGGGAATGATGGACAAGTTGGTGCATGTTCCTGCCAAGGGTTTCTTCAGCCGCGTATCCGAGCATCCTTCCCGCAGCCTTATTCAAAAAGGTGCAGCGGGTTTCCAGATCGACCCCCCAGATGCCCTCCCCGGTGGAGTCCAGCAGCAACTGGATATCTTGAGCCAGTTGCGCCCGTTTCTCCTCGGCGCGCCGGTGCTCCCGCGCATTCGCGAACATTTCGCCGAGCAGGCGGAGCAGAGTGATGTCTTCTTCCGGCCACGTTCTCGGCGTTCGGACCGAGTCGAATCCGATAAAGCCGACGAGCGCGGCCTCTTTCGTCATCGGCACGACGACCAACGATTGAATGGCCTGCGCCTGGAGGATGGCTCGTTCGGCGCCGGCCTCGGCCGGCAAGTCGGCGACGCAGGGAATGCTGATCGGCTCGAAACGCTTCATCCGCTCCATCCACCAGGGAAACGTTTCGACAGGCAGGTGGTGGAGCGCGGCCATTTCGGAGGTGACGTCGGCGGCGCACCACTCGTGGGTGTTGGACATCGTGGTGCCGTCGTCGGAAAACCAGAAGACATAACTCCGGTCCACGTCGAGGAACCGGCCGATGCGCGCCAGCGCGCCGTTGATCCCGTTGTCGATCTCCCTGGGCCCTAAGCTGATGAAGTCTGTGGAGACGGTCGCCAGGAGTTTTTCCAATTCGAGACGCTGGTGCAGTTTCTCATTCGCGCGCTTGCGCTCGAGTTCTGCCGCCGCGCGAGCCGCAAAGACCGCCATCATGGGGAGGGCCTGCGCTCCCACCTGGAACGAGGTGTTCGTCAGCACGCAGAGGTGCCCGATCGGCTCTCCTTGCGAGTCGCGGAGCGCATGCCCAAGATACCCCTCCGCCTCCAGCTCGACCAAGTCCTGATCGCCAGGGAACAGCGCACGGACCCCGGCGGGATAATAGGCGGAGCCCTGCGCGAGCACGATTTCACAGGGCGTGCCGCGCGTGTCGTATTCGAAGTGTTGCCCAGGCCCGTCCCTTTTCCACATCGCCAGGGTGCGCAGCCTGGTCCGCGACCGGTCGGCCAGCTCGGTGACGAGGGCGAAGGGGACGTCCAGCGCCGAGGCGAGCTGCTGAACCAGGGCCGGGAAAAATGCCTCGCCGGTCACGGAGGCCGTGCCCTCCACGAGATGTTCCAAGGCCTGTTCCGCCCGCTTGCGGTCGGTGATATCGGTGATGAAACCGTGCCAGAGGGTAGAACCGTCCGTCTCTTTCTGGGGCACGGAGTTACCATAGAGCCAGCGGACCGTCCCGTCGAGGAATTTCACCCGGTACTCGTACTGCCATGGTTGCATGGTCTCCGCCGAATTCGTGATGGATGCGACCACGCCGGCGTAGTCCTCCGGGTGGAAAATCGCGAAGACCTTCGAGGCGTCCTCCCGGACTTCTTCAGGAGAGACCCGGTAGATCTCCCGGATGCGCTCGCTGGCGTAGGGAAAGCACGAGCTTCCGTCTGGCCGGAGCTTGAACTGGTACACGACGCCCGGCACTTGGGAGGAAATCTTTTTCAGGCGCGCCAGCAGTTCATCGCGCACTGCCTCTGTGCGCTTGCGCTCGGAGATGTCGCGAGTGATCGCCAATTGCTCCACGCGGTGGTCGATCGGATTCCGCAAGGGCACCGCATGCGTTTCCATCCACCGTCGCGTGCCCTTCAGCCCGACGATCTGAAACTCAAGTTGTTGCGAGGCTCCTTGGATCACCGCTTCGTGCATATTGCGGAACCGTTCCAGGAATTCAGGGGCGACGAGATCGTACACCGACCGGCCAGCCACTTCCTCGAAGGAATCGGATTCGATGAAACAGAGCCCGGCCTTATTCATCTCCAAGAGCGTGCCGTCCGCGGCCACGCGCTTGATGCATTCCGGTTCGGCAGCAAGAATGGAGCGAAGGAGGGATGTCTGTTGCGCCAGGCGCAACAGGGCCTGCTTGTGCTCGGAGATATCCGACTCCGAACCGACCATTCGGATCGGCGTGCCGTCTTCGTTCCACAGGGCCACGCCGCGATCCAGGATCCACATATAGGATCCGTCTTTGCGCTGGACCCGGTACTCTTCGTAAAAGCCGGGGGTCTGTCTGGCCAGATAGCGGTCGATGCTCTGGAGCACGCGGTCCAGATCGTCGGGATGGATACGGCTGCGCCACTCGTCGATGTGGTTTCTGACTTCATGGTCAGCGAAGCCCCGCATCGCTTTCCATCGAGAGGAAAAGAAAATGTCACCGGACTGGATGTTCCAGTCCCAGATCCCATCGTCGCTGCCTCGAACCGCAAGATGCCACCGTTCTTCACTGGTTCGTAGGGCTTCTTCAACTTGCGTGCGCTCCGTGATGTCGAGGATGGTACCCGACATTCTCAGGGGGTGGCCGCTGTCGTTGCGGGTCATTTCGCCTCGGCAGTGGATGGTGCGGACTTCACCGGTAGGACGGACAATCCGGCAGTCGACATCGAGCGGATGCTTGCCGAGCAGGGCGTCGTTGACGGCTGCCAGGACATGATCGTGATCGTCCGGAAGCAGCGCGGCCAAGAACGTGTCATACGTGACGGCGATGGCCCCTGGCTCGTGGCCGAAGATGCGGAATTGCTCGTCCGACCAGGTGGCGGCTCCGGTGTCGATATCCCATTCCCAGCTTCCCAGATGGGCCAGCGCTAGGGCATGGGCGAGCTGGCGGGTTTGCACTTGGAGAGCCGCCTCAGCCTGCTTGCGCTGCAGCTCCGCTGCCACGCGTGGCGCAAACACCTGGAGGAGAGCCCGCAGCCGGTCCTGGCTCTCGATGGGTTTCGTGTCCATGACGACGATGAGCCCCACGACCTTTCCTTGCTTGTCCCGGACGGACACTCCCGAGTGGCTCTCCACTCCCATCGCGACCAGGGGGGGGAAATTTGGGAAAAGGGCCTGGATGCCTCGCTCAAAGCACCAGAACGATTCGGTCAACCCGGTTCCACAAGGGGCCTGTGTCAGGTCGTACTCGAAATTGTCGAGAGGGTGTCCTCCTGAGGAGACCGCGACGGTGCGAATTCTTGCGGGAGTCCCGTCGAGAATTTCTCCGATGATCGCGTACTGCATGCGCAGAGTGGATGTGAGGTGTGTGGCGAGAGAGGCAAAGAAATCGTCGCCTGTGTCGGCGGCGGTGCCTTCCATGATGGCGCGCAGGAGGTCTGATTGTTTGCGGAGGTCCTGCAATTCATCGTCGATATCCTGCCGCTGAGCCTGCAACGTCTGATCTCGTGCGGCCAGTTCTCGTGCAAGGTCGGCGACCTGCGACCGCAGCGATTCAAGTTCGGGAAGCTGTCCGGTGTTGCTCATACGGAAACTCCTTGAGAAATGACGCGAAGCGATACCGGTGCCGCAGAAAAACGAAGCCGTGATGTGCGCGGCGGCGATAGCTCATCCGTCGTACTGGGGGGATGTCGGAAATCAGCGAGGAGGAATGTCGAGAGGACATCGGTTGTGCGCGAATCGAGCAGCCACACCGAGCAGTTCCAGGACGGTGGGTGCAGATCGGGTTGCCGGAACCGCATCGCACGCTCCCACATGAGTGATCCTGGGTCAGGAGGTTGAGGATGATAGTGTCCTATGGACCGCCTGCAAATGTCCAGATCCAAATGGGCTTGGCAAGGCTGAACGGGTGCGTGTCAGACCATGTTGAACGATGGAGGGTCCGTTTGTTGGTTTGTTGGATTGACGAACAATCTGATGCGCACTGATACGAGCGGGTCTCTCGCGTGCTTACAGGGGGAGGAACATAAATTGGTGCCGAAGGCGGGACTTGAACCCGCACGGCTTGCGCCACACGCCCCTCAAACGTGCGTGTCTGCCATTTCACCACTTCGGCTACCGGCAGGAGCTGGAAAACTCCCGCAACTGCGTGCTCGCATCGCTCAAACCCTCAACGTACTCAGCCGTACGCCTCAGGCTTTTGCTCGCTGCGGCCTTGTGCAGGAATTTTTGAAGCTCCTGCGCCGCGGTCACGAAATTGACCGTCACTCTGGTTTCGTATCTGCGTGGGACGCTTCACGAACGACGTGCGACGATCCGAGGGAGGAGCATTATAGAAGTAGGGCAAAATTCTTGTCAATAAAGGAGACGTCCGGTAGAATCGCCCCACTTTTACGCTACGATTCGTCTAGTCCGCTCTCTTGAGGAGATTGCCTGCGCCATGTCGGTCGCTCCCTCCGCATCCCAACGTCGTGTGGCCACGTCGATCGCCGCGTTTTTCGACGTCGACAATACGCTGCTGCCCGGCGAAGCCAGTGAGGTGGGATTTTTCCGCTGGCTACGGCAGCGTGGAGTGGTCGGCTGGCCGGAAGCTCGCGCAAGCGTGGCCTGGTGGGTGCGGCATCTTCCATCGCTGTCGTTGCAGCCACTGCGTGAACGCAAATTGTATCTGGCGGGCAAGCCGGCGCAGGTCATTGAGTCGCTCGGTGAAGAATTTTGTCGTGAAGCCCTCTGCCCGCGGGTGTCTCCCGCTGCCATGACGGCGATTGAGCGACATCGGAGCGAGGGGCATCTGGTGATTCTCCTGACAGGGTCGCTCGATTTTCTGATGGAGCCCATCGCCGACTCCCTGCAAGTTGATCGTTGTGTCGCCAGTCGGTTGGAACAGAGGGAGGGGGTCTATACCGGTCAGGTGATCCCTCCGCTGCCGTACGGCGAGGGGAAGCTCACCTATGTGCATCGGCTTGCGCGAGAGCTGGAATTGGATCTCGATGCCTGTTTTGCTTACGGCGATAGTCCGGGAGATCAGGCTGTCTTGGGTGCCGTGGGGCATCCGACGGTGGTGAATCCGATTCGCGGCATGGGCCGTGTGGCCCGTCGGAACGGCTGGCCGGTGGTGTTCTGGCGATGAATGCTCCCCTCCAAGCTCAAGAACAGCCGCTCCGGGTGACGGAAATTTTTCATAGCATCCAGGGAGAGTCGACCTGCGCGGGGCAGCCTTGCGTATTTATCCGACTGACTGGTTGTCCGCTCCGTTGTACCTGGTGCGATACCGACTATAGTTTTTACGGCGGGGCCTCTCTCTCCATCGGCGAGATTCTGACGAAAGTTCGGGAGTATGGTTGTCAGCTGGTCGAAGTGACCGGCGGCGAGCCGCTCGCGCAGCCGGAGGCGCTCCCGTTGATTGCTCGTCTGTGCGACGCGGGTTATACGGTCTTGATCGAAACCAGCGGTGCGATCGATGTGCGGCCGGTCGATCAGCGGGCGAAACTCATCCTGGACGTCAAATGCCCGGGGAGCGGCATGACCGACCGGATGCATTGGCCGAATCTGGAGTATCTGACGGCGAAGGATGAGGCGAAGTTCGTTCTCGCCTCGCGCGCGGATTATGAGTGGGCGCGCGGGATTGTGGCACAGTACCGTCTGGCGGAGCGCTGTGCGGTGTTATTCAGTCCGGTATTCGGGTCGCTGGATCTTCGCCCGCTTGCGGAGTGGATCCTGGCTGATCGGTTATCAGTACGGTTTCAATTGCAGATGCACAAATATATCTGGGCCCCGGATATGCGGGGCGTGTGAATGGCGAGCGAGACAAGCAAGGTGCGCGCGACAGGCGCAACTTGCGAAGATGAAACTTCAGACCCGTCCCGCTTGTCTCGCAAGTCCCGCACGAATAACGAGCGATAAGCACGAAGGAGAGGTGAATGAAGATTATGCGAGTAGATGCACGGGCCGGGCGAGTGGAGACGGAATCGACCGACGTGTTGGTGCTGCCCCATTGTGAAGGCGAGGTGTTCTCGAAACAGGCGACGGTGATCGATAAATCGATGGGCGGGGCCTTACGGGAGGTGCTGCGGTCGAAAGAATTTGAAGGCAAGGCCAATGAGCTTGTGCTGGTGCATACCCAGGGGAAGGTGCCCGCCAAGCGAATTCTCCTGGCGGGGTTGGGGAAAGAGAAGGATGTGACGGTGGATCAGCTGCGGCAGGCCATGGGGTATGCGGTGAAGCGTGTACGCCAGGCCAAGGCCGGTTTCTTCACGGTCGCCATGCCGTCCGTGACCCCACAGGGCTCGTCTGCCGTCGAGGTGGCGCAGGCGATGGCGGAAGGGGCCATTCTGGGCAGCTACCAGTTCACGGCCTATCGGAGCGACGGCGCATCGGGGAAAGATGTGAAAGGGATGTCGCTCCTGGCAGCTCAGACGAGCGAGGTCCGGTCGGTTGCCGAAGGGGTCCGGCGCGGTGTGGCGACGGCCGAAGCCGCGGTTCTGGTTCGGGATCTGTGCAACCATCCGTCGAATGTGATGACGCCGACCAAGATCGCGAATGAGGCGAAGGCCATCGCCAAAGAACAGTCGCTGACGCTGAAGATCCTGGAGCAGAAAGATATTGAAAAGCTGGGGATGGGGGCATTGCTGGGCGTGGCGCGTGGCAGCCACGAGCCGCCGAAGTTCATCATTCTCGAATACAAGGGATCGAAAAAGAAGGATGAGCGTCCGGTTGTGCTGGTCGGGAAGACGATCACCTTCGATACCGGCGGAATTTCCCTCAAGCCGGCCGAGAACATGGAGCATATGAAGGCGGACATGACCGGCGGCGCCGAGGTGCTGGCCTCGATCCGCGCGGCCGCGCGATTGAAGCTGCCGCTCCATCTCATCAGCATTCTGCCGGTGGCTGAGAACATGCCGGGCGGCCGGGCGATGAAGCCGGGCGACGTGGTGACAACTCTGTCTGGGAAAACGGTCGAAGTGCAGAACACGGATGCGGAAGGCCGTCTGATTCTGGCCGATGCGCTGGCCTTCGCCACCCGCTACAAACCGGCGGCGTTGATCGACATCGCGACGCTCACCGGCGCCTGCGTCGTCGCGCTCGGGCAGTTCGCCATCGGGATGTTCGGAACCGATACCGGCGTGAAGGAGTCGGTGCGGAAGGCCGGTGTGCGCGCGGGCGAGCGTGTGTGGGAAATGCCGCTCTGGGATGAATACTTCGAACAGCTGCGCAGCGATGTGGCGGACATGCGCAACATCGGGGGCCGTGGGGGCGGGATGATCACGGCCGCATTATTCTTGAGCAAGTTTGTGGGTGACTGTCCCTGGGTGCATTTGGATATCGCCAGCACGGACTGGAGCGAACGGGAGCGGGCCTATGTTCCCAAGGGGCCCTCAGGGATCGGCACTCGCCTTCTGATCCAGTATTTGATCGACCGGACGCTGTGATGTGGTTGGGAAGCGGGATTCATGCTCCTATGGGCCCTCAGGGATCGGCACCAGGTTGCTGATTCAATATTTGATCGATCGAACACTCTGATCTCGTGAAGGGATGCTGCCCATGTTGATGTCGCGCGAGAAGATCGGCCAGTTGTTCATGGTGGGGTTCGAGGGGACCTCGGTGACGCCCGATCTGGCGGCGTTCATCCAGGAATACAAGCCAGGCGGCGTGATTCTCTTCTCGCGCAATCTTGAATCGATCGAGCAGATTGTCGAGTTGACGAATGCCTTGCAGGCCTGTAGCCCCCATTCGCCGTTGTTGATTTCAATCGATCAGGAAGGCGGACGTGTCTCTCGGTTGCCGAAGAGCTTCACGATTTTCCCTCCCTGCGAGGTCTTGGGCCGGTGCAATTCGTCGGAGCTGGCCTATGCGGCGGCGGCGACGATTGCGAAAGAGCTCCGGGCCGTCGGGATCAACATGAACATGTCGCCGGTGTTGGATGTGAACAGCAATCCGGCCAACCCCGTGATCGGCGACCGGGCTTTCGGGACGACGCCCGGCCCGGTCTGTGAGCTGGGTGTGGCGACGGTGGGTGGATTGCAGGACAATCGCGTGGTCGCTTGCGGGAAGCATTTCCCCGGTCATGGCGATACCAGTGTGGACTCGCACAAAGAGTTGCCGGTAGTGACGGCCTCGAAAGAGCGGCTGGAGCGGATCGAGTTTCCGCCGTTCCGACATGCCACGGCCCATGGGGTGGCGACGCTGATGACGGCGCATGTGCTGTATCGCGCGCTGGACGATCAAAAGCCGGCGACGCTGTCGTCCGCCATCATCACGGATTTCCTGCGGGGTGAACTCCGGTATGACGGTGTGGTGCTGACCGACGATCTGGAGATGCATGCGATCATCGATCACTACGGGATTGAAGAGGCGACGGTGCGCGCCATCCAGGCAGGTTGCGACATGCCGTTGATCTGCAAAGACCGCAATCGGGAGATCGCCGCGATGACCGCCTTGGACAGCGCGGTGGCTGATGGTTCGATCAGCGTCGAGCGGCTGGAGCAGTCACTGGGCAGGATTGCCGGACTGAAGCAGCGGTTCCTCGTTCCGACCAAGCCGGTGGTGATTTCGGATGCCAAGCTGATCGTCGGGTGCCGGAGTCATCACGTGTTGCTTCGTTCCATCCATCAGGCCCGTGAACGATTGGCGAAAGCCACGGTGTGAACCACCCGCCTTCCTTTCCAGCCGGTCGCCGAGAACTCTGGGCCTGGTGCTTCTACGATTTTGCCAACTCCTCCTTTTCCACCCTGATTGTGACGGTCGCCTACAGTGTCTATTTCATTCAGGTCGTGGCCGCCGATGTGTCGCCACCGGGCATGGCCGAACGACTGTGGTTTTGGGGATATGCGCTGTCGATGCTGGTGGTGGCGCTGGTGGCGCCTATCCTGGGAGCGCTGGCGGATATCCGTGCGATCAAGCGGCGGGTGCTCATCGTCTCCACGCTCCTCTGTGTGGGCAACACCGCATGCTTATGGCTGGTGCATCGTGGTGATGTGACCCTGGGGCTCCTGATCTTTGGGATCGCCAATATCGGATTCGACCTGGGGTTTGTATTCTGTAGCGCGTTTCTGGTCGAGCTGGTGCCGCCGCAGCAGATGGGCCGCTTGTCCGGCTATGGCTGGGGATTCGGCTATATCGGGGGCCTGCTCTCTCTGGCGCTGGCCTATCCTTTCATCTCCGGCGGCTTTGCCGAGGCGAACCTTGCCTTCTATCGCCTGAGTTTCGTCGTGACGGCGGCCTTTTTTCTTGTTGCGGCAGTGCCCACTTTTTTATTTTTGCAAGAAAGGGCTCAGCCGCGCCCTGTGACAGCCGGTGTGGCGGTGTGGCGCGCGGTCATGAGGCAGCTGCGTAACACGGCCCGCCGTTTGGCCGCCTATCGTGATCTCAGGCGCTATTTCATCGCCTATCTGCTCTATTCGGACGCGATCAACACAGTGATTGTGGCGTCGGGTATCTTTGCAAACAAAGTCCTGGACTTCGCGCCGGGCGATCTGATTATCTATTTCCTCGTGACCCAGATCACGGCGGGTCTCGGCTCGGTCGGCTTCGGGTTTGTGGCGGATCGGATCGGGGCCGTGCGGTCGATCGCGATCACACTGCTGCTCTGGATCGCTGTCGTGATCGGTGCGGCGGCCGTGCAGACGCAAAGGCAGTTTTATCTGCTCGGCTTGGTGGCCGGCGCGGCGCTCGGCGCCAATCAATCGGTGAGCCGCGCGTTGCTTGGCCGGTTTACGCCGCTGGGGCATCAGGGTGAATTCTTCGGTTTCTTTTCGGTGGCCGGGAAATTTGCCGCAATTCTTGGACCGATCGTCTATGGAGAAGTGACGGCGTGGACAGGGAGTCAACGCTGGGCCGTGCTCTCAATGGCGGTGTTCTTTCTCGTCGGGCTGGCCGTGTTTCTCGGGGTGGATGAACGGCGCGGGATGGCTGCTGCGCAGGAGTGAGGTCACGAGATGGCGCTAAAAAAAGGGGATATCCTCGACGAGCATAAACGTCATCCGCATGCATGCGGGCTGGTGGTGAAGGTCATGGGCGGCGGGGACGGATTTGAAAAGATCGTCTGTTGCGAGCATGACCTGACGGAAGAGGATGTCGTGGTTGAGATGGGTTCTCCCGCAGGCCGGAAAAAGGGCCTGCTGCTTCCGGCGGTCATGCTGGACGAAAAAAAGCTGTACCCGGATTCCTGCGGACTCCGGGTGATGATTATGGACGGCGGGGCGGGGTTTAAAGAAATACGCTGTTGCGGTCATTCCCTGACGATCAGCTCGATGCGGGAATTGAAGTTCGGTCAAATGCGCGCCCCTGAGCCGGAGCAGACCGGGCAGGCTGGTACGGCCTAGCTTGGACGGAGGTGATGTATGGAGACTGATGAACCAAGAACGCATCGGAACGATATGATGAGGCGGTGGTGTCATTACATGGAATGGCTGGATCGCCTGGGCTACGCAACCGCCGGATTCAGTTTGTTGATCCTCGGCATGTTGGTGTTCATCCATGCCTGGTATGTGTTTCTCGCCGGTCAGTTCGATCCGAAGGGGCACGCGCTCATCCTCCCGGCCGGTCTGAGATTGTTGAACGACATTCTCTTGGTCATTATTCTCCTGGAGCTGTTCCGGACCGTGGTGCGCTTTCTCCAGACCGAAGTATTGGAGCTGGAGCCGTACTTGTCCGTCGGGGTGATTGCCTGTACCAGGAAGATCCTGACGGCTAGCGCAGAGCTGTCGCACCAGCAAAGCATGACGGAAACGCAGTTTTATCAATACCTCATGGATGTGGGGCTGAACGTGACCGTGATCATCGCGCTCATTGGCGCCGTATTCATGATTCGGAAGCGGCCCGAGCAGCTACCGCTACCCGCCGCTGCGCCGGCACATGCCGAGCCGTAAGTTGTTCTCGACTTGCCTGTTTCCAGAGAGTTGTGGCATCATGCGCCCTCTTGGAGACCGGCATGGCGAATCTGCTTGAATACGTCGGCTGTGTGCATATCTATCTCGGTCCCTATCGAGGCAATCCGATCGCCTTGTACTTAAAGCGAACGGAATCCTCCTGCCAGATCAGCCCGAAGGCTTATCCCTGGAATGATGTGATGGGTGTGGGCGAGACTCCCAACAAAGCCGCCGCCGATTTTGAAGATAAGTGGAAAACCAAAGGGCTTGCGGCGGAGATGTATTCCGGTCCTTCCTGGGAAGGCGGGATCAAGCCGGAAAAGCCTGCGCCGCCAAAACCGGCCGCGCCTCCCAAGTCGGCAGCTGCGCCGGCTGCAGCGGGTGCCGCTCCTGCTCCTCAACCAACGGCCTCAGCCGCCGCGGTGGCTCCCGCCGTAGTCCCAACAGTTCCGCCTCCGACCGCAGCTCCGGCTGCTTCTCCTGAGCCATCCGCCGAAACGAAGTAGTCTTCCCTTCGCCTAAATCTATTAGTGATTGGTCGATGAAGGACTGTGGGGTTGCGGTGTTTGCACGGCTAATTTGCTGTGGCGAATGCCGTAGAGCCCATAAATGATAATCCCGGCGATGGTCCACCAGACGAAGCGATGCCAGGTGAGCGCCGGGAGTTGCCACATCAGCCCGAGACAGGAGAAGGCTCCTAACAGCGGAATCCAGGGCATCAGCGGAGTTTTGAACGGGCGTGCCAGGTGAGGACGGGTGTAGCGCAGGACGATGAGTCCAATGCACACGAGGGTGAAGGCGAAGAAGGTTCCGATGTTCGTCATATCGGCGGCGGTGCCGATGGGAACGAAGGCTGCCATGACCGCGACGCCGATGCCGGTCAGGATCGTCGCATGATGCGGGGTCCCGAAGCGCGGATGCACCACGGACAACCATGATCCCAGGAGGCCGTCCCGTGAGATGGCGAAGAACACGCGGATCTGTCCCAGCATCATGACGACCAACACGCTGGTGATCCCGGCGACGGCTCCGATGGCTACTACGGCTGCTCCCCATTTATAGCCGACAAGTCGCAGGGCTTCCGCAACCGGGGCATGGATGTCGATCTGGCGATAGGGAACGAGCCCGGTCAGGACGGCGGCGACGGAGACATAGAGAATCGTGCAGATTCCGAGCGACGTCATGATGCCGATCGGCAGATCGCGTTGCGGGTTGCGGGCTTCCTCCGCTGTCGTCGTGACGGCATCGAATCCGATGTAGGCGAAAAAGACGGTCGCGGCGGCAGCGGTGACTCCGGTGAAGCCGTTGGGCATGAACGGGGACCAATTATCTGGGCTGACGGCCGGTGCCCCCACAGCGATAAAAAACAGAATCACGGCCAGCTTCAGGCCTACGATGATGCCGGTGGCCCGGGCGCTTTCTTTGATGCCGATGACGAGAATGATCGTGACGAGCAGGACGATGATCGCGGCCGGAAAATTTGCGATGCCGCCCTCCGGCCCTCCTGGTGCATGAGTGGCCCAGTCGGGCAGGTCCAACCCCGCCAGTTTCAGGAGATTATTGAAATAGCCGGACCAGCCGATAGCGACGGCCACACAGGCCACGCCGTATTCCAGAATCAGATTCCATCCGGTGATCCAGGCGAGAAACTCTCCCAGGGTGGCGTAGGAATAGGTATAGGCCGACCCGGCGACGGGAATCATGGCGGCAAATTCCGCATAGCACAGGGCTGCGAGCACGCAGGTCAGTCCGGAGAGGATGAAGGAGAGGACGATGCCGGGACCGGCCCCAGGCCGGCCGGCGTCTCCGACAATCGCCGTTCCGATCAACACAAAGATGCCGGTTCCGATGATGGCGCCAATGCCCAGGGCCGTGAGGTCCCAGGCGCTCAATGTCCGCTTGAGACGATATTGGGGATGGTCGGCATCGGCCAGAATGCGCTCGATGGATTTGGTGCGAAAGAGTCGGCTCGTCACGGAGTCTGCGAGAACTGGGGGAGTCGTTGATTCAGAAGGAGCGGAATCCATATGGCGCGTAGTATAGCAGGCAGAGTAAAAAATGCGGCGTGAATTATAAAAGCCGTCGCTCCGTCAACATCAGCTGCGTGTGCGGCCGGCGGCGCGGAGCAGGGCTTGAAACAATCTGCGGTGGGCGATGTGACGTTCGAAGAGAAATTCAGGATGCCACTGAATGCCCAGGAAGAATCGGTGCTGGGGGGATTCGACTGCCTCGATGACGCCATCGGGAGCGATGGCGCTCGCGATCAGGGAAGGGGCGACGGTTTTCACCGATTGGTGGTGTGAGCTATTCACGCGCAAGGTGGCTTTGGCGACGATCTTTCTGAGAAGGCTCCCGGCTGTGATGGCGACGGAGTGCGCCAGATGGATGGCTTTGGTTGTTTGTCTGTGCTGCAGCGCGTGCGGCATTTGCGATGTGAGATCCTGAAAGAGGCTGCCCCCGCAGGCGACGTTGATGGTCTGCATCCCGCCGCAGATACCGAGGACAGGGAGGCCGCGTGTGTGAGCGAGGTGAACCAGGTTCAGCTCGAAATTCGCGCGGCGTTCGCTGACGAGAGGGAATTTGTAGCGTTGGCGTTCCCCGTAGAGGCATGGCGGAAGGTCGGGGCCGCTGCCGGTCAACAGGAGCCCGTCGACGCGTTCGAGCAGGCGCCGACGCCCGGCCGCATCGGCGACTAAGGGAAGAATGAGGGGGATGCCTCCCAGTTCTTCGATAGCGCGGATGTAGCGGGCGCGGAGGAAATAGGTGGGCTCGCGCCCGCCCCATTCCTTCCGGTCACCGGCATTGAAGTCTGGGGTCACGCCGATGACGGGCTTCTTCATGTCACCGGGCTGGTTCCATGGCGGGCGTGCTGGAGCTGCCTCCGGTAGAATCGCTTTCAGCTGCGACGCCGAGGAATCGGACGGATCGATCACCGGTCAAGTGCTCCGGTGTGATGACATAGGTGCCGTACATGCTGGGGACCCAAATGCTCTTCGCGGTTTGCTCGTTCAAGCCGGAGAACAAATAGGCGAGCCCCCCGACGATGCCCCCGCCGATAGCGAAGGCCGCTTTTAAGGGGAAATACAAAATGGTTGAGAGGGCGGCGCCTGCTTGCATGCCCGCGCCGGAAGCGGTGCCCTGCTGGGTGTCTGCGGATGACGTTTGGCTCCAGGCGGGCGTGGCGACCAACGAGGTGAATGTCATGAGAACCACCAGCGCGATCAGTGGGAGCGTACGAATAAATCCAGCGTGTGTCACAGAGACCCTCCTTCCTCTCAAAGACAGGATTTTAGGATCATGTCTACGGTCTGATGAAAAGAAACGATGAGACTGTCATGGCGTTATAGCAAATTAACCGATGCTTGCAAACCCCCTGCCCCGTTGAAACTGAGTGAATGGCGCGAAATCCTCTCATGGCATCAGGTCCAGCTCGGTGAGAATGTAGGTGACGACATACTCCCGCCGAGCTGGGACGGCGTGATTCAATTCAGCGACGAGCTCATCGCCAGGAATCCGCTGATTCTCCTGCGGCAGTCCGACGGCCAGACGCAGATCGAGTTTGCACCGGGCAATCGCTTGTGCTGCGAGATCTGGAATGCGAGCTGCCGCGTCGGAACGATCCGCTTCAGGTAACCGTTCAAGGGCTCTGGTGATCGGAGCCGCCTGTCGCATGGTTTCTTGAAGTGCCGCAAGCTGGTCGGTGGCAATGTCGACGGATACTTGGATGCCGGCTTTCCAACTGCGTTTCTTCACGTTGAAGACGCAGGACTGTGTGGTGGGATCGCCGTCGACCGGTTCCGGGCCGAAGAAGAGCGTGATCCGATAGGGTGTTGCGTCTAGTGGAGCATTAAGAGCCATAGGTTCGTATTGTAGCATGGGGCTCAATCCATGCCGCGGGCTGATTTGACGACTTCCCACCTCGGCGAATATGATGCTCTCACGATGATGCTTGCACGGTTTCATGAGCGTGTTGCCGCAATTCAGGAAGCGATCCGAGAGAGCGGATCAGCCGACGGTTGGCTGTTTTATGATTTTCGCGGGAGTGATCCGCTGGCCTATCGCGTGCTGTTGCTCGATCCATCGCGCCATGTCACGCGCCGGTGGTACTACTGGATTCCCGCAGAGGGCACCCCCGTCAAATTGCTCCATCGCATTGAACCGCATGTGTTGGCGGAGCTGCCCGGGCAGGATCGGCTCTATGTGTCATGGGAGCAGCAGCGGACGCTGCTGGCCTCGATGCTCAAAGGCGCGCACCGGATCGCGATGCAATATTCTCCGCTCAATGCGGTGCCCTATGTTTCTCGTGTGGATGCCGGCACTATCGAGTTGATTCGTAGCTTCGGGGTGGATGTCGTCAGTGCCGCGGACCTGATTCAACGCTTTGAAGCGGTCTGGACCGATGAGCAACTCGAATCGCATCAATATGCGGTGACGGCGTTACGGCGGATTGTCGATGAGGCGTTTGTTCATGTCGGCTCGTCCCTCCAGGCCGGCGGATCGCTCACCGAATATGATCTTCAGCAGTTTATTCTCGGGCGGATTCATGATGCCGGGATGGTCACCTCCAGCCCGCCGATTGCGGCCGTGAATGCGCATAGCGCCGATCCCCATTATGGGCCGACGGCGGCTGCGTCATCACCCGTGTTGCGTGATAGCTTGGTGTTGATCGACCTGTGGGCGAAGCGCGCGGAACCAGGGGCGGTGTACGGGGACATCACCTGGACCGGGTTTACGGCCCGTGAGGTTCCCTCGCGCCATCGAGAGATCTTTGACTATGTACGACAGGGTCGTGATGCGGCGATGGCGTTTGTGCAACAACGGGTGGCTGCCGGGCAATTTCCTTATGGCTGGGAAGTCGACGAGGTTTGTCGCCGGGTGATTACCAAGGCCGGATATGGAGACCGGTTTGTGCATCGGACCGGGCATTCGATCGGTGAGGAAGTGCATGGGAACGGAGCCAACATCGACAATCTCGAAACGCAAGAAGGGCGACGGCTGATGCCCAGAACCTGTTTTTCGATCGAGCCTGGCATCTATCTTCCTGATGAGTTCGGGATTCGCAGCGAACTGGATGTGTATGTCGCGGAGAAATCCGCGGTAGCCTATGGACAGCCGCTGCAGACGGAAATCGTGGCGATCGGCTAGTCTGCCAGGGAACTCTCCGTGAGCGCAGCCCCTTTCTTGACAGTGTCTTATTCTGGCGGCTAGATTCTTTCATTGTATGCGGGTCGAGCGATAGAGGTTTTGACCACTTGCGAGCAGGAAGGGTGCGACCATGTTCGGGACAATGGGGATTTCAGAACTGATCATTATCCTGGTGATCGTGTTGATTATTTTCGGAGCGGGACGATTGCCGCAAATCGGTGAGGGTGTTGGTAAGGCTCTGAAAGGTTTCAAGAAGGAAGTGAATGAGATCCCGCCTCCGCAAGAGGTTGCCCAGGTTCAACCCGAAGTGACGGCAACGGTTGAGGCAGCCCACATAGACAGAGCGGCAGCTCTTCAACCAGCTGCGCAGGGTCAGGCCGTGCCGAAGGCGACGAATGTTCCCTATGTCCCTGGTCCTGAACTGACGCCAGGAACGACGGCCTCGATGATGTACAACATGGGCCCACAATCTCCACAAGCTGCTCGCCCAGCCGGTGCCTCATCGACTCAGGCGGGTGGCGGGCAACAGGCCCTGTCGATGGAGGAGCGGGCCGCCGCTCCGGCTCCCATGTCCCGCGCGCAATATCCGCCTCTTCCACCGGGAGCTCAAGCGAAGCCTGCGGCGAAGCGCCCTTCAGCGATTGTGAACAAGGATGCGGTTGCGCGTGTACAGGCACAACAAGCAGCGTTGAAGACGAAAGCGGCTCAATCGCCCGCGGGATTGTCTCCAAACGATATGCAAGGTCTTGGCGAAGGATTGGGGGACGCGTTACGAACATTCCGGCAGACTGTTGCCGACGTTCGGAATACCGTGGATCCACAAGTCCGGACGATTCAATTTGAGATGGATTCCGCGCAGAAAGAGTTTCAGCAATCTCTGGAGGCCGCCAGAGAACTGCCTGCGGTGGATGAGGAGCCTCCCAAACAGGCTTGAAGATTCGGGACCGTTATCCGATCCCAGTATTGGTACGATGCCGTCGTCTATTGTGTTCGTCCTGCTCAGCCTCTGTTTCGCCTCGCTGCTCGGGTGCTACCAGCCATCAGCGAGTCCCTCTCCGCAACGTACCGTAGAAACACTGTTAAGGCTGTTGCACGACGGGGATGCCGTAGCTCGTCGAACCGCTGCGGAAGCCTTGGGCAAGATCGGTAATCCGCAGGCTGTTCCCGGGCTGGTTGTGTCGCTGGGCGACCGGTCGCCCATTGTTCGTGAGGCGTCCGTACGGAGTCTAGGCGGCGTCGGTCCTCTTGATCTGGGTACCAGAGTGCACATTGCAGGGCTACTCGTGGACCCTATCCAATCAGTGCGCTCGGCTGCAGCGCAGACTCTGGGGTCTCTCGATTCCACGAAGGAGATCTGGCCGCTGGCAATGTCGCAGTTGGCTCATGCAGATCCGGAGGTTCGTCGTGCCGTGATTCAGGGCTTTGAGAGCATCGACTCTCCCGAGGTCGTGAGGGCGCTCGTGGACAGTCTGCATGATCCTGATCCACAAGTCCGCCGAGCCGCAGTGGCTGTGTTAGGTGAATCAGGGGATTCCAAGGTTGTTGAATTGTTCCGTGAACGATTGAGGGCAGAGTCCTCAGCAAACGTCCGGGGTGAGATTGCCTATCGACTGCAATTCTTTTCAGAGGGAGAGTTTGAAGAAGGACTGCGATTCGTCGCGAGCCACGACGAGAGCGCTCAAGTGCGGCGCTGGGCCGACCAAACGCTCAGGGGGCTGCGGGGATCACACGGTTCCGGTTCAAGGCCTCAACCAATTCCACCAGCTGTGCCTGAGCCTTCTCATCGATATCCGTAAATTGCACACCCATTCCTGGAAACAAGAGATGGCGCTCGGGTCGATTTCTCGTCCAGGCTACCTTGCCTTTGGCTTTGACTTTTTCCCAAGGCCGATCCGGTAAGGCAAATTCCACGGACACTTCCGTCCCAGGAGCCAGCGGTGTGCCGCTTTCGATGAAGAGGCCGCCCCCGCCGATTCCGCCGGTGAGGCTATCAAACTGTTTTCCTTCGGGAGTGGAATAGCGGACTTTCAGTGCGAGCGGTGCTCGGGGGTGTGTGCGGCAATGGGCAAAGCGCGTATCGTCATCACTCGCCAGGAGTCGATCGATGATGTGTCCCCAGGGGATTCCTCCCAGGAGAGTGCCCGATGTGTCGTGAACAAGAATCATTTCTTGGTCGGCGTCGACCACGAGGTATTTCCCTTGGTGATCGGCTGTGGTGACGATGGGGTATTTCATCTGTGAGGAACCTCAGCCGGTCCGGCGCAAAGAGAGGGCCGTCAATCGATCCTTCAAGCGGCCCGTTCGGCGCCATCGAGGGTTTTTACGATGGCCAAGATTCTATCCCGTGCTTCTGGCTGAATGTCGGTAAATCGAACGCCCATGCCGGGACTAAATGTGTATTGATCCGCCTTGGGACAGACCCAGGCAACGACTCCTTTAGCCTGAATCCACTCAGAAGGCTGTTCCGGAAGGGAGAACTCCATGGCGAGTTTGGTGCCGACCGGGAGCGGTGTTGTGCTTTCGATAAAAAGACCGCCTCCGCCGATGCCACCCGCCCGACTATCGTAGCGGTCTCCTTCCGGCGTCTTGTATCGCACTCGAAACGCCAGATTGACGCGAGGCTCGGAGCGCGTTTCTTTGGGAAGCGCGGGCTTGCGATAGGCGAGAATCTGATCAATGACGAAATCCCAGGAGAGGCTTCCGATCGCCTCACCGTTGTTCCCGAGGAGATTCACGATTTCTCGTGAGGCGTCAAGTTCGAGGACTTTCCCTTTGTGGCGAAGGCTGAGGGATACAGAGAGTTTCACAGGGCCTCCTAGGGCGATTCTGATACTCTCAAAATATAGCGGGTTATTTTAGGTTGTCGAGTAATACGTGAGAATTATCCGAAAAGCCGCAAGGCGGCGAGGTAATCAGTATTGGGGGATATGCAGGGAGGAAAAAGGGGTGCGACGGGCCATGCGGGCGGCCCGGCGGCATGGTCGCGTTTATGCGCTTTTCGCGTCTTTGTCCTGCTCGAAAATGCGAATCGGGGGATTCTTTCCGGAGATCGCATCTTCCGTGATGAGGACTTCTTTGATTTGCTTTTGTGACGGGGCATCGTACATAACGTCCAGCATCACTTCTTCGAGGATTGCACGGAGTCCTCGGGCTCCGGTTTTTTGCAGATAGGCTTTGCGCGCGACGGCGCCGAGAGCACCGTCGGTAAACTTGAGTTTCACTTTTTCGAAGGAGAGCAATTTTTCATATTGTTTCGTCAGGGCGTTGCGTGGTTCGGTCAAGATACGAACCAGTGCCCGCTCATCCAATTCTTCAAGCGTCGCGACGACGGGGACGCGACCCACAAATTCCGGGATGAGTCCGTATTTGAGGAAATCTTCCGGCTGCACGTGGGCAAGCATTTCTCCCAATCGAGCCTCGCTGCGTCCGCGAATTTCAGCCCCAAAGCCCATCGATTTACGATTCAAGCGCTGCTCAACGAGCGATTCCAGCCCAACGAACGCGCCTCCGCAGATGAAGAGGATATTGCTCGTGTTCACCTGGATGAACTCTTGATGAGGATGCTTCCGTCCGCCCTGTGGCGGGACATTGGCTACAGTGCCTTCGATCAGCTTGAGCAGAGCTTGCTGCACACCTTCTCCGGAGACGTCGCGCGTGATCGAGGGACTGTCGCTTTTGCGGCTGATCTTGTCGATTTCATCAATGTAGACGATGCCTCGTTCCGCCCGCTCGACGTCGTAGTCGGCTGCCTGGAGGAGCTTCAGGATGATGTTTTCGACATCTTCTCCCACGTACCCGGCTTCCGTCAGGGTTGTGGCATCAGCCATGGTAAAGGGGACATCGAGATACTTGGCCAGGGTCTGGGCCAGCAGGGTCTTTCCCGTCCCGGTCGGGCCGACCACCAGGATGTTTCCCTTTTGGAGTTCGACATCGTCGACGTCTTTTTCTTTCGAGGAAATGCGCTTGTAGTGATTATGGACGGCGACGGAGAGAATGCGCTTCGCGCGGTCTTGTCCTACGACATATTGATCGAGGTGGTGCTTGATATCGGATGGTTTTTTGAGCCTGGAGGAGATTTCTTCCTTGGCTTCTTCCCAGTCTTCCGCAATGATGTCGTTGCAAAGATTGACGCATTCGTCGCAGATATAGACGGTCGGCCCCGCGATGAGTTTGCGTACTTCATCGCGGCTTTTCCCGCAAAAAGAACAGCGCAAATGTCGATCCACCTTTTCCTGCTTGGCCATGCGCCCTCCTGTGTTACTTACCCTTGGCCCCGTCTTTGGCTGCGTCCCCTGAGTCGACCGACTTGAGAGGCTTGGTCTGCCGCGTAATGACTTCGTCGATCAGGCCGTATTTCTTGGCTTCCTCCGCCGACATGAAATAGTCGCGCTCGGTGTCGTGCGAGATCTTTTCAATCGGTTGGCCGGTGTGTTTGGCCATGATGTCGTTCAACCGTTCGCGGATTTTCAGGATCTCCTTCGCATGGATGTCAATTTCAGTCGCCTGTCCTTGGAATCCACCGAGGGGTTGATGAATCATGACACGGGCGTTCGGCAGGGCATAGCGCTTGCCCTTCGCTCCGGCGGTAAGGAGCAATGCTCCCATGCTGGCAGCCTGGCCGAGGCAGATGGTGTTGATGGGGGGTTTTACATATTGCATCGTGTCATAGATGCCGAGTCCTGCCGTGACGCTCCCGCCTGGAGAGTTTACATAAAGATTGATGTCTTTTTCAGGATCTTCGGCCTCAAGGAACAAGAGCTGGGCGATGATGAGATTCGCGAACATGTCATCGATCGGCGCGCCCAGGAAAATGATCCGGTCTTTCAGAAGCCGGGAGTAGATATCGTAGGAGCGTTCGCCTCGATTGGTTTGTTCGACTACGATCGGGACCAACATACGTTCAATTCCTTTCCGCAATGTGTGGGGCGCGTCACTCATTCGAGGCGCTTGCAGGCACCGTGCTAACCTTGGATCACGGAGTTGCGGTATACAAAGTCCAACGCTTTATCCGCCAGGATACGCGAGCGCAATTCTTCGATGGAATCCTGGCCGCCGGCCTGAATCATTTTCACGAGCTCAGCCATCGGGACGCGGAGTTCGGTCGCCAGCCTGGTGACTTCGTTATTCATGTCTTCCTGGCTGACCGAGATGGCTTCCTTCGTGGCAATGGCTTCGAGGATCAGACCGACTTTGACGCGCCGGTTGGCTTCGTCGCGGTTCTCTTCGCGGATGGTCTTGAGTTCTTCGGCCGTTGCGGCAGGTGATGGATCGGTGGCTTTCCCACGTTGCCGCTCTTGGAGTTTCTGCCGAACAATGGCGTCCAATTCACGTGCGACAAGGGTTTCCGGCAGGTCAAAGCGGTGCGTTTCGGCCAGCCGTTTGAGAATCGTATCTTTGTAGGATTCATCAATGTCGCGCTTGAGGGCTTTTTCCATCTCACTGCGCAGCTTGTCCTTAATTTCTTGAAGCGAAGAAAAGGGCCCGCAGTCCTTGGCAAACTCGTCGTCGAGTGCCGGCAGCGTTTTCTGCTTCACGCCTTTGACGGCTAGGCTGAACTTCACGGTTTTGCCGGCGACCCGGGTATCGGGATGGCTGCTGGGATAGTTCTGAGGAATTTCGACAATGTCCCCGTCTTTCTTGCCGACTAAATAACTGTCGATCTCAATACCGAGGAGCGCGGCTTTGGAACCGACTTTGTGAAGCTGGCCTTCTTTCTTGGTTCCCTCGAGCGATGTGCCATCGAGAAAGCCTTCGAGGTCAACGACCGCAAAATCTCCATCGCCTAAAGCGGTGCCGGGCGAGGCGGCTTCGAGTCTCGCCTGCTGTTCGCGCAGGACATCCAGCGCTCGATCCAGCTGTTCGTCGGTGACGGTGCGTTTGTCCGGCTTCAGCGAAATCGGATTAGGGGCTTTATAGTCACGCAGCTCGATAGTCGGCTTGATTTCGACGGTGGCTGTGAAGGTAAAGGGTTCGTCTTTCTTGATTTTGACCCGTTCCAGCGGCGGGATCTCGACCAGCACCGGGCTGATGCCGGCCTCGCGGACGGCGCGGTCGTAGAAATCCGGCACAATGCTGCGGATGACATCTTCTTCAACTTCTTTGGCGTAGCGTTTTTCAAGGAGCCCCAGCGGGGCTTTCCCGGGACGGAATCCTGGAATGCGCACTTGGCGGTTCAGCTCCGTATAGGCGCGCGAGAAGCGCTGCGTAACTTCTTGAGCAGGGACTTCGATTTTCAATGCCCGCTTCATGGGGCCCAGCTCCGTCATTTCCATCTTCATCGTCATGCGTCCATGTCCTTCCACATACCGCGATGGGCGGGCCCAAACGGGGTTGTCGTCAAATTTGGTGCGAGAGGGGGGACTTGAACCCCCACGGTTGCCCACGAGATCCTAAGTCTC
>CAZWOX010000019.1:0-15735 GCA_964635345.1 uncultured Nitrospira sp.
TGGTTCTGATCCCCCAAACACGATCCGTGACCGCCGTCATGAATAATCCCGGCTAGGCACCAGTCTGATAGATGGCAGGACGATAGCGAGGTTTGGGAACAGGTTTCCGCTCAGCGCGGGCGGCAGCCAACCAGGCACGCTTTGCAATTTCTGCTTGTTTCAGCGCTTCAGCCGGAGTCTTGCCGAACGCTGAACAGGCTTCAAGGTCAGGAATGTCGGCAATATACCCGCCGTCCGCCTTGCTGTAAAAAATGTTGATGTGGTAATGCGTCATGCGTCTTCAGCTGCAGACGCCGCCGACTCGCCAAAGCAAGGATTCGAATCTATCAATTGCTTTAGCGAGCAGCTTGCGCTTGTTTATCTTGCAAGTACAATCCTTTGCACTCGACTATGGCGCGTTCGTCTGAGCTGGCTTAGGCTCCGGCGCGTCGCCGTCTTTTGCATCGCGCGCGCAGCGCACGCCCATCCAGTTCATTGAGGTCTTGGGATCGGTCCCGTTGCGTTGCGAAACGCGCACGCTCGGCGTGCTGTCGATCCAGCCTCCGCCACGGAAGGCTTTCTGCGTGCCCTTGTCCGGTCCCTTGGGATTCTTGTCCGGTGCAGTCTTGTAATAGTCCTTGTCGTACCAGTCGGCCACCCACTCGGCCACGTTGCCGGCCATCTGGAACAAACCGTAGGGGCTCACCGAATTGTCGTACTTGAACACCGAGATGATCGGCGGATAGAGCAACAACCGCTCCGGACGATCGCGCACCGGACCTGACAAGCCGGTACGGCCGTAGTTCGCTCGCGACAGGCCGGCCATTTCGTTGCCCCAGGGGTAAATGCGCGCATCGGCCTCGCCCCGCGCGGCCTTTTCCCACTCGGCTTCGGTCGGCAGGCGCTTCCCGGCCCACTTGCAATACTCGTCGGCTTCGTACCAGGTCACGTGCATGATCGGATGCGCAATCATCGTGTCCTGAAAATTCCCGCCGTCGAACTTCCAATCTACTTGTGGGTTGCGGTTCGTCGCCAGGACGAATTTCAGATATTGCACGGTCGTCACTTCGTATTTGTCGATGTCGTAGGCATCCAGATAGACCGAGCGCTGCGGCATCTCCACCAGATACGCATTCTTATCCGTTTTCTTGTCGCTGCCCATCCTGAATGGCCCGGCCGGAATGCGGACCATCTCGTCATAGGCCGGCAGCTTGATCCGTTCGGCGGCGAGCTTGCGTCCCTCGGCGGTCCACTCCTGCTTCACATCGCCTACGTCCAGCGACCAGGCTAACCCGGAGGTTCCCAACAACCCTGCTATCACTAGTCCCGTCATCACACTCGCGCTTTTCACAGTCCGGCCTCCTTGCATGCTACATCCCCTGCTCTTTCTTCTCCGGCTCCACCCCATTATTAAACTCTTCCAACGGCTGAAAGTTCAGGGGAAGCTGGAACAGATAATCCGTCACCGCCCGTAACTTCACATGCTGATACTCCACGATCCAGCTGCCGTCCTTTTTCGCCAGTTTCATCGGGAAATGGATGTCGGTTGCCAGCCACTGGTAGTAGACTTCCGTCCGCTCTCCCTGCCTGGTCACCACTTCATACAGGATGGTCGGATGTCCCTCGCGGATCTCGTTGCCGATCTCCTCGCGGGACACCTCGCCCTCCATCTGTTCGGTGACCATCAAATCCTGATCCGGGCTGTAGGGCACGGTCTTGAAGTGTTTCATCCGGGAAAGCAGCATCCACACCACCTGCTTGTCTTTCCGCACGATGCTGACATTCACCGGCCCCATCGTGTGGTGCTCGATACGCCACATGTTGTCGCGGTAGTAAATGTTCGCTTTGCCGGTGCGGCCGTCGATCTTGGTGATGCGATCGGCGGTAAACTCCAGGGCCCAGGCGGCTCCGCCGAGGCAGATTCCCAGGGTCATGATCAGCGCTGTGATGAGGTGACGCATAGCCGCTCAATCTACCTAATCTGCATGGCCGATTGCTAGATGGGACGGAGTCAGATTGTGAGGACGGCGGCGCCTTGAAACGATCCGGCCTTGAGCGCCTGCAGCGCCTGATTGGCTTGCAGCAAGGGATAGCGAACCGCGCGGGTTTTGATCGGAATGGCGGCCGCCTCGCGCAGCAGTTCGATGCCGTCCTGCCGCGTGTTGGCCGTGACGCTGCGCAAGACCCGTTCTCCGAAAACGTCGCGATCGTAGTCCAGCGACGGAATCGGCGACATATGGATGCCGGCCAGCGCCAGCGTGCCGCCCCGCTCCAATGCGCGCAATGCGGGAGGCACCAGCTCACCGGCCGGTGCAAAGATGATGGACCCGTGGAGCGGATCCGGCGGAAGGTCTTGCGCGCCCCCGATCCACACAGCCCCCAGCTCGCGCGCAAATGCTTGATGCTCGGCCTTGAGCGAGCTGACGTACACCTGACAACCCCAATGGCGCGCGATCTGGATGGCGATGTGCGCGGAGGCGCCGAACCCGTAGAGTCCGAGCCGCTGCCCCGGCTTGATCCCGCTCAATCGCAAGGCGCGATAGCCGATGATGCCGGCGCAGAGCAGGGGCGCCGCCTCGTCATCGGTGAAACCCTCCGGAATGGGATAGGCAAACCGGGCTGGGACCACCGCATATTCCGCATATCCGCCGTCGACCTGATAGCCGGTAAAGCGCGCCTTCAGGCACAGATTCTCCCGCCCGCTCCTGCAGAACTCGCAGACCCGGCAGGTCCCCTGGAGCCAGGCAATCCCGACCCGATCTCCCTCGCGCACCTCCGTCACCCCGGCTCCCGCTTGCGTAACCGTGCCGACGACCTGATGACCGGGCACGAGCGGGTGCTTGACGTCGGCCAGTTCTCCCTCGATGACATGCAGATCCGTGCGGCAGACCGCGCAGACATGCACCTTCACCAGCACCTCGCCGGGCCCCGGAAGGGGCATGGGGATGTCACGAAGCTGCAACGGACTGTCCGCCACATCTCCGACATGGTCGAGGAGCATGGCCTTCATAGATTCTCCGATAGATGATCGCGGCGGGTGAGTGGCCGGCCGCCTCACCGAGTGAGGCGGCCGGGATGTGCGAAAAGCGGAAAGGGCTCTACGGCTTCTTTGTCTTGATGCACTCGATGTCGAGCCGGATGTTCACCTCGTCGCCGACCACAAACCCGCCGGTATCGAGCGTCTTGTTCCAGACCATGCCGAAATCCTTGCGATTCACTTTCCCCTCGGCCGTGAACCCGGCCCGCGTGTTCCCCCAGGGATCTTTGCTCACGCCGTTGAAGGTGCCGACCAGGGTGATCTCTTTCGTCACGCCATGGAGCGTCAGATCGCCGACAGCCGTATAGTCCTCGCCGGTTTTCTTGTAGCTCTTCATCTTGTACGTCATGGTCGGATACTTTTCCACGTCGAAAAAATCCGCGTTGCGCAAATGCGCATCGCGCTTCTCCTGATTGGTATTGACTGACGCCGTGTTGATCGTCGCCTCGATCGTCTTGAACTGGTGCGCGTCGGCATCCATTTCCACCACACCGCTGTAGTCCATGAACCGGCCCGCCGTCTTCGACACGACCATGTGGGCGACGCGGAATTCAATGATGGAGTGATCGGGATCCAGATCCCAGCGCGCCATCTCGGCTCCGGCCCCCGCCGGCCACCCGCCCAGTAATGCACCAAATAACACACCGGCTGTCAGTATTGTCCGCCGCTTCATGCCTCCTCCATATCTGAACGTCTCCCGCGCACCTGCGCCCACTGTCTTGCCGTCACTTCTTAGAAGGCCCGGCGGCGGACTCAGCCGCGCCGGACTGTTTATTCGTAATCGATTGCACGTCCCGCGCCCCGGTCTTTGCTCCCGTTCGCATCCGCACATGGACATCGACCGCTTCCGACTCGATATTATCCGGGAACGGAGGGAACGGCTGGGCATGGACCACGGCATAAATTCCCGCCTCATCGACTTCCCGCGCCCCGGACCCCTTTTCAATCTGGATCAATTGCACGCGTCCGCTGGGATAGAGCCGGAACTTCACCCGCACCGTCTCGCTCGTCGGCGCGTGCCGCACATGGCGGACGGTGCGGCTCCAACTGCGGCTGACCAGATAACTGATCTGCTGCCAATAGGCCCGGCCTTGTCCCGGCGCCGGCATCGGAAGGAGATCTTCCTCGACCACCATCCCGCCTGAGACCGGCAACGCATCCGGCTGCACTTCATCTTGCGCCAATTCCGCGCCCGGCGCTTCTTCTGCACTGGAAAGCGGAGCCTCGCTGCTTTCGCTGACCGCCTCCTGCTTCCCCAGCGTGACATAGACGACGCGGGTGAGCACCCGCTCGAACTTGTCTTTCTTCACGCGGGCAACGGTCACTTGCACCCTGGCGGCCTTGGGAGTGACCGAGAGTTTGCCCGAGGGGATCGGCTCCATCGTCGCCGCCCCTTTCATTACCATCGGCACGTCGTCGGGCTCCAATCCGACGACGTGCCGCTGAAACAAAACTGACTCGCAGATCGCCACCAGCGGGGCACCGCCTTGGGCCATCCCGCCGACCGCGATCGACAGATCGAACGGCTTCCCCATTTGAATGTCGCCGGACGCATCGGTCGTCGCCAGGTCAATCTTCACCCAGCGCGTTCCGGATTGCGCAGAAGCGGTTTCCGACGGAGATCCTGCAGCCAGGCTGACTGATGCGCGACCGAGAGGGAATAGGGACAGAGCGAGGACACCGGCCAGCAATGCGAAGAGACTGGGCGCGCGGCGGTACATGAGAGCATCCTACTCAGCCCTGCGATTGAGTGCAACCCGTTTTTTCGACAAGCGCGTGCCTCCTTCGCAGGGTTGCGTTAGAATACAAACATGCGCGCACTGGTGAAGACCGCCGCCGGACCGGGATTGACGGCGATGACCTGTCCGGACCCGACCGCCGGACCGAACGATGTCATTGTGAAAGTGAAGGCCACGTCGCTCTGCGGCACCGATGCGCACATCTACAACTGGGATCCCTGGGCGCACAGCCGCATTCACCCGCCGCGGATCATCGGCCATGAAATGTGCGGCGAGGTCGTTGAGATCGGCGCCGACGTCGCGCGCGTGAAGGTCGGCGACTATGTGGCGGCCGAATCGCACATTACCTGCGGCCAGTGTTTTCAATGCCGCACCGGCCAGGCCCATGTGTGCCGGAACTATCGCATCCTGGGCGTCGATCGCGACGGATCGTTTGCCGAATACGTCGGGTTGCCCGAGAACATCCTCTGGAACACCTCATCCTCGATTCCACCGGAATTCGCCTCAGTCCAGGAGCCGCTCGGCAATGCGGTCGATGCGGCCCTCGCGGAAGACCTGACCGGCCACACCGTCCTGATCACCGGCTGCGGACCGACCGGATTGTTCTCGGCCGCGGTGGCCCGAACAGCAGGAGCCGCCACGATTATCGCCACCGACGTCAGTGAATACCGCCTCGGCCTGGCCAAGCAGGTCGGCGCGGACTACGTATTGAACGCCAAGACCGAGACGCCCGAGCAGATCGCGGCAGCCATCCGCGAGATCACCGAGGGAGAAGGCGTCGATGCCTCGCTGGAAATGTCCGGCCACCCAAGCGCCTTGCACCAAGCGTTCGGGGCCGTGAAAAACGGCGGGCGAGTCACGCTCTTCGGCATACCGACCGGCCCGATCTCGTTCGACCTGGCCAACGAAATTATTTTCAAAGGCATCCGCGTGCACGGCATTACCGGCAGACGCCTCTTCAGCACCTGGTATCGCTTGGCCGGCCTGCTCAAAGCAGGCCTGAACATCAAGCCGATCATCACACATACGTTTCCGATGAGCGACTATGCCAAAGGCTTCGAGTTGATCAATTCCGGCCAGTGCGGCAAAGTGGTCCTGTTTCCATAGGACGACGATGGCCTACGAGTCCCTCAAGAAAGTGCTCGTTCAGCAACTGGCCGACATCCGCGCGGCAGGGCTCTACAAACACGAGCGGCAGCTCCTCAGCCCGCAAGGGACCGACATCCGGGTAGCCCAAGGCCCGGTGCTGAATCTTTGCACGAACAACTATCTGGGTCTCGCCAATCATCCGGACATCCGACAGGCGGCCATCGATGGATTGACCGGACATGGATACGGCATGGCGTCCGTGCGATTCATCTGCGGCACCCAAGATCTGCATATTCAGCTGGAACAGGCCATCAGCACCTTTCTAGGAACAGAGAACACCATCCTCTACAGCTCCTGCTTCGACGCCAACGGCGGATTATTCGAGGTGCTGCTTGATGAACGGGATGCCGTCATCAGCGATGCATTGAATCACGCCAGTGTGATCGACGGGATTCGTCTCTGCAAAGCCACGCGCCTCCGCTACGCCCACGCCAACATGGCTGACCTCGAGACACAACTACAAGAAGCGCGCTCCTGCCGGCTGCGCCTGATTGCCACCGACGGAGTCTTTTCGATGGATGGAGATCTCGCCAAGCTCGACCAGATTGTCGATCTGGCCGATCGCTACGACGCCATCGTCATGGTCGACGACAGTCATGCCACCGGTGTGCTGGGCCCGAACGGACGCGGGACGCCGGCGCACTTCGGGGTGGTGGATCGGGTGGATATCGTGACGAGCACGCTCGGGAAAAGCCTCGGCGGAGCAGCCGGAGGATTTACCTCGGGACGGGCGGAAATCGTCGAGCTGCTGCGCCAGCGCTCGCGCCCTTATCTGTTCTCCAACGCGCTGCCCCCCGTCATCGCCGCCGCCGCATTACAGGCGGTGAAGCTGGTGGCACAGGGCAACGAATTACGGGCGCGCTTGCAGGAACATGCCGCTTTCTTCCGCGCGCAATTGACCGCGCTCGGATTCCGGCTGGTCCCAGGCAAGCACCCCATTATTCCGGTGATGTTAGGCGACGCCGCGCTCGCCTCATGCATGGCGGAGAGGCTCCTGCAGGAAGGCGTCTACGTCGTCGGATTCAGCTATCCGGTGGTGCCCAAGGGCCAGGCGCGCATCCGCGTCCAGATGTCCGCAGCGCACACCAGGGCCCAGTTGGAACTGGCGGTCGCGGCCTTTGCGAAAGTCGGTCGGGAGCTGGGTGTGATCCGATAGAAACATCTGTTTGGTCTGTCTGGTCTATTTGGTCTATCTGGTTTTGTTTCGTGCGGGAGCTGCTCATGAAGGCACCGAGGATTCTTGAAAATCAGACCGCTTTGAACCAAACAACGAGATAGACCAGATAGACAGCTTTTGTCCTATTCGCGAATCGCCTTGGCCCGCTTCTGGAGATAGGCGTTGCGGACGGCGGCGTACAGATCCAGAGTGGCTTCTTCAACACCCTGGAACTTTTCGAGGTTCAACGAACGGTCATTCACGATTTCAAATACCCGGCCGCCGAGCTGCACCATCGAGCTCGTCATGCGATTCTTATGAGCAATCACCGAGGGAACTCCATCGATTTCAATGATCGGCGCCACCAACCAGTTGATCGGGTTCAACGCGATATCCCCGAGAAACCCGGCGAAGTCACGCACGGTGAACGGCGGCAGCAACGGGAGCACGAGATAGGGACCGGGCTTCACTCCGTAGAATCCGAGAGTCTGGCCGGTGTCTTCCTCGGGCGTTTTCAGATCAAGATGTTGCGCCACGTCAAAGAGCCCGCCGACCCCCGCCGTGGAGTTGACCAGAAATCGGCCAACCTCAATGCCCGCACCCTTCGCCTTTCCCTGAAAAACATTATTGAAGAATCGTGGCGGAAACCGGAGGTTGTAGAAAAAGTTACTGATCCCGATCTGGACGGGATTCGGCATGACGAAGTTATAGCCCTGCGCCACCGGCTTGAGCACCCACCGGTCCACCTGCCGGTTAAACTCAAAGACCTTCGTATTCAGCGGCTCCCACGGATCGTATTCTTCGATGCCGTCTTCGCCGGATTTCGCGAAGGGATCGAAGGGATCGTCGGACGGTTTCTCCGTGGCATCAGAAGGCTGATTCGAGGTCACGGATGCATCAGCGAGCAGCACCGGCGGCATGGGAGATTCGAGCATAGCGGTCGGCGAGCCGGTTCGGCCGGCGCAGCCTGAGAGCCACATCAGAGCGATGACGATCAGAAGGCCATAGCGCATAGCTCTCTGATCGGTTGGTATGTCGTCGATCTTGATCGTCATTCCGTCATGCTTTGTTTCAACTGCGCCGGACCTGGCCCGCAATGCCCGGCGCACTGTACCAAATGTGACTCCAATCGCCAAATGCTTATTTCAGGGAGGACATCCCCTGTTCGGCTAAACCGTGATGGCGTTTCGAATAAATGCGGCAAATTGATGAAAGTAGGCCCGGCCACCGACTTGGTAGGTGTTGTTGTGGTCGGCGCCGGAAATCGCATACCACCACTTCGGCGGCTTGGCCGCCTCATAGACCTGGCGGCCGAACTCAATCGGAATAATGTCGTCCCGATCACCGTGGATCACGAGTGTGGGAAGCGACAGATGCGGAAGACGATCGATGAGATTGAATTCCGCCCCGAGCAGCCAATGCACCGGCATGCCGCCATAGTGATGCTTCGCGACTGCGGCAATCGATGGGAACGGCGATTCGAGAATCAACCCGGCTGCCGGCTTCTGCGAAACAAGATTAGTGGCGACGGCGGCGCCCAACGACCGGCCGAACCCGACAATTTGCTCCGATCGAATCTGCCGCACTCTGGTGAGATAGTCGTAGGCGCCGATCGCGTCTTGATAGAGACCGTCTTCTGACGGTTTCCCCCTGCTCCGGCCATACCCACGATAGTCAAAAATAAAAACCGACAACCCAAGCCGATAGAGCTCGCGAAGGTTTTCAAGACGGTGGATCACGCTCCCGGCGTTGCCATGACACCACAGGACCACCGCGGCATCCGCCCGCGCCTCCACATACCAGCCGAAGAGTTTGGTGCCGTCGGCCGACTGGAACCACACGTCTTCCAGTGGAAGACCGCTCGCGGCCTTCCAGTCACGGTTCTCCCACGGTTCGGGATGGTAGACGAAGAATTGATCGAGGATGGTGATAGGGACCTCGCGCAACAGTGTTCTGGGAAAATTATGTGCTGAACCTAGCATGTCCTCAAGAGGCAGACAATGAATCCGGTTCCGGTGAGTGCCGCAATGTAACCTAGCAACACATTGGTTTCTTGGGTATACTCCGAGCCGACGCGTCTCTAGCCGAAGGAGTTCCCCTTGGATCACTCTATCGCCGTTGAATCCGTACAGACTCTCATCACCTGTGACGTGCTGGTTGTCGGGGGCGGGCCGGCCGGCTCCACTATCTCCGCGTTGTTGGCAGAGCAGTGCTGGAATGTGCACATTCTGGAAAAGGACTCCCACCCCAGATTTCACATCGGTGAGTCGCTTTTGCCCCAGTCACTCCCTATATTGAAACAATTGGGAGTGCTCCCGGAAGTCGAACAGATCGGCATCATTAAGTACGGCGCCGAGATGGTCTCCCACCGTTACGGCCGCTCGCAGATGTTTTACTTTGCCAAAGCATTCGATGAATCCCAACCCTATGCGTTTGAGGTAAAACGGTCCGAGTTCGATGCCATTCTCGTGAAAAACGCAATAGCCAAGGGCGTGACCGTCCATGAAGGAGTCAAAGCCCAGCGGGTTGAATTTCGCCCCGGTCAGAGTTCGCTGGTCCACACGGAAGATCGCGAGGGCCGCCCACAAACCTGGGACGCCAAGTTTGTCGTCGACGCCAGCGGCCGGGACACCTTTCTCTCGAACCAGCTCGGCGGCAAGCGCCGGAGCCGGCAACATAGCTGTGCGGCGATTTTCGGCCATTTCGAAGGGGTCTGGCGACTCCCCGGCAATGACGAAGGCAACATCACTGCTGGCTGGCTCAATGACGGCTGGTGCTGGCTGATCCCTTTCAAAGACGGCACCACAAGCGTCGGCGTGGTCTGCCATCCGGACTATATTAAGTCAAGGACTGTCCCGCTCGATCAATTCTTGCTGGACACGCTGCGCCAGTCCCCTCCCATTGCCAAGCGGATGGAACGGGCCAAACCCCTGACGCCAACCTATGCCGCCGCCAATTTTACCTATGGGCGCGACACGATGTCGGGCAACGGCCATCTGATGATCGGGGACGCGTTCGCGTTCATTGATCCGGTCTTTTCCAGCGGGGTCCATCTGGCTCTAAATAGCAGCGTCCTGGGAGCCAAGGTTGTGGATGCCTATCTCCGGAAGTCTCCGCAACACGCGGCCCACCTCCAAGAATTTGAATGCATGGTCCGCCGGGGCATCAAGACCTTTTCCTGGTTTATCCATCGATTCAATCAGCCAGCCTTTCAATCGCTCTTTGTCGCAACCAATCGTCCTCCGAAAATAGAGCGAGCCGTGCTCTCTCTCCTGGCCGGGGATGTGTTTGCCCAATCACAAGCGCGTATCCCTCTTTTCCTGTTTAAAGTTGTGTACTACATCGTTTTCGTATTGAATTGGAAAGAAAATTGGGCCGTGGCCCGCCGCCGCAAGCAGGGCACAAAAACGACCGTGACCGAGGTCAAAGATTACGCCGTGAACCAGGCCAACGCGCCAAGTTAGCCATCGGGAAATAGACATGGGACAGCGCTCCATCCCACGATCCCTGAGATCACATCAGCCGTTGCTCGAAGCCGCTCCCCACCTGCGGGCGGACTATGTCGAGGTCTCCGCGTTCTCTCATTGGCTGGCCACCTCCGTCGACACTCCCCTCGCCATCGTATCGTTTGGCGCGCCGGTTTCTCCCTCGGTTTCCTGTCCTGTCATCACGCTGGACCTTCCACAATTGGACGGTCGCTCACACCTGGAAGTGTGGACCAGCGACCAACCGGTGACCGTTCACCGAAGGGATGATTTCTTCGCGGCCACGAGTGGTGAGATGCTCGCCGGCACCCTTCAACTTGAAGAAGAACCAGATACGGGGTTGCAGGTGACGACGGAGCGGGCGTACAGGCGCCTCCTCCATCACGTCCAGGAATTAGGATATCCTTATCTCTGGCGCATCTGGAATTTCTTTCCCGGCATCAACGAAGACGAACACGGACTCGAGCGCTATCGCCAGTTTTGCGTAGGACGCTATCAGGCGCTGGTCGGCAGCCTTCAAGGGTTTCCTGGATCACTTCCTGCGGGAACGGCCGTCGGCACCAGATCAGGCCCACTCCAGCTCTACGTGCTTGCGGGAACCCACCCGGCTATTCATCTGGGCAATCCCCGCCAGATCCATGCCTACGAATACCCGCAGCGCTATGGCCCCTGCAGCCCGTCGTTTGCCCGCGCCACGCTTCTCCAATCGGACATTCATGCACAACTATTTATTTCCGGCACGGCCAGCGTGGTGGGACATGCGAGCCGCCACATCGACCGCCCCGGGGAACAGACTCAGGAAACCGTGAGTAATCTTCGCGCGCTCATCGGGCATGCTGCCGACATATCAGGCGCCATGACCGGCCTTCAGCCATCCCGAGGCACATTCAAAGTGTACGTCCGTCAACCGGAGCATCTTGGGATCATCCAACAAGCCCTCAGCGCTTCCGCTATCGCGCCAAGCCGGCTTCTCTATCTCCAAGGTGATCTCTGTCGCCAAGAACTGCTGGTTGAAATCGAAGGCGTTGTCGCAGCCGAGTAAGCCGTACCCATGCTTCCACACCGCACGTCGCAACCGGCCCTCCCTCGCATTCGTCTCAACCCAGTACACAATCTCACGGACCGGATCCAGCGAACCAGACCGGCCTCCATGCCGCAGCACGGGCATGGCCGTGGCCCGAGAACGAAACCGGCAAAACAATTCTACTTCACCATCGATTGCGACTGGATTCCCGGCTCACATGTTGGGCTAGAGTCACTCCTGAAAAGTTGCGATCGTATCGGCATCAAAGCGACGATCTTCTTTGCCGGTCGATTTGCCGAAGCGTATCCGGATCTCGTCCGGGCATGCTTCGAACGCGGGCACCAACTCGGAACGCACGGCTGGGCTCATGGCAGCCTGGAAGAAGATGAAGATTTCCGTATCGCGTCGTACGAGCAACAACGCCAATGGATCCGGCAGGCAACGGACGCGGTCGAAAAGGCCACGGGGGTGCGCCCCGTCATCTTTCGCGCACCGAATCTGTGGATCAGCGAAACGACCCTGCGGGTCCTCGAAGAAGAAGGCTACCGCTGCGATTCATCGGTCCCCTCCCTGCGATTCGACATGGGCCTGGGCCGCGTGCACTATGCCAAATATTTCTGGGCGCCGCGGGACCCGTACCAGCCGTCGCGGAGGAATCTCAATCACATCGGCGACAGTCCCATCCTGGAAGTGCCGCCATCCTCTTGTCTTTTTCCCATGAACCTGGCCATGCTGCGAACGCTGGGCTTCCGCAGGTTTCAACACATGATCGAGTGGATCGGGCGACGCTCACGCCATCTTGTATTCTATTGCCATCCCTCTGAGTTCGTCTTCGCCGAACATCAATGCTTTCCACAAAGCATGTCGAAGTGGAATCAGAAAGGCATGTGCCCGGCCAACCTCTCGCTGATCGAAGACTTGTTAGACTATGCCTTCGCAACCGGATACACCGCTTCCCAAATGATGGATGCCACGGCCGATCGGCTTGACTTGCGGTCTCCGATCGTACTAAGAACAGAAGGGTTTTCGTCGGGTCGAACCTATCGAGAGGAGGGGCCACAATGAAACGAGTCTGGTTAGGAGCGTTTATCTCATGCCTCGCCGTAGTCGCTGTGATGGGGTGCAAGGGCGGAGCGCAAATCTATCAAGTGAAAGAGGCGCCGGTTCAAACCGCCACGGGCAAAGTTCCGAGCATAGAACAGGTGCAGAAAATCATCATTGAGTCCGGCGTCAAGCTGGGATGGGTCATGGCTGTGGTCAAACCAGGAGAAATTCAGGGCACCCGGAATGTCCGCATTCACTCAGCAGTCGTCACGATTCCGTTTACGACGAAGACTTACAGCGTCCTGTACAAGGACAGTACCAATCTCAAGTACAACGCCGCGGCACAGACGATTCATCAGGAGTACACCTATTGGATTCAAGAGCTCGACAATGAGATTCGAGCGCGGTTAACTGCCGCAGGGAATTAGAGGTCTTCATCCTGCGGCTCCCTGCCGCAGGATGCTTTTCTGTTTTCAGTCCCGCGTTTTCGAGAGCTCTCGAGTAGGTTTTGAATTCACTCTCTCCTCTGCGCCGTGCTTCATCGAGCCTCTCAAAGATCGATGAAGTCCCTTGAGATACAGGCCCCGGCTGAGAAGTTTACCGGCTACCATCCTTGTGATCCGCGCAATATCCAATAGCGGCAGAAAGTGACTAGGACGGGGACCGGATCGCGGCATTACGGTGACGGGAACATTCTGAATCGCAACCCCCCGTCTGGCTGCTTCGATGAGCATTTCGCTTTCGAACACGAAGCTTCGTGCCCGCTCATGGGGAACGTCAATCGCCCGAAGCAGGGCGGCCGAGTACAGGCGAAATCCCGACTGGCTGTCTTCAATCGGTGCTCCTGCGGCCCAACCGATCCAGAAATCCGCCACGCGATTCGCACCATACCGCCAGAATGATGTCTTCCGCTGATCGCGGCGGCGCGCGCCGATGAGGAATGCGCTCGGCTCGTCAAGAGCTTGCTTGATGAACAATGGAATTTCTTCGGGAGCATGCTGGCCATCCGCATCCAGCGTAATGCCCCCCGCAGCCCCGCGCGCCAACGCATGTTGAAATCCGCGCCAGAGACTGCCCGCCTTCCCGAGATTCTCTTCGTTTCGCAACACGGTGATGTCCAGGCCGGCAAGCACCTCGGCGGTGCCGTCCGTCGAGCCATCATCGACTACAATCACATGAGGACACTGACGCCGTGCGCGCAGGGCCACATCACGAACCGTCGCCGCTTCGTTAAAGGCCGGGATCACGACCCAATAGGAACGAGCGAGTTCGGACAGGTCCGTCACGCCATGCCTCCGTTGATGCCGATGACCTGACCGGTGATGTACCCCGCTTGTTCGGACACCAGGAACGAGACGAGTGCCGCGACTTCCTCCGGCGCACCCACTCGCTTCATCGGGACGATTGCCTCGATCTGTTCCGGCTTGAATGACTGCCTCGTCGCCGACGACTCGATCAAGCCCGGCGCGACGACATTGACCGTGATGCCGCGCGACGCCAGTTCAATCGCCAGCGACTTGCTGGCTCCGTGCAGACCGGCCTTGGCCGCCGCATAATTCGTCTGCCCGCGATTTCCAGTGACGCCGGCCAGCGACGAAATCGAGACGACCCGTCCCCAGCGGGTGCCGATCATCGGCAGCAACAACGGCTGGGTGACGTGGAAAAATCCGTTCAGCGACAGATCCACGACCTTCATCCACTGCGCTGCTGTCATCCCGGCCATCGGGGCATCGTCATGAATGCCGGCGTTATTCACAATCACCTGGATCGGCCCATCGGCGAGCAGGGCCTGCAGCGCCTGTCTTGTAGCAGCACTATCGACGATATCGAATGTCGTCACCGTGGCAGATCCTCCACCGGCCGTGACCTTGTCGGCCAACTGCTTTGCTGCCTCCGTGTGCCGGTATGCATGCACAATGACTGCATAGCCGTCCGCGGCGAGCCGCTCGCAGATCGCGGCACCGATGTCGCCGCTGCCTCCCGTGACCAATGCGCGCTTCTTTGCCATCACGACACCGCCTTGATGAAGATCGATGCGCGCCCTTTAATGATCGCCCGACTGTCGAGCAATACCGTGAAACGATACATATAACTCTGATCCCCCTCCGCCAGGCGCGTGGCTTCCACGATGAGGTCGGAGACCGTGTCATCGAGCCGCTCGACACCAAAGGTGACGTCCCGGACGCTGCCGACATACCCGATCCGTCCTGCCGTCTGCAGATCGCGATCAAGCAGTCCCACATGCACACCCATCGCCTGGGCGGCATACTCCAGTCCGACCGACACGGAGAGGCGACCACGGGAGCGGAGCGGATGGTTCGGATCCCGGTGCGTGGCCGTCCGGCAGCGGATCGTCGTCTCGTCCCAGGCTTCCACCGTATCGAGCAGGCGCATGGACCCGCCATGCGGGAGCAGCCGGCCGATCTCGTCTTTCGTCAGTGGCGGCAGGACTCAACCCCTACGATCAGCCGTTGATCGTCCAACAGGTTCAGATTGATCGTGGCGCGGCGCTCCATGGCGAGCGCCTGCAGCACCGGCAACAACCGGGCTGCCGGATTATCGAGCCTGAGCCGTTCGAATTCCTGACTGAACCCGGGGCTCCCGTCACGACCGGCGGCGGCCGTCAACGTCACATCGGCGATCGCGAGTGCCTGACTCACTGAAGGCGTGAGCACTAGGGCCGCGGCAAAGGCTGAGGCGATCGGCCGGGCGCCGTTGAGCGGCGCCGGCGCCGGCAGATCATACGCGACAAAGAGAACCGGACGCGCTTCCACGCAGACATGGGTAACAGCCTCCAACAGCCCGGCTGCGCAGGAATCGTCATAACAGGACAGCGCCGTCGAGGACTGCTGGCAACTCGTCGCAATGCCCCAGTAACCCGCCGCGGTATTATGCACGGACTGATGGAACAGCGTCGGCGAGACGACCCGCTCGGTGGTCGCCAGCGCCCGGCACAGCTTATCGAGCACCTCCATCTCGCCGCCGGACGAGGCAAAGACGGTCGCGACCTCATGAGGGTCGAGCCCGGATTGCGCCATGGCTTCCTGCGCCACCTGCACAGCCCACCGGACACAATCACTGCTCCGCCGCCGCTCATTCGCAGGGAGGAGCGATGCATCCGG
>CAZWOX010000019.1:15745-56373 GCA_964635345.1 uncultured Nitrospira sp.
GGAATCGAATGGCGAGGTGCCGGCCAGCACCTCGCGCCCGGCCGGCCAGCCTTCGAGGCCGGCCGCGAGCAGACCTACTCCGAGAATCCCGACCCGCATCACAATACTCCCAACACAAGACTACAGTTATTGCCGCCGAACCCGAAAATATTGCTCACCGCGCGCCTGATCGGCCGGTCCTCGTTCTCACGGAGAATGCGGCCGCGCAACGCCGGATCGACCCGTTCACAATTGAGCGTGCCGGGGATGAATCCCTGCTTCAAACAAATGGTCGCGATTAAGGCTTCCGTGATCCCCGCCGCTCCCAATGCATGTCCGGTCCAACCTTTCGTCGAACTGCAGGCCGGCCCATCACCAAAAATAGAGTACACCGCTTTGTCCTCGACCGAATCGTTGGCCCTGGTCGCGGTGCCGTGCAGATTGATGTAATCGATGTCGGACGGCTGCAACCCGGCCCGATCCAGCGACTGGCGAATCGCGCGAATCGCACCGGCGCCTTCCGGATGAGGATGCGACATGTGGTACCCGTCGGTGCTTTCGCCATACCCCAGCAATGCGACGGCCCCTTTCCGCCCTACCCGCTCGCTTGATTCGAGTAACGCATAACCTGCCGCTTCGCCCAGCGAAAGCCCGTCGCGATCTTCATCGCAGGGCCGGCAGGGACTGGTCGACAGCAGTTGCAGGGCGGAAAATCCGTGCAGGGTGGTATGGCACAGGCTATCGACTCCCCCGACGATAGCCGCATCGCAGAGGCCGGCCTGCAGAAAGCGCGCAGCCGTCGCAAAGACTTTGGCGCTCGACGAACAAGCCGTTGAGATGACCATGGCCGGCCCCTGCAGGCCCACGCAGGCCCGCACGAAATGGCCTAACGAAAACATGTTGTGCGTATAGCGATAGCGTGAGGTGTACCACTGCGGCAGCGCACCGGTCAGGGGATCGCGATTCCGGTAGGCATGCTCGGTCTCCAGAATGCCCGACGTACTGGTGCCCATAACGACCGCAATCCGGTCGGCTCCGTAGCGCTGGATAGCTTCTGCCACCGCGACCATGAACCCGTCCTGCTGCAGACCCAGCCAGGCCAGTCGATTGTTCCGGCACTCGAATTGCTCTAAATCCGCGCCGAGAGAAAAATCCTCCAGCCCTGCGACCCGTCCGATGTAGGTTTTGAGCAGCGCGTCTTCGAAATCGCACGGCTTCAGCCCTGAACGCCGCTCGCGCAAGGCCTGAGACACGGCACCGATGCCACGTCCGTTCGCCGTCACCAGCGTGTAGGCCGACAAGGTCAGAGGAATCATCGGTCGGTTAGGCGTCGGCATGAGCTTCCTCATCCGCCATCATACCGGCAAACAGCAGACAGCAGAACGATCCGATCGCGGCAGTCATCCCGATTGCGTGCAATACCGGAATCGTCGAGCAGGCCAGCACCCCGAAGACGAGAATTGTCGTGGCGCTACAGACCAGCAAGCCATACAGCGTGCGGGCGCGTTCTTCACCCGTGCCCTCCGGCCGGTTGAAAAACAGCGCGTAGTCGAGACCGAGCCCGATGACCAGCAGAAAGGTGGCGACGTGAAAGAGCGAGAGCGATTCGCCCGCCGCGTTCACAACGGCGGCGACCACAACCAGCGCGCTCAACATGGGTAACAGGACCGGCCGCAGCACGCTGATCGACTTCAGCCCGACCGCCAGCACGACAGCAATCACCAGCAGCCCCCAGGCAACGATCGCAAGGGTCCGGTCGCGATAGGCCGTCATCAACCGGTTGGACTCCTCCTTGAGATCCACGTAGGCCACACCGGGGGCATGCCATTCCGCGACGGTCTCGCCGAGACGACGCCGGTCCGCCACGCCCCGCAGCGGCACAACGGCAGACCATTGTCCCTGTTGCTCAATCAACAATGACGCCAGCTTCATCCCCACGGCGGTATCTTTGAACGTGTCGCGGTCGATCATCGCTTGAGTGCGTGCAACGTCGATCGAGTCAAGAAACGGAGTAAAAAGACCAGGGGTGAACGGCAGCCCCGACAGCGCAATCCGGAGATTGTGTTCCAGCACGCTCCGCTCAGGAAGGGCTTGCTGCCTGGCCTGCTGACTGCGGCGGCTCGGCAGATAAGAGGAAACCAGGTCGTAGCCCGCCACCCTGTCGCCGGCTCGCAGTTGTTCCAGTTGCGGCATCACGGCTTCACCCCGTTGGAGCACATCTTCAGCCGTCGGACCTTCGATGACGAGCAGATCGCGAACATCCGGTGCACCCAGGTCCTGGCGGAGCTGCTGATCGAGCCGCTTTCTGGCTTCCGACACCGGACTCAAACTTCCGAGATCCGTTTGCCACAGAGGCGTATCAGACCACAATAGTATGAATGTCGCAAGAACGACCGCCCCCGGCACCAGCCACTTGGCCCGGGTGAGCCGCAGCAACGCCGGAACGATCGCTTGGGGCACCTCCCGAGGGACAAACGCCGGCGGGACACAGGCCGGCAGCACATACCGGGTGACCAGAGCCGCCGCGATGAGTCCGACTACCGCAAAGAGGCCCAACTGCGCCAGCGCGGGGAATCCGGAGAGGAGCAGGGAGGAAAACCCGATCACGGTGGTGAGCACACCCAGGCGCATCGTGGGCCAGATGGCCCGGATAGCGGCCGGAGCAGAGCTTCGCACATTCACATGGCTGAACAGGTGAATCGGATAATCATCGACGACACCCAGCAAGGTGATACCGAAGCCGAGCGTAATGCCGTGAATAAAGCCGAACCAACTATTGACGGCCAGCATGCCGGCCACGATGCCGGTAGAGAGTGGGATCAAACTCAACATCACGAGCGTCACCGACCGATAGCTCGCATAGAGCAAGAGGACGACGAGTGTGGACGCGGCGGTTGAGAGCCACCAGATCTCCGCTTCGATGGTCTGCTTGATCTCCACGGCAAATACACCGGGACCGCTCATCACCACACGAAGCGATTCAGGTCGGGTCGGCAACGCCTCGAACGTCTTGCGGATGTCCTGCTGAATCGTCGCTTGCGCATCAGCGTCGAACCCTGTCGCTCTCGTTTCCGCGATAAGCAAGGCCTTCGAATGATCCTCCGACATCCAGACCCCGCGATATTTCGCCGGCCCCTCCTGCCCGGCCCAGTCTTTGAGGATTCCCAGAAAGGCCCCCGTCGGATCTCCCGGGATCGTCTCTTTGATCATGGGCGCCAAGGGGGAACGGAGGTCGTCAAGCCGTTGTTCCAACGCATGGCGCAATGATTCGACGGAAAATGCCTCCGGGGTCACCTGCCGGCTCAACAGATAGCGGGACCGGAACAGCAGCTCCTGATCTTGTTTCGACAGAGCCTGAGCGCCGTTCCCGATGACATTGAAGTGCCCGGTCGCACGAAGCCGCTGGCCGAAGTCTCGACTGGCCTGAGCCAGATCATCCGGATCTCCACCTTCGATGGCCAGAAGCATCAGCCGCCCGGCCACACCGGTGCGCACTTGCGTGAGGAGCAACCGTTGAGTCGCCGTCGTGCCTTCCGGCAACAGGTCCGCCAGCTCGCTATGCACGGACACCTGCGCCGCCGCCAGCCACAATCCACAGACCATCGCCAGAGCCCAAAGCCCCATCACACCGAATCGCCGGCTCATCGTGCGGGTTCCCGCAGCAACGTCATGACCGATCGGTCTCCGTCCGGCAAACGAACGGCAATGGTCGCCACGCGGCCCTCCGATCCGGTGAAGAGGATGTAATCAACCATCGACCGGCCGGCCGCCTCGCGAGGACGCAGCAAGAACGTCCATTGGCGGCGGGTGCCCTCCAGCGTGACGTCGTACACCTTCTGCAGACGAGCCGCGTCGCCCGTAAAACTCGCGCGGAAGGCATCGACAAAACTGCGGAGCGCGGGATAGTCTTCGAGCGAAATCGTCCGCTTGATCCCTTTCCGCTCGCTCTCAAACAACACCCGGTCTCCTTCAATCACGTATCGCTCGCGAAACGGCTCGGTAATCGCTTTCTCCATCGTCGCCGGCGGGGTGAATCGCAACAGACCCCGTGCCTTCAAGGGTTCGGTCAATAAGGAGGAATAGGTGGCTTCTTCAAACGCCATGGAGGGCTCGCGCTGCTCCTTGAGGAGCGCCACCAGCACGTCGACCGTCCACGGCACAGTGGGGAGATCGACCGCGGCCAGGGCCACGCTGCCGAGCAGGAACAAGAGCAGGGCGACGGTGAGGGCCTGACTATGAGGCCTGCCAAAAATCATAGAAATTGAACCAATTGTCGGGTGCTTCTCGGCTGTAATGGGCCAGCCGCTCCGCATAGCGCTGCGTCCAGCGTCGCACATCCTCTTGGCGATCGTCTGAACGCAGTTGAATGGACTCACTCAATAATTCCAAATAGATGTCGTACCGGTTGCCTCCCCGATAGAGTCCGAAAAAAAGCACCACCGGCGCGCGCACGACGTGCGCCAGCCGCACGGATCCGGTCGGGAACGCCGCGCCCTCGCCGAGAAACTCACAGCGCACCGATTGATCTTCCGCCGTCAGTCGATCGCCCATGATACCCACCACTCCGCCGTGGGCCAGGCATTCCTGCACCTGCAGCATCGTATCCACCCCGCCGACTTGAATCACCGTCTCGGCGACAGCGGGGTTCAATTCCTGTATCAAGGCTCGGATCAATGGCGCATTCTGCTCATCCATCAACACTTTGACGGCTATCTGCTCACGCGCCAGCCCGACCGCCCGCACCACTTCGAAACTCCCCAGATGCGACCCCACTAAAAGACAGCCGCGCCCCTGCGCCAACGCGCCATCCAGCACATCAAGCCCGTATGTCCGGATGTCGAAGAGATCAAACCGGCCCCGCAAACAATACACCCGATCTAATAGAGTTGAGGCAAACGAGTGATAGTGACGGAAGAGCACCGGCCAACTTGGGGCACGGCCCTGGAGATGTTCGTAATACCGGCGAAGGGCCCGGTTGGCCTTCCGCGATCCACAGAGATAGTAGAGACAAATCGGATGGAGCAGCGCGCGGGCAAGCGGTCTCCCCAACGCCTGCGCCACCCAGGCCATGAGACGGATTGCCCGCGGACTGCCGCGCTCCGCTTGCTGTTTCCAGGCGACAGTCATGACGTCATCGTCCGGTCGGCGGCCGGGAGGCGAAACCGGATCGACCCGGCGGCCACCACCCGCCGGTCGACCCGGCAGGTAAAGGCGGCGCGGTCGGAATCCTCCTGCACGATTTCGATCGTCAGCGGTTCACCCGGCAACAGCGGCGACGACAGCTTGACCGAGGGAAGTCCTGTGACGATCAGGGCTTGCCCGCAGTGCTCCCGCAGGGTCTCGATGACTTCGTCCATCACGAGCACGCCGGGCACGACCGGATGGCCGGGAAAGTGGCCGGGCAGAGCCGGATGATCCGGGCCGATCGAGACGACACGCTCATGCTTCATGCGAAGACCCTTCGGCCTGTTGTCCAGCGAGCTTCAGCAAGGCCTCACGCGGCAGCTTGCCCGTGTCGTTGCGGGGCAGTCGCGGCACGAGCAGCAGCGGACGGGGGAGAAACGCGGGATCGATGCGCGTGCGCAATGCCTGCTGAATCTCCTCCACGGTTTTTCCCGGCGCCACCACACAGGCGATCAGCCTGGTCACGAGATCTGCCCCCCCATCGGGCAGGAAAAAGACTCCGTCCTGCACACCCTCGATCTCCAGCAGTTTCTGGTTCAGATCACCGAGCGAGGCCCGATGGCCCGCGATATTGATCTGGTCGACTTCCCTGCCATGCACGACAAACTGCCCGTCGGCATCGACGGTGATGCGGTCCGGAACGTGGACCGGGGCCGGAAGATAATCGGCCTGCACTGTCCACACCGTTTGGTCCTGCACCAGGCGCACCCCGTCCAACGGTCGCCATCGGTCGCCATCGGTCGTCCGCCGTTCAGCCACGCTCCCCGCCTCGGCAAAACCGAAAATCTCATGCACTTCGGTCTGGAAATGCCGTTCGGCTTCTTGCGCCAGGCTTCGAGACAACGGCGCAGTGGCAGAGAGAATCAGTCCGACAGTCGGTACGCGCACGCCGTCGGTCACACAGGCGCGGAGATGCAACGGAGTCGTCACGAGTATGCGCTTCCCTGCGACGTCGGCCAAGGCGTCACAGATGTCGGCCGGAAAGAGCGGTCGCCCGGCATGCATGACCAACCCATGCACGATCGGCAGCATCACCGAGGCTTCCAGCCCGAACATATGCTGATGCGGCACGGTCGCCACCACCGCAGCAGGCGCACCGGCTTTCACACCAAGTCGTGTTCCCGTCGCCCGGGCGACAGCCGTCAAGGCTCCCCAGGTTTTCTTGTTCGGCATCGGTTGGCCGGTGCTGCCTGAGGTAAACGCGATTGCCGCGACTTGGTCGAGCGGGATATGCGGAATCCGCTTCGGCCATCCGGCAATACTGCCCTGCCGCCGCAGAACCACGGACTCGATCCCCTCAACCGGCTCATCCTGATTCGTCAGACAATAACTCTCACGATAGTCGCCGGCAATCCGGCGGAGCGTCTGGAGCGCCCGGCTCTGGGGCAGCAACGTCAACTGCCCCCGCAGTATCGCCGCTGCGAACCCGACGAGAAACTCATACCGGCTGGACAACAGATTGAGGACTGCGGAGCGATCAGGCAGAGAATCGGCAAGGCGGAAAACATCGGACAGGAATTGGCGGGCCGTGCGTGGGCCGTCGGTTTCCCAGGCCAGGACCTCGTCCGGATTGTATAGGCCAATCAGTGGAGCGTCGTGCATGGCACCACATGATTCACTTCGTACGATTCTTCTCAATCGCATTCGAGAGCGCGCGCAGGGAGGAAAAGATCGCCTTAATCTCCGGGTCGCTCGATTTGAGTTGATAGCCGTACACTTGGGAAATGGCCAGCGAAAGCTCTAGCGCATCGATCGAATCAAGTCCGAGTCCGTCCCCGAACAGCGCCTGCGTGGGATCAATCGTGGCGGGATCGACCTTCAGCTTAAGGGTCTGAACGATCAATGTGGCGAGGTCTTGTTCCAAAGACGAGGCGAATGAATCTGTCATGCGTGCTTCTCGACTTTCACCGCCCGGTAGTCCCGCAGGAGTCCGTTGAAGAGTTCATGCGACGAGCAATCGGCCAACCCCACTTCGTTCAACGCGCCAAGAATCGTCTCCGACGGCACGCAATATTCAGTGGTGTCCCACCAATATTCCATCAATGTTTTCATGTCACGATTGCCGGTCGAAACGGCAAACGCAATCCCCATCACCGTCTTAATATAGAACCGCAACAGCGACAAGAGAAGGGGGGACCGTGGACGACAGATGTCCAACAACAGCACGATCCCGCCGGGCTTCAAGACCCGGCGATACTCCGAGAACGCGGTTTTGAGATCGGAAACATGGCGGAGGGCGTATCCCATACTCAGAAAATCGAAGGTCTGATCGGGAAACGGCAACTGTTCTCCAATGCCCCGTACGAACTTCTGACAGGGTCCCTTCTGTGCTTCTCGCAACATCCCGATACTGGGATCCAGCCCGATGACCGAACCGGAGGGGCCAACGATCTCGCGCGCGCATTGCGAGACCAATCCCGGCCCGCAAGCGACGTCCAGCACATGCATACCGGGCTTGAGCCCGGCTTCACGCAGCGCCTTGGCGCGATACCAAAGCCCAGATCCAAATCCTGTCGCTTTGTCGATATTGCGATACTGATGCGCCGTGCGATTGAACATCTCGTTCAAGAACACTTGCCGCTCATCATCCTCGGCATAGTAGCGGCGCAATGGGGGGTGCGGCGCCACCGGCACCATCGGAACATAGGCCACGGAGCGAGCACCGGCTGGGTCTGTGGGGTAGTTCACGATAGACCTCCTGAAACGCCTGGCAGTCACACTTGTATCAGGACTGTTTCAGACGGGCAAGACCTACTGACTTGCCTACTAAAATGAAAACCCCGCTCCAAGCGCCACGATATGGGCCCGAAAATCGAGCGAGGGCTGCAGACTACCGCTCCAGTTAAAGCGACTGCCAAAGAACTTATATTCTCCAAAGGCAAATACACGCTCTGTCAGATTCACCCTCAGCCCAGCGAAGTATTGATAGGCAAAACTCATATCACGCGCTATTCCCCCCTGCGTCGTCGTTCCCTTCATCAAATCGCTGACGACCAACAAGGATGAGGACCACCCAGCCCCAGCCCCGATATAGGGTTGGAATTGCTCCCCGGGGTAGCGGACGATGAGACTCACCAGTGTGTTCCATGCCAGCATGGTCCCCCGCCCTGACTGAATTCCGCCAGAGCCTAACGACCGCGGAGCGGCAATCTCGCTCCCTAGACCAAACATTTCCGCTTGGATGCCAACGACATACTTCGTGAACGCCGGGAAAATTCCCGCTTTGATTCCTCCCCCGGCATGATCCCCAACCGTCGTCTGAGGTAATGCCTCTCCGCCAACATTCAAATTACGATTCTTTGCCAGAGAGCCGAGAAGATACAAGCCCCCATAGATCTCCACGGCCTTCTGCTGGACATGAGGTTCCCGACGCCCACTATCGTCCTGAACCGCTTGAGCTAACCCCTCTTGCGCATAGGAATTGCTCACCCCCCATCCTCCCCACAGGTTGCCGATGAGAATGTAAACGACAACGGCTGCCACCTGAGAAGTATTCATTGTCCGGCTCGCCCATTTTTTAGGCGCACGCTCATGCGCATCTATTCTCTTAGTAATATACGTGCAGCGTAAAGAGCACATCATCATCATGGCTTCGATGCACATACTCCAGACGGAGAGCCAGGTTCGGAGCAAAGGCAAACCGCTGGCCGACGGACCAACGGATGTCCTCGGATTTATCACCCAATGCGTAGCGCAAGTAGCTCCCGGACGCCATCAGCTTCCAACGATCGGTCACGTCAGCAAGCAGCCCTAGTGTCCCTCCTCCTCCGATACGATGATGCTCTTCATAAGCCCCGCTCACATTCGCATCGGCTTCGGCAAAAGCGAACCATAGCTCACGGCCAAGCAGATGCGACTCGATCGCCCCGCCGAATCCACCATTCAGGTTACCATTGGAGCACAACTCGCAGCCTCGATGCGCGATCGTATTCATCCCCACATTGAGCTTCCACGAGGGCGCGAGAAAGAGGGAGTCGATGGGTGACAGCGAAATCATGTTCAGCGGACTAAACCGCTCGACCCTCGCCTGCGATCCGTTGTGGTAGTGCCGGAGGGCAAACGAGATCACTTCGATCTGCGCATCCGGTGTATACCCTGGCTCAGCATCGAGTAAATCATGGTAGGCGGCGCGAACATTCAGCTCTTCAAACGCGCGGTCGTTTCGCCAACCGCCTCCCACGCCGATACGGCTCGTCCGATGGCCCAGGTCCGGCTGTTTGACATAGGGCGCAATGGGGAGGTCGATCGGAGGCGCCTTGATTTCGCTTCTTGCACTGAGCACTTTCCGATTCCGTTCTCGGTACTGCCCTCCATCAGGGCCTTCCCCTTCGGTGCGGAGCAACAAATAATCAGAGGCCGCCTCCATCACAAACGCCCGACGATTATCCGCCAATCCCCGGAATGACGAATCTTGTAAAACCGTTGGGTCTTGGATGAGCCGGCTCAGCCATATGCGCTCATCGTTGTTCATGGCCTCCCGCTTTCGCCGCACTAACGTACTACGCGACGGCCGCGCAACGACGTCTCCGACCAAGCCGGTCGATTCTCGTACCCACCGTACGGTATCGACGGGAATCGTATAGATCGGAAAATGATCGAGCAGATGGGCTGACGGTTCCGCCGCCTCGATCAACGACAGGATATGGTACGCGCAATTCTCGCCGAAAAAGAAATAATCGAAATAGGCGTTACCCAGCTCCCAGGCATGCATCAAGAGCCGCTTGACCTGCTGCTCGTTGAGATTTAATCGATATTCCCAAATATCCCGATTCTCGATATCCCGATACTCCTGCACTTTCAAATAGTACGGAATCGTCGAAAAGTATCCCTGGTAGGCTCCGAACACGCCTTTGATGGCATACTCCGGCCCGGCATTGGGAGGCAACTGCGCGGCATAATTGATCGTATAGGCGAGAATCCTGGTCTGCGGAGTTTGTCCTTTGGCGTCGACTCGGAGAAACGTGTGGCCGAACATGGAGGACGGGTTATTCATGAACCCGGTCGGGAAAATGATGGTGATGGTTTCGGCGTTGAACTCTTCAAACCACTTCGTAAATCTCTCGCATGCCATTGGCGGAAGCCGGCGCTCATCGAATTGCAGTTTGTCCTTGAGCCAATGATAGCGGGCCACAAACGCACATTGCGCCGGCTGCTTCGAACGACCGACGAGATCGTCCGAATAGAATTTCATGAGCGTCGCACGGAGTTCGGCTTCGGAGTTGGTTTTCCCCTGAGGATCGAGGAAGAAACCTGGATCGTCTTGCATGCTCTCGACCCCGCCGAACAGTGTCCGGCGGTAGTGGAGCAAGACGTGCCACTCATGCTCATCGGCAAGGTGCAACGCATCGGCACGGGCCATGAGATCGTTCAAATAGGCCTGATCGGGAACTGCGGCTTCTACGGGAAGATTGGTTCCGAAAAAACTGAACCAGACAAGGGAAAGAGAAAAGAGAAGCAACCTGAAAGGTTCGTGGGGCTCCAGCTGATGAAACCGGAACCCCACGAAGTCTCGACTACTTGTTCAACGACACTTGGGCCAGCATCGGATGCGTGGCAACGGCGTCATTCAATGCCTTCACGAGCGCAACGGGCGACGTCTCGCCGGCTGCCACGAGGGACGCATACTTTTCCTGAGTCATCGCGAAGAACGCCGGCTGCTGTCCTGCCGGAATTCCCATCAAGGTCGCCAAGGACGTCAGGTGTTCACCCTGTCCCTGAGCCATGTCCTGCGCCAAATTCTCAAAGTTCAACGCTGCAAACACATTGACCTTCTCCTGCGCCCAGAACTTGCCGTCATTGGTGCAGCCTGATGTTCCGCTGCTGATACCGAAGGTCTGGCTGTAGAAGGTTCCGTTGGTGGTGGCTTCCATTGTCTGCACGGCAATGGTCTTCTGGTGCGGATAGTTCTGCCACGCCAGCTTGCCGAGGCCGCAACCAGGTCCCGTATCGGGGTTTCCTTCTGCCGCCATGACCATCCCGACCTGCATTCCTACGAAGGCTACTGCCAACGATGCCATGAGCACTTTCTTCAGCATAATTCTTCCTCCTTAGTGAATGAGTAACTCTTCTCCCACCACTCCATCATGTGTGGGAATATTATACGGGCGAAGTATAACCCAACTTTTAGGAGATGTCTTAAAAAAAACCACCTCGTCCAAACCATTCAAGAAATTGGAATCTAGGAAAGAATCGCTATGATGCTGGTCCGGCCGTTCCTCCTTCTCTCAGTTGTTCAATCCCCCAATACGCTGCTTCTGCCCTGACCCTATCCACCATGCGACCCTCGTGATCCAGAAATCCAAGGCTTCCATCATTCGCGGTTTCCGACATAATGACCATCTCACCTTTTTGATCGCGCAGACGCAGCTGATCCCCGTCACGTTCGATCGTCACCTGCTTCACAACCTGGCCTTCCCGCACATAGGTCACATGAGCCGATTTCCCGTCTCCCGCCCACTTCACACTGGCCGTGAGCTTCCCCAGTTGAACCTCCCGAATGCGTCCGTCTTCATCCTGAGACATTTTGACAGGATTGTCACCGCTCCAGAACTGGATTGAGTTGAAGATGAAGGCATCGAGCAACGTCGAGAACATGTACACGGGAATGACAATCATGCCGAAGAAGACAAACTCCTTCATCCATTTGTCGTTGACCTCACCGCTGCCTTTAACGCCACTGTTCCAATGATACACGTTGCGCGTCAGATTGAATGGCCCATAGCAAGCCGTGCTGGTCAGCATAAATCCGGTGAGTACGGCTGACGCTACGACTTTTCTCATGTATCCGCTCTTCGTCATCTTGCGGCTCCTTTCTGCAAAAGTGGTCATGGATTCTTCCGTGTGCGCAGAGGCACACGATCACTCAGTCGAATCAACTGTGGAAAAGCCCGGCCGGCGCGAATGGTCAGCAACCCGACCGCGCGCGGCAGAGAAAACCGCCGGGGCCCGGCGGAGCCCGGATTTAAGAGAATGGTGCCGACATGCTGATCGATTGCCGGACGATGGCTATAACCGGAGCGATCCGTTGGAGCCGCCGGATGACGTCAGGATCCCCGATGTCGCCGGCATGGAGAATAGTCGTCACACCGGCGAAGTGTTCGATGAGCGCCGGATCGAACAGGCCATGAGTATCGGCGATGACGCCGATGTGTGTCTGCCCCTTGGCGATCACAGTGTCGCAACTGGTGAAACTTCGAGCACACCCTACACCTCACTCCACTGAAACGTGAAGGGCTCAGGGGAGCGCTTCGGGAATGCCGCCAATTCAACCTTCAGGCCATCGGCACGAGCGCTGCTCATCGGATGCGTCGAGCGCCACTCGATGTGTGGCCGTTGCACCTCTGGAGTTGATCAGTTACGGGAGGATCATGAACTTGCCCAGCTTGGCCGGACGATAGATTGAAAAATCTCGCCGGTCCGTGGTGAACACGCGTCGAATCCGCTCACGTTCCGCCACAGCCACCAGCGCCGCATCGGCCAAATCCATGGGCAGCATCCGATACTTTTTCATCAGATCCCGCATGCGTGCATGATCGTCGGCATCCAGGGGCAGCAATCGGACCGTTTCCTCCAACACTAATTCCCACAGCGCATCCTGCGCCCGCCAGGAGAAGTTCAGGAGATACATCGCTTCCGTAAAGGCTGGCCAGACCGTCACCAGCGGATCGCGAATTTCAGTGAGCGCCTCCACACATTGTCGATGGTGCCGATCATCGCGGTGCAGAAGCGCGACGAGCGGGCCTGCATCGACCAGAATCGCATTCACCGGAGAGGCCGCCGCCTGATAAGCCGCTCACGAAACTTCTTGCCAGTATCTGCCGAGAGATCGGAAGGACCTCCCGATGCGCACCCAATCAGATGTCTCATCGCCTCATAGGGAGTTGGACGGGCATGGGCCGTCCGGCCTTCCTGCTCAAGGAGAGTCAGGACGCCGCGAATGACTTCTGATTTTGTCTCGCCCCGCTCTTTCGCGACGCGCGACACAAGCCGTTCCAGTTGAGCCGACAAACGCACACTCGTTCCCGTAATGACCTCGTCATGCCGTGTAGGACACAAGTGTAGTACAGAATAGTTGCTTCAGCAAGCACCCCGCTACGGAGATACCCCCGACAGTCACAGAACGGCCACCGGCTGCACGCCGAGCGCGCTCTGCACCGTTGCTCACTCAAACGTAAAGGGCTCGGAGGAATGTTTCGGCAGCGCGGCCAGTGCGGCCTTGAGACGCTCGGCTCGGGTACAGTCGACTCTCGCCTTGACTCGACTCAACCAGTTCATTAAACTAGTCCGGTGTTGCCACCCGAGGAGAAGATGTTTATGACTTCGAAACCGGCGGAGGTGAGCGCTTTCGAGGCCAAGACCAGGCTTTCAGAACTTTTGCGAGAAACAGAAGCTGGGCGATCTTTTGTGATCCGGCGGCGAGGGAAAGCGGTGGCGCGGCTGACCCCTGCTGTACAAGAGTCCCCCGTCACAGAGATTGCCCGACTGGTGGAATCGTTTCGTGACATCCGCACACGCCTCACTGGAACCATGAAGGTCCGAGAGCTTGTCGAGGAAGGCCGTCGCTTCTAATGAACTGGGTGCTTGACTGCTCTGTAGCGCTTGCTTGGGCGCTCCCCGACGAAACATCGACGCGAGCGGAACGATTTTTGGCTGTCCTTGGTCAGGAGACCACGCTCTGGGTTCCTGCCTTATGGTGGTACGAACTCGCCAATGCCTTGACCATGGCCCACCGCCGTCGAAGGCTCAGCGAATCGGAAGGCTTGCGGCTGATTGAACTATATGGCTCGCTTCCGATACAGACCGATGCCTACCTCAATTCCGACGCGGTGTGGCGGTTCCAAGCTTTAGCCAAGGAACATGCTCTTTCAGCCTACGACGCCGCCTATCTTGAACTCGCTCAGCGAAAAGGCATCGGCCTTGCCACGCTCGACAAGCGCCTCGCCGGCGCCGCCCGCACAGCGGGCGTGACCGTCCCGCCTTTTTAAGAGACCGCAGCACAAGTGCGCCGGTACGGCTTCTTTACTTTGCCGAAGCAGTTTTGCGCAAGCATGTCTCGCCCAGAGACGGCCGTGCTATTTGCACAATACCGGGTGTCCTTGGGCACTTATGGAGTCGGAGCGGCCTGCACGCCGAGGGTGGCCTGCACGGTCTTCCATTCGAAGGTGAACGGCTCGGACGATTGCTTCGGCAGCGCGGCGAGCTCCTGCTTGAGACGTTCCGCGCGCCCCTGGCTCATCGGATGGGTGGAGAGCCATTCCAGCCGGCCTTCGTCTTTGTCCGACAGCTTCTGAAAAAAGGTAATCATGCCGTTCGGGTCGATCTTGGACCGGAAGACGAGCCGGAGGCCCGTCAGGTCCGCTTCCGTTTCCTGCGCGCGGTCGAACTTCAGTGTCAGCAATTCGACGCCGACCTGCCGCATGAGGCCGATGAGGCCCTGCTGATCGCCGACGATGATCGCGACCGCCGCCATGACACCCAGGTTTTTCACAATCCGTTCGAGCCCATGCCGTTGCAGCACATGGTTCAGCTCATGGCCCAGTACGCCGGCCACTTCTTCTCCGCTTTCCGCTTTCTTCATCAAACCGGTGAACACGACCACGTAGCCGCCGGGCAACGCAAACGCATTGACGACGTCGCTCTTCACGACGGTCACTTGAAACTTGTAGGGATTGTCCGGAATCTGCTCGGCCAATCGCTGCGTCATTTCCTCGACCGCCTGCACAGCCGGTCCTTCCTTGAGAACTTCTTGATGGCTGAGAAAATCCTTGTAGGCTGCTTCACCGAGCTTCTGCTCCCACTCGACTGGAATTCGACTGACCGCCATCTCCACCAACAGATCGGCCCCAAACCAGAGCCCCAGCGCCACGGCCAGGATCGCGCCGGCGACGGTCGCCCACATCATACGATGCCGGTGGCGCACTTGGCGCACCCGCTCGGCCGCCTCCTCGAACGGCCGGCTCAGATGATCAGGCGCCGCATCTCGAAACGCCCGGATGAGACGGGGATTCTTCAGGTACAACGTACGCGCCCGGCGCACCTCGCCCCACTTCAGGACGAGATGATCGTGATCTAGCCCGCCGGCAGATACCGCGAAGGCCGAAAACGGCACCGTCTCCTGAGCCTCCTCCCCACTCTCGGACTGGAAGGTGACGGTCAGCCCATGCCCCTCGACCTGCACGAAGCAGGACGCGCCGGCGGCGGGAAATTCCTCGCCGAAACACAGGGCGTTCGGAGAAAACGTGGTGGTCATTAGAAGTTATCCGATTGCTCAATGTGGCAGTGAACGATGCCGAGAACGAAGCTCGGGAAGCAGCGCGTCTTGGCGCGCGGGGGTCGGGTGGGTGAAATGGTTGGCGTTTTGAGCATCCGCTACTCTGAGACCGGGATGAATTGTCTGATCCACGCCCCGAAGCTGCCCGGATTGCGGCTCTGAATATAGACCACACCGGGCCCACGAAACCGGCAGACCAACCCTTCACCCGATGTGAAGCTGGCCACCCAGCCGGAGGCGGCCTTTTCGATGGTGTACGACGTGGTCGCGGACCAGGCCACCAGGTGGCTGTTGTCCACGATGTATTCCTGATCCGGCTTCAGCTCGATCTTATGAATCGCCCCGAAACTGTTCAGCACCAGCGTGCCCTTCCCGCCGATCTTCAGGATGAAAAATCCTTCGCCTCCCAGCAGTCCGCGGCTGAGACTCTGCATCTTGCTCTCGATGTTGACCGTGTCGGCCCCGGCGAGAAAGCCATCCTTCTGCACCATATATTCATTCACGCCGTCGAGTTCCAGAATGACGATTTCGCCCGGCACCGTCGGCGCCAGCAAGGCTTCGCCGGGTCCTCGACTGGCGCGCAGCGTCTGGAAGAAAAACTTTTCCCCGGTTAACAATTTACGGGACAATGCGCCGAGGAATCCGCCCTCCATCTTGCTTTCGACATCGATCGTCGGCGATGAGGCCACCATCGCACCGGACTCGGCCTTGACCTGCTCGCCCGCCGCCAGATCCACCCGCACCATCGGAAACGCCCCCGGATAGAGAATTTCACTTTTCATGGCTTCATCTCCTGAATAAACGCACGGCCCTGCAACAGCCAGGGGGAATGCATAATTGTGTGCGGTGATTCTGTGGAATACAACCCGCGCTGTCAAGCAACGGAATACACCGATCCGCCTGGATCAGCGGCCGGGACGGAAGGGGCGATTCTGAAAGGGACGATCATGTTGGCGCGGACCATCGGGCGGGAGTCCCTGCCCCTCGCCGAATCGCCGGCGAAGCTGGCGCCGAAATGCCTGCCGCTCTTCGGGCGACATGTTCTTCCATTGCTGCCGCATTTCATGCCGCTCTTCCTGCGGCAGGGACCGGAACCACTGACGGGCATTCCGGATGGCTTCGCGCTTCTCCGGAGGCAATTCACGGAAACGCTGGAATCGCTCGCGCAACCGCTGTTGATCCTCCGGCGACATCTGCCGCCACTCCTGAAACCGCTGCCGCGCCTCGGTCCGTTCATCAGGATTCATGTTCGACCACTGTCGCGCGCCGTTGCGCAAACGCTCCTGACGATCCGCCGGCAGCTGATCCCAATCCTGATTGAACTTCTGCAACAGTTGTTGCTCCTGCTGCTTCAGCTGACTCCACGGCACGCCTTGAGACTCAGCCTGGGCCCAGGCTGCGAGGCTCCATCCAAACAGCAGAATCATATTGAGCACAAGTCCCGTCATCGCTTCATCTCTCGCATGGGATCGATTGGATGGGCCCCTTGCCGATCAGACTCTTCACGGCTTTCCCGTCGATTCGCTCGCGGCGTTTCTTGCGTCGGTCCGGATCGCTGGTCCTTCTGAGGAGTCACCGTTTCGGCACCCGACAATTCAACAGCATGAAACGGATCGACCCATCGGCCATCGCCTGTGTGCCAGCTCCCCAAAAATTCCAAGAAGTCGGCATCCGGCGCCTGCATGGCCTCAGGCGGCGCGGCAGCCGCCGATACTGCCGTCCACAACAGCGCACAGCACGTCCAGCCTAAGGAGGTATGCCTCTCACCCTGCCTGGTCATCATCGGCCAGCCAATGAAAAAATTCGAGATCTTCGGCTAGCTCGACATTTTCGACCGAAGTGACGAGCTCGAAATCGTCCAACGGAACCGCCGCATGCTGCTGAGGCGCCGGCGGCTGCGTCCAGAGCAGCACGGCCAGCGCCGCAAGCGAAGCTACGGCCAGGCCGGAAGCCCAGATACGCCAAGAAGACCGGCGCGCGCGCGCATCCAACGCGGCAAACCGTCCCTGCTGCAGTCGGAAGACCGTCGCATGATCCAGCTCACCGACGGCACAATCCAATACCACCTTGGCCTGGCCGACAAACTCATGATCGCTGTGATGCAGGTCCTGACTCATGGCCAATGATTTCCTAATAGCGTTCGCAGCGTGTGAATGGCGCGAAAATAGTGTGTCTTCACACTCCCCTCAGAACAACCCATCGCCGCCGCCGTTTGCCCCACATCGAGTTCTTCCCAGGCCCTCAGTAAGAACGCTTGCTGCTGTCGGAGGGGCAGCATCCGCAAGGCCGCATCAAGCGCCGACGAAGCCTCTTTGATCTTCAGTTGGTGGTCTGCCATCGGGGTCGTCGTATCGGCGATCGCGTCCAATGGATCGCCGGCTTCCTCGCCGTCCTCGTCGCGGCCCAGCCAGAGCCGCCAGCGTGAACGGACTTTTGTCCGTCGATACCAATCGCGAATCTTGGACTGCAAAATCCGATGAAACAGCGGCCCCCATTCCGCTTCGTCGCGCGCACCATACCGCTCGACCAGCTTGAGCATGGCCTCCTGCACAAGGTCGAGCGCCTCGTCATCGTGTCCCGTGGCGATCTGCGCCATTCGAAACGCGCGGCGTTCGACCCCGGCTAAAAATCGATCAAGCGCCCGCGTCTCCTCCAGAGTCGAGATCCTCCCACCCATATAACATTGACCGCTGTGGGCCGGCGTCAGACTACGAGAGAGCGCCATTCCCAGCTCCTCACCTCGATGCTGACGGAACACGATCCTGCGCCGTGCGACTGATTGTCATGAGATCTGCTCCCCAGGTCAAGACATGAGTTCCACTCGACTTCTAGTCCGAGAGAACCGCTTATTTATCTGAACGTCTTGAGAAGCCAGACGTTGACATCGACTGGCGACGTAACCGGGCAGTCGACAGAATCTCGACTGTCCGGCGATACGTGAACCGGTGAGATTACTTCAACTTCGAAGCAGACTTGGCAGGAGTTGACGAAGATTGATTGAGGGGAATCGACACGACGACGTCCTGCTGAGGGTCCGCATCCTGATCCTTGCCGTCGCGTCCCACGCTATACATGACCCCTCGTCTGAGGTTCACCAGCATGGGGAGACCGGTGTACGGATCATAGAGACGTTGGCCGGCCTTGGCGATCCGCGCCAGCAGATCGGCATCCTGCGGACTACGGCGCAACCAGGCTTGCAGACTCGCCAGACGGAGCCGCGCATCGGTATCGATAACCAAACCATTGTAGTGATCCCATGCCGGAAGCGGATCGATGCCGATGATGTTTTCAATCGGATTGGTCAGATAGTCCATAACCCCGTTGGCCGGATGCTTAATATACGTGGAGCGCTTGGGCATGGCGCTAAACCGACCTTCTCCCGCGGCTTTATAGGACGATTCGTAGTATTCAGCGTAGTCGTTGAATCGTCGTTGCTTCGGCAGCGGAAGCATACCGGCCACACTGACATGGAGCGGCACGTCCTCGCCCCGGTCGGCATCGAGTTGTGACTCATACGACTTGGTCGCCAAGACCAACTGACTCTGCATCGGCCATCGCATTGACGACTCAACCGGATCAAGCGGGCGAAGCATCTTCGTGATCCGAGGAAGCGCCTTGCCATCGAAGTCCGGCTTGATCAGCAGTCCTGAGGCAACCGCGATATCATCGGTGATCGCTTGCAGCGCCATCACCTTGACCGGGAGAGTCTTCGCCTGGCCCAACGTGGTCCGCCAGACTTCCATATCGCCCTCTAGTCGCTCGACTCCTCCTTCCGTGCTGGCCCCTTGGCTAAACCCTTCTGCCACATGCAGCCGATGCGCAAAGAGGATCGCCGCACAGGGTGGTGTCACCGCCTGACCATGCCCCCAATCCTCGAACGGCAGCTTGAGCCATTGCCGGTAACGGCCGAGGGACACATTCGCCTGACTCGTCCAGCCTTTCAGGCTGTCCGCCTGAGCCTTGAACTGCCCGGCTGGATCTGCCGACCTGTACCAACCCTGCGCCACACTCGCAGACGCGTTTTTCTGATTGGCTCCGGCCATGCCCTCATTTTCACCATGGCAGACCGCCGCCATTTCTCTATCCTTGACATCCGGCTTTCGCTCGTACCCTGCCTGAACCGGATCCGCCGCCGCATCCGCCTCGAATCCGAGCAGGAGCAGGTATCCGTTTTTGCCGGAATCCATCATGGCGCGTTGAGGTGGCGTCGTCAGACTTTGAAACGCCGGGCTCGGTTTTTCTTCCATCACCAGCCAGATCAACCCCACTGTCCCAATGGCCATCGCCACGATCGCCACAGACAACACCGCCAGCCCCGCAATCGACATCACGAGCGCGCGCGTCGTCGAGAAGCAGGAACCGATGAACACCGACAGGCCGATGCGGACGCGCGCCAGCTTTGCGCTCAATCGTGGACGTGGTTTGGAAGTAGCCGTCCGCTCAGTCGTGTGGGTTCGCGTATGACGTCCCGATGACTGGAAGAGCACTTCGACGGCCGACGCAGCCGTAGACGGTGCAGCAACCGTCGGCCATTCGTCATGCGGCGCAGAAGGAGGTGGCGACATCAGATGGACAGGCTCGGCTACAACCTGATCGACGAACCGAATCGCCTCACCGGTTCGGATCCACTCCTCTTTATCCTGAACAGTAGGGGGAGTCGGCCCCGCTGTCTCGGCGACCGTCGAAGCCGGCTGGGGAACCGCATCACCGTGAGCTGCCGGTGAATCGTCAAGCGGTGGTATGACGTCCGGGGCTTCAGCGGCCGGCTCGATCGAATGTTTTCGCTTTTTGGCTGAAGGGCGATAGGTTTGAACCGCCACTTCGCCGGTCTTCCACTGCGACGGAGGCCCGTCTTCAGTCGGAGGCATCTGCGCTGATGAGGGATTCTCAGCAAGTTCCGCGGAACTCGGCGCCTTCGATGGCTCTCGTAAGGATGCGGCCTCCGCAACGACCTCTTGGTCGCGAGAAACAGGCTCAGAAGATTTCGTCTCGGCTGCAATCGCAGGAATCGTTTTGGTCACCACCGATAGTTGGTCGACCAACGTCTGTAGTACCGGTAACAACTCGTGCGGCAACATCGGCGGAACAGATTCTGGAGAGGGTGCAAGCGCCGGCTCTGGACTCGAAACCGGCGCATCCAACTTGACCGATTCTTGGGCAACAGGCAACGGCTCGACCTGGGACGCTATTCGAAACTCCTCGGAATGAACCGGTGAACGCTCATCGGCCAGTAACGAGCTCACAGCCGGTTGTGAGTCGGCCGGCGGTTCAGCTGGTAACGTCGGATGTTGCGCCTGAAGCACCTCGCCAATTGCGGTCGACTCCTCTCCGGCGCGAGTGGAGTCCTTGAAACGGAACGAAGCCTCCGCCGACTCAACTTGAGCAGCCTCAAGGGGATGAGGTTCTTCGAAGAGAACATCCGCCGATACTGCCGACGCTTCGACCGGAGCAATGACTTGCGGAGCATCGGAAGCGACTGCTTCGTCAAGAATGTCGACGGAGGCAACCGACATCGCCGAAGCCTCCATCGGTGGTTCCACGACTGAACCCATTGCATTATCGGCTGATGGGATCGGAGCAGGCGTATCTTGGACTGGCGGCTGTTCCTCGCAAACGATAGGTGTAACCACGGCCCCCTGGGATATGGCTGATTCTGCCGACTCAGACGGTTCAACCGGCGAAGAATGATGGAGGGAGTCGTGCGGGGCCGGAGACGACGAGCCAAACTTCCAGGCACTGTTGAAAATTGAGGCCCACGAAAACTCGCCGATCTTCGGGCTCGGCTCGGAAGCCGCGAGACTCTCCGGCGAAGACCACACATCGCCTGTTGAGGCAAACAAAGCGCCGTGCGACTCTAGGCCGCCAAGCTCGGGAGAAGTTGCGATAGGCTCAGATGCAACCCGATCGCTGACTTCAGCAAGAGAAGCTTCCTGGAGTCGAGTCGGGAGTGGCTCCGGCGTCGCTCCGGCCAGAACGATGGACTCCTGAGTGAAGCCTTCAATACTAACCGGAGATTCCTGTATCTGCTCCCATGGCATAGGCAACGGCACAGATTCAGTCTGCCCATCCGACCGCTGTTCCCCCAAGGCAGAAATCGTCTGGGATGGTTCCGGTGACGGCGAAGAAGAACTCGCCAGCTCAGTAGCCACCACATCCGGTGCCGACCAAGCCACCTCGGGCGAACATTCTTCTGTTGTGGCTAACGACAGCGCTGTCCCTGTCCCAGCCAAAAGTGAAGACTCGTCTTTCTGGTTCTCTCCGACCTCATCAGAAGGCACGACCTTGATTGGTGAGATTTCAGGTAAGACCGAGAGGATGGATTCCGCGCTCTGGAAACCCACCGAGAGGGATTCTCCGTCCGGTTGGGGAATCGCAACCGTTGCTTCCTGAATATGCTCCCAGGGCAACGGTGCAGGGAGAGCGTCCGACGTGGAACTCGGCAACGTACTGGACACATCCGATTGAGGAGCCTGCACCGCTTCAGCCACGCGAGTCGTCTCGTTCGAAATGGTGCCCGTAAAATCTTGAGATATTGGCAAAGCGGCCACGCCCCACTCCAAACCCGGCGATGCACCAGCTGAACCGGACAGCTCCTCATGCATGAGCGAAAAACTGGTGGGCGCTGCGCCGTGAACAGCAATCGGGGATAAACTCTCACTGCTTGAAATCGGGAGGAAGGGACTTGAACTCGACTCCACCGGAACTCGACCATTAAGAGCGTCCCGCGGAGCGAGTGACTCGTCCGCAAGCGGAAGAGCTATCGACGCTACGGGCAACTCACCGGTCGGTTCAAGCAGTGCCGCGGGCGATGAGGCGAATTGATCCGGAGACTCAGGTTGGGAACTCTGGGCCGGCAATTCCGAAGTACCCGCAAACACATCATCCCACGGCATGACGCCGGAAACCGGGTCGGCCGGCATGGTCGATAGATTCGACGCTGTGGGTTCCAGTGATTCAACCGCTACAAGCGGTGCCGGGGCTTCCTGGGGATTCGGGCTCGGCGCAGTCGCCGCGCGGGCGATCAACTCTCCTGTCTGCGCATCGAAGAGTGATGCGAGACGAAATGCGGGAGGACCGGCTGGGGCGATCTCCCGAATCTTGGCATACAGTTCAGTAGGTAAGGCAGGACGGTCAGGGTCAGGATCTTCAATGAGAATGTCGATGGCCTTGGCAAACTCTTCGGACGCGGCGAGCGCGTCTCCTTTTTCCTGGTATACCGACCCTAATTTTTCGATGAACGGCACACACCGGGGACCGGCAACAAGATATTCGCGGAGCAATGATTCGGCAAGCCAGTAATCTTGCCGCTCCAGTGCCTCATTTGCCAGGGATTCAAATGCCTGCCGCGCCGGAAGGAGACTTCCCAGTCGAAGGTGGAGCGTGGCAAACAGCCGGCGCGCCTCCATATTCAACGGATCGAGGGCCAGTAGTTCTTTCAGTGCCGCTGACGACCGCCCATACTTCCCCGCATTCATTTGGATAATGGCGTCCTCGAGAAGGGCGGACTTCTTGCTATACCCGATCACACCCCGCTTGTGGCCACGTGATGGGACCTTCTTGTCGACTTTGAGTGGAGTTTTCTTATCGGCACGCACGATAGTAACTCTAGCAGATCACAACAGGGTTATAAGCCGCACCGATGGCTGATTTATACCAATCGTAGAAACTCGGTGATTGTTCCGCACAGGAGGCCAAACCGCCCACGAGACTGCAAGCTAGGTGCCCTCTCTACCTCATAAGGGCCTATGCACAACCCGTTGAATTACTAGCAACTTGCCAAGCCCCTCACTCGCCGGCTCTCGATCGATTCGCCATTTTTGAACAGAGCAGCGGAATTCGGCTAAGACCGGCGACTGTGATCAGTACGGACGTGCTATTTCTGCTCAATCACCGACTCATGCGCCAGGCGCTGTCACCACCTCGTCTTCACTGAAACGTCAATAGAACAGAAGCAACGCAAACCTTCAGAAATGGAGCAGCAGCACCGATAAGAGAGGCACGGAATGGATGTGTCTCGCATCGCGCCGGTTCCCCATGCCGTCGTCACCAATAGCCATCGCGCCATCGATCATCCCGGCGATGTCAGCAAGATCGTATCTGAGTTGAAAAAGCTGGCGAAAGCCCACAAGGGGAGTGTGTTTGTAAAGGACCAGCGTGGAGCCGAAACCACCGCGAAGAATGAGGCCGCCTAGCTCAAATCAAACAGGCTGGCATCCGATCTTTCGAGCGCAACGGCGGGATCGTGGCGCTGGTGAGGAAGGTACCGCGACACCTTACTGGCAGGGCTCGAAATCGTCACAATCCTCTGTGGTAAAGCGCGGGCCCACTTCATAGACATACCCGGACGGATAGGTCGTCCCGTCCTCGTGACCTGCGGTGCTCGTACTTAATACTTTTCCGCAACGCAGACAGTGCTGAACCCCTTCCCAGGATGGCTGTCCGGCAAGATGCTGAACCGGCTGACCGACCTCGGCAAAGTCTTGAGGAAGGAGGACTTTACGAACCTCCGCGACCAACCGATGGGCATGATCTGCCGACTCCAGCTCAGAATCTTCCAACACCAGGACTAACAGTCCAAGCGCTCGAACAGGATCGCCGTTGGCTTCCTCAAGAAGCCGGTGGGCAAACGCCTGAACTTTTGTTTGAAGCCGCTGAGAGTCCATGATTTACGCCTTCGTATTTCCCATGTTCCTCTATCTATCGGGGGATTCCAGAGAATCCATGAGCTCAATTCATCTGAGCACGCCATCTGGTCGCGAATTTTCTTGCGAGCACAAGATCGCAGGTTCCATGCCACTCGTTCGTGGATGCTGCCTGATGGCTCGAACGCCCCTTTCACTCGTTCGCTTACCATCTCTAAACGTCTCTGAACGTCTTAGGCGATCTCTATTGGAACGAAAACGCAATCGTATCCGCCCAAACTCGATACCTTTCATATCTAGGGTCGTTTGGGAATGGACGATAGAGCCATAATAATCAAAGAGATGTATTGACTGGGCATCGCGTATGGACAATGATGGCTGGGCTTCATACAAATAGGAGTGTGTCCCTCACTCTCACATGGCACACATGCATGTCTGATCGCTGCAACAGATTGAGTCAATCAGCCGATTGGCTCAGCCACTCATTTGATCCCTCCGTTGTTCTTATTCGGACACTCGGTTCGCAATTCTCGGCTCTTCGGCACAATCATGATCCGGTGGTCCCATCAGTCCACACAGGTACGTGTGAGCTCGTACGCAATAGATGCCGAACGTCGCACAGCTTAACTGGTCGACCATTTATCACCCCGAGGGAGGATGTCCATGGACACGTCACACACTGATCTCCTGCAGGATTTTTCTCTCGTCACAAAAAGCTTTGCGCAACTGGGGCAACGGCTCTCGGAAGTGGCCGAGCAGGTCAGGACCACCGGCATGCTACCGTCTGAAAGTTTGATCGAGGAAATCACCGCTTCCCGCCGCAACTTTACGGACCTCAGGGCTCGGGCAATCGAACTGGTCGGCCTGATGTCGGAAACCCCGAACACCGCCGCGGAAGAGATCGGGTCAATGAAGGAACTCGAGGCGCTGCTACAGATGGCCGCAGAAGCCCAACGCAAACGCGCGCAACAGGAGAAGGCGCGCATGCGAGCATTGACCGTCCTCGATCGACTGCTGTCGCTCGTGCACCGCGACCAACCGGACTTCGCGCCGCTCAGCGAGTGCCAAGCAAAATCGCGCGCCTTGCGTGAAGCCATTCACGACCATGCCGGCCCTGAGCTCCACCCGGACGTCGCAGCACTGGCTCAAGGGCGCCACCCTTTTGCCGAACTCCTCACGCTCATCGAAGGGTACAATGACCTCGATGATGATCTCTGGCTCTTGCTCAAACATGCCGTGGCCGAAAATTTCGGGAAATCATTGGCGATGAGCGCGGCACGAGGAAAGCTCTGCCCCTCGCCCACGAGAATGAACCCTGAACACCAGCCGGATGAGCTTCGCCATGGAATGAAAGCCCCTGTGGCTCCGGCTGCCACCTTTACCGACGGAGAAAGCGGGCCCCACTGAAGTTTGCGCTCCGCACATCACGAGCCGACAAGACCTTCCTCCTCAGGCCTATAGATCATTGCACCCTACGCCTTCCATCTTACTTACCGACGGTCTCGCCTCTCAAAACACCCGCTCCGGTTGTCTCACCCGCCTTCGTATGATAGCTTGCATGTCGAAGGGATCCTCCCTTCCATCGACTCACTATCGTATTGAGGCTGTGTGCTGACCGACCGATTGCCGAATGTGCGCCGTCGCATTCCCTCGAAATATGCCTGGCTTGTAGTGGCAGCGGCGCTCTCTGCTTGGCCGCTTCCCCCGATAAGCCATGCGGAAACCGCCGCATCCGCGTCCAATAAAATCACCCTCGACTTCAACGAAGTCGAGATTCCTGTATTTGTTCGCTTCATCAGTGAATTGACCGGCAAGAATTTCGTCCTTGACGAGGCGATCAAGAAACTGGGCGGAAAGATTTCCGTGTTCTCGCCCACCAAGGTCACGCCGGACCAGGCCTACAGCATGTTTGTGGCGGCGCTGGAAGTCAGCCGGATTGCCGTCGTTCCCAAGGGCAGCGTCTATCAAATCGTGCCGATGGGAGAACTCCCTCCTGAACGAGGGGTGTATGTCTACAAACTCAAACATGCGAATGCGACCGATCTGGCGGCGGTCCTGACCAACCTGGTTGCCCGATCCCAAACAGTCGCGCAAACAGCCCCCGGCACCAGGCCACCCCTGCGGCCCCTGACAGAATTCGAAGCTCCCGTCCAAGTGTTTGCCGACAAAGCCACCAATTCCATCGTGGTCAGTGCCACAAAATCGGCCTATAGCCGGATCCAATCGGTCATTCGCGATTTGGACACCCGCAGGAAACAAGTCTTTGTTGAGGCCGTGATCCTGGAAGTGCAGGTCGATCGCCTCCGGCAGATCGGCACCGATCCCTTGCAGGTCATCGGCGCCGGCAAATCAGGTGCCGTTCAAGGCATCGCCGGGCTCAATCGCGCCCCGGAAGACCTGGCTGCCATCGCCCAGACCATCAGCGGTGTGGCCTCAGGCGGCTCCGTCACCGTTCTCAACACGGTCAACGTCCGGGCGTTTCTGAACCTCCTGATGAGTCTCACGGATACGAACATCCTGTCGACACCTCAAGTCTTGGCCGCCGATAACCAGAAAGCTAAAATCGTCGTCGGGGAAAATCGTCCGTTCCCGACCGGACAGGCTCAAGGGATCACCGGAGGGACGTTGGTGACCATCGAACGCAAAGACGTCGGCGTCACGCTGGAACTGACCCCCCAAGTCCTGGAAGACGATCTGATCCGCCTGGAGCTCAAGCAGGAAATCACCGCCATTGCCGAGAACGTTGCCCAGACGATCGGATCAGGAACCGCCTCCATCCCGGTCGGCCCCACCACCACCAAACGTTCGATGGAAACCACCACCATCGCGAAAGACAACCAGACCATCGTGGTCGGAGGCCTCGTTCGAGACAACATCACCCTCAGCGAACGCAAGGTGCCCTTCCTGGGAGACATTCCGTGGCTGGGTTGGCTCTTCCGGTTTCAAAGCAAACAGACCGAGAAACTCAATCTGCTCGTCTTCCTCACCCCGCACCTGATCCGCGACGAAAGCGATATCGCCGAGCTGAACCAACGGAAGGCGAAAGAACTGACGATCATTCAACGCGATAACCGGATCGAGGAACCAACGCATTTGAAGCAAGACGTCATCGAACATCTCGAACGACCAGCGCCGAACCCCGTCGAACCGCCGACCAAGACACCCTAACCGGCAGAGACTGCTCCAGCCCCCTCCTCTGAGGGGTAGTAGCCCAGTGCATGAACCCGCTACCCTGTGACGAATCCACACGGGGGACCGCATGGCTCACACTCGCCAAATCCGCTCGACCGATCGTTTTCCCGTCACCTACCCCGTCATTTTCGGTGGCGCCCCCTTTGTGGGTGAAGGCGCGTTGACGGACCTGTCCGCCTCCGGTTGCGCGATCTGGTGCGATCGCACCGTCCTCTCCGGCAGCTATGTGCGGCTCAATGTCTTGATGCCTGATCAGTCACCGTCTCTTGCGATTGATCTCGGTAAGATTCGCTGGGTAAGAGGCTACGTGTTCGGCGTCGAATTCATCCGCCTTCCCATACGCGCCCATCAGCAACTCGACCAAGTCCTCTGGACTCGCTTTCTCCGCTCCCTTGGCCGCCTCACGCTCGCCTGATCCCTCACCGCATTCATGTACCGGCTTCGATTGACGACCAGTGGCATCCGGGATTAGGCTGCGGCAGGGCTTTTCCAATCCGGCCGACTCTAGTTCCAGACCGTTTCGACCGAAGGAGTCGTATGGCCTTTCCTCGTCAGTCTCCTCCCGTCTCCCACTTACCGCTCCTCGCTGAGCAGCAGCGCCTTGATGAAGACGCCCAGCGTCAGCGCCATTGGAAGCGCTGGGGCCCGTATCTGAGTGAACGCGCCTGGGGCACCGTGCGCGAAGACTACAGTCCGCACAGCACCGCGTGGGAGGCCTTCCCGCACGATCAGGCCAGATCGCGGGCGTACCGCTGGAACGAGGACGGGCTCGCCGGCATCTGCGATCGCCACCAGAAGATCTGTTTCGCCGTCGCCCTCTGGAACGGGCACGATCCCATTTTGAAGGAGCGCCTCTTCGGCCTCACCGGCAATGAAGGCAACCACGGCGAAGATGTCAAAGAATACTACTTCTATCTCGATTCCACGCCGACGCATTCCTACATGAAATATCTCTACAAGTATCCGCAGGCGGCCTTTCCCTATGTCCGGCTCGTGGAAGAGAATCGCCGGAGAAAACGCCAGGATCCTGAATTTGAGCTGATCGATAGCGGCGTCTTTGACGACAACCGCTACTTCGATGTGTTCGTGGAATATGCCAAGGCGACCGCTGAGGATCTCTGCATCCGAATACAGGCGGTCAATCGAGGACCCGACCCGGCTGAGCTTACCCTGCTGCCGACGCTGTGGTTTCGCAACACCTGGTCCTGGGGATCGGATATCCGGCGCCCGCGGCTGAAACAGGGCGAGCCGGGCGCTCACATGAGCGTCATCGAGACGAATCACGACCATTATGGCCGACGGCGCTTACTCTGCGAGGGACAGCCTGCCCTGCTGTTCACGGAGAATGAAACGAATACCAGGCGTCTGTATGGCGACCAGGATGGCGCCACGTACGTGAAAGACGGGTTTCACGACTATGTCGTGCATGGCGAAAAACACGCGGTGAATCCGGACCACATCGGAACGAAGGCGGCGGCCCACTATGTGTTCACGCTTGAGCCCGGCGCGACCAAGACGATCTGCCTGCGGTTCACCAACGAAGAACAGACTCCGGAGTTCACCGCGCAAGACTTCGATGCGGTGTTTGCCGCGCGTCTTCAGGAAGCCAATGAGTTCTACGACAGCCTCGCGCCGGCCACGCTCTCGGAGGATGCCCGCCAGGTACAGCGCCAGGCCTTCGCCGGTCTGCTCTGGAGCAAACAGTTCTATCATTACGAGGTCAATCGTTGGCTGAAGGGCGACCCCGGTATGCCGGAGCCTCCCCGCGAGCGCCTCGGGGGCCGCAACGCCGACTGGACACATCTCTACAACGCCGACGTCATCTCGATGCCGGACAAATGGGAGTATCCCTGGTATGCCGCGTGGGATCTGGCCTTCCACTGCATCCCGCTCGCACTCGTCGACCCGACCTTTGCCAAAGAGCAGCTCGTGCTGATGTTGCGCGAATGGTACATGCATCCCAACGGACAGATTCCGGCCTATGAGTGGGCCCTGGGCGACGTGAATCCGCCGGTCCATGCCTGGGCCGCCTGGCGCGTGTACAAGATCGACAAAAAGCGGCACGGCGTCGGCGACCGGCGCTTCCTGGAACGGTGCTTCCACAAACTGCTCCTCAACTTCACCTGGTGGGTCAATCGCAAAGATGCCGACGGGAAGAACATCTTCCAAGGCGGGTTCCTGGGTCTCGACAATATCGGCGTATTCGATCGCAGCGCTCCGCTGCCGACAGGCGGCCACATCGAGCAATCGGATGCCACCAGCTGGATGGGCATGTATTGCCTGAACATGCTGACCATGGCGTTGGAGCTCGCCCGTGACAATCGCGCTTATGAAGACGTGGCCAGCAAGTTCTTCGAACACTTTGTCTACATCTGCCGGGCCATGAACAACATCGGCGGTGAAAAGATCGAGCTCTGGGATCGTAAAGACGGGTTCTTCTACGACGTGCTGCATCTGCCGAACGGTGAGACCACACACATGAAGGTCCGCTCCATGGTCGGCCTCATCCCCCTGTTCGCGGTAGAGACACTCGATTCGGAATTGATCGACAGCCTGCCGCGGTTCAAACACCGGATGCAGTGGTTCATCGAGAACCGGCCGGATTTTTCGCAGCATCTGGAGACGCAATCCTACGACGGAGGCGTCCGGCGCTTTCTTTCACTGGTGAGTCGCGATCGGTTGCGTTCCGTGCTCGGCTACATGCTCGACGAACAGGAATTTCTCTCGCCCTACGGCATCCGCGCCCTCTCGCGCTATCACAAGGACCACCCCTACATTCTCAACGTGATGGGCCAGGAGCATCGGGTGGACTACGAACCGGCAGAGTCGAGCATTGGACTCTTTGGCGGCAATTCCAACTGGCGCGGACCGATCTGGTTCCCGGTCAATTATCTCCTGATTGAATCACTGCAGAAGTTTCATTACTTCCTCGGCGACCAATACAAGGTGGAGTACCCGACCGGTTCCGGCCGGCAGGCTACACTCTGGCAAGTGGCGGCAGAAGTGTCCCGCCGGCTCACCCACATTTTCTTGAAAGATGCCTCCGGAAAAAGGCCGGTGTTCGGCGGAACATCGCGATTCCTGGACGACCCGCACTGGCAGAATCACGTGCCCTTCTATGAATATTTTCATGGCGACAACGGCGCCGGCATCGGCGCAAGTCATCAGACGGGATGGACGGGATTGGTCGCGAAGTTGATTCAGCAGTCGGGAGCGTGATGAAACTGAAAGCCGGCATCGAGAACCCTGATGTGAAAATCAGCACCCAAGATTGCCAGAACCTCGACCGGGCATTGAGTCTTGAATGGCTCGAGCCGAACGGGCGTGGCGGATTCTCATCCGGCACCGTCGCCGGCGCCAACACCCGCCGGTATCACGCGCTCTTGCTGACTGCGCGCAAGCCGCCGAGCGAACGGTTCGTCCTGATGAATCAGATGGAAGAATGGCTCAATCTCGACGGGCAATCCTTCCCGCTCTCCACCAATTGCTATCCCGATGCTGTCCATCCCTCCGGCTATCAGTTCTGTACAGGGTTTGCTGCCGATCCCTGGCCAACCTGGACGTTCATCTGCAACGGTACATCCATCCAACGTGAGATCTTCACAGTTCATGGGCGTGACCTTGTCGTCATCCGGTGGAGCTTGCTGGGAAAAAAGAATCAGCGGGCGACTCTGCGCGTAAGGCCGAAGCTCACCGGACGCGACTATCACGCCACGCATCACGAGAATGAAAGCCTCTCGACAGACGCTTCGATCGAGGCAAGGACCGTCACCTGGCAGGTGTATCCCGATCTCCCACCCATCCGAGCGTTTCATGCCGGTGACTATCGCCAGGCCCCCGAGTGGTATCGCCAGGTCAAGTTCCCCGTCGAGCAACAACGCGGACTCGATTATGTAGAAGATTGGTGGTCGCCGGGAGAGTTCACGATCACGCTCACATCGGGAGCAGTCCAGACCTTGGCTCTCACGAGTGAAGACGTCGAACGACTCGATATTCCTGCTCTCACCAAGCGTGAGCGGGCGCGTCGGACCCGGCTCACGCACGCTGCCCCGACCGCCGATCCTCTGGCCGGCGCACTCTGGCGGGCCACGGACGCTTATCTGTCCGAGCGAGGCCATCGGCAGACGGTGATCGCCGGCTATCCCTGGTTCACCGACTGGGGGCGGGATACCTTCATCTCGTTGCCGGGGCTCTGTCTCGTGACCGGTCGCCTGAAGGCCGCCTGGCAGATCATCGCCGCGTTTGCCGGCCACGTCTCGGAAGGCATGATCCCGAATCGATTCCCCGATGCCGGCAAGCAGCCGGAATACAATACGATCGACGCCGCACTCTGGTTCATCCATGCCATTGGTCGCTACTTCGCCGCATCTCCGGATGACTCTCGTATTCGCAGCATAGCCTGGCCTGCCATCAAACAGATTCTCGATGGCTATCGGCGCGGCACACGGTACGGCATTCGAATGGACAAAGACGGCTTGATCACCGGCGGCGGTCCCGGCGCCCAGCTGACCTGGATGGATGCGAAGATCGGTGACTGGGTCGTCACGCCGCGGCATGGGAAACCGGTAGAAATTCAAGCCTTGTGGGTGCATGCCTTGGGTATCGGAGAAACCCTCGCCCGTCTGTTCGGCGAGACATCGTACGCCGATCAATGCCAGGCTGACCGGCAACGAGCCGTAGCGACATTTCAGCAACGCTTCTGGTACGAACAAGGCGGCTACCTGTACGACGTCATCGACGGACCGGAGGGCAACGACACCTCCCTCAGGCCCAATCAACTCTATGCAATCTCGCTGGTTGAGAACCTCGTCCCGCGCGAGCGCGCGCAGCAGATCCTCCAGCTTGTCAAAGCACAACTCGTCACTCCGGTTGGGCTCCGAACGCTGTCACCGGACGATCCGCGCTATCGTCCCCGTTATGAAGGAGGCGTGCGAGAACGAGACAGCGCCTATCATCAAGGCACGGTCTGGCCGTTCCTCCTGGGCCCGCTGGTGACGGCCTGGATCAAGAGCTTCGGTCGGAATGTCAAATCACGATCAGAAGCGAGGGGATTTTTGAACGGCCTCGACGCTCATCTCGGCGAGAGCTGCCTCGGACAAGTCTCCGAGATTTTTGATGCCGAGTCTCCGCATCATCCACGCGGGTGTTTTGCTCAGGCCTGGTCGGTTGCGGAACCATTGCGCGCGCTGATCGAAGATCTCGAAACCTCCGTGAAAATTCTTCAAGCCCCTGTGAAGCCGGGCGCCATTCGGCAACGACAAGCCTCGACCCCACCCGTCGCCCCGAAAACAAACCGCTCGACCAAGGGGCCGAAGAAGCCGAACACGAAAGCGCGATCAAGGCGTCAGGCGACGCGCCTGCCCCCGCCGCCTTACGACAACACACCGTTCTAGCGGCGATTGGCTTGATCCCGGCGGCAGCTTTCCTCGGCCAGCATGCGCTGACCACCGGAGGCGTCCTTGGGAATGCGCGCCATACAGGCGTTCAGATTGTCTTCGACCGCGCCTGCAGCGACACGCTCGATATTCTTCGTCGTGCCGAACGTCGCGCCGCCACCGGAAGACGACCCGCTCCCGGATGTTCCCATTGCGGCGTCGCTCGCACAGCCGCCAAGCAGCAATCCCACCAATGCGATCACACCGCCCAGGCCCAGTGAACGATCTGACATAGCAACCCCTCCTCAACATAGATAGAAGACGACGAAATAGCCGCGCCATCCTACTGCGACGACGAGGGAAGAACAAGCCGGTTTTTTCAGAAGAACACCATTCAGACCGGTTCGATCGAAGAGATCCACCCGTCAGTGGCCGGCGCCAGGATGGCGCACCACCCGCAGTCCGGCCACGCTGGGTCGCGCTTCGTCAATCTCAGTTATTGCGGCGAGGCATTGACCTTGGTTCCCTCCTTCACCGGCGGTTCAATCGTGATGTTGGGCCCCTGCACTCTGGGCAGCACCCCGGCGCCGGGCTTCTCCAAAATCCGCTGGTTATCGTGATTGATCGACAGGCTCTGCTTGGAGTGGCTGTCATCGAACACCGCAGCGTTCGCAAGCGACGCTGCCCCCGTCGCATTGGTCTGACCGGGGTCGTTCGCGAGAGACTGTCCTTTGACTGGATCCATCGCGTTGCCCATCGGATAGCCGGGATGCTTCGGCAACATGTCGGGATTGGCAAAAGCCGGCGAAAGGGCCAAGAGCACAACCGCAGATGCGATCACAAGCATTTGTGAGGTTTTCATGGTGCACCCTCCTTCATGATGATGGTGGGAGACACGACGCCCTCGCAGGGATGACCGGAGCGGGGGCACATGGAAAGGGACGCGCAGAAGAGGGGCGCGCACAAGCGTGAGATGGCTACCCCGGCTTCATACGGCACCTCCGGGATACCTTTAGCATCGCTCCCGCAAAAACCAGGAGTCAAGCAGGCGCAAACCGGCGCCGCATCAGTCTTGCGGCGTACTCTTTCGGAGCAGCGTCCGCATCTCCCAGAACGAGGGAGTCGGCTCGTTGACATCCGGATGTTCCAAGTCGATCTGCACATTGTAGAGCGGCGGTATCGTACTGGGAGATTGAGTGACCGGGTACCAACAATCGTACTTGAGCCCCCACCGATCCCGATAACTCAATCGGAGATAGCCATGGCTCTGCGGCTTCACCCGTAGCGGGGTATCCGGCCCCAACACGAGCGAGGCCGCGTGCTTCTGATAGCGCGGGCCCTGGGGATACACTTTCTTCACCGCGAAACTGCCCTCCCACCCGCCGAGATGCAAGACACAATCGTAGGCCACCCCACGCCCCACGTTCTCAAGCTGCGGAATGAGCGTGAGTACATTCCCGGCATGCATCGCAGACAAATTGGTCACCCGGAGCATGGGCTGCTGCCCGCGAAAGTCGTCCCGGGTGTGCGCCGAGACCACCTGCCACACATAGTACGCAGCCCCACCGGCAATGAGCAGCGCAAGAAAAGCGATCAACCAAAACCAATCCATATCCACTCTCTGGCCTCGAACCAGCTGTACGCGGCTGAATCGGAGAGAAGCTACGTTCTCGCGAGAGAAGAGTCAATCGAGGAAGGCAGAGGAAGATACGGGATGGGCGCGCCAGGGCTTCTTTTTCAAGAGACCCTGGCGGCGGTGAAGTTGACTGGTTGTAGCGTTACTGCACGTCGACGGTGATGGTCTGGGTAGCGGAGACGAGTTTGTGGTCCTTGTTCGCGCCGGTCACAGTGACCTGGTGCTTCCCTTTGCTCAGGCCCTTGAACGATCCGGGAAAGCCCTTCTGGTATTGAGTATCCAAGTACACGTGGGCGTGGGCCGCCTCGGAGCCCTTGGTCAACTCATATTTCAACTCGAAGCTATCGCTGACCTTATCCCCATCCTTCGGAGATGTGATCATGATCTTCGATCCGTCTTCGATTGGTTTGTCTTCTGCGAAGACTGGCGCGCCGCTAAGCGCACTCCCCACCGCAATACCGAGCCCCATCATTCCGATACGTCCCAACATCTGCATGCCGACCTCCTTGTTGAACCCATTCACATGAACGTGACGGCCCAGCACCCTATTACTCTTTACGAAACAATGGCGCGCATAGATTCCTTTCGCGAGCCACCGCATACGGGGGTAAGTGCCGGCGCATGAATACATCCAAAACACCCGTACCGAATTCAAGCATCGGCACATCGGGCAATAGTGACCAGCTTATAAAAAGACAAGATGGGGTGAGTGACGGGTTTCGAACCCGCGACCTCCGGATCCACAATCCAGCGCTCTAACCAACTGAGCTACACCCACCATCTGGAAGGAATGGCTTCTCGCACGTAGCGGAAGGATCTTAGCAAAGAGCGGGGACGGGCCGCAACTCGACCCGGCCCGGACTACGGGCGGGCATCGAACGCCGCTTGCATCTCATTCACAATCTCGGTCACCGTGGCCACCGGATCGACGGCGTCCCGAATCGGCCGGCCGATGACGAGATAGTCGGCCCCGGCGGCGATCGTCTGGGTGGGCGTCGTTGCGCGGGCATGGTCGTTCACTCCCTTTCCTGCCGGACGCACCCCGGGCGTGACAATCAGAAACCGGGGCCCGACCTTCTGCCGGATGGCCGCCGGCTCTTCTCCGGACGCGACGACCCCGTCGCAGCCGACTTCTGACGCCAGGAGCGCGCGCGCCGTCACAAGATCCTGCACGCTTCGCTGAATCCCCATATCGCGGAGATCGTGACTGTCGAAATTCGTCAGCACGGTGACCGCCAACAGTTTCAAGGCCGACCCTTCACGCCCCTGCACCGCCGCCGCCAGGGCCTTGCGATTCGCATGGACAGTGAGAAAGTCGACACCCATGGCGGCAACTTTGGCAGTCGCCCGGCGAACGGTTTCTTCGATATCGAGAAATTTCAGGTCGAGAAAGACCCGCATTTTTCGCTCCAACACCCGCTTAATCATGTCCGGCCCGGCGGCGGTATAGAGCTCGAGTCCGATCTTCACGAAGGAGATATGCCCCTGAAGTCGATCCAACAGACGCTCGGCTTCGGCGACCGACGGAACGTCGAGAGCGAATATCAAACGGTCACGCGCGATGATCTTGGCCATAGAATTCCTTTTGAAGGGGCCGGCCGATTGTTGACGGCTCACTGTCCCCTATGCTACATAGTCTGCTCTTTTTTGGGAGGAATAGACAATGCCTGTGATCCACAAATCCACCCTGCGCAGTGCCCGTCAGGCTGAACGCCGCCGCGATCGGAACAAAGCCACGTTGAGCGCGGTCAAGACGCTGGTCAAGAAAGTGCAATCGGCTGTTGCCGACAAAAAGGCGGATGACGCCAAGACTGCCTTGCGCGCGGCCACCTCGGCCCTCAGCAAAGCCGTGACCAAGGGAGCCCTGAAGCCCAACACCGCGTCCCGCCGTATCTCCCGCTTGACCCAACACGTCAACGGCCTGTCCGGTTCCCACTCGTAATCGTTCTGACATTCGAGACCACTCGCGCCGCGCCCCGCCCTGTCGGGGCCGGTGGTCGGTGGAGGGGGGCAGACTGCGCCTGCCGGACAGACTGGCAGAGCCGCAACAATACCCGCTCCATGGTCATCTTGGGCTGTCCGCTGCTGCCCCCTTTGAGTTGTCCGTCGGCTTCCCAGAACAATCGCAGCGCATCCCGCACGTGCCCGTCCGACAGACGGCCGAGGAACGTCCTGATCTGTCCCGGATCCATCCGCAAAGCCCGCGCGGCCTCCCCCTCACGCCCCCCCTCACGAAGCAGCTCCTTCATTTTCCAAATCCGGCGATACTGCCAGGCCAGGGACCCGAGAATGCGGAGCGGCGCCTCGCCTGCCTCAAGATTTCTGGCAAGAATCGACAGGGCCCGCCCACGTTGGCCCTCTGCAATCGCCAGGGTCAGATCAAACACCGACGCGCCGGGTTCAACTCCGCGCAGCTGATAGACATCGGCGGCGGTCGCCAAGCGGTCGGTCGTGATATAGGAGGCCAGTTTTTCGATCTCCCGCCGGATGGCGTACAACGATCCGCCGGACGTCTCCTTGAGCACCTCCACAGCCTTCTCGTCCAACCGCAATCCGAGCCGTTGCGCATCCCGGTTTATCCACGGCCCCAAATGCATATCCCGTAACGGCGAACAGTCGACCGTCACAGCGGCGCGCGCGAGCGCCTGGGAGAACTTCAGCCGGCCATCCAACTTAGCGCTGACAAAAATCACCGTGGTCGCCTGCACTGGAGCGGCGAGGTACGGCAGCAGCGCTTCGGCCTCACGGGCAGAGATTTTTTCAGCGCCTTTCACAAGGACCACCCGGCATTCGGCAAATACTGGCACTTCCAGCGCGCAGGTCAGGATGTCGCTCCCGGCCGCCTCATCGCCATAGAACACGTCAAAATTAAAATCCCCGTCTTCCCCGAGCAACGCGGCCTTGAGTGTGGCAACGGCTTCATCGCGCAGAAGATCCTCCTCCCCCACCACCAAATACACGGGCGCAGGAGGTTGCTGCCGCAAGGCAGCGTGGAGTTGCAATGAACTGAGTGCGGTTCCCATAACGTCCTCGAAAATACTCTATTGGGCGGCCGGCTCCATGGAGGAGGCTTCAGCCGCAGGCTTTACCCCTCCGCTAGATTCCAGGTGCAAGAGAAACCGTGACGCAAGATCTTCTGCAGCAAACCGGCCGGCCTGCTCCAGCGCGCGGGTTTGCAAGACACGGTTGAATTGCAGATCGGGGGTGATATAGAACTCGGACGAACCTTTCGCAATCTGCGTCCAGACCAGCTTTTTCGTTCGCGTTTCCTCGATTTTCACGACGACCGTCACTTCCGCCCGGCTCTCCAACGTCGTCGCCGACCCTGTCTGACTGCCAGGAGTCGGCGTCAGACTGAAGCTTAAGGTCGGCACCTCCACCGACAGGATTTGCCCCGTCAAGACAAGATCCGCCGCCTCGGAATCCGGAACAATCTGCGTGCCGCTCCCTGAGGAAAATTCCCGTCGTAGATAGTTGGTGTAGCGGGTCTCCAGATTCGGCTCGAAACTCTTATTCTCCAATGTGCGAATGACCAGCCGCGGGGTCGGCTGATCCGAGGTCTGAGCACGCGTTCCACCGATTGTCGGCCCGGCTCCCTCCACCCGAAACTGATATCCGCACCCGACCAACAACACCAGCGCGAGACACGCGGGAATTGCGCGAACAGCGCGACTGGTAAAGCCATCATCGAAGCAGCGATGAGCGGCCGAACGATATGAGCGCGCACGGCAACTCTCGTTTGTTTCTTGCGTCCCGCTTTTCACGCTTTTCCCGCCCATCACGCGTATCATATGACGAAATTCACGAGTTTCTTCTCGACGTAAATCACTTTCTTCGGCTCGCTGCCTTGCAGCCACTCCGCCACCGTTTCACGAGCGGCTCGCTCTAGCATGTCGCGCGCGGTATCTGCAGCCACCTCGATCTTCCCGCGAAGTTTGCCGTTCACCTGGACGGGGATGGTGAGCCGGTCACTCACCGTCAACGCCGGGTCAAATTGCGGCCAGGGTTGCTGAGACACGCTCGGCGCATGACCGAGAATAGCCCAGAGCTCCTCCGCTACATGCGGCGCAAAGGGCGAGAGCAGCAAGACGAACGGTTCGAGCAAGGCCCGGGGGCGCAGTTCGGCCTTGGTCATCTCATTGGTGAAGACCATCATTTGCGCAATGGCGGTGTTGAAACGGAGGTCGTCGATATCTTCCGAGACCTTCTTGATCGTCTGATGCAACAGCCGCTGGTGCTCAAGGCCGGGCGCGGCCGGGGCCACAGAAGGGGACAACCCACCCTCTTCTGTTACTATCAACCGCCACACCCGCTCCAAAAATCGCGTGACTCCTTCGACCCCGCGCGTACTCCAGGGCTTCATCGCCTCCAACGGACCCATGAACATTTCATAGAGCCGCACCGCATCGGCGCCGAACTGATCCATCATATCGTCGGGATTCACCACATTCCCGCGCGACTTGGACATCTTCTGATTGTCTTCGCCCAGTACGATTCCTTGATGCACAAGCTTTTTAAACGGTTCCGGCGTGCTCACCACTCCGATGTCGTAAAGCACCTTGTGCCAGAAGCGTGAATAGAGCAGATGCAGCACGGCATGTTCGCTGCCTCCGACGTAGAGATCGACCGGCAGCCAATAGCGCTCCATCGCCGGGTCCACCAGCTGCTTCGCATTCTTTGGATCGGCGAAGCGGAGGTAGTACCAGCAGGAACCGGCCCACTGCGGCATCGTATTCGTTTCACGTCGGGCAGGCTTCCCACTGATCGCATCCGTAGTCGCCAACCATTTTTCCAAATTCGCCAGCGGACTTTCTCCACTGCCCGACGGTTTGAAATTGCTGGTCTCCGGCAAGATCAATGGGAGCTGTTCCTCGGGCAACGGGTGTGACTCCCCATCCACCCAGACAATCGGAAACGGCTCTCCCCAATAACGCTGCCGGGCAAAGAGCCAGTCGCGCAGCTTATAGTTGATCGCCTTCTTTCCCTTGCCCTTCTGCTCAAGCCAGGCCGTGATCGCCGGAATCGCTTCAGCCGGTTTCATCCCGTTCAGAGACAAGGACCCGTCCGGCATGGCCGAGTTCACGACCGTGCCGCGATCCGTCGCCACAAACGGCGCCTCCTGAACCTGCCCCCCTTGAATGACTTCTCGAATCGGCAACTGATAGGTCTTGGCAAAGGCCCAGTCCCGCTCGTCATGCGCTGGGACTGCCATGATCGCGCCGGTACCGTAGCTCATGAGGACGTAATCAGCCAGCCAAACCGGCAACCGTTCGCCGTTCATCGGGTTGATCGCATAGCCGCCCGTGAACACGCCGGTCTTTTCCTTATCCAACTCCTGCCGCTGCAAATCGCTTTTTCGTGCGGCCGCATCGCGATAGGCCACGACGGCGGCCTTCTGGGAGACGCTGGTCACGACATCCACCAGCGGATGCTCGGGCGCCAATACCATATACGTCGCACCGAAGAGCGTATCGGGCCGAGTGGTAAAGACCCGAATCGTACCGCGGGTGTCGGCGAGGGCGAAATCCACTTCCGCACCGATCGACCGGCCGATCCAATTTTTCTGCATTTCGAGCGTACTGGCAGGCCATTCCACCAGCTTCAAATCTTCCAGGAGCCGGTCGGCGTAGGCTGTGATCTTCAAGACCCACTGGCGCATGGGTTTGCGAATGACGTCGAACCCGCCGACCTCGCTCTTGCCGTCGACGATTTCTTCGTTTGCCAGCACCGTGCCGAGCGCCGGACACCAATTAACCGGCACCTCCGCCACATACGCCAACCCGCGCCTATAGAGTTGGAGAAAAATCCATTGCGTCCAGCGATAGTAATCGGGATCGGTCGTGCTGAGTTCCCGCTCCCAATCGTAGGACAATCCCACCCGCTTCATTTGCCGTTTGAACGTGGCGATGTTTTGCGCTGTTGTTTGGGCCGGATGCACACCGGTCTTCACCGCATACTGCTCGGCCGGCAGACCGAACGCATCCCAGCCCATCGGATGGAGGACATTGAAGCCCCGCATGCGCTTGTAGCGGGAGACGATATCCGTCGCGGTATAGCCTTCCAGGTGCCCGACATGGAGCCCGGACCCGGACGGATAGGGGAACATATCGAGGCAATAAAACTTCGGCCTGGTGGAGTCCTGCAGGGCGCGAAACGGGCGATGCTCTTCCCAATAGGCCTGCCACTTCACTTCCAGCGCGTGATGATCGTACCCTTTTGCCATGACTCTCCGGGGGGATTAAAAAATCGTGGAACTCTAACACAGACCAGCAGGGGCAACAACAACGGGGAGAGGACCCAAATCCAGAGATAGAACTTCCGCCATGTTCGTTGGGCAGGTTGTCGACCTG
>CAZWOX010000020.1:0-51092 GCA_964635345.1 uncultured Nitrospira sp.
ACCAAGAACTCAGTCAGCTGGGGACGAGCAGCGTGAGAACAAATTTACCGTGTCGTTCGAACTGTGCAGCCGATCCAGGTTGCGGGCAGCAAAGGGCTCGGGTTGCTCCTTGATATCGACGTATTTTCGACCGAATCGTGTGACCTTCGTGACGATCTGCTGACGCAGCGTCTGGCTGAAATGCGATGGTTGAAAAACAAGGCGTTTTTCGGCAGTATTACCGAGCAGGCTTTGGAGAGCTTTCAATGACGCTTGCAACGCTCGATTCACCGCAACTTTCCTACGGTGCCGCTCCCACTCGTGGCGCCAGCGACGAAGCCCGATTTATCGCCAAAGAATCCGAGAAAGGCCGGCGCCGCTTGCGGGAGGCGTATTCCCTAGGCCTCGGCGCCGATCGCGCCTTTGTAGAACTGTTCATGGTTGCGAGAGAATGCCGAACATCGAATTGGGATGGATACGGGGCTGAGGCGATCCAGGAAGAAACCTACCGGCAAGCGTATCGATTCTTGGAGGCCTTGCCTTTGGGTATTCCAGCTCCAACAGTGGGTGCTGAGGCGGACGGTCATCTTACCTTGGAATGGTATAAAAACCCCGAGCGAGTGCTTTCGGTGAGTATCAGTCCGAATGGAATGATCTATTACGCAGCCTTGATCGGCAGCAGCAAACGGTCCGGTACCGAACCGTTTCTTGGCGAAGTGCCCGGTGACATTCTGCACATCATTCGCCGTGTGCTCTCCGCATGAATCCGTCGGTAGCGGAACAGCCAGTCGCCGAGGCTGAGTGGTTGGCACGCTACATCGTTCGGAAACAACACGTACGACAAGACGGTACGGTCAAGCCAGACCCATTTATCCCCTTTAAGTATGTAGAATTGTTCGTAACGCGTCACCTTGCATTGACCGAGCAGCAGATTTGGGATATCGGGGACCGGGTCGCTTCTCAAACTCACACTCAGTTCCAAGGCCGGGCCGATACCCAGTCATCGGCTTATATTCGGCAACGCCTGCGAGTAATAGCCGCACCAGTAGAGCAAAATCCCAACCACGCAAATGTCGTTGACTGGCCCGCCGACAAGCAGGCGCAGAAGGAAATTGCCTTGGAGATTGTGAAATACGTCCGCTACAAAGCCAAACCCACCGCAGTTTTATGACCGATGCCCTCTCCCGGTGAGCATAAGACTGTCCAAGCCCGTATCCTGGCCTATGCTCAGGAAATCGGGTGGACATTGGTGCCCAGGGACGAAGCCGAGCGGCGGCGCCGGTTCGATCCTGACGCGGCAACCCCTGAAGAACGGACTCGTCATGCCTCGTTGTTCTTCGGCGATCTGCTCCATGCCAAGGTTCGCGAGCTCAATCCCAAGTATAGAGAAGCGGAAGGCGCGCTCGTCGGAGAGCTTCAGCGCCTGCACTCGGACATCTACGGCTAACGCGATTTCCTGAACTATCTCCGCAACCAGCGCACGTTCTTCTCGGCCGACGACGGCCGCGAGCTGGATCTCGTGTTGATCGACTACGGGGATCTTGGCCGCTCACGCAAGGACTGGGGCACCCGGTACGAAGTGACGGAGGAATTCTCCGTCCACAACGGCCGGTTTGGGACGCGCGAGGATGTGGTCTTCCTCACCAACGGTATCCCGGTGCTGGTGATCGAATGCAAGAATGCGAACAAAGAGGAGGCCATCGCGCTCGGCGGCGATCTCGGCAACTATCTCATGGCCGGCCTGCCGAACGCCTCCTACCTGGGATTCACCGGCACGCCGATCGATCAAACCGCCTACGGACGCGGGACCTTCAAGACCTTCGGATGCGAGGACGACAAAGGCTACCTGCACAAGTATTCGATTGCCGAGAGTATCGAAGACGGGACGACGTTGCCGCTCTACTACAATCTGGCGCCGAACGACATGCTGGTGCCGCATGACGTGATGGAGCGGGAGTTTCTCTCGCTGGTCGAAACGGAAGGCATTGCCGATATCGAAGAACTGAATAAGATCCTCGACCGTGCGGTGAATCTCAAGAATTTCCTCAAGCATCGCAGCGAGCGAGACCTTCGGGGATTGCGAAAGCAGGTGACGTTCGCCATTGTGGCTCATGAGGACGACCTGAATAAGGTCGCCGCGATTGTGGACGATCTGTTCACCATACTGCGAAAGAGGGGTACGGCCTAACATGAAGGGCTGGCACAGCAAAGAAGAGTTCAAGCGCCGCGTGCTGGAATGGGCCGACAAGCTTGAAGTCGATGTCCACTCGCTGAGTGTTCGACCCATGAACCATAAGTGGGCATCATGTTCACTGCGAGGCAACCTCAACTTCAATGCCGAACTCGTGGCGCTCGACCGTGAAGTCGGAGACTATGTGATCGTTCATGAATTACTCCACTTCTTCGCTCCGAACCACGGCAAGCTCTGGAAAAGCCTCATGCGCGCTCACCTGGGCGACTATGAACATGTAAGGGATCGGCTGGCAGAGAGGAGTTCAATGAAGCGGAATCTGAACTGATCGCAATTTGCGACCAGTTTCACACACCTCTAGGGAAGATGCCCGCATCGGTTTTACTGCGCACGTCTTGCGAACGTTACTGAGCGGCTCCCGCTTTTCATCTTGATCCCTTTCCTCCACCTCTATAGAATGGCCCAGTTTTTCGGCTAGTTAGCGCCATAGCGGCACCTGCACCACCCTGCGGACTTCTTCTCGGAATTGTCCTTCGGTTGGGTTGAAGCCACGGGGAATTGAGCGACATTCAACGGTCGTGTAACCACTAGGAGGATTTCCCGTGAGCGACTCAGCCATTATCTCCTTCGCATTGATCGCAGCAGTCACCGGCATTGCCTATGGTCTCTATCTGGCGATGTGGGTGTTCAAACTCGACGCCGGGAATCCCAAAATGCAGGACATCGCGAAGGCGATTCAGGAAGGGGCGAGCGCCTATCTGAATCGCCAATACCGAACCGTCGGTATGGTGGCCGCCGTGCTCTTCGTGCTGTTGTGGGGTGCGGGGGCGGTATCCGATAAATTCGGTTTGCTGACTGCGGTCGGCTTCCTGATCGGCGCCGGCGCGTCATCTCTGGCCGGCTACGTGGGGATGATCATCGCTGTGCGGGCGAACGTCCGGACTGCCCAGGCTGCCCATAAAGGAATGAATGCGGCATTGACGGTGGCGTTTCGCGGCGGCGCAGTGACGGGGCTTTTGCTGATCGGGTTAGGGCTGTTGGCTATTACCCTGTTCTATGCGGTGGCCTCGCAGATTGCGGGACAAGAGAAGGCGATTCATGCCTTGCTCAGTCTCGGGTTCGGCGGCAGCCTCATTTCAGTCTTTGCCCGTGTCGGCGGCGGTATCTATACCAAAGCGGCGGACGTGGGCGCGGATCTCGTCGGAAAAGTCGAAGCGGGCATTCCGGAAGACGATCCCCGCAATCCGGCGGTCATCGCAGACAACGTGGGCGACAACGTCGGCGATTGCGCCGGTATGGCTGCGGACCTGTTCGAGACCTATGCGGTGACGACGGTCGCGGCGATGGTCTTGGCGTTCACCTTATTCAATGGAAACAGCGCGCCGATCCTCTATCCGCTCGCCCTTGGAGGCGTGACGATCTTTGCGACGATCATCGGCATTCTTTTTGTGAAGGTGAGCCCTGGCGGCGAGATCATGCCGGCCCTCTACAAGGGGCTGTTCGTGGCGGGCGGCATCGCTGCGGTCGCGTTCTACCCTGTGACGAATACGATCATGGCCGGCGTGGGGGGCGTGAGCGGAGTGAGCTACTACATTGCGGCATTGATCGGCCTGGCCGTCACTCTTGCCCTCGTGTTCATTACCGATTACTACACGTCCAAGAGTTATGCGCCGGTGAAAGACATTGCCAAGGCCAGTGAAACGGGCCACGCAACCAACATCATCGCCGGATTGGCGGTGGGGATGGAGGCGACGGCCTGGCCGGTGGTCGTGATCGGGGCGGCGATTCTGACGAGCTATTCGATCTGCGGCGGCGCGGCATCGGGCGGCTTGTACGGCGTCGCGGTTGCGGCAGTGTCGATGTTGTCGATGGCGGGGATCGTGGTGGCGATCGATGCGTTCGGTCCGATTACGGACAATGCCGGCGGCATCGCCGAGATGGCGCATTTGGGGAAAGAAGTGCGCGATATCACCGACCCGCTCGATGCGGTCGGCAACACGACCAAGGCGGTGACGAAGGGCTACGCGATCGGATCGGCCGGTCTCGCGGCGGTGGTCCTGTTCGCCGAGTATGCGCGTGAGGTCGCCAAGGGGGCCGGGGCGAGCACGTTCGACCTCTCCAATCCATCGGTGCTGGTCGGCCTCTTCCTGGGTGGAATGTTGCCTTTTATTTTCGGCGCGCTGTGCATGAAAGCGGTCGGCCAGGCGGCCGGTCTCGTGGTGGAGGAAGTGCGCCGGCAGTTCCGGACGATCAAAGGAATCATGGAGGGAACCGGCAAGCCGGAATACGGCACCTGCGTGGATATCGTGACGCAGGCTGCCATTCAGAAAATGATGATTCCCGGGTTGATTCCGGTGGTTTCGCCGATCGTTGTCGGGGTGATTCTGGGACCGCAGGCCTTGGGCGGCATGCTGGTCGGGAGCATCGTCACCGGTCTGTTCGTGGCCATCTCGATGACGAGCGGCGGCGGCGCCTGGGACAATGCTAAGAAGTATATTGAAGAGCAGGGCAAGAAGGGGACGGATACACATAAGGCGGCGGTCACCGGCGATACGGTCGGCGATCCCTATAAGGACACGGCCGGTCCGGCGGTCAATCCGATGATCAAGGTCATCAATATTGTGGCCTTGCTCATTGTGTCCTTGATTGTGAAATAGCGAGACGGGCAGGACAGGCGAGACTCGAAGCCACCGAGTCTCGCGTTTCTCGCCTGTCACGCTCGTCGCGCACGTCTTGCTCGTCACGCTTGTGCGTTCGGCTTGACGGCTGAAATAACCCTAGGGTAAGGTGATCGCAAGGGATCGCGCGCAGCGCTGGTCCACGAGGGTTTCCCCGAACCACGGGAGGTGCTCGGATGGAAAAACAGGAGCGCAAGCAGGAGCCGAAACGCGAGCCCCAGTCGAAAGACGAGGTCAAGGCGAATCCGAAGGTCGTCGAGACCGGGAAGAAGCTCACGGAAGATATCGACAAGCTCGTCGATGAGATCGACGAGGTCCTCGAAAAGAACGCCGAAGAGTTTGTCAAGAACTACGTGCAAAAGGGGGGAGAATAGCGAGCGCTCAGTTCGCGTTCCCCCTTCTTCATTTCTCTCACTCCTCTGGTTTCCGCATCCTCCCCGTTCCGCACCTGATCGGCGGCCGTTTCTCTCTGCGTTGACCGTTTTTGCGATGGTTTGACAAAGGGATGGTGAGCATTTACCATCCGCGGGATCCGAACCGCTGATTCTATTCGACTTTAGCCCGTATCGAGGCAAGGATGACCTCTAAGCTCTGGGTGTTTCGTGATATCGATCCCGACCGGCGGGCGGCGCTGGCTCAGGCTCTGTCGATCTCGCCCGCAACCGCAGGCCTACTGCTAGCGCGCGGCGTTACCACGCCCGATGAGGCCAGTGCCTGGATGACCCCGCTCCGTGCACACGATCCTTTTTTGATCCCCGACATCGAGGCCGCCATCGATCGATTGCGCCATGCCGTGCAACATGGAGAGCGGGTCTGTTTCTACGGCGACTATGACGTCGATGGAATGTCGGCCACCGGCATGTACTATTCGTTTTTCCGCGGACTCGGGGCCAACGCACAAACCTATGTGCCCCACCGCGTTCGCGAAGGGTACGGTTTGAATGAAGGCGCGGTGCGGGCGCTGGCTGCAGAGGGGGTGAAGCTGCTGGTGACTTCGGATTGCGGCACCACATCACACCGTGAAATTGCGGTTGCCAATCAGCTGGGCATGGACGTCATTGTGACCGACCACCATCAGACGGATGAGGAGATGCCGCCGGCGCTGGCGGTCATGAATCCGCATCGGCGGGAGGCGCGCTATCCGTTTCGCGGGCTCTGCTCCGGCGGACTGGCCTACAAGGTGGCCGATGCCTACCGGCAGCGCTATGGTCAGGGAACGGTGCCGCTCGACTCGCTGCTGGATCTGGTGGCCTTATCAACGATCGCCGACGTGGTGCCGCTGCAGGATGAGAATCGGGGATTTGTCCAGGAAGGGTTGCGCCAACTGTCTCGCGGGGCGCGCTGCGGGATTCGCGCGCTGAAACAGGTCGCCGGAGTCACTCGTGAGTGCACCGCGGAGACGGTAGGGTTCAAGCTTGGACCCAGGCTGAACGCGGCAGGGCGCTTGGACCATGCGATCAAAGGCGTACAGCTTCTTACGACCGAGTCCGAATCGGAGGCGATGCAACTCGCGCAAGAGCTTGAACAGCTCAATCGGCGCCGGCAGGATCTTGAAGCAGAGATCCTGCGGGAGGCGGTCGTGGCGCTCGGGGACGGCGAGGTGCCGCCGGCGATTGTGTTGGCGTCCCGTGGCTGGCATCCGGGTGTCGTAGGTATTGTAGCCGCGCGGTTGATGGAGCGATATCATCGCCCGGCGATTGTGATGGCCATCAATGAGCAGGGGATCGGCAAAGGCTCGGCCAGGACCATCCCGGGATTCGACCTGTATCAAGCCTTGGCCTCGTGCAAGGCGCTGCTGGTGGCGTTCGGCGGGCATCCCAGTGCGGCCGGGCTGACGATTCACGAATCCCGCTTGGCGGAGTTCCAGGCGCGGTTCGCAGCGGTCGCAGGGGCCTGGTCTTCCACCGGAAATGCGGTTCCTACGCTGCATCTCGATTCCGAAGTGTCGCTGACCGAGGTGAACATGCGCCTCATTCAAGAAATCGGTTCGCTGCATCCCTTCGGCGCCGGAAATCCCGAGCCGATGTTTGCGGTGAAGGGATTGGCGATCATGGAGGCGCGGGTCGTCGGTGAGAAACATTTGAAGATGACGGTGCGGCAGGGGCGGTCGCTGCCGTTCGATAGTATCGGGTTCGGCATGAAGTCGCTTTCGGAGCAGGGTTTGACGCTCAACCAGCCGGTCGATCTGGCCTTCACGCCTGAGATCAATCACTGGAACGGGTACGATCGCATTCAATTGCGCATCAGGGATATGCGCGCGACGGCTGCGGAGTAACGCGTCGATGGTCTACGAAACCGTCACCGATATCGATCAGCTCCTCGACCGCGTGCGGAGCTATCAGCCTGAGGCCGATCTCAGACTGGTGCGCAAGGCCTACGACTTTTCTGCGAAAGCGCATGAGGGGCAAACGCGCCGTTCCGGCGAGCCGTACGTGCAGCATCCGGTCGCTGTGGCGGGGGTATTGACGCTGCTCAAGATCGATGTCGTGGCGGTCGTGGCGGGGCTGTTGCACGACACGTTGGAAGATACGGTCGCGACATCGGCTGAGCTGGAGCGCGAATTCGGGCAAGAGGTGGTTCATCTGGTCGACGGAGTGACGAAGATCGGCAAGATCACGTTCCGGAGCTATGAAGAGAAGCAGGCTGAGAATTTCCGCAAAATGGTCTTATCGATGGCGGACGATATTCGCGTCGTCATCATCAAGCTGGCCGATCGCCTCCATAATATGCGGACGCTGGAACACTTGAGTGAGGCGAAACGACAGGAAATCGCCCAGGAGACGCTGGAGATTTACGCCCCGCTCGCGAACCGGATCGGGATCGGGTGGGTGAAGAACGAGCTGGAGGATTTATGCCTCAAGCACCTCAAGCCCGATGTGTACGAAATGCTGCGGGTGCGCGTCGCGAAGCGCGATGAAGACCGGGAACAGTACATTCAGGAAGTGCGCGATCTGGTCGAACGGGCATTGGCCGACGTCGGGCTGCAAGGCACGGTGTACGGGCGTCCGAAGCATCTGTACGGCATTTACCAGAAGATGAACAAGCAGGATATTTCCTTTGAGGAGGTCTACGATCTCACGGCCTTGCGGATCATCACCGATACGAAGATGAATTGCTACGCTTTGCTCGGGGTGATCCATTCGCTCTGGCGCCCGCTTCCCGGGCGGTTCAAGGACTACATCGCGATTCCTAAATCCAATCTCTATCAATCGCTGCACACGACGGTGGTCGGACCGAAGGGCGAGCACGTCGAATTCCAAATCCGAACCGACGAGATGCATCGGGTGGCCGAGTACGGGATTGCGGCGCATTGGAAATACAAAGAACAGGACAAAGTTGCAGAGAAGGACAGCAAGACGTTCGGCTGGTTGCGCCAGTTTGTCGAATGGCACACCGATCTGCCGGACAATCGACAGTTCATGGACTCCGTCAAGCTCGAGCTGTTTCACGACGTGGTCTATGTGTTTACGCCCAAGGGGATCGTGAAAGAACTGCCGAAGGGATCCACGCCCGTCGACTTCGCCTATGCCATTCATACGGAGGTCGGCGATCGTTGTGTCGGGGCCAAGGTCAACGGCAAGATCGTCCCGTTGAAACATCAGGTGGCAAGCGGGGACACGGTTGAAATTCTGACCTCGCCGAACCAGACGCCGCATAAGGATTGGCTCAAGTTCGTCCGGACCTCGCGCGCCAAAACAAAAATCAAACATTGGGTCAAAGCCGAAGAGCAAACGCGCAGCATCGACATCGGGCGGCGTCTGTTGGAGTCGGAGTTGCGGCGCCACGCATTCGCGCCGGCCCAGATGCTACGGTCGGAGCAACTGCGGGAAGCCGCGCGGCAGCTCGGGCATGACACGCTCGACGAACTGATGGCGGCGGTGGGATTCGGCCATCTTGCGGCAGCAGAGGTGATCACGAAGCTCGCGGCGCCGTCGCCGGGAACTGCTGTGCCGGTCGCGGAGCCGGTTTCGGCGCCGAAGGCCCCGATCGGCAAGTCCGACGACAAAGGCGTGCGCGTCAAAGGCGCGCGCGATCTCTTAATGCAGCTCTCCCGCTGCTGCAACCCGGTGCCGGGGGATCGGATTCTCGGCTACATTACACGCGGGCGCGGGTTGACGATCCACTCGGTCGATTGCCCCAATCTGGAAGCGCTGGACTACGATCGTGAACGGCTGGTCGAGGGGGAATGGGATACGGCGACGCCGGGGCTGCACCCGGTGAAAGTGTCGGTGATGGCGGTCGACAAGACCGGGGTGCTGGCGAATGTGTCGTCTGCGATTGCGGAATGTCAAGCCAATATCAGTCGGGCGGAAATCGCGACGCGCGAAGACCGGAAGGCGGTGTTGGATTTCGTGGTGGAAGTCAACGACACCAAGCACATCGATCATGTGCTCAAGGCGATTGAACGGGTCGACGGGGTGATCTCGGCGCGGCGTATTCGGGCGTGGCAGGAAAAATGACGGCCGGCTGGCCGGCAGGTCTTACGGATTCGCAAACTGCAGTTTCGTGCCCTTCTCGATCTTCAATCCATCCACGGTTCCGGCGGCAATCTCCAGCACGTACATCGCCCCGTCATTCGGGCGGTACTGGGGACAGGAATCATCCGTTCTGGTGCAAATCGGCACGTTCCGTTCGATGTGGATCACGCGTTTTTTATCATCCATCCAAATCAGATCAAGGGCGATCAGGGTATTTTTCATCCAGAAGGTCCATTCCTGAGCCTGGTCGAAGAAGAACATCATGCCATGGTCTTTCTTGAGGTGATCGCGGTACATCAATCCGGCGGCGCGCTTCTGCGGGGTGTCGGCGATTTCGGCTTGAATGACGGTCCCGGAAGGGGTCTTTACGGGAATCAGCCGTGCGGCCGGGTTGCCGGGAGGAGGCGTGGCGTCTCCGTTGGACGGGCCGGCCAAGCTGAGCACAACGAACCCAATCAGGATCACGCGAATGAACATGGAGGCATGGTACCGGCCGGCATGGTGGCAGTCAAGATATGGCCATCGTGCGATGGCATGGAGCTATGTCGGTGTGCGGGCGGGGTTGGCCGTCTTGCAATCCCGATGAGACCTGTGCGATCCTCGCACATCTCAGTCAGGAGGTCCGTATGAAGGAAGTTCGCAAGGTTCATTACGTGAAGGGTGTGTTTGTGTGCCCGAGCTGCCGCCAGTCGTATGTCCAGGAGAAATGGATCGAAGCCTGGCGCGTGCGCTGCCATCGCTGTGAGTATCGCGGAGCCCTCACGGACGTGTCCGTCGAAGAGCGGATGGAAGAGGAAACGTTTCGCCGGTGATCCGGTTTTTATCTCTTGTTGGGCATGAGGACCATGATCAAACCGCAGGTCTTGTGCCCACCGCAGTCCTCACCCCTTTCTTGCCTCGTGCCGTAGCCGTCTGTCTCCTCCTTTGTATCGCCGTTTTTGGATTCAGTCCGGTCTCTGCGGATGAATCTATTCCCACACCCATTAGGATTCTGGTCGCCTACCATTCGCTTTCGGGCAATACGGAACGAATGGCCGAGGCGGTGGTCGAAGGCGCGAAGAGCGTGGCCGGGACCGTGGTCGTGATGAAACGTGTCGGGCAGGTGACGGCGGATGATTTGTTTTCATCCGATGCGGTTGTCGTCGGGTCGCCGGTCTATTGGTCCAACATGTCGGGGGAGGTGAAGACCTTCTTCGATAATTGGCAGTTCAAGTTCGGAGTCTTTCCGGACTTCAAGATGAAGAATAAGGTCGGCGCGGCCTTCGCCACGGCTGGGCAGGTCTCAAGCGGAAAAGAAGTGACGATGCTGACAATTCTCGCCGCGATGCTCGGGAATCAAATGATCGTGGTCAGTGGTGGCGGTGCCTTTGGCGCCTCTGCAACCACGGAAGGTGACAGTCCCGGTATCGACAACGCAGAGTTGGCCGACGCCAGAGCCTTGGGCCAACGTGTCGCCGAAGTCGCCGCCCTCATTCACCCAGCTCCTTCCCGCTAGAGTATCTTCGACAATCTGAAGTTCCCTGAATGGGTGGACAATCGGCAAGGGATCGGAAGGCGGTTTTAATCGCATGCCGCGTTTCCGTGAAGGAGCGCGGTTCGCTGTGAGTTGATATTGGGAAGAGGGTTATCGGTCGGTTGTGCGGGGGCAGGAGGTCGCCGATTCCTGAGTCGCAATCTCGACGAGCTCGTAAATGTTCTTTGCGCAACGTCCGCAGCAGCCGCTTCCCTTGAGTTTGAACTTGGCTTTGAGGGCGCAGGGAGTCACGTGGCCGGCCCGGCCGGCTTCACGGACATCCGATTCAGTAATCCCGTTGCATAAGCACACGTACATGGGAACCTCCATGAACGATTATGAGAAGCATTCTCAGTGTATCGGCATGTGGAGATTCTGTCAAGCCTCTTCCGATAAGCCTGGAGTAGGGCGTTTCGCTGTCCTGAAATGGCTGGAGTATCAGGACAAAGTCGTTTCCAGCTGGACGACCATTTCGCGGATTGTGTCGAATCCTGATTGCCAGAACGCTTCCGCCGTCATGTCGACGCCGACCTTGGCCAGAATATCCCGGGGAGCCTCGGAACCGCCTGTCTCCAGGAGTTCAAGGTACTTGGGGACGAAGGCGGCGCCTTGTTCTTTGTACATACGGTACAGGGCCAGCACGAGCAGATTGCCGAAGCTGTAGGCATAGCAATAGAACGGACTGGCGAAGATATGGGGGATGCTCAGCCATTCCCACTGAAATTCATCGGGGACTTTGACGGCCTTGCCGAACTGCTGGCGGAGTTCGCTCAGATAGGTCTTCGCCAACTGGTCACCCGTCGCGCCTTCTCCCACCATCTGGTGCGCAAGTTTTTCAAACCGGACAAAGTAAGCCTGCCGCAAGACTGTGGCGTAGATATCGTCGAGTTGGCCGATCAGCAGTCCCTGGCGAACGGCTTTGTTGCGTTCCTGAGATATCAATGCATCGGAGAGAATCCGTTCGCCGAAGACCGAGGCGGTTTCCGCGAGCGGAAGCGTCGAGTGGAAAGTAAAGACAGAGTGGTCTTTGGCCATCATGCCGTGGACCGCATGCCCGAGCTCATGGGCCATGGTGGCGATATCGCGGGCCTCACCGGTGTAGTTCAGCATCACATAGGGCGTCATGCCGGGAATGACGCTGTAGCAGTAGGCGCCGCCGAGTTTCCCTGAGCGGGTCGGGCCATCAATATGGCGATCCGTAAAGACCTGCTCCGCCAGACCGGCCAGGCGGGGAGAGAAGCCGCGATAGGCGTCCAGCACCATCTTCGCCGCGTCCGCATACTTGTACTTTTTGGCTTCTGTGCGGTGGGGCGCATAGAGGTGATAGCGGCTCATCGGCGCGATCTTGCAGATCCTGGCTTTCACCTTGAAGTAGGCTTGAAAGATGTCGGCGTTCTTGGCGCAGGCCGAGAGCAAGACAGCGACGGCCTGGTCGGGCACATCGTTGCCCAGGTTGCGCGTCGCAATAGGAGAACCGAAGCGGCGAAGCCCGAGGTTTTCCGACTTCCAGTCATTCACGAGCGTTTTGTAGATTTCGCCGAGCAGGTCCCGCTGACCTGAAAATACTCGGTAGAGTTCTTGATAAGCCGCCTGCCGCACGGAGGCCTTCTGGCTACGCACATAGGCCATGAGCCCTTCGCGGTTCATGGTCTTCTTTTTCCCGCCGACCGTCAGTGTGAAGGTGAACCCGTTGGTGACGATGTCGTAGAGCGTATGGATCGCGCTGCGTCCCGTCACATTCTTTAGATTGACGATTTTTTCTTCCGGCTCGGACAGCGTGTGCGGTTTGAATCGCCGGATGGTTTCCAGGTGATACCGCAGGTCGCCGGAGTCGGCCATGAGGCGGGCGGCATTGATGTCGTTGACGCTTTGCCACCAGAGTTCAAAGAACAGCAGACGGTTACTGAGGGCGGTCAGCCGTTCTTCAACCTGTGTCTTAAACGAGCGGGCCGCGTCGTTCTTGGTATTTTCCGAAAACCAAAGATAGGCAAAGGCGCCCAATCGGGATGAGCCTTGCGCGATGGCCTCGCTGCACCGCAGTAAGGCGAGCAGATCCTGGTTGGGCATCGCCGGCGAAAGCCCTGGCCGGGCGGCTTCGATCTGAACGACTTTCGCTTCCAACTCGGCCAGGCGCGCATCAAGCTGGCGCGCCGGATTCTTGACGAGATGGGTCAGGTCCCATTTGTCTGAGAACCTTTGCGGTTTGGGTTGGCCCGATGAGAAAGCGGTTCGAGTAGAGAGTCTGCCGGCCATTGTCTTCTCCTTCGTGAAGCAGGGGTGACTGAGCCGAGATCATACCATTGGCAGCCGGCCCTGCGCGGAGAAAAAGAGGGAGACGGTGTGGCTAACGCTGCGTTGACAGCGATCCGACGGGATGTGAAAATCCCGCTGGAAAGGAATCGAGCATGACCGATCAAGAACTCAATCGGGCGATCCAATATGTGACGGCCAGCACCTCCTATGCGCGGGAGATCGTGGCGGACATCATCAATACAGGTTTGGGTGAATTGTCGGCCATCGCCTCGCAGTCAACCCGGCAGTTTGAGCGTGAGACGTTACTGGAATATGTGTCCCAATGGGCCATCAAGCGCACAGGGCAACCTGAGCCGTTGGTGCGTGAAGTGCTCGGCTATGCCGGCCGGTGGCTGGATGAAGTGTATGACGAAGTGGCAAAGCGTCAGCCGGAGGCGTTGGGGCTGGCTTCCAATGATGACGAGGGGACGGAAGCGGTGTGACGCATGGCACGGTTTCGACCCCGGAAGACGTTTAAGCTGGTCACCCATTTGCGCGAGGGCCATCAGGCGCCGCTGCCTGCCTGGAAGCGGGAAGAGCAGGGGCTGTCCCGCGATCTTGAAGAGCGTTGTTCGACGGTCCAGCAGCACTGTGGCGATGAAGCGAGTCATCTTCGCATAGGTCGTCTTTTCCCTCGTCTTACTCACTATGATTACGGTGTCAGAGAGTCGGCACTGGCTGAGTTGGAACTGGCTACCCAGCTGATCCGTGTCGGTGCCCGGGTGAATTTTCTGCCGGAGTCGCAAGCGCGAACGGCCGATTTGGAATGTTACCTGGGTCGGGAACGTTTCTTTGTCGAAGCGACTGCAATGGTGGGATCAGCGGAGCGTCGTCGGCTGCCGGTTCGGGGGCTGGCGGAGGTCGATGTGCCAGGCGACGAAGAGGATCGGGGTGTTATCCTGATCCATCGTATTCTTGCGCGCATCCGGCAGAAGGCGAAACAGCTGGCCGACTACTGCGATCCGGTGGTGCTCTGCATCTCTGTCCCGCGTGCGGATCTGTTGGGAGACAAGACGAGCCGGCATGAAGAAATCTGGGTGGACCTCAAGGCGCTGGCCGGTTCGGTGACGGTGCTGCTGACCACACTGCGGCAACTCAGTGCCGTGATGATTGCCCTGTGGGACGTAGAACCATTGCCGTCGAAGGCGGGCACGAGACTGGCCAACGTGGAACTCGTCGAACGACCGAAGCGGACGCGAGGCTCTCCACGCGTCCGGATGTTCGTTCAGAATCCAGGCGCCTCGACCATGTTGGTAGAGCCGCAGAGTGAGGCGTTTCGAGGTATTTTGTGATGCTGTGGGCAAGGCCCATTGGCGAAGGTCTGAGGGTATAGGGCATATGGATCAGGTTGGCCGCATCCTTGACTAGGCGCCAACTCTAGGCGTACAGTTTTGGCGTAGTAATAGGATGTCTGTTGGAGGAGGAGCGGCCATGGTGAAGCTGAATGTGTCCATCGACGAGCAGGTTCGGGAAGAGCTGTTTCGGCTGGTGCCACCTCGCCGTCGAAGCCAAGTGGTCAATGAAGCGCTTCGCAAGGAGTTGCTGAGCCGGAAGCGGCAGAATGCGACCGACGCCATTCACCGGCTGAGAAAACGCAGCGCGACGCTGAGCGGAGAAGAAATCACGGCCGCGGTGCGGCGGGATCGGGCAAGGGCGGAGCGATGATCGTCGTGCCCGATGCGTCAGTCATCCTCAAGTGGGTGTTGGAAAAAGAAAATGAGCCGGATCAGGCGCAATCCAGGCGGCTGCAGGATGCGGTGCTGGCTGATCGAGTTGCAATCAAGCTTCCGGCCTTGTGGCGGTATGAAGTCGGGAATGTGTTGGGGCTGAAGCAGCCGGCCTTGGCGATGGAACTGATGAGTGCGTTATTGGCCTACGACTTCGAGGAAGTTCCGCTGGAGGCGGAGTATGCCTTTGCCGTACTGGAGCACATGCGAGAGGTCAAGGGGGTGACGTTCTACGATTCGGCCTACCATGTGCTGGCGATGCGTACGAAAGGGCTGTATCTCACGGCAGACGCGGCCTATGTGAAACGGGTCAAGCGCAAAGGCTACGTTACCCTACTTTCGGAATGGGATGGTCCATCCTCACGAAGGTAGTCACGGCGTCGGTCACCTCTTGAGACGTTAGTCCGGCAGCGTTCCCTTCAGCATCTCCAGATTCTTCGTGACCATCGCATCGCCGTTCTTCGTGGACACCTCGATGCCGGTGACCGACACCGCGCGACATTCGTCGATCCGGCCAAGTTTGTGTAATGACTGAGCCAGGGCGTAGTAGGCGGCGGAATACGTCGGCTTTACCGTGATGCATTGCTGCAGGGCTTTGGCCGCTTCGGAGAAGTTGCCATCTTCCATATAGGCCTTTCCGAGACCGAACCAGGCGACGTCGTCCGTCGGTTCAATCGCGAGTACGCTCTTCAGCGGTTCAATGCGGGGATTAGGCATGTGTTTCCTCCAGTGCGCTCGACGATAGCAGCGGCGGGCGCTCGTTGTCTATGCGCTTGGCTGCGTGCTAATCTGAAAACGTATGATGCGTGATGTGTGAAGAGTGATGAGTCGGGATGTTCCTATTTCTCACCCGTCACTGATCACCCATCACTTATCACTGGATTGCGTCATGGGTAAGACAGGTCTTGTCTATCATTCGGCCTATCTCGAACACGATATGGGGATGGGTCATCCCGAGTCGCCGAACCGGCTGCGCGCAATTATGCAGCAGTTGAAACAGAGCGGCACGATGGCGCAGCTGACCCGGATCGAGCCGCGCATGGCCGAGGATGAGTGGATCACCCAGGTACACACGCCAGCCTATCTCGCTTCGTTGAAGCAACATGCACCGACCAGCGGGCGTGTGTCGCTCGATCCCGATACGTCCATGTCTCCCGGTTCGCTCACCGCTGCGTATCTGGCAGCCGGAGGCGCGCTGGCCGGTATCGATGCGATGATGGCGAAGCAGGTCGATCATGTGTTTTGCGCGGTGCGGCCTCCGGGGCACCATGCCGAAGCCAATCGCGCGATGGGGTTTTGTCTGTTGAACAATGTCGCCATTGCAGCACGCTATGCCCAGAAGAAACATGGTCTCTCCCGTGTGCTGATTGTCGATTGGGATGTGCATCACGGCAACGGGACGCAGCACTGTTTTGAAGACGATCCCTCCGTCCTCTTTTTCAGCACCCATCAGTATCCCCACTATCCCGGCACCGGCCGTGAGTCGGAGCGGGGCCGTGGCGCAGGGGAAAGCTACACGATCAATGTGCCGATGGAAGCGGGAGCGGGCGACGATGAGTATCGCGCCATCTTTCACAAGATATTGGCGCCGGCGGCAGAGGAGTTCAAGCCTGAGTTGGTCATCATTTCCGCCGGATTCGATGCGCACAAAGATGATCCGCTTGCCGGCATGGGATTGACCGAATCGGGCTACGCGGAATTGACCGGCGTCGTGGCCGGCATTGCCGAGCAGCATGCACAGGGGCGAATCCTCTCCTCCCTCGAAGGCGGATATAATCTCACGGCCCTGGCGGCGTCAGTCGATGCCCACGTGCGCGGGCTGTTAGCCATATGACACGGCTGGTGAAAATAGGGTTGGGCGTGGTCGTGCTGGCCGCTGCGATCTACGTCTACTATACCGAGATCAAGCCCGTCGTCATTTTCGGTCTGCGCGATGAGTATGCGCACGCGATTCCCTTTCAGAAAGTGCCCGAGGGGCTGACGAGTCTGAGCGCGGAATCGTGCGGACAATGCCACCGCGAGATCTACGACGAGTGGAAGACCAGCATCCATGCCCATGCCTATGAGGATCCGTTCTTCCAGGCCTATTGGAAAAGAGACAAGAATATCTGGGTCTGCCTGAACTGCCACGCGCCGCTGGAAAATCAGCAGCCCACCCTCATCAAAGAAATTCCGCGCGGTCGGGTGGAGAAGGCGGTACAGGAGCCCAATCCGCACTATGATCCCGCCTATCAAAAGGAATCGATCACCTGCGCCGCCTGCCATGTGCGCGACGGAGTGATCTACGGACCATTCGAGGATTCCACCGCGCCGCATCCCGCGAAGTTCGATCCGAACTTCCGGACCACGCAGGTCTGTCAGCGCTGTCACAATGTGGTTTCAGGTCCCGCCCAGTTCTATAATGTAGGCCCTTGCGGGACTTACGCCGAGTACGAAGGCAAGTTCTTCATGCAGGAGCGGGGCTTCATCTGCCAGAGTTGCCACATGCCCGAGGTCGATCGTCCGGTGGCGCCGGACAGTCCGACCCGTCATGGTCGCCGGCATCTGTGGCGGGGCGGGCATGATCCGGACATGATCCAGCGGGCGGTGGCGATCGAGGTGAAGACGGATACTCCGCAGCCCAAGCCGGGCGATGAAATCGTCTTTACGTTGAATCTGATCAATGCCGGCGCAGGGCACAAGATCCCGACCGGCGATCCGGACCGGCACTTTACCATCGAGTTTTTCGTCGAGGACGCGCAGAAGAAGGTGTTGGATCAACAGAAATCGACGATGGGTCGCTGGATTCTCTGGCAGCCGGCGATTCTCGAACTGTACGACAACCGTCTCCTTCCCCTGGCCAGCCGGGAGTACAGTTTTGCCTACCGCATCCCGCCTCAATCGGAGGGCTTGATTCTCAAGGCGCGGGTGCAGTACCACATTCTCACGGACAAGCAGCACGACATGCTTCGGACCAAGTATGGGCTGACGGGGAACGACCCCTATCGGTTCGTGATCTATGAACGGGAGTTTCCGTTGTCCGGTGCGCTGGCGGCGGCGTTAATCGAGAGCAATCAGCGGTCGGCTCACAACTATCAGTCGGAACACACAAGCTGTCCGCTGAAAGCTGAAGGCTGATCGCTCAAAAGAAGGAACCACATGACACACCCCCTATTGATGGATACGGAAACATTGCAGCAGCGGCTCGGACAGCCCGGATTGGTGATTATCGATGTCCGGGGGAAATCGGCCTATGAGTTCGGCGGCCACATCCCCGGCGCCGTTCATTCGACCTGGCACGAATACAGCGATCCGAATGCGATTCCGAAAGGGCTCCTGAATCCCGATCTCGGGCAAATCGAGAGACAGCTTTCGGCCTTGGGAATCAGCAACGACAGCGAAGTCGTCATCTACTCCAATCCGTTCGACAACTGGGGCGACGAAGGGCGTATGTTCTGGATGCTGGAATATCTCGGCCATCAGAACTTGAAGGTGCTCGACGGAGGCTGGGTCAAGTGGACGGCGGAGAAGCGCCCTTTCGGTCATGGCCGTGAAACGCCCAAGCCCGGCATGTTCAAAGCCAAGCCGGTGAAGAGTGTCGCGATTACCAAGGATGAGTTGAAGCTCATTGTCCGGCAGCCCCATCCGCAAACGGCGGTGTTGGATGCCCGCAGCTTGGAAGAATATCTGGGAAAGGAAGTATCGGGGATTCCGCGCCCCGGCCATATTCCCTCGGCCATCCATGTGGCCTGGAATACGTTTCTCAATAAGGACGCGACAGTGAAGGATTTCGTCGCCATTAAGGATTCTCTGCAGGACAAGGGAATACAGGATTCCCAGGGGATCGTCTGTTACTGCACCGGAGGCGTTCGATCTGCCTGGCTCTATTTTGTGCTGAAGCTGGTGGGCTACCCACAGATCAGAAACTATCCGGGGTCCTGGTGGGAGTGGAGCCGGGACTTTACCTGTCCGGTAGAAAAGGACATACAAGGGTTACAGAAAATTCTGGGGTTCAATGAGTCGGCGCGACCTTCTTGACAGTCGAAAAAGCGCTGTGTAAGGTGAACGGGGCGGCGGTATTTTTCTGGACGGATCTGCGCAATCCTATCTAACCGTGAGGGAGGTCCCCATGATAATCACCATTCGTCGCAGCGCACTCGTGTTCGCCGCGGTCAGCGCGTTCGTCGCCGGTCCGATGATGGCCGGTCTTGCGTTGGCTGATAACAAGCATGTGGCTGAGGCCGTTGAACATGCGAAAGAAGCCGTAGCTCACGGCAAGCAGGGCCATGCCGATGCGCTGGTGCAGCATGCCGAAGGCGCGCTGAAGCATGCCGAGGCAGCGGGCGTGAAGAATCCGCATCTTGACGAAGGCATCAAGCATCTCAAGGAAGCCGTCGAGCACGGCAAGGCCGGTCATGCCGATGTGGCGGCCAAGCATGCCGAAGGCGCGGTGACCCATCTGTCCGAAGTGAAGTAATCGAACAGGTCAGGGGCAAGGGGCGCGGGGTAAGAGGTTCATCGGCCCGCGTTTCTTGCTCCTTCTTTTTTCCCTTCGTCTCGCGCCCCGCGCCTCTAGCCTGAATCGCATGCGGATCGGATACTACCAGTACCAACCTGAGTTCGGCGCAGTCGCGAAGAATCTGGACGCGATTCGTGCCACGCTGGAGCAGACTGAGGCCGACCTCATGGTTCTGCCGGAGCTTTGCGCGTCGGGGTATCAGTTTGTGTCCGCCGGGGAGGCGCAGCAGCTGTCCGAGCCGGTGCCGGACGGGCCGACGACGAAGATGCTGGTAGAAATCGCCAGGCGACGCCGGATGCATATTGTGGCTGGGCTGCCGGAGCGGGCCGGGGCAAATTGTTACAACTCGGCGGTGGTCGTCGGGCCGTCCGGAGTGCTCGGCTGCTATCGGAAGAGCCATCTGTTTTTTGAAGAGACGCTCTGTTTTGCTCCCGGGGATACCGGCTTTCACGTCTGGGATATCGGATCCGCCAAGATCGGCGTCATGATCTGTTTCGATTGGTATTTCCCGGAATCTGCGAGGACGCTCGCGCTCATGGGGGCGGATATCATCTGCCATCCCTCCAATCTGGTCTTGCCGAATTGCCCCGACTCCATGCCGGTGCGTTGTCTGGAGAATCGCGTCTTTGCGGTGACGTGCAACCGCATCGGAACCGAGGCGCGCGGCGGCAAAGATGCCCTCGTTTTTATCGGCAACAGCGAGGTTGTCAGTTCCCGCGGCGTCATCCTGCAGCGCGCGCCGCGCGACCGTGAAGAGCTGGCCCTGGTGGACATCGATCCTGTCGAAGCGCGGAATAAATCCCTCACTCGCTACAACGATCTGCTCGGCGATCGCCGTCCCTCCCTCTATCGGTAGTCGGCTGTGGCGCGTGAAGCGCGAGGCATGCGAGGAAGGCGCGATTCGAACTTCAGACCTCGAACCGCCGTCCCTGTCTCGCTCCTCCCGCCAGTCCCGCAGTCTCGCTTGCACGCCACAGGACGGCGCGGTAGGATTGGAAATATGAAAGCTCCGCTCGGCAAAGGCATTTTTCTCGTGGCGACGCCTCAATTGCGCGATCCGAATTTCAGGCAGACGGTGGTGTTGCTCTGCGAGCACGGTGATGAAGGCGCGCTCGGTGTCGTCGTCAATCGGCCGACGGCCATGTCCATCTCCGAAGCGCTCCCGCAGGTGCCCATCATCGAAGGGGCGAGTCACGTGCTCTATGCCGGGGGGCCGGTGCAGACGAATCATGTCATGCTTCTGTACCGGGTCGATCAGTTGCCGGAAAATTCCCATCATGTGTTCGACGGGGTGTGCCTCGGCGGAGACATGGGGGTGGTCGAACGGATTCTCACCGGCCCGACGACCAAAGATTCCTTCCGGGCCTATCTCGGGTACTCGGGCTGGGGCCCGGGTCAGCTGGAGTCGGAGATGAAGACCGGTTCGTGGATTACGTTGCCGGCTGATTCAAAAATCGTGTTTGAGAAAGATCCCGCGCAGGTCTGGCAGGAAATTCTGCTGACCCTGGGTGACGCCTACAAGCGCTATGCGGATATGCCGTTCGACCCTTCCTGCAATTAACCAGGCCTTTTCCCTCCTCTTGCCTCTAGCCTCACGTCCCGCGCCATGATTTCCGGATAACTCCATTGAAGCCCATGAGCGGCAATGTTAGGCTGCCAGCATGGGATGCCTTCCCCGTCCTTCTGTTGCAATCGGTCGGTTCACGACACTGGTCAGTCTCTTCGTGGCAGCGCTCCTCTCTTCCCACTGCGGAGTCGGGTATACCATTTATAAATCCGAATCGAAGCTGGATCGGTTGGCCGTGCCGATGACCAAGGCGCAGATCCTTGACGAGATCGGCCGCCCCGATCGCGTATTGCGGGACGACGGACGGATGCTTGTCTGGGAATATTCTCTGACGACCCGCAATCAATGGCTCTATGAGCTCGGCCTCTGTCCGATCTCCGTCTGGATCGGCGGCTGTGTGATCTATCCCTTTACCAATATCGCCATGGAGCGCCAGCGCGAATATCCCCAGCACGTGGTGTTGGTGAATGAAGAGCTGTGTACATGGGGTCCCCCTGTTGCCATCTTGCAACGGCGAAAGTCGTGTGAGGTGGCCGGTGTGCCGCATGGGCGTCCCAGTACAGGACCGGGGAAACCCGAGCCGGTCATCACCGGGTTGGGGCCGATCAACCGGGAGACGATTGATCGGTATCGCACGATGGCGGTGATGTTGTTTGAAGACGGGCCGAATGCGCCGGGCTCCGGCTCGCGCGTGGCCGGAATCGTCACCACATTGCTGTTGGATCTCGACATGAACATGGTCGAGCGAGCCAAGCTTGATGAGGTGCTCAAGGAGCAGGTGATCCAGCTCACCCATGCCGACGATGCCAATGTGTTGAAGGTCGGGAAGCTTGTCGGAGCCCACGCGATCATCGTCGGAGGCGTGCAGCAATGGGATCAGCACTCCGAAGCACGGACGAACAGCGTTTCTCTCTCTCTGCGGATGATCGATGTGGAAACCGGCCAGCTACTCTTCAACGGCGAAGGCCATCTGACCGATCAGACCACCGACGATCCGGAGAGTTCCGCCCGTATCATCGTGCATCGCATCCTGGCCCGGTTCGGCTCACAGACCGGACTGCTGGGGTCGGGGCGTATCGGCGTGAATTGGGAACTACTGGAATCGGGCGGCTCGCGCTACTATGCGGTGCGGGAACTGCGTAGCGGCTTGCCGGCAGAAAAAGCCGGGCTGCATGTCGGAGATGAAGTCGTCGGCTGTAACGGGTCTTCGCTCGCCGGAGTGAAATCTGAACGCGAAGCCAAGCGGGTCTGCCAGATTGAGGCGGGGGAGTCTCTCCAACTCGATATCCGCCGCGGCGGCTCTCCGCTGGAACTCGGCATCGTGGCGGAGCCAAGACCGGGGTTGTGAGATGAAGAATCCGTTCTTAGCTGTTCTCTCAAGTCGTGTGTCCCTCGGGGCATCGACTACACATTAGCTGGGGACCGGGCCGCTGGCGCACTCGCTGAACCGCTGGGGGAGCACAGATCGTGTTTTCCTGTCCTACTTCGACCATCCATCTCGCCAATGATCTAGTTGCCGTTCACGGCTAATTTCCATCTCTTATTGCTCAACGCCCAGCGTGATCTGCTGGCAGAAGCAGGCGAATTCCGCTGTAGCCGGTCAGGTGTATGTGGATGCTATGCGGTACGGGCAAATATGTGCTTCTGATCGTCCGCTTTCGACCCGTTGCCGTCATTGAGGAATCTGGTGAATGAATGACCGGTTACCGCAATTAAACCGGCTGCTGATTGATGCAGGCTTTCGACTTCCGTTCAAGCCTGGCCATCACGTGAAGACAGTATGGTTCATATAGCGCCACATACATCAAGCGATTGCCAGCATCAAATGTCCGACAGGATCGGAGGCCGGCCTTACCTTGATTTCGATGTCGTACCCGAGCCGATTCAGGCAATCCATCAGTTTGCGTTCGGACAGATTGGAGAAGTCGCCACGCATCATGTCGGATACCTTAGGTTGGGTGATCCCCATGCGTTTTGCTGCTGCTTGCTGAGTAAGCCCTTGCTGGCGCATCGCCTTCCTGATCTCGATCACCAACCCGGACTTGATCTTGAGCTTGTCGGCATCTGGCAGGCCCAGGTCGGCGAAGACATTGCCAGAACTGCGTTGCACCTCGACATCATCAATGACTCGTTTTTTCATTTCGTAGCTCCTTTGCAAGCGCCTCGGCCACTTTCAGCCTGGCGCGGATGATGGCGAGATCCTCTTTCGGCGTTGCGATTCCACTCTTGCTCTTTTTTTGGAAGCAATGCAGAACAAATACAGCTTCTTCGAACTTCACGGTATACACGGCACGATAGGTGCCGCTCCTATCGTATTCAACAACCTCAAGCACTCCGGCGCTGCCAAAGCCCTTGAGCACCTTCGCCGCATCGTGTTGATCGCCGGCTTGAGCAAGCGAAAGAGCGTAACCGAAGAATCGCCTTACGTCGGCAGGTAACGCCATCAGGTCTTTGTGGCTACTGCTTATCCATTCGAGAGGCCTTTCGTTGGTAGCCATGTTCCAATTATACATGAACAGGTATATTTCGCAAGTGCCCGACCATATCAGGGATTGTCTGGATCGATAGCGTATGACGGCTTTGTAATAGGGAACGGCCTCTCAACAATGCGGGTTTTCTCGGACTTCAGTGACCGCTTGTGGGCCGATGGCAGCCAGCGCGGCCGGAGTGCCGCGTGGCGTCCAATTCTGCATAACAATGGTTAGACGGATCCGCACAAGAGCCGGATCATCGAATTTCTATCCGTGTAACGTGTCTTGATTCTGCTGGAACTTATACGCCTGAATGGTTGCCATTTCTATCAGCTGAGGTCTATAGGACCATCACACGGGTTCTTATGCGGATCGGCGCGATGTCACCACATTGAGTGAGTTCACACCCCATCCAGCGGACTCTGAATGCCTGTCGGCTCTTGGTTGAAAGCATGAGAAGGAAGAAGGGTGCGAAGAAGCGATAGTGGGAGGCGGGAATCATTTCTGGACGGTGATCGATTCCCCAATGGGTGATCGCAGTATACGATTTAAAACTTTGCACTTATTCGGGGCCTACTATGGCTTTCTGGTCACTGTGAAGCAATGACTTGTGTGAAAAATTGCCCGGTATGGGAAGCTTCTGCCTTCGCCACCTGTTCGGGCTTGCCTTCAGCCACGATTCGGTTGCTTGCTTCTCCTCCCTCTGGGCCTAGCTCGATCACACAGTCTGCCGTCTTGATCACGTCGAGGTTGTGTTCGACGACGGTGAGGGTGTTGCCAGCTAAGCGCATTCCTGGCCGCTACTCTTCGCTCCAGAATTGTTTGAGATCGAATGACAATTGCCGATGATGCTTCACTGCGAGAAAGATTACTTGGCCTCGGCGCACCAGATAGAGGACGAGATGTTCGCCCATCACGAATTCACGCAAGTCGTCTTCTTTGCCGAGGAGTTTGCGCAGTACCTTGGTCAGTGACTCCGCTTTTGCCGATTTGATGGTATGGACTAAGAACGAGCGCCCGGATTGCGGGAACCGGCATAGTGAGGGGATGGCGTCATCGAAGAGATGATCGAGGAACCGTCGGTATGCCGACCGGCCCCGAGGGCCGAGAAAGGCCTCGATGGCTGTCAGGTTGGCTGAGAAGTTCTCGGTGAAACGGGGGTGCTTAGCGGCCATGGCGCGATTTGAGCTGCCCAAGACTGAGGGTCTTGCCGCCTTTCAGATCGGTGAGCCCCTTGATCGCTTCTTCAAGCAGTCCGGTATGGATGTGCTCTCGCTCCAGTCGGTGATAGTAATCCAGGCGGTCGGCATCGATCAGCGCCGCGCAACTCCCCCCGTTCTTGGTGATGAGTTTTTCGCTCCCTTTTTCCCGCACCTCATCGCACAGTTCGGTGAGCTTCGCGCGCGCGTGGCTGAGTGAGACGACGTCCTTGGTTGTAATGGCCATCGGATCCTCCTGGCGAGTGGATGCTAGGAGCCTAAATTATGTACAGAATTATGTCAATCATCCTTTGGTCTCAGGCTTTGTGCTAGAAATCTCCCCGTGTGAGACGCCTCCACTGTTGCTACCTGTTCCGGTCTTCCCTCCGCGATGATTTGTCCGCCTGCCGTTCCGCCTTCGGGTCCTAGGTCGATAATCCAATCTGCTGATTTGATCACATCCAGATTATGTTCCACGACGACCAGGGTGTTGCCCGCGTTTACCAGCTTGTGCAAAACGGCGAGGAGTTTCTTCACGTCCTCGAAATGCAAGCCGGTGGTCGGCTCGTCCATGATGTAGAGGAGATCCTTTGCCGATCCGTCCTTCAGCTCTGCGGCAATTTTCAGCCGCTGGGCTTCTCCGCCTGAGAGCGTCGTGGCGGATTGTCCGAGGCGCAGGTAACCGAGGCCGATGGAGGAAAGCAGATGGAGCCGCTCTTGCAACTTCGGCGAGCCGGTGAAGAACTGCACGGCGTGATCAACTGTCATGGCCAGGACGTCTGAAATCGTCTTCCCGCGATAGTGAATCGCCAACACCCCCGGCTTGAACCGCTTCCCGTCGCAGCCCTCGCAGGGCACGTACAGGTCTTCGAAGAAGTACATCTCCAGCTTTTCCACCCCCGCCCCTTCGCAACGTTCGCACCGCCCGCCGGTGGTGTTGAAGGAAAAATGTCCCGGCGTCAGTCCCTGCCTCAGCGCGTCGCGCTCAGAGGCGAAGAGCTGCCGGATCTCATCAAAGGCCTTGAGGTAGGTAATGGGATTGGAGCGGGGCGTGCGGCCGATCGGTTGCTGATCGATGAGGCGGACGCCTTTGAGGTGCTCGAGACCTTTGATGGCTTTGAATCGCCCCATCGGGAGCGAGTCCACCCGAAAGGCGCGGGCCAGGGCGCGATAGAGCGTGTCTTCGACGAGCGTGCTTTTCCCCGAACCCGACACGCCGGTGACACAGATGAACATGCCGAGCGGCAGCCGGACGACGAGATCTTTCAGATTGTGTTCGTTGGCCCCTGCAATCACGAGGATCTTGCCGTTGCCGGAGCGGCGGGATTTCTGGACCGGAATCTGTTCCTCTCCCCGGAGGTAACGGGCTGTGAGGGCGCGCCGGTCTTGCAGAAATTCCTTGGCCGGGGCGGCGCAGACGATTTCGCCACCCCGTTCCCCTGATTGTGGGCCGAGTTCCACCAGGTAGTCGGCCGACTCGATCATGTGGCGATCGTGTTCGACGACAACCACAGTGTTGCCGACGGCGGCGAGGTCTTTGAGGATGCCGGCCAGCAGATCCGTATCACGCGCATGGAGGCCGATGGTCGGTTCGTCGAGGACGTAGAGGGTGCCGACCAGCCTGGCGCCGAGTTGATTGGCAAGCGACACCCGCTGGGCTTCTCCGCCGGAAAGCGTCTTTGTTTGCCGGGCCAGCGTGAGATAGCCGAGGCCGACCCGCAGCAGGAAACCCAGCTTGGCCTTCACCTGGCGCAAAATGTCGGCGGCAATCTTCTGCTCGAACGGGCGCAGCGTCAAATTCTCCAGCCAGCTCAACAGGCCTGCAATCGTCTGGTCCGTGATCTCGTGAATGTCGGTGCCGGCGATCTTCACGAAGCGGGCATCCGGCTTCAACCGGCTGCCGTGACAGGAGGGACATGCCACCGGAGTGCGATAGCGGCTCAAGAGCACGCGCACGTGCAGCTTGTAGCGCTTTCCTTCCATGTACTCAAAGAAGTCGTTGATGCCGTCGAAGGAATCATCGCCTTCCCACAGCAGTGTCTGCACCGATTTGGGGAGGCTGCGAAACGGGGCGGTCACGTCGAGGCCTTTCCGTTTCATGGCCAGCAGCATCTGCTTCTCCCACCAATCTGTTCCGGGCTTGCTCCAGGGCTCGATCGCGCCTTCGGCGAGGGATTTGGCGTGGTCGGGGATGACGAGATTCGGATCGTAGCGTAGGACGTTGCCGAAGCCTTTGCATTCGGGACAGGCGCCGATCGGATGGTTGAAGGAAAAGAGGATCGGCCTGAGCGGTTCAAAGGTGCGACCGCATTGTTGGCAGAGAAAGTGAGCGCTGTACAATTGCAGGCCTTGACCGATCACCTCAACGGTGCAGCGGCCTTCCCCCTCGCGGAACGCGGTCTCAATCGCTTCGATGAGGCGGGTCCGATTATCCGTCCTGATCACAAGCCGGTCGAGCACGACATGCAGCGATGTTGCTGTGTGAAGCGGAGGATGGGTGGCCTCAAGCAGATCAAGGATCTCATCGCCGGCTTTGAGGCGGGTAAACCCGCGGGTCAGGAGCGATTGCAGGAATGCCGATTCCAGCTTGGCGGTTGGGGTGACTACGGCAAACAGGATCATGGCGCGCGCGTCGGGAAAGCGTTCGAGGAGATCGGTGGCGACCGTGTCAGGATGGAAGGCGCGGGCTTCCTGGTGGCAGTCAGGACAGATCGGTTTGCCGATCTTGGCAAAGAGCAGCCGAAGCAGGTCCGCTATTTCCGTGGTGGTGCCGACGGTCGAACGGGTGGTTCTCACCTGGTTCTTCTGTTCGATGGCGATCGCGGGACGCACGTTGAGAATGCGATCGACATCCGGGCGCGCCACCTTGTCGATGAACATGCGCGCGTAGGCCGAGAGAGATTCCACATAGCGCCATTGGCCTTCGGCGAAGAGCGTGTCGAAGGCGAGCGAGGATTTGCCTGAACCGGACAGGCCGGTAATGGCCGTGACCCGGTTGTGGGGGATACGGAGTGAGATGTTCTTGAGATTGTTCTGCCGCGCGCCCTCGACGATGAGGTCGGATGACGGAGGCTTGGGCAGAGGCAGAGGGCTGACGTCCACGGCGTGGATTCCTTCCGGGAGAATTGGCGATCCTATCAAGCGGGGAGGTGGGCTTCAACAGGGAACGGGGAAAGGCTTGGCGATCAAGTTCGATAATGAGAGGATGGGGCATCCACCGGGAGGGGAGCATGACGTTGACGACGACACCAAGTATTGAGGGGAAGCGGGCCGTCAAGTATCTGGGACTCGTGAGTGGCGATGCCATTCTGGGCGCCAACATCTTCCGCGATTTCTTCGCGTCGATTCGGGATATTGTCGGTGGCCGCTCGGCCTCTTATGAAGCCGAACTCCGGAAGGCCAAAGACATTGCCTTGGGAGAAATGCGTGAACAAGCCAGGAACCTCGGCGCGAATGCGATCGTCGGGATCGATATCGACTACGAAACAATCGGCGCGAGCAGCAGCATGCTCATGGTGAGTGCGAGTGGCACGGCGATAGTCGTCGAATAGCAGGAGCCTCATGGCGCTACTGTCGAATACAGAATATCTTGGTTTGGGCCGTCAGATCGCGAGGCTCCTCGGCTCCAGTCTTGAAGGGGCTTCTTCAGATGCCCTGCGTGAATTGGCTTTGGCCTACGATCCCTCTGCCAACGATGCCCGGATCAGCGCCGAGGTCTTTCTCTTTCACAAATTTCTTCTCATGCAAGCCTGCGTCGGCGTCTTTCCTGAGTCGCATGTGGAGCATGTCGTCGGCGGGTTCTTCGCTGCGTTGAACGAAAAAATGAGCGGCTTGGAACTCGGTTCGGATCGGCAGCAGGCCATGGAACAGATGTGGCAACTCCGCGCCGGGCAATTCGAGCAGCCTTTCTCCAACGACCGGGCGCAGTTCCTGGAGGAGGCTCCGGACGCCCACCATTGGAGGCAGACCATTTCGCGTTTTTGTCAGAACGTTCGCGATTTCGCCAACCCGCCCGATATCTGGGCCGGCGCCAACAGCCCTTCCCAAGCAGCCAGCCGCACTGTCACTCACGCTCTCAATCAGATGATCTCGACGCTCAACGAAATGAACCGGCTGCATTTCAGTGGCGCGGCCTGATGACGCAGGGTTGGTCACGGCAATCTTCCTTAGCGAAACCACAGTTTCACGCTGCCCACGCAGCCCATATACAAGACGAGCGATCCCACCATCGCAGGCCAGAAGCCGAAGCGCGGGACGCCGACGATCATGGCCACGACATAGACCGTCCAGGGCGGGACAAACCACAGGAGATTTTTCGCGTAGCTGACGATCGCGTCGTTGCCGCCGTTTAGATAGATCAGGATAAAGGTGGCTCCAGTGATGGCGGGGAAGGTGCTGGCAAAGGCCGCGAGAAACGATCGGCCTTGCGCGCCGAGATAGGTCGAGACGCTGACGATGGTACCGCCCAAGAGAAAATAGAGTACATATCTGCCCCAGTCGTTCACGGATCTTTCCTCCTCCGATAGCCTGCTCTCGATTGCCTTGGACGGTGCGCAGCGATTCTACCCAAGTGCCGCTCTCACCGCACTATACATCACCATGACCTCGACGGTGTGCGCGACGATGGGGATGTAGAGATTGTTCGTCTTGAGCCTGACCGTCCCCCATACAAGGCCGTCCCAGACCGCGATCCAGTGCAGGTGCTGGAAGGTCGTCACCATGAAGGGGTCGAATGAAAAGGTCAGGGCGCTTACGAGTAGGGCGAGGGGCGAGGGGGAAGGGGTGATGGGGAGGCTTAAGAATCGGGACTCCAATGAGGCGAGGCGTCCCAGGAGAAACCCCCGGAAGTTGATTTCGACAAAAACGGCGATGCCGCAGATGACCCAGGGCAGCATGATGGCGAGGGGGATGCGGGCGTGGGGAGTGCCTTTAAGAAACGTGATGTCGAATCCCATGGCGGGGAAGGCTTTGAGAATCAGGATGGTGTTGAGACAGCCGAGGCTGAGGCCGATCACGAGACCCAGCCAGAGTCCTGACCTCAATCCGCCTGGGGGCAGGCCGAGGAGTGGAAGCAGCGGGCGATTGTGCGCCGCCCACAAGATGAGTGCGAGATAGGCCAGCAGTTGCGGAGTGAATTGAATGAACGACTGTTCCTGCAGCGACGCGGGGAAAATGTAGAAAGAGAAGGTCGCGGCGATCGGGAGCAGCGCCAGGGCTGCTCCTCGTTCGTTGGCCTGAACCGTGGTCGCTCGTTCGCTCGGTTCAGGCATCGGCATGGAGGACTATTGTAATTGCAGATTGTAACGATCCAACGTGGTGGCTTTGTGGCGCGCCAGATTGGAGAGCGACTTGTTGTAATCGACGGTCGCGCGGAGTTCGTTTCCTTGCGCGGTGGCAAGGTCGCGCTGGAAATCGAGCACGAAGCGGGTAGTGCTTAAGCCGACTTTCAACCGCTCCTGCTCGGCCTGCAATTGCTTCTCGGCCATGATGCGGGCGGAGCGGGTGGTCTCGATCCGCTTGAAATCGGTTTGCACGCGACGGACGGCTTCCCGCACGCCCACGATGATTTGCTGGCGCACGCTCATGAGCGAGGCTTCGGCATTTTTGAATTCGAGTTGGCGCTTGTTGTAGGTGCTGACAGCCGAGCGATTACCGAGCGGATAGCTCAAGACGAGCCCTGCCCCATAATTGTAAAAATCGCCGCCGAGGTTCTTGCTGACGGAATCGCCATAGTCTTTTCCAAGCCCCGCCATGCCGACGGTGCCTTGGAGCGAGAGGGTGGGGAGCAACTGGTTGCGGGCAAATTGTTTATTGAGTTCACCCGACTCGAGGTTCTTCTTGGCCTGGACGATTTCCGGGCGTTGTTCGATAGCGGTATCGATGGCTTCCTGCAAGCTGAGGGGTTCGAGCACCACCACCGGAGCATCGGTGGGCGTCAGGCGCACATCCTGCCGCAGGTCCTCTTCGCCGGGATTGAGGAGCCGGCGCAATTGATCTTCCTGGTCGCGGATGGATTTTTCTACCACCAGCACCTGTTCTACTCGTGACGCGACGGCGGCTTCGGCCTGCAGGACATCGACGATCGACATGACGCCGGCTTTCGTTTTGGCGCGGTTCGTTGCCAGCAATTCTTCTGCGGCCTTGAGGGCCGCCTGGGCGACCTTCAGATTGTCGTTGGCAAAGACCAATTCCCAGTAGGTTTGTTCGACGGTGGCGAGGACGGTCAGGACGCGGTCGCGGAACACGTGTTGTTCGACGTCGGCGTTATTCTGGGCGACCTTGATGAAGGTTTTGCTGACGTCGATGCCTGCGTTACGCAACAATGGCTGAGTTAACGTCAGAGCGAGGCCGCCGGTATAGGCCGGATTGAACAGGAATCCGGTGGCCACGTTCTGATTCACGTTGGTGCGGGCGGGGCTGTAGTTCAAATCGACGTTGCCGCCGGTGATCAGGTTTTGCGTGGCATCGACGGTGACGGAGCTGTTGCGCTGGTCGAATGTTTGAATGTCCGACAGGGTACCGCCGGTGCCGCCGAAGACCGGCCGATTGAGCGGCGAGACCTGCCGGCTGTATTGGCCGTTCACACTGAGGGTCGGATCGAACTTCGCCTGCTCGACGGTGATATCGAAGATCCGGCTTTCTTTCGTTTGGCGGCTGATGGAGATATCCAGGTTACTTTGTAGTGCCCGCACGGCGGCGTCGGGCAAGGAAATGGTTTCGCGCCGTTCTGCCGGGGTTGCCGTCTTGGCAGGACCTTGGCTCCAGCAGGGGCTGGTCGTCAGAAGTACGAGCGTGATGGCGATACCGTTTCTCCATCCGGACATGTCGGAAACGAGACGAGAGTGGGGCTGCATGAATCCTCCTTGATCGACGGACTGAATGGGCTCATATTATACTTATGGTCTGGAGATTGTCATGGCTCAACTCACCCAAGGGATCAGGATTATGATGCGACGCTTGCTCACGGGTGCACTGATCACGGTAATTGGGACGGTGGGAGTCGTGCTTGTCGAGAGCCGACCGGCCTTGGCCCAATCGGTTTCCGGGGTGCGGTCGTTCGACGGCGGGGTGGGGCCGCTGTTCAGTTTGGTCGGGCCGGGGAATCTGTATCTCGACGGTCAGGGGACTCAGGGGTATTTATATAAGCCCGGTGGCAATATGCAGACGTATAGTTTTCGGAACCCGACGACGGGTCAAGCCTGGAGCGGCGCCGTCATGACTTTCGGACCACAACTTTCAATCGGTCTCATCCAAGGCGCCAACCAGAGCGGGTCGCCGCTGGTCTTACCTGGCCCTCCCAGACAAACTGGCCCGCTGCCATCCATTACATCGACACTTCTCGACGAGATTCCGTAGTACCCTACCGATTATCTTCCGGTTCAGCTGCCAGTTGCCACGCCAATGACAGGACGTAGCGCGCTGTCGTCATGAGAACGTCGGGGTTGATGGTGTCGGCTGTATCGGTCGGCTGATGATAATGGGAATGAATCCCGCCGCTGACGACGGTAACGGTTGGCACCCCGGCTTCTTTGAACGGCACATGGTCGCCGCCGGGGAAGAATCCGAAGAGATCGAGTTTGGAGACGAGACCTGCAGGCTCTCCCGCCGCCTGCGCCACACTCTTGTCGAGCCCGGTTACCCCGACCGTCAATCGTCCATTGCCGATTCCGGCATGGTCGATATTGATCATGGCTTTGGTTGAGGAGAGGGGCGCAACCGGGCGGCTCACGTACAGGCGCGATCCCAGCAGATCCTTTTCTTCTCCGCTAAAGGAGACGAAGAGGATTGTGCGCCGCGGGTGTATCCCGGATTTTGCCAGTGCGCGGGCGACTTCCAGCATGACCGCCGTGCCGGAAGCATTGTCGTCGGCACCGGGGAAGAGCAAGCCCGCCGGGCGGCCGAAGTGGTCGCGATGAGCGCCGATGATAATGGTGTCAGGACCGGTACCGGGGAGGAGACCGATCACGTTTGTCAGGAGTCCCTCCTGCGTCACGGTGTTCCAGCGGAGTGCGGCGTAGTGATCCGTTTGCGTTGCTCGAGGCAAACCGTTTTTATTGAGCTGTTCTTGAAGCTGACGAAGGCGATCCGCATCGCTCGGCGTGGCAAGAATCTGCTCCGCGAGCGCCGTGCTGATCCACGCGCCGGGGATGGCGTGATCGGGAGGGAGTTGTCCGTAGAATGCGCTGGGCCTTCCTGTGACGCCGCGTCGGGCTTCATAGGGATTAAGAATCGGCCCTGTCGCGGTCAGGTAGGCGAGGGCTCCGCGCTCTCGTGCGAATCGAACCTTGTCGGCATGGCTGACGGGTTTCGGGTGCTGATCCGGTTTGCCCCGCAGGAAGAGGACGATCCTGTTCGTCACATCCACGCCGGCGTAGTCGTCGATGCCGCGCGCGGGATCGACGATGCCGTAGCCCACGAACACGATTTGGCCTTGGACATTAGCCGAGGGTGAATCGAAGACGGGAAGATAGTCGGTATTGATATGCGCTGTCACTGGTTGATCGGCCGTTCCAAGGCGGACTGTCGGGTCCGGTTCGATGTGTGGCGCGGGAATGATGGCGGCCATGACGCCGAGGGCGCCTCCTTCTTCGCCGCTGGCTATCGGAATCATTAGTTGACCGTTGAAGAGGGTTGGGAAGCGCATGCCGGCCGCGCGAAGGGCTTCCCATACCCAGAGTCCTGATTGCAGATCGTCTGGTGTGGCGGCTTGTCGCCCGTTGAATGTGGGCGCGCTCAATGCTTGAATGTCGGCCAGCATCCGTTCGGTTGAGAGGGCGTTCAGGGAGGTCTGAAGTCCTGCGTCGGATGGCTGCGCCGGTACTGGTCCGGCATGGATCAGGCACAAGATCATGACGCCCAGGGCCATGCGGCAGGTTGCAAGAAATGCTATGGTCAGGCTGCTGGTCATCTCGGTGCCCCGTTCTGTCGTGATTTCGACGAAGATGATAGCACAGGGGGCCAAGCGGGTTGCACCGCCGGGTCGAGCCAGGTACTATTCGCCACGGAGAATGTGACACGAAACATCATGACCCAGTCCGATTCGTTTCCCAACCGTCTCATCACTGAATCCAGCCCCTATCTCAGGCAGCATGCACTGAATCCTGTCGACTGGTATGTCTGGGGGCCGGAGGCGCTGGCCAAGGCCAAGGCTGAAGATAAGCCGATTCTCCTGTCGGTCGGCTACTCCGCCTGTCACTGGTGTCATGTGATGTCTCACGAGTGTTTTGAGAATCGTGAGATTGCGGCGGTGCTCAACCAGTATTTTGTCAGCGTGAAGGTGGACCGGGAAGAGCGTCCCGACATCGACGACATTTATCAGAAGGCCGCGCAGGTATTTCTGGGGCGGGGTGGCGGCTGGCCGCTGACGATGTTCCTCACGCCGGATCAGGAGCCCTTCTACGGTGGGACTTATTTCCCTCCTGTGTCGCGACATAATCTGCCGGGATTTCCGCAAGTGTTGCAGGGGGTCCTGGATGCCTACCGGAATCATCGTGACGATGTGGTGAAAAACGTCGAGCGGGTCAAGGTGGGATTGGCCCGGGTGAGCGCGCATCAGCCGTCTTCGGAGCCGCTCACGGATACATTGCTGAATGACGGCGTGAAAGATTTGAGTCTTTTCTTTGATCCGGTCAACGGCGGATTCGGCGAAGGCCCCAAGTTTCCCACGGTGCCGCCGCTCAGCCTGTTGTTGCGCCATACGTACCGGACGAAAGACGCGACGGCTGAAGAAAAGGTGTTGTTGCAGTTGCGCAAGATGGCGGCCGGCGGGATCTACGATCATCTGGGCGGGGGGTTTCACCGGTATGCGGTCGATGGGCAATGGCTCATTCCGCATTTCGAAAAGATGCTCTATGACAATGCGCAGCTGGTCCGGATCTATCTCGACGGCTGGCGGTTGACCAAAGAAGCGCGGTTCCGTCAGGTGGTCGAAGAGACGCTCGAATGGACTCGTCGTGAACTGTCGCATGCGGACGGCGCGTTTTATGCCGCGCAGGATGCCGACAGCGAAGGAGAAGAAGGCCGGTTCTTCATTTGGGACTCTGCGGAGATTCAGGCCGTGCTCGGACAGGAGTTAGGCGAGACCTTCTGCCGGGCCTATGGCGTGACCGACGGCGGCAATTTCGAAGGGAAGACGGTCTTGAACCGGCTGGGAGATGCCGGATCGTCCGTCGAGGCCCAGGAGCAGTTCGAAGCGATGCTGCGCCCGGCCCGGAAAAAATTGTTGTCTGCCCGCGAGCAGCGCATCAAGCCGCAACGCGACGAGAACATTCTCACCAGCTGGAATGCCCTCGCGGTCTCGGCCTTTCTCGATGCGTACCAGACCTTCGGGACTCCGTGGTATCTGTCCTCTGCTGAGCAGGCCCTGACGTTCCTGATCGACTACGCGATTGCCGACGGGCGTGTGTATCGCACGGTCGCCGGCGGAAGCGGGCGGATTGCCGGCTATCTGGATGACTATGCCTATCTGGCGGCGGCGCTGCTGGATGCCTTCGAAGCGACCTCGCACAGCTGGTATCTGGCGCAGGCTCAGGTGGTGACGGATGGCATGCTCGCGCAATTCTGGGATGAAGCTGTCGGCGGATTCTTTTTCACTGCAAACGATCATGAGGCGCTCATTCATCGGATGAGGTCCGGCACGGATAGCGCGATGCCGTCTGGGAATGCGGTGGCCGTGCAGGTGCTGGTTCGGCTCTTCTCTTTGACGGGAGGCCGGATGTATTATGACCGTGCCGAACAAACGTTGCGGGTATTTCGTCAGTTGATGGATCAGAATGCCTACGGCGCGTCCGGGCTGCTTTGCGGGCTGGATCTGCTGTTGTCCAAGCCGAAAGAGGTGGTGGTGGTGGGGGCGCGGGGTAATCCACAGACGGAGTCGCTTCTGGCCACCTTGCATCAGCGGTACGTGCCGAACAAGATTCTCCTGGTCATCGATGAGTCTCGCCGGGGCAAAGAGGGCGAGCTCCCCTTGGCGGCCGGGAAGGTGAGTGTGAACGGGCAGCCGACGGTCTATGTCTGTCAGCAGTTTACCTGTTCCGCCCCTGTGACCGAGAGCGTTCAGTTGGAAAGTCTCTTATAGAAAGGAGCGCCTGTGGCTGTCGGTGGACCGGGAAGCGGCCTCTACGAGCATCTCTATCAGCGGTTTTTTGAGAATCGCGATCGCCATAAGGGCTATGACTTTCAACATGCTCCCGGAGGAAGCGTGGCTCCCCCATCGGTGACGTTCGCCCAGAAGCTCCGGTGGTGGACCTGGGATCGCTGGCAGCGGCGGAAACAGATTCTGGCCGAGCGGGATCGATTGCAGCGTGAGATCGTCAATATGCGGCGGAACTCTCCGACGGGTTCAAAGCTATAAACGTTGTGTCAGAAGTGGAGGAGCGTGAGATGCGTAGTACCCAGCGTCTGGTAGCTCAATATATTCGAGCTGTATTCGCCGCCGGCTTTTGGGCGGCGGTCTTCGTATTCGCGGCGGCCGGTCCGGTGTCGGCAGTCCCTCGCGAGAATCATGAGGAGAAAGAAGCGAATCTGAAGCAGCAGGCGACCGGCGGCCTTTTCCATAAATGGACGTTCGACAAGGATGCAATCAAAAGTATTCCTGGAGGTTTTATCCCGCTTTCTTCCGGGTCCGGGGTGTCGGCGATCTGGTCGGTAGAAGCCGATGAAACAGCCCCGTCCGCTCCGAATGTGGTGATGGGGACGTCTGTGTGCGAGGAAAGCACCTGTTTCCGACTGCTGATTGCGCAGGGACTTGCATATGAGTATCCGGATCTCACGATGCGTATGCGATCAGCTGACGGAGTGGCCGGTGTGGGTGGATTCGTGTTTGCCTTGCGGGATGCACAAAACTTTTACGCGGCTCTCGTCGATCTTGAGGTAAAGCGCGCACAGGTCATCCGCGTGATTGAGGGAGTGGTTACGGTGTTAGGTCAGACCGCCGTAACGCTAAAGCCCATTGATTGGCATAGTCTTCGGGTCCAGCGGAACACGATCGTCAGCAAAGACTTTATCGAGGCATTTGTCGATGGGGTATTGGTGCTCTCGGTGGAAGATCAGATGCTTGGAATCGGTCAAGTCGGTGTGGTGATGCAAGGAAAAACATCTTGGTTTTTCGACACGTTGCACGCGGTTCCCCTGTTCTCTCATCGGCCCCTCTCTTCACCTGCCGCCTATTGAACGGGATGTCGCTATGAGCCAATTGATTCTCTGCTTGCCTTTTCTCAGTTTGCTGGAGTAGCATCGACTTGCTTGGGTGCGAAAGGCCTGGCAGCCGAGCATTGAAAGTGACAAGGCCTGAATCGATGTTGTTATGGTTGTGCCCGGGAATTTGATCGGAAGCCAGAGCTAAGCCGCCGCTGTGTTGACGTCTTCGGCCCATTCCTTCCTTCCTCCGTTCTCGAGTCCAACACAACACCATTTTCTCAAAGGAGGAACCCCATGGGTTCGAAGATTTACGTCGGTGGATTGCCCTACTCAACAACCGAGCAACAGCTGAGCGATTTGTTCGCTGTGCACGGAGCTGTAACGTCGTCACGCATCATCACGGACAAGTTCACGGGGCAGTCCCGTGGATTCGGTTTCGTGGAGATGTCGGGGGACAGTGAAGCGCAGGCGGCGATTACCGCGTTGAACGGCACGCAGCTGGGCGGCCGGACTTTGACTGTGAATGAAGCCCGTCCTCAAGAGCCACGTTCCGGTGGTGGCGGTGGGCGTGGTGGATTCGGCGGCGGTGGCGGCGGTCGGTACTAGACCGGTCACACCCCCTTGATATCCGAAAGGGCTGCCGGAATTTCCGGCGGCCCTTTTTTGTTTCCCGCCCCCTGCGCCGGTCGTGCAGCTGTTGTCTTTTTGGTAAGATGACCGTCGGAGGTTGCCGTGCCGCGGTTCAAGCTCGAAGCCCCCTTTCAACCTTGCGGTCATCAGCCGGACGCGATTGCCAAGCTGACGGCCGGCATCCGTGCGGGCAGGAAACACCAGGCGCTTCTGGGAGTAACGGGATCGGGCAAGACCTTTACGATGGCGAACCTGATCGAACAGGTTCAGAAGCCGGCGCTCGTGCTCGTGCACAATAAGACTCTGGCGGGGCAGTTGTGTCAGGAGTTCAAGCAGTTTTTCCCGCAGAACGCCGTCGAATACTTCATCAGTTACTACGACTACTACCAGCCCGAAGCGTACCTTCCCCAGACGGATACCTACATCGCCAAGGATGCGTCGATCAACGATGCGATCGATCAGATGCGCCACTCGGCCACCCGGTCGTTGCTGGAGCGGAACGATGTCGTCATCGTCTCGTCGGTCTCGTGCATTTACGGGCTGGGTTCGCCGGAGATCTACCATGGCATGCTGTTGTATCTTGAAGTGGGGATGGAAATCCGCCGGGAGAAGATGCTCGCGAAGCTCGTCGAGATCCAATATGCGCGGAACGATGTCGATTTTCATCGGGGGACGTTTCGTGCGCGCGGGGATGTCGTCGAAATATTTCCGGCTGCCAGCGATGCGGTCTCGGTTCGAATCGAGCTGTTCGGCGATGTCATCGATGCGATTCACGAGATCGATCCGCTGACCGGGAAATCGCTGGGTAAATTGCCCAAAGTGCCGATCTATCCCAATACCCACTACCTGATTGCGCCGGATCGGTACGAGCGGGCGATTTCGGGAATCGAAGTCGAGCTCGATGAGCGCGTCCTCTATTTTCAGAAGCACAATCAGCTGGTCGAGGCGCAGCGTATCGCGCAACGGACGAAGTTTGATCTCGAAATGATTCGTGCCATGGGGTACTGCCACGGCATTGAAAACTATTCCCGCCATCTGAGCGGACGGGCCCCGGGCGAGGCCCCTCCTACGCTCATCGACTACTTCCCCAAAGACTTTCTTTTGATTATCGATGAGTCGCATGCCACGGTCCCGCAGGTGGGCGGGATGTATGCGGGCGACTATTCGCGGAAGCGGACGCTGGTGGACTACGGGTTTCGCCTGCCCTCAGCCATCGATAACCGGCCGCTCAAGTTCGAGGAATTCGAACGAATTCTGAACCAGGTGGTCTATGTATCGGCGACGCTGGGGAACTACGAGCTGGAGCATGCGGCGGGAGCGGTGGTCGAGCAGATCATTCGTCCGACCGGATTGATGGATCCCTGCATCGAGGTGCAACCGGCGAAGGGCCAAGTGGATCATCTCTTAGGGGAAGTGAGGAGGGAAGTGGCCAAAGGCGGCCGCGTGTTAGTGACGACCCTCACGAAGCGGATGGCGGAGGATCTCAGCGAGTACTATCACGAGTTGGGGCTGAAGGTGCGGTACCTTCACTCCGACGTCAAAACGCTTGAGCGGGCCGAGATCATCCGTGACTTGCGCCGTGGGGTATTCGATGTGCTGGTGGGGATCAATCTCCTGCGGGAAGGGCTGGATTTGCCCGAGGTCAGTTTGGTGGCCATTCTTGACGCCGACAAGGAGGGCTATCTGCGGTCTTACCGGTCTCTGATCCAGACGGCCGGGCGCGCGGCGCGAAACGTTGAGGGGCGCGTGGTGTTTTATGGCGATGTCATAACCGAGTCGATGAAAATCGCTATGGCCGAGACGACTCGACGGCGTCTGATCCAGGCTGAGTATAACGCGGCTCATGGGATTACCCCGGCCAGTATCAAGAAAGAGATTCCTGCGTTGGAGTATGCCGTGGCGGAGCTGGACTATGTGCAGCTCGACTTTGCTGCTGAGACCACGGAACGCTACGGCCAGGATGAATCGCTGGGCCAGATGATTCTTAGGTTGGAAGCAGATATGAAGGCGGCCGCCAAGGAGCTGGCGTTTGAGCGGGCTGCTGAGTTGCGCAATCAGATTCGGGCGTTGCGGCTGAAGGATTTGGACCTTAGCACCTAGACGTGCTTGTAGAGGTAGACTCCGATAAACATGCCGAGGATACTGAGCAGGTTGACCTTGATGCTGAATCCGATCGTGAACTTGAGAAGCACCAGGTCGAGTGTGAGGGGAGGGCTGATTCCGGGAGTAAAATGCGTGGAGAAGATGCTCTGAATGTTGCCTTGGGGCGCCATGACGTGCAGAATTTCACCAAGAATCCCGCCGAGTAGCCCACCGATGAGCACAAAGATGAGAAGGACCCAGGGTGACTTTCTCACGCGCGATGTACGCTCCCCGATGTAGGTTCGCCTGACGTCAACTGAGGGCACCATATCGGAAGGTCCCGGGTCTGTCAACAAATCCGATGGCTTCGCGATCTCTTGACTTCGCCGGACCGGTTTCTATACACTACCCGATGCTCTTTCTCTAGATTTTACGAGGCGATCGGAGAACTTGGGTAAGACTTCGATTGCCTTTTTCTTTGGGGCCCTATGCTGGACGCGTTGAGCGATAAGTTCGAGAAAATCCTTAAGAAGCTTCGCGGGCAAGGTGTGCTGACGGAGCAGAATATCGGCGAGGCCTTGAAGGAAGTCCGGCTGGCTTTGCTTGAAGCCGATGTGAACTTCAAGATCGTCAAGGATTTCATCGAACGAGTTCGTGTCAAAGCTGTCGGACAGGAAGTGTTGCAAAGCCTGACGCCCGGTCATCAGGTCGTCAAGGTGGTGTGGGATGAGCTCTGTGACATGATGGGCCGGGAGAAGGCGGGCCTGGCCCTCCATTCTCAGCCGCCCACCGTGGTGATGATGGTTGGGTTGCAAGGCACCGGAAAGACCACGACCTGCGGGAAGCTGGCGCGGCTTTTCAAGGGCCAGGGGAAGCGGGTGCTTTTGGTTGCAGCGGATCCGCGGCGGCCTGCGGCGGGCGATCAGCTCAGCAGCCTTGGTCGTGATCTCGGGATCGATGTTTATCGTGTCGACAATGTGCAGGCCACTCAGGCGGATGTCGTACGGATCTGCCAGGCCGGGGTCGAGCGTGGACGCGAGCAGGGATTTGATCTGGTCGTCCTCGATACCGGCGGCCGTCTGCACATTGATGATGAGTTGATGGGAGAGTTGGTCGCCGTGAAGACGGCGGTGACACCGCATGAGATTTTGCTGGTCGCCGATGCCATGACGGGTCAGGACGCTGTTACGATGGCCACCCAGTTTGATCAGAAGATGGGGCTCACCGGGGTCATCCTGACGAAAGTCGAAGGCGATGCCCGTGGCGGAGCGGTCTTATCCATCCGCGCGGTCACCGGCAAGCCGATTAAGTTTCTCGGGGTGGGCGAAAAGCTGGATGCGCTGGAAGTCTTTCATCCGGATCGGATGGCCTCCCGGATCCTCGGGATGGGCGATGTTCTCTCCCTGATCGAGAAAGCGCAGGCGACGTTTACGCAGGAGCAGGCCGAAGAGGCGCAGCAGCGCCTGACCAGTAACAGTTTTACGCTTGAGGATTTTCGCAAGCAGATGGCCCAGATGAACAAGTTGGGTTCGCTGGAGCAGATTCTCGGCATGTTGCCGGGCGGACAAAAGTTGAAAAGTGTGATCGAGGGGGATAAGCCGGAGCGCGAGATGGGCCGGGTGGCCGCCATGATCGATTCCATGACATTGCGCGAACGCCGCGACCACACGATCATCAACGGAAGCCGCAAGAAGCGTATCGCGCGCGGGAGCGGCGCCAGCGTGCAGGATGTCAATCGGTTGATCAAGCAGTTTTTGTCGGCAAAGAAACTGGCAAAAGCGATGACGGGCGCAGGGGGGCGGCGACAACTCGCTCAACTCATGCGCTCCATGTAGCGAGAGTCATTCACTGACCGTGTTGGACGGTTTTTCAAAGGAGGACAGTTGTGGCAGTTCATCTCAGATTGGCTCGGACAGGCAGACATAAGCGACCGATGTATCGGCTGGTCGCGGCGGATTCCAGGAAGGCCCGCGACGGGCGGTTTCTGGAAATTCTCGGCATTTTCGACCCGCTCAAGGAACAGGGTCTTCCGGATGTGAAGCAGGACCGGGTGTTGACCTGGTTGCATCATGGAGCCCAGCCCTCGGTGACTGTGCGGACCTTGTTGCGGCGGTCCGGTCTCTGGAAGCAGTTCGAAACAGAGAAAGCGGCGAAAAAGAAGGCGTAGCCTATCATGGTGGCCGACCCGGTCGAGTTGGTAACAGTAGGACGGATCGAACGGTCGTTCGGCGTCAGGGGCGAGGTGAAAGTCCGTTCGCTCAGCGATGTGCCCGGTCGATTGGAGTCATTGGGAGCCGTGAGTCTCCTGGGGACTAATGGAAAGACCTGGGACACGCGGGTGACGCATATCCGGTCTGCGGGGCAAGGGTATATTCTCGCGTTTGAAGGCATGACTTCCCCTGAAGAAGCCGGGGCGTGGCGCGGCGGGTTGATTCAAATCCCGAAAGGCAGTGCGCCCCCGTTGCCGCAGGGCCAGTACTATGAATGCGATCTTATCGGTCTGCGGGTGCAGGATGAGCAGGGGAATGGAATCGGAACGTTGACCGACATCTGGGAATTGACCGGCAATCATGTGTTTGTGGTGCAGGACGGGAGCAAGGAAACGCTCATTCCCGCAGCGCGAAATTTGGTTGTGGCCGTTGATTTACAGCAGCGGGTGATGACCGTACACCTGATCGAAGGGTTGGGGGCGTGATATGCTGCGCATCGACGTTCTGACATTGTTTCCCGAGATGATTTTCCAGGCGGTGGGGCACAGCATGCTTCAGCGCGCGCAAGAGAAGGGACTGCTGACTATCCAGGCGCATAATCTTCGCGACTACACGATGGATCGCCACAAGGTCGCGGATGATGTTCCCTATGGCGGCGGTGCAGGGATGGTCATGAAGGCGGAGCCGATCCTCCGCGCGGTGGAGGCGTTGCGTGCTCAGGCCCAGGCGCGTGGTGAAGAGATCCGCTTGATGTTTCCTTCGCCCCAAGGGCGCACCTTCACGCAGGACTATGCGAAAGACTTGGCTGCCGAGCCGCGTCGGATCGTCATCCTTTGCGGGCACTATGAAGGGGTTGATGAGCGGGTTCGCGAGGCGCTCCAGCCGGAAGAGGTGTCGGTGGGCGACTATATTTTGACCGGAGGCGAATTGCCGGCCTTGGTTTTGATCGATGCCGCCACTCGATTGGTCCCGGGAGTATTGGGTGATCCGGAGTCTGTGGTCGAAGAGTCTTTTTCGGATTCACTCTTGGAATATCCGCACTATACCAGGCCTGCCGATGTGCGAGGCATGGGGGTTCCCGAGGTGCTGCTCTCCGGGCATCACGAGGCCATTCGTCTCTGGCGCAGGAAACAGGCCTTGCGCAGCACCTATGCACGGCGTCCGGACCTCATTCGGGATCGCAGTTTGAGTCGTGAAGATCAACGGTTACTGAGTGAGATTATTAGCGAGGGCGTTGTCTCAACGCCCGTTTGATGGAAGGAAGGGGAGAGCATCATGAATCGGTTGGAACGTCTTCAGCAGTCATTCACCAAAGCCACGCCGCCGAAGTTTGAAGTGGGCGATACGGTGCGGGTCCACGTGAAAGTCGTGGAGGGTGAAAAGGAACGCATTCAGGTATACGAGGGAGCGGTGATCGCTCGTAAAGGAACCTTGAATACGGAAACATTTACCGTCCGCAAGGTCTCCTATGGCGTCGGTGTCGAGCGAATTTTCCCGGTGCACTCGCCGATCGTGACCAAGGTGGATGTGGTGCGTCAGGGCCGCGTTCGCCGCGCCAAGCTCTACTATCTCCGGTCCAAGAAGGGTAAGTTCGCGAAGGTTGAAGAGCGCGAGTTTGTGGGTGAGGGGAAAGCTGCGGCAGCTGCCAAGGCTTAGGTGCCTCATCGGGTGGCCGTCAGTCAGCCTCACCCCTACCTCTGAGTCGGTCTCGCAAGTCGGAGGGCATACCGGTTGGGACCTACCGAGGAATTCGAGCAAGAGGCCCGGCGGTGTGGGTATCGCCGCATCGCCGGTGTTGACGAAGCCGGCCGGGGTCCTCTGGCCGGCCCGGTCGTCGCGGCTGCCGTTATTCTTCACGTTCGTTGTCGCCTGATCGGGGTGGACGACTCCAAGCAACTATCCGTATCAGAGCGCGATCGGCTGTATGCCGAGATTATGGATCGGGCCGTCTGTGTCGGCGTCGGGTCATCGACGGCGGAAGAGATCGACCGGATCAATATCCTCGAAGCGACCAAGCTGGCGATGCGCCGGGCGCTCGCCGAACTCTCACCTGCTCCCGATTATGTCTTGATTGACGCGGTGTCGCTCCTCGGCGTCAGTATGCCTGTTCGTCCGATCATCAAAGGCGATGCGCTGTCGCTGTCCATCGCGGCTGCGTCGATTGTGGCCAAAGTGACGCGAGATCGGTTGATGGCTCAGTTTCACCGTCTCTATCCGCGGTATAATTTCCTGTCGCACAAAGGGTATGGGACCGAAGAGCATCTGGCGCGCCTGGCCGAGTTCGGTCCATCTCCGATCCATAGGCGGACGTTTGCCCCGGTACTCGCTGCTATGAACGGGGGGAGTGGTCGGTCGAGCGTGCCGTCATGTGAGGCGTTTCGCCCATGAAACCACCGATGACGACGCGTGATCCTCGCCATCAATTTGGCCAGGACAGTGAATCGAGCGCTGAAAAATTTTTACGCCGGAAGGGCTATGCGATTCTGGAGCGGAACCTTCGGACCAGGATCGGCGAACTCGACCTGGTGGCCGATGATCACGGTGTTCTGGTGTTTGTTGAAGTCAAAGCACGAACCACCGGAGCGTTCGGCGGTGCGCTCCTAGCGGTGGACAAGCGGAAACAAGCCAAGTTGATCCGGTTAGCGGCGCAGTATCTTGCCCGGCGTCATTGGAGCGATCGGGTCTGTCGATTCGATGTGGTCTTGGTGCAGGGCGGCGCCGAGTCTTCGTTTGAGATTGAGCATATCGAGCATGCGTTCGAGGTGTCCGATCGTGCAGGCTGGTAGCGGTATTCAGTAGGCAGGTGATGGTGGATGCGATGATTCAACTGATCCATGTCTCGAAGACGTACGATCGCCGCCCGGCGCTCTCCGATCTTACGCTCGATATCGAGAAGGGGGAGTTTGTTTTGCTGATGGGGCCGAGCGGGGCCGGGAAGTCGACCTTGCTGCGGATGCTGATTGCCGCTGAGATTCCTGACGAGGGGCAAATTTTCGTCCAAGGGAAGAATGTCACCAAGCTCAGAAAATCGGATATTCCCTTCCTTCGCCGAAAGGTCGGGACGGTTTTCCAAGACTTTCGTCTGTTACCGAAGAAATCGGTTTTCGAGAATGTGGCTCTGCCGTTGATTGTGCAGGGGGCGTCGTCGGTCGATATTCGCCGAAAGGTGACGGAGGCCTTGCGGGCGGTCGGGGTCGATCACAAGAAGGACCAGTTGCCGACCAGCTTGTCTGCCGGCGAGCAACAGCGCGTCTGCATCGCCCGGGCGATTGTGAACGGGCCGATCGTGTTGCTGGCCGATGAGCCGACGGGCAATCTGGATCCTGAGCGGACCGCGGAAATCATTGAACTCTTCAAACTCATCAATGCGCGAGGCACGACCGTCATTGTCGCGACCCATGATCCTCAGGTCATGGCGCAGATTAATCGCCGGGTGATTGTTCTTCATGAAGGGGTCATGGTGCCGGCTCCTGTCCATGCCCTGCAGGTGGGCGCATGAGACGATTGTTCTATCTGCTCCGTGAAGCCTGGGCCAATATGCGGGCGAATCGAACGACGACGGTCGTGGCGATTCTGACGACGGCCTTTACGCTTTCTTGTGTCGGGATCTTTCTGCTGTTGTACGTGAATCTCCGGAGCGCCGCGGGCTGGCTCCAAGAAGACGTTAAGATCATGGTCTATCTGGAGGATCAGCTCACCCGGGAATCGGTGGCCGAGTTGGAAGGCCGACTGAAGGCGGATCGGATGGTGGCGGCCACGGTATTTATTTCAAAGGAACAGGCGTTGGGTGAGTTTCGCGCCCAGTTTCCCGCAGATTCCCACCTGCTTGAAGGGTTGGGGCAAAATCCGCTTCCGGCCTCGTTTGTGGTGACGCTGGCCTCCCAATTTCGATCCCCCGATGCGGTGAAACGGTGGACGGAGCGGGTCCGCACGATCGTGGGGGTGGCGAAGGTCGATTACAATCAAGAATGGATTGACGCATTGGCAGGGCTCATTCGGTATATCGAGCTGATCGCCATCGGTGTCGGGGTGATTCTCTCGACGGCCGCGGTGACGATTATCGGAAATACCATCAGGCTGACGCTGTTTTCACGGCGGGAGGAAGTGGAGATCTTACGGCTGATCGGCGCCACCAGGTGGTTCATCCGCATTCCGTATCTGCTCGAAGGCGCGGTGCTTGGCGCCTGTGGGAGCGCATTGTCATTGCTGATTCTGAAGGGCGGGTTCGAGCTGTTTCGCCAACAGATCAGTTCGACCGGCCGATTGAGCGGTATCGAACACATGATTACTTTTTTCCCTTTCTCCGTCTGTCTGGCGCTCGTTCTGGTCGGGATCGGACTTGGATTTGCCGGGAGTTTCGTGTCGCTCAGGCGGTTTGGAGATGGGCGGGCATGAGGCGGCATCTCACGTTCATGGTCGTTGGGTGCCTCATGGTGTATGCGGGAACGGTGAGTACGGTCTTGGCCGCAGGCGATCCGATTTCTGAAAAGATCGAGCGTGAACGCAAAACGCTGGAACAGTTGAAAGACAAAATCGAAGAGAAGCGTAAGCAAGCGGATGAAGCAGAGAAAAAGCGGGAGTCCGTGCTTCAGGGGATTCAAACGCTTGATGAACGATTGGTGCGGACCCGCCAGGAACATCAGGAGATTAACAAGAAGCTCCGGAAGAAGGATCGTGAGATCGACTCGATCACCGAACAGCTTGGGGCGATACGGGGCAGCATCAAGGAGCGTCGGGATGCCATTCTCGCTCGACTCCGTGTGCAGTACATGGAGGGCCGGGCTGGTTATGTGAAGACATTGTTGTCGGCGGACTCCTACGGAGACTTTCAACGCCGATTGCAATACCTCTCGGCGGTTTCTCAAAAAGACTTTGAGTTGATGGGGACGTTCCGCGCCGATGTCGGACGGATGGAGCAAGCGGAGCGGCAACGGGCGGAAGCTCGCGCGGGAATGTTGGCGTATAAGGATGCGACAGAGAAGAAGCTTTCCGATATCCGATCGCTGCAGAAAGAGAAGAAGGTTTATTTCACCAAGATCACGCAGGAAAAGGAATCGTTCAACCGGGCGGCCGAGGAGCTTGAACGGTCTGCCGCACGGGTCGATAGTCTGTTGAACGAATTGGAGACGCGGCGGCGGGCCTTGGCGATGCGGCCGCCGACCGCGCCGGCCGTGCCGCGCGGGACCAAGGGTGCATTACCCTGGCCGGCGGATGGACAGGTCGTCTCCTTCTTCGGCCGGCAGAAGCATCCCACCTTCAATACCTATGTCCAACGAAAGGGTATTGAAATCAGGACGGCTGAAGGCAGCTTTATCCATTCGGTCATGCCGGGAACGGTGGTGTATGCGGACTGGTTGAAAGGGTACGGACTCGTTATAATTATGGATCATACGAACGGGTTTTTCTCGCTCTATGCCCATGCATCGAGGATTTTGGCGAAAGTCGGGGAACATGTGGGGGAAGGCCAGGCGATCGGAGAAACCGGAGATACGGGCATGATCGGTGAAAATACATTATACTTTGAGCTGCGCGAGGGGTCGGATCCCGTTGACCCGTTGCTTTGGCTGGCAAAGCGATAAGGGGTCTGGGCGGAGACTGACCTGATTGGCGAAATGGCTCGGGGATATGGACGGAAAGGATAGAGGTATCATGGAACAGCAGCCGCGAGGGAAGTCTTGGGTCATCGGGCCGATGATGGTCCTGGCCATCTTGTGTGGAGTCCTGATCGGCAAGGGCTGGGAGCGAACCGGTCATGCGACGGAGACCTATGAGGAGCTCAAGACCTTTTCTGAGGTGCTCAATCAGGTTCAGCGGCATTATGTCGATGAAACGAAAACCAAAGAATTGGTGCAAGGGGCCATCCGCGGCATGCTTTCGACACTCGACCCTCACTCCGCCTATATGACGCCTGAGATGTATAAAGAAATGCAGGTGGAAACCAAGGGAGAATTCGGCGGCGTGGGCATTCAAATCGGCGTGAAGGAAAACCGGCTGGCCGTGATCGCGCCGATCGAAGGGACGCCGGCTCAGCGGGCAGGAATCAAGGCCGGAGACTTCATCGTGAAGGTCAATGATGAGACGACCAAGGATCTCACGTTGATGGATGCGGTCCAAAAAATGCGCGGGCCGAAGGGAACCAAGGTGAATCTGACGATTCAACGCGAGGGAACGCCGGATCCGCTGCTGTTTACGCTTATGCGGGATACCATCAAGATCGAAAGCGTCAAGTCGAAGATCATCGACAATTTGGGCTATGTGCGGTTGACACAGTTCCAGGAAGCGACGGGACGCGATCTCGCGAAAGCCATCAAGCAGTTCCGCGAGCAGAAAGTCCAAGGGGCGATTCTGGATCTCCGGAATAATCCCGGCGGGTTGCTGACGGCGGCGGTCGATGTATCCGAGCAGTTCCTTCCGAACGGGAAACTGGTCGTGTTCACCAAGAATCGCGAGGGTAAGAAGGATGAGTGGCTCGCGAAGTCCAAAGATCAAATGGACGAGCTTCCGATGATCATTCTCGTGAATGAAGGGTCGGCGAGCGCGTCGGAGATCGTTGCCGGTGCGCTGCAAGACTGGGGGCGTGCGGTGATTGTCGGTACCACTTCGTTCGGGAAGGGATCGGTCCAGACGATCTTGCCGCTCGGTGACGGCTCAGGCCTGCGACTCACCACGGCAAAGTACTACACGCCGAAGGGACGATCGATCCAGTCTACGGGTATTACTCCCGATATCGTCGTTAAGCTGCCGGCGCCGGCAAAAGACGGGAAGCCCGCCGAGCAGTCACCTGAGACCAAAGCTGTGAAGCCGGCCCAGGGGCAAGGAAAAGAGAAGGATGCGGTACCGCATTCCAACGGGAAGGCACCGGATGATGCGGCTACCAAGAACGGTGCAACTCCTCAAACTCCGCCGCTCGACAGTGCCGGCGATCCCGCCCTTGAGCAGGATGCGCAATTGCAGAAGGCGGTCGAATTGCTGAAGACCTGGAAGATTTTCAAGGAGATGAAAGTCTCCTAACTCGGAGGAGGCGATTTCTGCTGTCGAATGGCCTGGAGCAATTCATCCTCCGATCCGGTAAATCCCGGAACGGTGCGGAGAAGGTGGGATGAGACCAGTTGCTCCAGGTCGTCCAGCGTTCGGATTCCCAGTCTGGCATAGAGATAGCTTACCAAGGAGTCGTGAAGCCCCGGCAGCCGCGCCCAGTTCTTTACGTCGGGTGGCAACGGTGTCTTCAGTTCTTCATACGTGCGAATCGTTCCGGTCTCCAGAAACTCCATGATTTTTCCTGCCAGATCTTTCCCGATCCCGTCGATGTCTTCAAGCTCATCACGTTTCGCCACCAGCGCGATGTCTTCTTCCAATGCCAGAATCGAATCAGCGGCACGACGATAGGCCCGGATGCGGTACGGATTGGCTCGTTGGGACGCTAGCAGTGCGGCAATCGACTGAAAGATTTGTGCGAGTTGTTCGTTGGGCGTAGACATGTCAGGCCGTTCCGGCTATCGATGGACCCGCATTGTGCGGGGGATGCCCCTCTTGAGACAAGGGGGAGGGCTAATTGACAACCAGAATTGTGCTCCCATAGGATGACCGACATGGCTGACGAGATTCAAATCCAGGTGAATGGGGAGCCGCGCGGATGGCGAGAGGACGGCACCGTTGCCGATCTTTTGAAGGATCTGGCTGTTTCGACGGAGCGTGTGGCCGTGGAACTGAATCTTGAAATTCTCGACCGGAAGGATTTTGGACAGCGGAGTCTCCGCGCAGGAGACCGGGTCGAGATCCTCGGGTTTATTGGCGGCGGATGTGAGACCAAAGGAGAGTCGGATGGATGCGAACGATAGATTGACGATCGGCGATCATGCCTTCTGCTCACGGCTGTGGGTGGGGACGGGAAAGTATAAAGATTTCGCTGAGACGAAAAAGGCGATTGAGGCATCCGGCGCCGATGTGGTGACGGTGGCGGTCCGGCGCGTGAATATCACGGATCGGTCGAAAGAGAATCTCCTCGACTACATCGATCCGAAGAAGTACACGATTCTTCCGAACACGGCGGGCTGTTACACGGTCGAGGACGCGGTGCGGTACGCACGGCTCGCGCGGGCAGCCGGCATCTCAGATCTCGTGAAGCTGGAAGTGCTCGGTGATGAAAAGACCCTGTTTCCGGATACAGCAGGGCTCATCGAAGCCGCCAAGATTCTGATCAAGGAAGGGTTCATTGTATTGCCGTATACGAACGATGACCCCATTGTCGCGAAGAAGCTGGTCGATATCGGGTGCCCGGCCGTCATGCCTCTGGCGGCGCCCATCGGGTCCGGTCTGGGGATCCGCAACCCGTATAATTTGAAGATCATGATGGAGACCGTGAAGGTTCCCATCATTGTCGATGCCGGAGTGGGAACGGCTTCCGATGCCGCGCTGGCGATGGAGTATGGCGCAGATGCCGTATTGATGAATACGGCGATTGCGGGAGCGCAGCATCCGATCGCCATGGCGGAAGCCATGAAATATGCGGTCTATGCCGGCCGGTTGGCGTACAAGGCCGGACGTATTCCGAGAAAGTTGTACGCGACTGCGAGCAGCCCCATTGAGGGCATGCTGTAATCCATATGATGTGTGATGAGTGTCCGGCGGATTGAAAGAAGTCTTCGAGCATTCGTCACGGCTACTACGCACTCTTCACCTGTCACGCGCTCATGCCGCCTGTTGATTTCCACCTCCTTCTTGTCACTGATCGTTCGCTGGTTCGCGGGCGCTCGCTGGAGAGCGCGCTTCGTGAATCGGTGGATGCCGGTGTGCCGGCAATCCAGTTGCGCGAGCGTGACCTTCCCACCCGTGAGCTCTTGTCGTTAGTCCGTCAGATTCGCGCGATGACGAGGGATCGTGCCGTTCCGTTGATCATCAACGACCGTATTGATATGGCGGTGGCATTGGATCTCGACGGGGTCCACCTTCGCGCCAGCAGTCTTTCTGTCTCGGCTGCGCGGCGAATCGTGGGCAAGCAGCGGCTCATCGGCGTCTCGGCGCATTCTGTAAGAGAAGTGCAACAGGCCGGCGAAGACGGAGCCGACTACGTGATCCTCGGCCCGATCTTTGAGACGCCGTCGAAGCGGCGGTTCGGCAATCCTCTGGGATCAGCGGTGCTGGCTGACGCCTGCCGCCATTCATCGGTGCCGGTGTTCGCCATCGGCGGCATCACACGCGAACGAATCGAATCAGTGCGTGACGCGGGGGCGTTTGGGGCGGCGATGATCGGCGGCATACTCGGCCGGGAGGATGTCGGGAAAGCAACCGCCGATATGCGGTCGGCAGTTCGTGCCGCGTGGCCGCCTGATTTGCGCGATGACTCGCATGCAGGTTGAACTCCTGTAGTTGACCACCCCCAGGTCGGGTGTTAGAATCCGCTCACTGGCTTGAAGATGCGATTACGCGCGGTGTCCTAGCG